>JAGATN010000004.1 GCA_017621225.1 Muribaculaceae bacterium | reverse complement strand
TCCGACTCTTGTACTACTTCGTCTCTATTGTAATTCTTTCAATGTGCTCTTTGGTGCCCTCGGTCGGCCTTGCGTGGCTTCGTTCCCGAAAGCGAGTGCAAAGGTAGTACCTTTTATTTTACCCACCAAACTTTTTCGAAAGTTTTTTATTTGCGCCAAGTACGCAATTTTTCATTATACTCTATCAATTAATAGATTATGCCATTTTACGACATTTATTTTTTAACTCTTGTTAACATAAAAGCCCAAAACACCGCTCCGAGGGTGCAGCGTTATTATATTATGCGCTATTGCCAATGTGGGCAATTTTCATTAATTTTGATGCATAAAAAAATATCGATACGGCACGAAAATCAAGGCCGCCGACAAACTAACCGCTCAATATTATATATATGACCCCATTTGTACACCTACACGTACATACACAATATTCGCTACTTGACGGGCAAGCATCAATACCGGCACTCGTCGACAAAGCTCTTGCCGACGGCATGGCGGGCATAGCCATCACCGACCACGGCAACATGTTTGGCGTAAAAGAGATATACAATTACATAAATGGCGACGCTATAAAGAAATATAAAAAGGCCATAGCAAAAGCCGAAGCCAAAAACGACACCGTGCTGGCCGAAAAATATCACTCATACATCGACAGGCTGAAATCGAAGGAGTTCAGACTCATAATAGGCTGCGAAATGTACGTGGCCAACAAGTCGCTGCATGAACAGACCGACCGACGCGACACCGGGCGCCACCTCGTGGTACTGGCCAAAAACATGACCGGATACAAAAACCTGATAAAACTCGTGTCGGCAGCCTGGACCGACGGCTTCTATTCACATCCGCGAACCGACAAGGAGTCACTTGCCAAACATAAGGAAGGACTCATCATATCGTCGGCATGTCTCGGTGGCGAGATACCCCGACTCATAAAGAACGGCGAACTCGAAGAAGCGGAGCGATCGGTGAAATGGTGGAAAGACACTTTCGGCGACGACTATTACATAGAGCTGCAACGCCATGCCACCAATGCGCCGGGAGGAAACCGCGAGACATACGAACATCAACAGCAGGTAAACCCAGAACTGATAAGACTGGCCCGAAAATATGACATAAAGATCATAGCAACCAACGACGTACATTTCGTAAACGAATCGGATGCCGAAGCCCATGACCGCCTCATATGCGTGAGCACCAACAACTTCGTCACCGACGAAAACCGCATGCGCTACACCAAACAGGAATGGCTGAAGACGCAAGCCGAAATGAACGAGATATTCAGCGACATACCCGAAGCGCTGTCAAACACGCTCGAGATAGCGCAAAAGGTAGAGAGCTATTCCATCGACCACGGCCCCATAATGCCGAACTTCGACATTCCCGCCGAATTTGGCAGCGAGGCGGAATATCGCCAAAGACTGACCGAAAAAGATCTGTTTGACGAATTTACGCGCGACGAAAACGGCAACGTGGTGATGTCGGAGGAAGATGCAGAGGCAAAAATTAAGAAACTCGGAGGCTACGACAAGCTTTACCGCATAAAATTTGAGGCCGACTACCTCAAGAAGCTTGCATATGAGGGCGCGAAGAAACGTTATGGCGACCCTCTGACACCCGAACTCGAAGAACGAATAAAATTCGAGCTGCACATAATGAAGACGATGGGTTTCCCGGGCTACTTCCTCATAGTGCAGGACTTCATCAATGCCGCACGCCAGCAATTGGGCGTAAGCGTGGGACCCGGCCGTGGCTCGGCAGCAGGAAGCGCCGTGGCCTATTGCCTGGGCATCACGCAGATCGACCCTGTAAAGTACGACCTTCTGTTTGAACGATTCCTCAACCCCGACCGAATATCGCTTCCCGATATCGACATAGACTTCGACGACGACGGCCGAGCGGACGTGCTGCGCTACGTGACCAACAAATACGGCGAAGAAAAGGTGGCCCACATTATCACCTACGGCACCATGGCTTCGAAGCTCGCCATCAAGGATGTGGCGCGCGTGGAGCAGCTGCCGTTGAGCGAGAGCGACCGCCTGACCAAGATGATACCGCAGCACATGCCGGTGGTAGACGGCAAAGAGGTGTCGCAATCGCTCGAAAACTGCTATCGCTACGTGCCTGAGTTTCAAAACGAGCTACGCAGTCCCAATCCGCTTGTATCGGAAACATTACGATATGCCAAAGAGCTTGAAGGCAACGTTCGCAATACGGGAGTGCATGCTTGCGGAGTGATAATATGCCGCGACGACATAACCGACTGGGTGCCCATAAGCACCGCCGTCGACAAAGCGTCGGGGTCGAAAGACAAAATCATCGTAACGCAATATGAAGGCCGAGTGATAGAGGAAACGGGCCTGATAAAGATGGACTTCCTGGGCCTGAAGACCCTTTCGATAATAAAGGAGGCCGTCAACAACGTGAAGCGCACGCGCGGAATAGACATCGACATCGACAACATACCAATCGACGACCCCGCCACTTACAAGCTTTACTGCGAAGGGCGCACCACCGGAACGTTCCAGTTCGAGTCGGCCGGCATGCAGAAATATCTGCGTGAATTGCAGCCATCAACGTTCGAAGACCTCATAGCCATGAACGCGCTGTATCGCCCCGGGCCTATGGACTACATACCCGACTTCATAGCCCGCAAGCACGGACGATCGCAGATAACATACGACATACCCGTCATGGAGAAGTACCTCAAGGACACTTACGGGGTGACGGTGTATCAGGAACAGGTCATGCTTCTGTCGCGACTACTGGCCAACTTCACTCGCGGCGAAAGCGATTCGCTCAGAAAGGCGATGGGCAAGAAGCTCATCGAGAAAATGAATGAGCTGAAAGCCAAATTCCTTGAAGGCGGCCAAGCCAACGGACACAATCCCGAAGTGCTGCAAAAGATATGGGCCGACTGGGAAAAATTCGCATCCTATGCCTTCAACAAGAGCCACGCCACATGTTACAGCTGGGTGGCCTTCCAGACGGCATACCTCAAAGCCAACTACCCCGCCGAATACATGGCGGCGGTGCTGACCCGCAACAAGTCAGACATCACCAAGCTGACCAACTTCATGGACGAGTGCAAGAAGATGCGCGTAACCATCAAGGGGCCCGACGTAAATGAAAGTTACGCCGACTTCGGCGTAAACTCCGAAGGCAACATACGCTTCGGTCTTGCAGCCATAAAGGGCATCGGCGAAAACGTGGTGAACGGCATCATATCATCGCGCAGCGAGGGAGGCCCGTTCAAATCGATATACGACTTCGTGGAGCGCGTGCCGCCGGGCACCGTGAATCGCCGCGTCGTGGAATCGCTGGCACTTGCCGGCGCATTCGACTGTTTCTCCGACATGGTGCAGCGCGAAGACTTTTTTGAGCCGAATGCCAAAGGCGAAACCTTTGCTGAATTGTTAGTAAGATATGGACAACGTTATCAACAGGACAAACAGATGCAGAGTATGTCGTTATTTGGCGATGACAGCGCAGCCGCTTCGACGGCAGGGCGCCCCCCGATAGTTCCGGCCATGCGATGGATTGACGCCGAGCGTCTGGGCCGCGAACGCGAATTGGTAGGCATATACCTGTCGGCCAATCCGCTTGATCCGTACTACATTGAGCTAAACTACGCCTTTACGTCGCTGAAAACGTTTAGCGAACAAGCTCCCATCGACGGAGCCGAGATAAGGATGGGTGGCATGGTGTCGGAATTTCTCGTCAAGCAGAGCCAACGCGGCACCCAATTCGGCATACTGAAGGTGGAGGATTATTCCGGAACGGCCGAGTTCAGGCTGTTTGACCAAAACTATTACGACTTTTCACGCTACTGCACCCCGGGCAGCCAGATACTGATAACCGGCGCGTACAAGCGAAAATACGCCACAAGCGATCTGCGATTCCAGATAACGTCAATAAAGTTGCTGAGCCAGATAAAGGATGAATATCAGAAAGGAGTGATAATATCGCTTCAGAAACATCAGCTCAACGATGCCGTGCACGGAGTGTTGACCGACCTCATCAACTCGCAATCGGACTCGAAGGGGTCGCTATCGCTCAAGATATTCGAGCCGGAGGCCAAACGCGCCGTAAAATTCGACTCGCAATTGCGCATACCGATAAACAAACAGCTCGTGGATTCGCTGACCAGCCTCAACGTCGACTTCAAAATCGACATACGGCCACGCAGCCTCTAAATGCCAAAACCGACCGACACCACAATAATTAATGTAGATTTTCTTTGAACAGAATATATTTAATCGTACCTTTGGAACGAATAAGATATCAATGACCGACAATGACAAACCCTCTAACTAAAATACATTCATTATGAAAAAGTATCTATCTGAATTTTTCGGGACACTGTTTCTCGTACTGCTTGCATGCGGCAGCGCTGTATTGGCAGGCCCCTCAATCGGCGGACTCGGCATAGGCTTATGCTTTGGCTTGGTTCTCGTGTGTCTGTGCTACTGCATCGGCAACATATCAGGATGCCACGTAAACCCGGCAGTATCGTTTGCGATGTTGCTTTCGGGTAAATTGTCAGGAAAAGATTTCGTAGGATACGTAGTGTCGCAACTCGCAGGCGCAGCCGTAGGAGCAGCATTGCTTTACTGGTTCTGGTGCATAGGCGGCGAAGGATTCGCATTCGGCGGCACCACGGCCATATCAGGCAACTATCTCGCCACCAACGTGTGTCAGCCGGGCGTAAGCCAAGGCATGGCGCTTCTCAGCGAAATATTGCTCACAATGTTCTTCGTACTCATAATACTTGGCGCAACAGATGAAAAGAAGGGCTTCGGCAACTTTGCCGGCCTGGCAATAGGCCTTGGCCTCGGATTGGTCAACATCGTGGGCATACCCGTTGACAATTGCTCGGTCAATCCCGCCAGAAGCTTCGGCCCCGCTCTGTTTTCGCCCAACGCATGGCCCGATTTCTGGATCATGGTAGTAGGCCCGCTCGTCGGCGCCGCACTTGCCGTGGTGATATGGAAATTGGTGGCCGGATGCAACTGCGCAAAGAAAGAAGCATAGCAAAACCAAATATCAAACAAAACCATTATGGCAATTCATTTTACCGATCAAAACGTTAAAGAAGCCATTGCCTCAGGCAAGCCGGTAGTAATAGACTTTTGGGCAACATGGTGCGGCCCGTGCGTGCGCATGGCTCCCATAATCGACGAACTCGCCGAGCAATATGCCGACAAGGTGCTCATTGGCAAATACAACATCGAGGAAGAAAACGACTTAAGCACGGAATATCGCATAATGTCGATTCCCACCATACTGTTTTTCAAGAATGGCGAACATGTGCGCGACTTGCGCCTTGCCGGTTCACAGCCGAAGGCTACCCTCGAAGCCAACATCGAAAAATTACTGGCGCTTTAAGACGTTTTAAGACGTTTTAAGCACTAAAGTGCTTACCCAAATTACAAAAATCGCGAGGCCGAACCGTACAACGGCAGGGCCTCGCGATTTTTATTGTATGTATGATGGATAAATGACTATCAGAATTCGCTGAATGCCAATGGCAAAAGAGATTTTACCGATGGCAATACGCATATTTCGTCGCGCCCTACAAGAATAACCTTTACGCCATCACGGGCCAACGTTTCGTACTCGAGCAACGATTGCCGGCAAGCACCGCACGGCGAAATGGGGGCAGATACTTCCTTGCCATCAACGCCTACGGCCGCTATGGCAATGGCCACGAACCGCGCATCGGGATAGTTGGCGTGCGCATAGAATGCAGCCGTGCGCTCTGCACACAAACCTGACGGGAATGCAGCATTTTCCTGATTGGCACCGCGCACCACCACCCCGTTGTCGAGCCTTATTGCCGCTCCTACCGAAAAATGGCTGTAAGGAGCATAAGAACCATTGGTCGACGCACGTGCGGCATCGACCAACTCTCGATCGTAGGCAGAGAGTTCGTCGTAACTCATTACGAGCATCGACGTCACCACATCAACCTTTCTCATTTCGCGGGAATGATAAGAAGCTTAAGACGGTCGCCGCCATCGGGATCGTTGACAATCGAACGATAATAGCGTTCGTCGTAACCGGGGAAATCGGGATATTCGGGCATTCCGTCGACCGATCGAGCGAATTTGCCATCCTTTTCTTTCTTAACGTTTCCGTCGAGGTACTTCACGAGCAGATATTCACCCAGATTTTTATAACGCTTGGCATAACGCTTCGACCAGTCGGCCGAATGTCTGTTAAGCAACGCCTTTGCGTCGTCGGCATTCATTTGCGCCGTCTGCGCATACAGCACCTCTACTTCGGCAGCCAAAGAGTCTTCAATTTCCGACTGCACCTTGCGTATGTCGGGTATCATCTGCGAATATCTGTTGTAAGCCTGATTGGCAACAAAGTTATTGACCCAGAATGCGGCATCCCATGACAGATTGTACATATCGCCATTGCCCACGGCAAATTCATATGGGGCAGCCGTAAGGCAATTGTACATAGGGATGTACACGCAAGTATTGGCATCGTCGACGCCAAACCACAATATGCCTTTCATGGCGCTCGGTGCATCGGCGCGCATCTGCGAAACGAACGAAAAGCCCGTTTGCTGAGTGGCGATGGCACGCTCATGGGTGTATTCCACGCCATCAACCTTATAGGTAAGCGGACGCCAACGGTAAGGCACGGCATACGGGCCTGCACCGGCATCTTTAGTCATGTCGAGCGGAGTATCTTCGAAATGATCGCGCATCATCCACTGCATGTCGCGCACCGAAACGAGTTTTTCAGGCTTTATCCATAAAGGCAAAACTTCGCCCTTGCCCTCAAGAATCCACGGTAAATATGAGTCCATGCCCTGTTGATACTTATTGTAGAAAGCCCATACGCGACCGTCGCATCCGCGCAATGCGCCACCATCGAGCACCGCATATGCAAGAGAGAAACTGAAGTCGGAGTCTTTACCGTCGAAGTATCCCTGCTTACGCGCAAACGATATGACGTCGGGCGAATATAGCGTATTCTTGTCCTTTAACGGGAATTTGTGTATGCGAGAATGGTTGGCATGGCCCGAAATGCAGTCGTCGGGCACACGACGGGCCACCCACACGGCACCTTTGTCGGCCTTTCCTTTGCCAATGAGCTCCATGATCCATACCTCGTCAGGATCGGCAATCGAGAACGATTCGCCGCTGCTGGCATAACCATAGTCGCGCACAAGCGAAGTCATCACGTCGATTGCCTCGCGCGCCGTCTTGGCACGTTCGAGGGTTATGTATATCAACGAGCCGTAATCGATCAATCCGCTGCCCTGAAGCTCCTCACGGCCACCCCATGTGCTTTCGGAAATGGTAAGTCCGTGCTCGTTCATATTGCCAATGGTGGTGTATGTCACGGGAACTTCGGGTATTTCGCCGAGAGGCTTTCCGGTATCCCATTCCACTACTTTGCGCATGGATCCGGCAGGATGTACGCCACCCGTTTTGTGATATAGCTCGCCATACAGCGTGTGGCTGTCGGCAGCATACGTTATCATCGTACTTCCATCGGTGGTAGCCTTTTTGCCGGCAATCAGACTCGTGCATGCATCGGCAACGACATACGAACCGACCAACATGGCCGCAGCCATGACAAATTTACATTTCATATCATTGCTTATGTTAGATAATGGATAATGGATGGTGCATCATTTAAGCTTTTCGGCCACCGACGTGCGTATTGCCTGTGCCATAGCCTCCATTTCCTCGGCCGGGAACGTGGTTTTATGGGTGAAATCCATATCGCGCTCGGTGTTTATCGGAATGAGGTGTATGTGAGCGTGCGGCACCTCAAGCCCTATCACCGTCACGCCGATGCGCTTGCAGGGCATAGCTTCCTTCAATCCTTCGGCCACGCGCTTAGCAAAAAGCTCGAGGGCGAGATACTCCTCGTCGGTCAGGTCGAATAGATAGCTTACTTCTTTTTTAGGTACTACCAGGGTGTGGCCCGGAGCTACCGGATTTATGTCGAGGAAAGCAAAATGACGATCGTCTTCCGCTATCTTGTAGCAAGGAATCTCCCCTGCTATTATCTTACTGAAAATAGTTGCCATACAATAATTTATTTAAATCAGAACGATATTTCCACTATCTCAAACTTCATAAGCCCGGCCGGAACCTTTATCTCGACTATTTCACCAAGCTTATGTCCGAGCAAACCTTGTGCAATCGGGGTGCTCGAGCCTATCTTTTTATCTTTCAGGTTGGCTTCGCTATCGGCCACTATGGTATATTCCATAGTCATTCCATTGGCCACGTTCTTTATTTTGACGCGATTGAGTATCTGTACTTCTTCATTATTAAGATTACTCTCATCTATTATTCGGGCATTTGCCACAAGATCCTTCAATTGCGATATTTTCATTTCAAGCATGCCTTGAGCCTCCTTGGCAGCATCGTATTCTGAGTTTTCCGACAAATCGCCTTTGTCGCGCGCTTCGCCAATAGCGCGTGAAATTTCGGGTCGCTTCACATTTTCGAGATAAGCTATCTCTTCCATTTTCTTCTTATAACCTTCTTTGGTCATGTAAGTGATTGCCATAATAAGCTTATTTTTCTGGGTTATTAAATTGCTAAATGTAAAAAAGAAAGAATCTCGCCCATTAAGGTCGAGACCCCTCGCGTGTAAAATTTATTACTACACAAAGTTAAGCCTTTTTTATTTCAAAGCCAACTTTTTTATGCAAAATTCACATAAACGTTTAAATTCTAATACAAATAGCGTAAATAGAGCACCGACATATGACTACGAAATAAAATGGCAATAAATGTTGCGCGATACATATGCATAGGTTAATTTTGCATCTGTCAAAACGGACATAAAATACAGTACTTACATATGTCAAGGATTTACAAAAACATTGCAGAATTGGTGGGAAACACTCCGCTGCTTGAAGTGACCCGCATAGAGAAGGCCGAAAACCTGTCGGCAAGGGTGTTGGTGAAAATAGAAGCCTTCAGCCCCGGCGGTAGCGTGAAAGACCGCGTAGCCCTTTCGATGATAGAGGATGCCGAACAAAACGGCAAGCTAAAACCGGGTGCCCTGATAATAGAGCCCACAAGCGGCAACACCGGCATAGGACTCGCCTGGGCTGCATCGGTAAAAGGGTACAGACTCATACTCACCATGCCCGAAACGATGAGCCAGGAACGTCAAAGCCTGCTGCGCGCACTGGGTGCGGAACTCGTTCTTACGCCCGGCGCCACCGGGATGAAGGGCGCAATAGAAAAAGCCGAGGAAATACACGCCGCAAATGCCGGCTCGATAATATTGCAGCAATTCGAAAATCCGGCAAACCCGAAACGCCACGAGCAGACAACCGCACAGGAAATATGGCGCGATACCGACGGCAAGATAGATGCATTCGTGGCCGGAATAGGCACCGGAGGCACCATATCGGGCGTGGGCAGAGGCTTGAAAGCCCACAATGCCGATGTAAGGATAATTGGCGTGGAGCCGCTGGAATCGGCCGTAATATCGGGAAATAAGCCGGGTGCGCACAAGATACAAGGCATCGGAGCCGGTTTCGTGCCGCGCAACTTTGATGCAAGCGCGGTGGACGAGGTAACGCCGGTGTCGAGCGACAATGCCATAAAGGCATCGCGATTGCTTGCCAAGATGGAGGGATTGCTCGTGGGCATATCGTCGGGAGCGGCATTTTACGCGGCACTGGAGCTTGCAAAGAAGCCTGAATATGCGGGCAAAACGATAGTGGCTCTGCTGCCCGACACGGGCGAACGCTACCTGTCGACAGTGCTATATGCCTTTGACGATTATCCCCTGTAACAACCACGTCGACAAGCAAACCATACGGGCCGGAGGTGCGTTGTAACACATATATAGAAACGTTTCAACGCATCAAACGGTATGGCATCGATTTTACGCAACGGCCTTTCGCAATCGGAACGGAAGTGGATATACCGCGTTCTTAACGCGGCAGTGCTCGTGCTGTCGGCCGCATTGATAGCATACATATCAATCGATTCATTTCGCGGCATTCCGTTTTTGTCGGACTCGGGGTATATGAGATTCCAGTTATGGATTTGCATATTTTTTATGGCCGACTTTTTCATTGAATTGTTCATGGCAAAAGACCGTTGGCGGTATTTTCGCCGCCGATGGCTCTTTCTCGTTCTATCGGTGCCTGTGCTCAACATAGTGACGCATTTCGACATAACGCTCTCGGAGGAGGCTATGTACTTTGCCCGATTCATACCGTTGGCACGGGGCGCATTGGCCATGGCCACCGTAGTTGGGTATGTGTCGACCAACAAAGTGACGAGCATATTTGCCACGTATACAGTAATATTACTCGCCCTCATCTATTTCGGCAGCCTCATATTCATGGAGCGCGAACATACGGTGAACCCCATGGTTCCCAATTACTGGTCGGCACTATGGTGGGCCTGCATGGACGCCACCACTTCGGGATGCCCCATAAATCCGGTAACGGTGGCCGGAAAGGTGGTGGGATGCGTACTCGCCGTATCGGGAATGCTGATGTTTCCGCTGTTCACCGTGTTCATAACCAACTTGGTAAGGCAATACAACGCCAAACTAAACGCCCGAAAGATGAATAAATAACCGCAAGGGTCCGGAACCTGTATCGTCCGAACCCTTGCGGTATGTTATTGTTTGACCGACGCTGCCGCATCAAGACGCGGCAATGGCGCATCAGATCAATCTTCCTTCATGTTATGGAATACGTTCTGCACGTCCTCGTCTTCTTCGAACTTGTCGAGAAGCTTGTCGAGCACAACGCGCTGTTCTTCGGTAACCTCCTTGAGTTCATGAGGAATACGTTCGAATTCAGCGCTGATTATCTCATAACCGTTGTCCTCGAGATATTTCTGGATGTTAGAAAATTCCTCGAAAGCACCGTAGAGCACTATTTCGTCGTCCTCGGCCTCGAGTTCGTCGACACCATAATCTATAAGCTCAAGTTCGAGTTCTTCGATGTCCATTCCATCTTTAGGCTTGATCTTAAACACGCTCTTGTGGTCGAACAAGAAAGCGAGAGATCCCTGAGTGCCAAGGTTGCCGCCGTGTTTGTTGAAATACGAACGCACATTGGCCACCGTACGGGTATTGTTGTCGGTAGCAGCCTCAACCACGATTGCGATTCCATAGGGGCCGTATCCTTCGTATACTATTTCCTTGTAATCGCCTGCTTCTTTATCGGTGGCTTTCTTTATTGCGCGTTCCACCGTATCCTTCGGCATGTTTGCGGCCTTGGCGTTCTGCATAAGCACGCGCAGACGGGGATTCATGTCGGGATCGGGTCCGCCGGCCTTAGCAGCTATAGTTATTTCCTTTCCAATTCGGGTAAATGTACGCGACATATTACCCCAGCGTTTCAATTTCCTGGCTTTACGGTATTCAAAAGCTCTTCCCATTGCTGTTATTTATTTTTATATGAGTTTTATTTATCAGTCATTCAATCAGCGAAGCGTTGCGCCCAATTTCTTTTGCAAGTTGGCCACGACTTTTGCCATCACGGCTTCGATTTGCTTATCCTGAAGCGTCTTTTCGTCGTCCTGAAGCGTAAGGGCTATGGCGTATGACTTTTTACCTTCAGGCAGGTTTTTGCCTTCGTATACGTCGAACAACGTAACGTCGCGCAGCAGGCGACGTTCGCTCTCACGCACCACCGCTTCGATTTGTCCCATCGTTACGGCGCTGTCGATCAACAGAGCCAAGTCGCGCTTAACGGGCTGCGTTTTGGGCAGCGGAGTGTAGCTTACGGTTTTCTTCAGCGCAAGTCGAACAAGCGCGGTCCAGTCGAGCTGAGCATACAAAACTTCCTGCTTTATGTCGAAACGTTTAGCCAAACGCTTGGCCACGACGCCCATCGATCCAAGCATCTTACCCGAACGAGTGACCACGTTGAGCGACGCTCCGTATATTTCAGACGAGCCGGCTTCGAACTTTATCTCGCGGTCAGATATGCCCAATCGTGCCAACAGGTTAAGCACAATGGCCTTGATGTGATATATCGACGACGGTTCGGCAGGCTGAAGCCAAGATGCCTTGCGCATAAGACCGGTGAGCCAGATGCCAAGACAAGCCGCCTCGTGATATGGAGCCAGAGGTTGCTCGGCCGTAGATTGCGATTGCGGATTAAGATTGTATACGTTGCCGAATTCATACATCATCAAATCGTCTGACTTGCGATTGATGTTGTAGGCCAGCGACTCAAGTCCGCCAAACAGAAGCGTCTGTCGCATCACATTGAGGTCGTTGCTGAGCGGATTGAGCAGTTTGACGCAATTTTCAACCGGATACGACTGAAGCCCTTCGTAGTAGCTTTCGGCCGTAAGCGAATTGTTCATTATTTCGTTGAACCCTATCGCCGTAAGCTGATCGCTTATTTGATTGCGCAACGCATTATCGGCATCGGCAAACGATTTATATGACAACGACGAGTGTACGGTTGTCGAAATTTCCACATTGTTATATCCGTAAATTCTCAAAATGTCCTCAACCACATCGCACGGACGACGAACGTCGACACGATATGTAGGCACTTCGATGTCAATCTCACCTTGTCGACGTACCACCACCTTCATTTCAAGCGAAGCAAGTATGGAATCGACCACATCTTCGGGAATCACCTTGCCAATCAGACGATTTACGTAATCGTACGACAACGTGACGGGATAAGGGAATATTTTTTCAGGATATATGTCGACGATATCGCCGCAAATTTCGCCGCCGGCAAGCTCTTTGACCAAAATGGCCGCAAGCTTCAGGGCATATACGGTGCCATTGGGGTCGAGGCCGCGCTCGAAACGGAATGACGAATCGGTGCTCAAGCCATGGCGACGCGCCGTTTTGCGCACCCAGGTAGGATTGAAGTAGGCGCTTTCGAGGAACACATCGGTAGTTGTCTCGGTGACGCCCGAGTCAAGGCCACCGAACACGCCGGCAATGCACATCGGAGTGCCTGCACCATTGCATATCATCAAATCGTTGTCGGAGAGCTTGCGCTCAATGCCATCGAGCGTAACGAAAGAGGTTCCGTCGGCACAGGTGGCCACCTTTATTTTTTCGCCTTCCACTTTTGCCAAGTCAAAGCAATGGAGCGGCTGCCCTATGCCATGGAGTATGTAGTTGGTAATGTCGACCACGTTGTTTATCGGGCGCTGGCCTATTGCCGTGAGCCTGTCTTTGAGCCATTGAGGACTTTCAGCGACCTTGATGTTGCGGATTGTCACGCCCGAATAACGCGGACACGCTTCCGTATTGGCTACCTCGACGCTTACGGCGCCATCGGCACGATCGACCTTGAAATCGCTCACGTCGCGACGATGCAGGTCGGCATGCGATGCATGGCAGTCGAGCCACGCACATATGTCGCGGGCCACGCCGTAATGCGAAGCGGCATCGATGCGGTTAGGCGTGAGATCGACTTCAAGCACGTAATCGCTCGTCAAACCATAATATTCGGCAGCGGGAGTGCCCGGAGTCACTTCTTCATCTATCACTATTATTCCGGCATGGGAGGTTCCGATGCCAATCTCGTCCTCAGCACAAATCATGCCAAATGATTCGACGCCTCGTATCTTTGACTTTTTTATCTGGAACTCCTTGTCGCCGTCATAGAGCGTCGTTCCTACGGTTGCCACCACTACCGTTTGTCCGGCAGCTACGTTGGGCGCGCCACACACTATTTGCGTAGCATTTCCGTCGCCCAGATCAACGGTGGTGACATGCAGGTGGTCACTGTCGGGGTGATCGACGCAAGTAAGCACCTTGCCGATCACAATGCCGCGCAGCCCGCCCTTTATCGATTCGACTTCTTCCACGCCACCGGTTTCCAAGCCAATCGATGTCAAAGCGTCGGCAAGCTGCTCGGGGGTAAGCGAAGTTTCGATATATTGTTTAAGCCAGTTGTAAGAAATATTCATACAGATGTTTGACTATTGGTTAAGAATTGTGCAAAGTTACGAATCAATCTGCAAATGCACAATCACTCATATGTCAAAAACCCACAAAAATTAAAAGAGCAACGCCGATATGCGCAAAATGTGTCGCTTTTTGTCAATAAAAGTGTCGAAAAATCGGCTCAAATCGATAAAATATTTAAAATACACGCCATAAATAATTGATATTGCCCAAATTTGTATTATCTTTGTGACCGACATGAACAAGAAGGTATACTACTCATTTATTCTTTTTATTCATTACACAATTGATTAGGTGGGATAGAGATTCTGCCTTTATATTAAAACATTTATAAATTCATTGAGCTATCGCTCTTATTCCTATGGTCTGGAAACCGCCAATCCAAACATATGTTCTCTTGGGAATAACCGTCGATCGGCGCACTCGAACGAAAAAGAGGCGTGCCTTTCGTTGCTTATTTAGAGGACAAGGTGCTTGGCGGTGCCTCAGGCAGGAAATAAGCAACGAATTGGCTCGCCTTATTTTTTTCCCACTATTATGAGCCAGATTTTTATTGGAAAACTCATCGAAGAAGAGCTCCGAAATCAGGAGCGCTCCGTGGTATGGCTGGCTGGAAAACTTAGCTGCAACCGTACGAATGTGTATAAAATATTCAATCGCACCAGCATCGACACCGAACTTTTATTGCAGATAAGCAACGTTCTCAAACGTAATTTCTTCGACTGCTATACCGACCGACTCGACATCTAAACAACGACGGCGAAAATCGCCAACCTGCCTTGTGACTTTTTTCAACAAACCGGAGAGCCGGTATGAAAAAATCACTACTTTTGCCATAAAAAACCCAACACACCACACCCATTATGGATAAAAGCATAGTATACACACGCACCGGCGACAAAGGAACCACTTCGCTTGTCGGCGGAAAAAGAGTGCGCAAAAACGACATACGCATAGAAGCCTACGGAACCATCGACGAACTAAACTCACACATAGGCATAGTTGACGCCCACAGCACTCACCTACCCGACATACATGAAATGCTCCTGTTCGTGCAACACCGACTATTCAACATTGGCGGATATCTTGCATCTGACCCCGAATCGTACGAAATGCCTTGCGGCGTATCGGACGACGACATAACACGTATGGAACACATGATTGACATCGTCGACAGCCGATTGCCCGACATCAACAAATTCGTTTTGCCGGGCGGAACAATGGCCGCCGCGCAATGCCACGTGGCCAGAACCGTGTGCCGACGTGCCGAACGACGCATAATAGACCTGGGCGACACTACCGACGTGGACAGCCACGTAACTACATTCGTAAACCGTCTGAGCGATTTTCTATTCGTGCTGGCACGCTTTTTCAACGTAGAAAGCAATAAAGATGAAATATTTTGGAATAAAGATTGTTAGTTATAATAAATTCATTACTTTTGCGCCACCAAAAAAGCAAATGAATTTATTTTAACTCATTAACACTATAAAAAAACCACTATGTACTGGACATTAGAGCTGGCATCAAAACTGGAAGACGCTCCCTGGCCCGCCACCAAGGACGAACTAATCGACTACGCCATGAGATCGGGAGCCCCACTTGAAGTGATAGAAAACCTTCAGGAAATGGAAGATGAAGGCGACACATACGAATGTATCGAAGACATCTGGCCCGACTACCCGAGCAAAGAAGACTTCTTCTTCAACGAGGAGGAGTATTGATATTAAATCCGCCGGATTTTAAGATATAACAAACTTATATACAAGCGATTGGCAAGCAACAAAATAAACTTGTCAATCGCTTTTTGTATCCTTTTAGAGCAAAATATGACCGTTGGGAATCAGAACGTTACAGATATAATATAGAATAAACTTGGCTAAAATACATTCTGTCTTCCGATGTTTATCTCGGTCAAGCCTCGATGAGCTAAAGGTTGTGAGTATCTCGGATACTAAAGTGTGCGATGTATCTCTTCCTCGGCTATCTCGACGGAGCAACCAGTTTGCGCAGTCATGCGGAGGCGGATGTAGTGACACATCGCTCCTCTGGGACCGCAACC
>JAGATN010000029.1 GCA_017621225.1 Muribaculaceae bacterium | reverse complement strand
GCAGCAGTTGATAGCGGAAGTCGAGCGAGTTAAAAAGGAATGGGAAGAAACAAGATGAGACCCAAAACGACAAAGTAACCGATGTCATTCCTATGAACTTGAAATCTCATATTTGTACCATGCAACAATAAACTTCTGGTAATCAAATATGGTTAGATTTGAGGAAGTCAAGTAATTAGTCAATTCAGTAATATCTAAATCAAAAAAAAGGAGGCTGTGTGCGCAGCCTCTTTTTTGTTTTATGCATACCTCGGGAGAGTGCTAAATGATCATTTATTTATCACTCATTGGCCTAACCGACAATCCATATGAATTACTTGATGGAGTACCTGATGAAATTTTAACATTGCCATTCCTTGTATCTATGATGAACAGCAACACTTGATCACCTGAGCCTAAATTAGCACAAGACACAAAAGTAACATCTTTGAATGCAGGAAAAGATATTTTATTAAAATCTTCCGCAATTAAAGCATCGGAATGCGATGACGTGACAGTGCTTATCTCGCATCTTCTGAGAGACTTATTGCGCATTCCGCTAATAGGAAACTCGATTGAGCCCGAAGATGAAGATGTTGTGAATTTACAAATATGATCCAATGGGATGGCGGTTACTCCAGTTGCCACGCCACTCCCTTTGGCAAGACCTATGAATGCTGCCAGCGGGGGCATGCAGAATCCTGCCGGGCATGGATCGTATATTGTTTTTGTTACTTTTTGTGCATTCTTTGGGGAAGTGAGATCGTTCGTACCCTCGTTATATGCGGTTGAATTCCAGAGGTTATACATTTTTCCTCCCTTGTCAATATAATTGGTTCCTGTTATGACGTGCCAGTGGCCGCGATAATTAAAATCTTCGGTTCCTCCCTCACTCGTGTCGCATAAATCGCTCATAACCATAATATATGGATTCTGAATCATATATTTTAAGTCCACCCCTCGAATATCTTTGTCTGTCGGATTGCGCGAGGGGCTGTAATTACGCCCCTCTGCATCTTTATAGGCGTTAAAAAACGGTTTGTTTTCCATCGTAAACTCACTTGTATCATATGCAGTACTTACGGTACCACTATTTTTATCATATTTATGATACTTATAGCAAATCGTGTTATCATTATATATGCCGGGGAGCATAGGGTCTTTGCGCCCCCACTGGTAATAAGTATTGTCGCCTGCAAGAGAACCTTTGAACTCATCCTGCGTGAATTCGCCGATTTCGACAATGGTTGTCGCGTTTCCTCCATATTCCGACATGTCAAATACGGCCCGGAACTTCACCTTTCGGGCTTCATTGCCGTTATGAGGGTCGCAGTATCCCAAGTTACACGGTGTCAGAAGATATTCGTATGTATTTCCTGCAATGGTACAATTCGTTTTAAAAAGGTTACTTTCTTTATTCCATTTGTCCTTGTAAGGAGTTACCCATATGTGCCAGCTCCACAATATGGTCTTGCTTGCATCCCTGACAACGATTAGGGCATTACCCTGTGTCAGTGTCGTCTCGCGTATCCTGAACTGAAGCCGGCCGTTTTTAATCTCTACCTTGTCTACAAGGTCGGGGGCGTCCTGCCATGCAAGCACTGCGTTGTCGCAGCCTTCTATTTTCGAATTCGTTATTTGTGCATTATTATGATCTACGAAATATTTAAGCCCCTCGAGTATCGTTTCTCCTTCAGGAGGATTTCGGTTTATTGTATATGAAGCAGCGTTTTTCCCATTATTTATTTCCGAGTTGCCGTATACGAGCGGAAGTGAGTAATAGCCCGCCTGATCAATCATATAGCAATTGGCCGACTCTCCATTGGTGTCTTCAAGAAGATTGTGGGGCGAGTTCTCACTCCCCACGAAACCTGATTTGAGTTCTTTCGATAGCTCGGTATAATCATTCTGACGTGCGGAAACCACATACTTGCCATCCGAGTTATATTCCGATGCCACCCATGTCTTGCCTTCGTCGATGCTGTGTTGGAGCTGTGGCGTGAGTGCTATTTCGTTTCTGTTGCTTCCTTGGGTCACCTCTGCATAGCCCTTTAATTCGGTGTCATACCACACTCCCGAGTAGGGGAGATTGGCGTTTCCCGGATCCTTTGAAAATTCGACTTTAGCCTCGATGTGTATGCTTGACGGCGATATGGTGTATGTGACGATTTTGCCCGCCTCCCAAGTTTTTCCTTTAAGCGACCCTTCGATTGTGCGTGTCGCCTTGGTGATGTCGTCGACAAACTTGATTGTCAGCTTGGCACTCTCCGGGAGTGTCTGCGGTATGAGCATCATGGTCAGATTGTCGCTTTTCGTGCCGGCGATCGGGGTGCCGGTTTGAGTGTGTGTCTTGTCTTTGTTTGCTCCGTCTGATGACTCATTCTTTGACGGAAGGCTGATTTCGTCGTTGATGGTGTACGATGCATTGGGATTGCCCGTCACGGTCCATTCCTTCGTGCCCGGAACATGTGTCCCCGATCCGTAAATTCCGCTTATGGTCACTTCGGTGATTTTTCCGGCCATCATGTCGTCGCCGCATTTCAGGCATATTGCGGTCAGCGCATGCTTGAAATTCAGTACCACAGGCGACGCGTATGCATTTATGCTACTTGCCGTCAGCAGGTCAAACTGTTTCTTGATATCGGTCGGAACCGTATATGTGATTTTTGGCATGCCGGGCGTCGATTTATCTGACAATGATATCGCGGCGGTTGACGATCCATCGGGCCTGCTTTCTTCGATTGACGGCGCAAATGCGAAAAAACTGACCGAGCCGTCATTTGGCATATAAATTCTGTCATTGCTTGTGGCCGGGCTGCCGCCGTCGATATTGTATTTTAAATTATAGGCAAGATTTGGGGGCAGATTTTCGATGTCTTCCTCGGTATAGGCGCATATTGCACTAAGCGAGAAGTAGCTGTATCGATTTATGAACTCATCCTTGCTTTTAATCGGGGTTGCCCTTGAGCCCTGAACCTGATGTTCTGATGGGGTGGGATTGTCGGCCACTATGGTATGAAGATATAACGGAACTCCCTCGCCGCACGACATCGCGTCGACTGACGTACAGCGTGTTGCCGGGTTTTTCTTGTCAATCGACATTCCGTTGCTCCAGCCTGACGGAATCTCTATGTCGAACGAAAGATCCCGTGATTTCTCGCGATAGTCGAAATCATCTTCACATGACGACAACAAGGCCGCTATGCCGATAGCAACGGCTGCCGACTGCGGGATTATTCCTTTATATTTGAATTTCATATGCTTGTGATTGGGTTAGGGAGGTTCTGTTATAGAACCTCCCTAAAAATACTATTCGTTAATGATTAGGGTATCATGGGGTTCCATGTGTCACCTTCCTCCCATTCGTCGATTGTTACGGTGAAGTCGATCGGTTTGGTCAACACCGGATCGCCTGCTTTCTTGTCGGGAGCTTCGTTTGTGCCGAGGATATAGGTGTATGGGCCGCGTTTGCCTTCGGGTACGCGTCCTCTGAGTTCTTCAAATGGCGGATATATGCCTGCGCCGCTGCTCTTTCCGCACATGTTGAGTTGGTAAGTATATTTTTTGCCTTTAAGCCATTCCGGTGCTTGTTCGTCCTGATTGTACAGAGGCACGCAGGTGTATCCATATGCATATTGGTCGTATGTATCGCTGTAAGGGAACAATTGATGGTAGTGATAGCCGTCTTCGATATGTACGGCATCGTCAGATCCTCCGGTGGGGTGTTTTTCACCCTCATGCTTTAGCTCGACACGACAGAGAAGTAATATGTATGCACCTCCATTGCTGCTTGTTCCATCTGCGCTTAGATTCCACTCGTTCAGTTTCTGAGGAATGAGCATAAGATTGCTGTTGGCATCATCTTTGTCCAACAATCCTCTAAATGTATGGTTGAGAGTCGTAGGTTCGTTAAATTCATAGCCATATAACGAGGGGGTTGATCCCTGACTCCATATCATATATCCGTTATCATCTTTGTCCTCGCTGTCGCATGACACGGTTGCTTTTCCGGCAATGTTCATGAGCCAGGCCCCTTTTATTTTTACTATGTGGTTCTCATCTCCATTGCTCTCGGCGGCAGTGGCAGGAGTGGTTCCGGTGCTTGCCTTAACCGATATTTGCGACAATGCATGGTGAAATGTCAGCTGTACGTTTGGCGATTGTGCCTTGGTGTATGCTACGATGAGGTCTGTGTGGTCTTTACCCGAATTGTTATCTTCAATGGTGTAGCTTTTTGGCGCAAAGTCTTCTATCTGCTGACCATTTGTGTTTATCGATATGTTTTCTTTTGGAGCACCTGATATGGCCCAGAATTCGATGTTTTTTATTTCGTTTGGCCAATATTTTGTTTCGCTTAGCGTATAATAGCCTGAGGTATTGCCCTTTGATGCAGTTAGGCCGTCAATAAACAGGGTTTCATATCCCTCGGCATGGCCGTAAACATAAAATTCTTCGAGATTTGACAAAGTGGTCTCCGTGGCGCGGCTAACACTTGTGTTGAATGTGATTTCAGGCCCTTGATTAACCATTTCCAGCTCATCGCTTGAGCAGGACGTAACGGCAAGAAAGAGCATTGCCATTCCAAAATTAATTTTAGTATTCATCGTAATAAATTATTAATGGTTATATATTTTGATTATTTGAATTTTCTTCTCTCGGTGTCACATATCGAGGTCAATGTGAATTTCGTCGCTCCAATCAATGATTGAAGGTGTCATTCCGGTGCCTTGGGGGTCGGGTAAGCGCAAGGCATCGTCAATTATTATGGTTATGTGATTGGAATCGTCGTTTGCATGCATCATGTCGGTCACGTCGAAATGATAGAAATAGCGGTTGGAGGTATATATCGAGAAGATGTGTCGATTCTTTTTGTCGTGGCAGTGTCCGAATATCGTTATCGTTCCTGCAATGGTGTGTGAATCGATTACTTTTAGCGAAACGGGCATCGTGACGCATTCGGTGGTCGGTTTGGCTGTCGATGGCGAGAATGCACCTGACAATCCTGAGAGCGCGCCGCTGATTTCGATGGGTGAGTTGGCGTTTTCGACATTTCGAAGTTCAATGGTGCACTCGATTGTCGATTTATGCATGGTCAGGTCGATGCGCTGATTGCTTTTCAGCGGAACTAATGATACGTTCTCATTGCAGCCGTACCACAATGCGTCGGGCGACTTGCGTATGGGTTCGTCCTTCGCTTCTTCGGGGCGCGGAGCCGAGGAGGGCGCTTTCGACATCGGCGACAGCAATTCGTCTTCTTCTGTCGTAATGACGAATTCATCATAACTATCGCCCGTCTCGATCAATGTTTCGGTCGAACCGTTTAAACCTATGGCTATGTATCGACCGGCCTGAACGCGTATGATGGCATTGTCTTTCTCGATGGTTTCATGTCGTTGTGGCTCGGTTTGGCCGTCGATGGGAAATAGCCGCGTCACCATCGACGCGGGCAGTGCATCGGGCGCGTAAGTCCAGTCGTAATTCACGTTCACATCGAGCATGTGGGTGTGATCGTAGCACACTTCGCGATGCTTGCATGACGACGCTAATATTATTAATGTGCACGCCAGCGCGGAAATATGGAAAGATGCCGTTTTC
This sequence comes from Muribaculaceae bacterium, assembly GCA_017621225.1. Taxonomy (GTDB): domain Bacteria; phylum Bacteroidota; class Bacteroidia; order Bacteroidales; family Muribaculaceae; genus Paramuribaculum. Next base: position 322 of record JAGATN010000029.1, on the reverse strand, counting down.
ATTGGTTGACTCCTTTCCCTGTGTTTATGAACCAAACAAGTGAAGCCGCCAATCGGGTTGGCCCGAACCAATGGCGGTTGTGGGTCGACTGCCACACGTCGTGGGTGTCGATATGGCGAAGCTTTTTGTATTTGCCCCATTGGTAGCCTACGCCTATTGAAAAATCCAAGTTCAGTCGTCGTGCTAATGGAATGGAATAGCCGTAGCTTATGCCGATTGTGTAGGTGAGATTGTCGGATTGATAACCTTTGTGGTTGCGCCCGCGCTGAATGTCGTAGCTTAATATTGAAAAATAGGGGCCTACGTGATGCTTGGTAAAGGT
>JAGATN010000028.1 GCA_017621225.1 Muribaculaceae bacterium | reverse complement strand
GGGCTGTAAGGACTATGACGACGACATCGACGCCCTCAACAAGCGCGTTGAAGCAGTTGAAACGCTCGTCAAAGAACTTCAGTCGCAGATTCAAAAAGGCGCTGTAATAACCGATGTCACCAAGACTGACAAGGGCGTTACAGTTACCTTGAGTAATGGAAACACCTTCGAGCTCACCAATGGCATCAACGGCCAGGACGGAACTCCGGGTAGCGTCATCTCTATAAACTCTGACGGCTACTGGTGCATCGACGGCAAACCGACCCAGTACAAGGCCCAGGGCGAAAAGGGCGACAAGGGTGACAAGGGTGACAAAGGCGAACCCGGCGACAAGGGTGAAACCGGCGGCATAGCTCCCGTTTACTACTATCCCGGCACTACCGGCGCCGAAGATGGTTACTGGGTAAAGGTTACCGTGGCTGAAGACGGAACCGAAACCAAGGAAATCACCAACGTAAAATGGACCGTAGCCGATACGAGCAAGGGTGTCGTAGCCATCTGGGATAACGGCAAGCTCATTCTCCGCAACGTTGGCGGTACCGACAAGGACATCATCGTAACCACCAGCACCGACCTCCGTTCGCTCGTATTCGAACCCGAAATGGTTCTCGACGGACAGAATGCAATGGAATACAAGTACATTCCTTACAAGCCTTACACCGTCAACGCTGAAATTGAAGGCGGTATGCTCGTTCATCAGGTTAAGACCGCTACCGGTTATGATGCCAAGGAAGTAGCATACAAGGTTAAGGGCGAAGCCGTACAGGCTGAAGCATGGACGTTCTTGAACCCGACTTGGCCTAAGAACTATTGGTTGAATCCTCGTGAAGCCGTCATTTCAGAATACACTCAGAAGAACCTCGGCACTTCTTCTAACGACCTCGACTTCATATCTACCGGTCGTGCAGCTGCTGCCGCTCCTACTGCCAAGTTCTATGGCTTGCAGGAAAAAGATGGCGATATGCAGATGATCGTAGGCATCACGATGAAGGGTGAATTGGTTAAGACTCAGGAAGAAAGCGATCCCAATCAGCTTGGCATCTTCTATCCCGCCAAAAGCGACAAGGCCAAAATCACTGACCTCGCCGTTCAAGCTCCTCTCGATGAAGGCAAAACCGAAATCGTTACTTCGACTTACGGTTCTGTATATGCATCGCAGCTTGCCATCGAAGCAATCGCTTACAACACTACTTCGTATGCCAATGATTACATCATAGCTACCAAGGAATTCGAAACCGACAAACTCGTTGGTGCAGCAACCGTTCACGGAACTCCGAAGGAGAATGGCCGTCACCTTTACGGCACTGCAAAGGATGCCGCTGAAAATTCAGCTACCGTAGAACTCGCTTACAACAACGCAACCGGTATCGACCTCAATGAATTGGTATTGACTCACGCTGCTGCCAACTCTGCCCGTTCGTGGAACAGCAAGAAGATTTGGGACTACACCAACGCCGACCTCAAGGCTCGTGGTATGAAGTATGCTTTCGAAAGAGTTAACTTCTCTATCGGCTCTAACGCTACCGAACAATCTCAGAACCACGCCGTTATCGAACAGGGCGCAAATGGTCACTACTACGTGATAGCTTGCGGTGTTCAGTCAAACAGCGATACCAACATCCTCGACTGCCAGCCCGACCTCAGCCTCAAAGCTAAGGCTGTCAGCTCAGTTGGCCGTACTCCTCTTGTTCGCGTAGAACTTCGCGATACCGTAAACAACAAGATTGTTAAGGTTGGTTACATCAAGATCAAAATCGTTGCTCCGGAAAATCCGTTGGAAACTCCGTTGTTCAACCTTGGCGACTACTTCTACAAGTGTGAAAATGCAACCAAGACTATCACTTGGCATGCCATCGAATCCAAGCTCCTCGAAACTACCCGCAACACCTCGAAGGAAACCTTCGACGCTACTTACGAAGTAGTTAAGGGCTCTGACGGTTCTGTAATGCAATGGGTTAAAACCAACGAACTCGACGTTAACGGCAAGCCGACCTGGACCAATGCAAGCCTCACCATCGGTACAATAACCGAAATACCCAACGACGGTGCCGAGACTACCGACGTATTCTCTTGGACCATCACTCGTCAGGACTTCGTTAACTGCGTAGGCCACGACACTTACCCCGTAATCAACGAAACTCGTTGGATCAAGTACGCTCCCAAGAAATATCTTGGCAACTCTAACTTCAATGTTGAGCCTGTTTATCTGCCCATCCAGATAACTCTCAAGTATCCGAAGGCTGTTATGTCTAACAAGATTGCCAAGTACTGGTATGCTGAAGGCAGCATGAATCCTGCAAGCGATGCACTTTCTGCCGATCAGCGTCAGGTACTCCATGCAAATGTTGAAGTTCCCTCGACCACTACCGACGAAAACGGAGCTTCTTGCAACTTCATGTTCTCTATCGATAGCCGCTTCGAGCTCAACAAGATCGGTCACTCTGACCTCCACCAGTGGGCTACTGCAAGCACTACCGCTACGTTCGACAACACCAACTGGGCAAGTGTTCAGAATTACATCTGCTGGTTCGGCGAAACAAGCAATGCCGGTGCTGAAAACGCTCCCAAGTTCACCATCCAGCCCGATGCTTGGAATCCCGCTTTGGATTGGAACGTTCTCACCAACTTCTCGACCTTCTCTGAAGACAACCTCGTATACTTCTACTACTTCACTCTTGGCAACAAGACTGCCACGGGCGTAAGCGGAACGACTTATACTCTCAAGACTGCTTACAAGGACGACGCAGGCAATATCACTCCGGCTACCGTTGCAAACAGCCCCGTTATGCTCTACACCGATGCTCCGATGTACGAATACAAGGGTTATGTATTGTTGGCCAACAATGTTGAAATCGCCGAAATACATTACAACCTCGAAACAGGTCACGTTCGCAAGCATGGTGCTTGGCTCGAACTTAAGAACAATGACACTGCAAAAGATCTCTTGAACGTTCCTACCGAATGGACTGCTAAGGCTACTGACGCTGAAGCTGCCAAGAAACTTTTGGATGCTACGTTCGACGTTCAGATCGGTGTTGCTACATTCAACAAGAACTGTGGCGCTTACCTCCCCTTGACTAACAACATATTCAAGACTGAGATCCTCAAGCCTGTATATGCTAAAGCCGAAGGCCCGATCGCATTCACCGACGCTAACGATGGTGGCGCTGCCGGAACTACCGTTGACATCGCTTCTCTCGTAAGCTTCTACGACTGGCGTCAATATCAGTTCGCTGATCACTTGAACTACTACAACTACTACGAAGTTTCTGACATCTCTATCGATCCGAAGGACATCAAGACCGACATATCCGGCACTATGCTTCCTTTGAACCAAACTTCGCTCGACGTTGAATTCCACGTGGTTCGCAACGGTGCTCAGGTTGACGACGGCTTCACTACTCCCGCCGTAGGCAGCGCACCCGCAGCTAACGCTACTTGGGCTCAGATACTTGCTCACTTCGGCAAGCTCACCTACACCAACAACACCGGTACGATTGTTAACTTCAACATCCAAGTTCCTGTGAAGATCACTCACAAGTGGAGCCAGAAGAACTTCATCGTATGGGTTAACGGTCACGTAGGCAGAACTGATGCCAACTAATACGCGACAATAAAGCCACTCTTTAAGGATGTTTCCCCTAAGAAGCATTTAATAAAGAATCTTTAATATAGCGGACTCCCCGGCTTGCGAAAGTCGGGGAGTGTTTTTTTTGTGCATGCACAAAAAACTTTTAAGCTGATTGTAGGCGGCGTAATGAAATAAATCATTGCCTTTGCGACATCTTAACGCCCTTAGGTGGAATAGACTAAGGCTAGCTCACCCCAATAAGGGTGGGCTTATTTTTTATTACCGTCCGCTAAACTTTTCGAGCGATTGAAAAATTAGGGCTGTCACCTATTGCAGGAGTCAGCCCTAAATGGTTATTTTGGTGTCGCCAAACTATCCATTAATAACCATGAGTAAAAGTAGTAATTTCTTCGGACAGCCGACGCAATGGCGCCGAAGAGTGGATAAGACGGCTTAGAATAATTGATTCCGCGACCATTTCGCTGTTCTCAAATGCTATTTTCAAGGGTGTTGGCCGGCACCCCAAGACCGGAAGGAAGAAAGGCGGTATAAAGGTATACTCGGTCATACACGCCAACGAGGGCGTTCCCTGTGATGTACAGTTCACCTCGGCGGCCACCAATGACTCGTTCATGCCTGCTCCGATCCATTACAGACACAACGAGATAGTGGCCCTTGACCGTGAATATATCAACTATGTCAAATTCGAGGAATTGACAGACCGTGGCGTTGTCTATGTCACCAAGATGAAGAAAAACCTCAACTATGAGGTGGCTTGTTGACTGTATGCATCAGAATCCGCAGGGACTTATGGAATATCGTGAGCAGGTCGTGGTGTTCCGTAAGGACGGTATAAATCATATAGCCAGAATAATCACATACGTTGACATCAAGAAAGGCAAGAATCCTAAGCTTATATCACTTCTGACCAACGACTTCGACATGCCGTCGGAGAGAATCGTGGCGATATACCGCCGCCGGTGGCAGATAGAGTCTCTTTTCAAGCAAATCAAGCAGAACTTCCCCCTGAGATATTTCTATGGTGAAAGTGCCAACGCCATAAAAATCCGGATATGGGTCACGCTCATTGCAAATCTGTTACTCTCGGTCTTACAAAGCACATTGAACAGGCGTTGGAGCTTCTCCGGGCTGGCTACAATCGTCAGAATCGTTCTGATGTATTACATGAATCTCGAAAAGTTCCTCAATCAGCCCGATGCAGACCTGAAAAGCATGCTTGCACAAGCCTCTGAATCGCCTCCCGTAGTACCATAAATCTACTGAAGGGGATTGTCCTATAAAAAAGCAAGCCCAACTTCTGCCGTTCTGGAAGTTGGACTCGCCTTGTTATGGTTTAGCGGACAGTAATAAAAAAAATAAGGACCCGACGCATACCGAGCCCTCATTTTTTTTAATTATATCAGACTATTCGATTACTGAGCTATTGCTATTGCAACGCGGTTTTCAACCTGAACGTCGAATGGCTGCTGTGTGCCACCCTTGGCGCTTACGGTGATGCGCGAATCGGCGATACCATTGTCACGAAGGATCTTGGCTACTGCTTCGGCACGACGTTCCGAAAGGCCCATGTTGTAGTTGGCCGAACCGGTTTCCTTGTCGGCATAGCCTGTGATGGCTACGCGAGTCTGAGGATTAGCCTTGAGGAAGGCAACGAGTTCGTTTACCTTCGGCATTTCGGTCGGACGTACGTTAGCCGAGTTGATGAGGAAGAATACATCCTTAGTCATCTTGGGCTGGGGCTTGGGTGCGGGTGCGGGAGCAGGTTCGGGCTTGGGAGTGGGAACGGGCTGAGGAGCGGGAACTACCTCAACGGCTTCCGTTACTTCTTCTACTACCACGGGTGCGCTTGTGTAGCTGCGGCCGAAGTTGATGGTCAAACCAACGAGGCCGTTGAACTGCCAGTCGGCGTTGTCGCCATATTTCGAGTTGAAGTGGTCAGAAAGGAGGTTGGCGTTTGCTTCGACGTTAAGAGCTACGATGTCGCTCAAACGAACGTTGAGGCCCAAACCGCCGCGACCGGCTACGAAATTCTTCTTGTCCCAGATGTATTCGAGGTTTGTTCCGGCATTGTTGATGGCGATTGCTTCGTCATTGTCGAAACCGTGGTTGAAACCAACACCGAGGAATGCATACAAGTCGAGCGTACGTTTGGGGTTGAAACCACAGATGAGGTTTGAAAGCGACAATGTTGCATCCAAGTTACCCTGAATATATTTGAACTTATAGTCGGTCATATAGTTTGCGAGAGCACGACCTTTGGCCTGCCAGCCCGATGCACCGAGACGAAGTCCGAATGCGGGCGAGAACTTGTAACCGATATTCAAAGCTGCGGCAGGAGAGATAAGTTTTCCGAACGAATTTTCACCTACAGTGAATCCGGCACCACCTTGTGCCTGAAGATAGAAGTGACGACGGAACTCATAGTTGCCATCGCTCGACTGTGCCATAGCACCAAATACCGATGCCACAGCAACAAGAGCTGTAATAAATAATTTTCTCATAATAATTATAGTTGTGAGTGATTAAAAATTTTTTCCTATTTATATATACTACGTTTGACAAAACATAATGTTTCGCCTATTTATCCTATTTATCAAGTGCAAAATTATACATTTTAGATAAAGGGTGCAAATATGATAACATTTTTTTTGTTAAGAGGTTAAAATAGAGGTGAAATGCCACGTCGCCGCGACGCCGCGTCGTCAGAAATCGACCGTGACGGAGCAATTCAGCTGCCTGCGAGTAAGATAGTTGGGCACCGCATACCTTACATTGTTCACGTCGGTAACCCAATAATAGCTGCTTACGTTAGATATGCCGAGCAGATTAAACACCTCGAGGCCAATCCACACGTTGCGGATTCCGCGATTCGCGCGCGCGGCCGACCACAACGAATAGTTGAATCCGATGTCGACGCGCTTGTAGGGCGGAGTGCGGAAATAGCCTTTGTCGCGCGTGGAATGCGTCGGCGTTACGGGCAATCCGTCGCTCAGCACGCCGCGCAGGCTGAATTTGAGGCGCGGCAGTCGGGGAAAATAGTCAGTAAAATAGAGCCCTATGCTATACCGACGGTCGTTGGGGCGCGGCACGTCAACGCCATTGAGCTTTTCGTTCGACTTCATCAACGAGAAGCTCAACCATGAGTCGCTTCCGGGCACGAACTGGCCGAACAGCTTGAAGTCGACGCCCGCCACATAGCCCGACGACCCGTTAACGCCGGCATACACGAGCTTCAGATTGTCGACCTCGTAAGGTATGAGATCGTGAAGCGCCTTATAATATATTTCGGTGCCAAACCTGAACGGACGGCCCAATGCGCGAAACGTGAGGTCGGCGCCGGCTATGGCCTGGATGCTTCGCGGCGACTTTATTTCGTCATTCAGCACTATCACGTCGTTGCCGTCGGCATCGGCCACCGGCCTTCGCATCTCCCTATAAAACGGAGCCTGATGATACACGCCTCCGGCGAGCCTGAATGTCCACGCCAGGGCCGATTCGGGGATGAAGGCCACGTTAAATCGCGGGCTGACGAGCGTTTCGCCGTTAAAGCTCCAATGCGAAAGGCGCAACCCGCCGTTTATCCACCATATGCCCGACTTGGAGCGAAGCCGTATGTCGTCCTGAAAATATGCCGACATGCGGGTTGAGGTCAAATCGTTGTGCGACGAAATGCCATATATCATTTCAAGGCCGGGGGCATCGGACGGGAGCGAGAATCCGGCCGAATCGCGCAACTCCCATTCCCGGCCGCGATCCATCAGCGTTTCCCTATTCACCGTCAGCCCGTAGCCCAGCGTGTTTATCCCTACGCGAGCGGTGCCATTGAGGCTTATCGACATCACCGACGCTTTCAGGCGATTGCGCGCATGCTCGTGATAACGCCCTACCCCGAGCTGCCCGCCCACGCCGTCAGAGCCGGAAGTGCCCGCCTCGTCGAGCCAATACTCACCGGTTATGTCATACGTCACAAGCTCGTTGGTAAGAAACGCCGACCCGAGCAGCGACAGCGACGTGGAAGCCGACGAAGCATAGTCGACCGATATGGCGCCGAATGCCGTTTCGAACCGATCCTTCTCGTGGCCGTCGAAATACACCTTAAATTGCTTCGCATCGGTATGAGTGCCAAACGAGGTGACGCGGTCGCGCGGAGTAAATCTATAATTGTTAAGAGCCACGTTGCCCAGCAGCGACACTTTCCATCGCCGGGCAGGCTTCAGCGACATGCAAGTCTGATAGTCAAAAAAGTCAGGATCGTATTCGCCTTTGGTGTCGGTCGACCCGAGCAGCGATGAATTGCGGCGATAGCGCACTCCGTGAAGCTGCGAGAACGCCTTCGAGGCCTGCCCTATGGTGGCGTGCGCTCCCATCGCGCTTACCCCCGCCGACCCCTCGAAAGCCTCAGGCTGACGATAGGTAATGTCGAGCACCGACGACATCTTGTCGGCATAACGTGCCGTAAATCCGCCCGTCGAGAACCCCACGGCCCCTACCATCGACGGATTTATGGCACTCAGGCCCTCCTGCGTACCCGAATTCACAAGCATTGGCCTGTATATCTCGATACCATTTATATATACGCTGTTTTCGTCGTATGATCCTCCCCTCACCGAATAGCGCGATGACAGTTCGTTCGACGAAGCCACTCCGGCAAGCGTGGCAAGCATGTTTTCGATGCTGCCCCCCGACGCATCGGGCGCGAAACGCACCGACCGCGCGTTGATCGATTGCATTGCCGACGTCTGGCGCCGTATGTCAACCACTTCCACCTCCTCGAGATTCGTTTCCTCGACCTTCATCTTCACGTTTACGGCCAAATCGCCCTCCGGCTTGATGAAAGTACGCGTAACCGTCTGATAGCCGACGTATGAAAATACGATTCGCAACGTATCTGACTTCGCGCACGACAATTTATATCGGCCATCCTTGCCGGTCGACGTACCCTTTGCCGTGCCGGCTATCTTTACCGTCACGAATTCGAGCGCATTGCCCGATTCGTCCGACACCCGTCCGTGAAACCGCACTTGCTCTCCCGCGCACCACAGGCACGAGAGCAACGACACAAGCAATGTGATCAATCTATTCTTCATACTCATACATAACAACGTGAATCATCGCCGAAAATTATATCATTGACCAAATAATTGCTTACCTTTGCACCCGACTTCACATATCATTACATTTCCGCACTATGAAAATAGCAATAGTTGGAACAGGATACGTAGGGCTGGTATCAGGCGCTTGCTTCGCCGAAGTAGGCATCGACGTTACTTGCGTAGACATTGACGAAACAAAAATCGAAAAGCTAAAAAACGGCGACATTCCGATATACGAACCGGGACTCGACGTTTTGGTGAAACGAAACGCCTCGGAAGGGCGATTGCATTTCACCACCAAGCTCACCGACTGCCTTGACGACGTACAAGCGGTGTTCTGCGCCGTCGGCACTCCCCCCGACGAGGACGGAAGCGCCGACCTTCGATATGTAAAGGAAGTAGCCCGCACGTTCGGCCAACACATAAACCATTACACCATCTTCGTTACGAAAAGCACCGTGCCCGTGGGCACTTCGAAGATAGTGCGACAAGTCATTGCCGACGAATTGAGCAAGCGCAATGCCAACGTGGAATTCGAGGTGGCATCGAACCCCGAATTCTTAAAAGAAGGCGCTGCCATAAAGGACTTCATGTCGCCCGACCGCGTGGTGATAGGCATCGAGAGCAATCGCGCACGTCGCGTCATGGAGCGACTTTACCGTCCGTTTCTGCTCAACAACTTCAGAGTGATATTCATGGACATAGCATCGGCCGAAATGACCAAATATGCCGCCAACTCCATGCTGGCCACTCGCATTTCGTTCATGAACGACATAGCCAATCTGTGCGAACTCGTGGGTGCCGACGTCAACATGGTGCGCAAAGGCATCGGGAGCGATGCCCGCATAGGCACAAAATTTCTGTATCCGGGTTGCGGCTACGGAGGATCGTGCTTTCCCAAGGATGTGAAAGCCCTTATGCGCACCGGAGCGGCCAACGGATACCGCATGCGCATAATCGAAGCCGTCGAGGCCGTCAACGAACAGCAGAAGTCAATAGTGTTCCGTAAAATAAAGGAGGAGTTAGGCTGTCTGAAAGGGAAGCGCATAGCCATATGGGGGCTGTCGTTCAAGCCGGAGACCGACGACATGCGCGAAGCGCCGTCGCTCGTGGTCATCGAGTCGCTTCTGCGCGAGGGTGCCGAAGTGGTGGCCTACGATCCGGTGGCCATCGACGAAGGTCGCCGGCGATTCGGCGATTCCATAAAATTTGCGCGCGACATGTACGAAGCCGCCGTTGATGCCGACGCCATAGCCCTGCTCACCGAGTGGAAACAATTCAGGGTGCCTTCATGGAAAGTCATCACGCGCGCCATGCGTGGACGCCTGATAGTTGACGGCCGAAACATCTACGACCCCGTAGAGCTCGCCGAGGAGGGGCTCACCTACCGTTGCATAGGCAAATGAGCCACCGCCGCCCAATCGGTGCGCGTTAGTCATTCCCAAACCAATAAACAGAATCGAAAAAAGCCTGCTCGGCATTGCGCTAAGCAGGCTTTCTATATTTGCCACATCAAAGGATGCGATGAAACTCCGAATGACAGGATTTGAGTGCTCACCGGCCTTTGTAATCCGCCTGGGCTAATTGAGCCTTCCCTCGCGGGAATGGGGCCCGCCATTGGCCGATTAAGCTTGTCTCGGTATTTCAGTTGTAATTGATGAGTTTCCCAATCTACTTTGATGTGGTAGTCCTTATGTCAATCCTTGCATCGGGGCTCTCTTGCCCTTGCTTTATCTTTATAACGCAAAGATAAAAATAATAGTTCGTATATGCAATAGGCAAAAACTTTTTTTAACTCGCCTTGCCCCTCATTTATGGTCTAAAACGTTAAAAAACATATGTTTGAACCACCAATAAAAACTACAAATGCTGAATAATCGAAAAAAAGTGGAATAAATCTGTAACTTTTCGACACACCTCTGCGTCTAATATACGAAACCAATCATCAACGCAATGATAATAAAACTCAATAACGTAAACAAAACTTACCCCGGCGCAGTACCGCTCCACGTGCTGAAAGACATAAACCTTGAAATAGAGCGAGGCGAACTCGTATCGATCATGGGAGCTTCAGGGTCGGGAAAATCAACATTACTCAACATTCTCGGCATTCTCGACAATTACGATACGGGCGATTATTACCTCGACAACGTACTCATCAAAAACCTCAGCGAAAACCGCGCGGCCGAATTACGCAACCATATGATAGGGTTCGTATTTCAGTCGTTCAACCTCATAAGCTATAAAAACGCAGTAGAAAACGTGGCATTGCCGCTATTTTATCAAGGAGTATCGCGGCGCAAGCGCAACGCGCTCGCCATGGAGCAGCTCGAGCGCATGGGCCTCGCCGACAGAGCGCATCACCTGCCCGGAGAGCTGTCGGGCGGACAGAAACAACGAGTGGCCATAGCGCGATCGCTCATCACTAAGCCGTCAATAATCCTTGCCGACGAACCTACCGGAGCCCTCGACTCAAACACGTCGAAGGACGTAATAGAGGTGTTTCGTCAGCTCAACGCCGACGGCATGACCATCATCATAGTAACGCACGACCCTTCGGTAGGAGAGAAAACCAACAGAATAATACGCATCACCGACGGACGCATATTATAAACGTCGTCACAACCAAAGCACAAACTTAACGAAATGTTCGATTTAATACGAGAGATTGGCCAAACGCTCAAAAACAACAAACTTCGCACGTTTTTGACCGGATTTGCAGTAGCCTGGGGCATATTCATGCTCATTATACTGCTCGGCATGGCACGAGGCGTGACCAACTCATTCGAAAGCAATACCAACTCCATCCGCTCAAACACCATCACGGTGTGGGGAGGGAATACTTCAAAACCATACAAGGGATACCCCGAAGGGCGAACCATAAATATGCGAAAAGACGATCGCGAAGCGATATTGGATGATAACGAAAACGTGTCAGACGCAATCACCTCGCAATACATAAGCAACGCCGTAGTATCAACGTCGAAAGACTATTTTAGCGCCGGCTTGTATGGCGTTTATCCCAAAATGCAGGACATGCATCGAATCACCATGTGGAAAGGTCGATACATAAACGACAACGATTTGATGCAAAAGCGCAAAACCATGGTGATAAACAAAAAGAACGCCGAATTGCTTTTTGGCGATGCCGAAAAGGCCATAGGCAATACGGTGAATGCCTTGGGGCTGTCATGGACCATAACAGGCGTATATGACGACGAATGGCGCGACTACAACTACATACCATACACTACTGCAAAAATGCTCTCCGGAAACAACGATCGAATTTACGAACTGCAAGTAGTGGTCGAAGGACTCAAGACCGAAAAAGATGGCGAAGAAGCCGAAGATGCAATTCGAAACACATTGTCACGCAAGCACGAGTTTGCCCCCGACGACAAGAGTGCCACTCCGATGTGGAACAGATTCACGTCATATCTAAAAAATCAGGAAGCATTCAAGATACTCCACATAGCCATATGGCTGATAGGCATATTCACGCTCTTGTCGGGCATAGTGGGAGTCAGCAACATCATGTTCGTATCGGTAAGAGAGCGCACCCACGAGATAGGCATACGCCGAGCCATCGGAGCCAAGCCGCGAAGCATTCTCACCCAGATAGTGCTTGAGAGCATATCGATCACCACGCTGTTCGGATATATCGGAATATTCTTCGGCATGGTGGTGATGCAAATCATATCGGTGGTGTTTGCCGACGTGGAATTTTTAAAAGATCCGACAGTCGACATTTCAATTGCGCTGAAAGTAACATTAGTATTAATATTGGCCGGTTCGTTGGCAGGATTATTTCCCGCAATGAAAGCCACAAAAGTAAAACCGGTAGAAGCACTTCGCGACGAATGATATGAAAAATCCGATATTTGACTTGGAAAACTGGCGTGAAATAGGAGCTACCCTATCACGCAACAAAACACGAACGTTTCTTACGGCTTTCGGCATTTTCTGGGGCACGGCAATGCTTGCCATGCTATGGGGCGGAGCTTCGGGTCTCGAAGGAATAATGAAACGAAATTTCAACGGATTCGATACAAACATGGGTGGCATATTCGGAGGCCGAACCACGATGTCGTATAAGGGTTACAACAAAGGCATGCGCATCAACCTTACCTATGCCGACATCGAAGGCATACGAAGCAAGGCTCCATACATCGAAGCTTCATCGGTAATCGACAGCTATTATGGCAACATAGCCTATGGCACGAAAACGAAGTCATTCAACATAATGGGCGTAGAGCACGACTTCTGCAAAATACAGATTCCCGTAATGTATTCGGGACGTTTCATAAACGAAACCGACGATTACGGAACGCGAAAGATAGCGGTGCTCGGAAAAAACGTGGCCTATTCGCTTTTCGGCAACGACAAAGCCCTTGGCAAGTACGTTTCAATCAATGGAGTGTATTTCATGGTAGTGGGCGTTGCCGGACAGAAATCGGAAGCGTCGATAGGCGGCAAGCTCGACGATTCCGTGATCATACCGTCATCAACGTTCCGGAGAGCCTTCAATCAGGGTAACTTAGTGGGATTTTTCATCTTCACGGCCCAACAAGGCCATGACCCGGGAGAAATAAAGCCTTACATCGACCGCGTGATGCGAAGCAATCACCCCATTCACCCGAACGACGAAAATGCCCTTCAAATGATGAACATGGCCGAAAACTTCAGAATGATCGACAATCTGTTCTTAGGCATAAGCCTGTTGGCTCTCTTTGTCGGCGCAGGCACGTTGATGGCCGGAATAATCGGCGTAGGCAACATAATGTGGATAATCGTGAAGGAGCGCACTCAGGAAATCGGTATACGCCGAGCCATCGGAGCCAAGCCGCGCGACATAATAGTACAAATACTGTCGGAAGGCATGGTGTTGACTGCAATAGCGGGAACGATGGGTGTGTGCTTTGCCACCATCGTGCTTGGCATAGTCGACTATGCCACATTCGATCCCGTACTCGGGTCGGCGCACTTCGAATTGTCGTTGACGCACGCAATAGCAATAATGGTGGTATTCATGATACTCGGCACCGCCGCCGGACTGATACCGGCCATAAAGGCGATGAAAATCAAGCCAATCGAGGCAATGAGAGACAAATAATCGAATCAACATTGATATAAACAAAAAAATCTACAATAAACGATGAAAAAATTTTTCAAAATCCTGCTTTGTATAGTAATTGGAGCATTAGTGATCGGAACGTTCGTATTCCTTTATTACAACTCTAAACCCGATGAAGTGGTGTACGAAATAGTAGAGCCCGAAATTGGCAGCATAGAGCGCGCAACGGTATTGACCGGCAAGATAGAGCCGCGCGACGAAATCGACATCAAACCTCAGATATCAGGCATCATATCAGAAATAAACGTTGAGCCCGGCGACCTTGTAAAAGAGGGCGACATTATAGCAAAAATAAAGGTGATACCCGAAGCATCATCGCTCTCGTCGGCACAGAACCGCGTGGAGAGCGCTCAGATATCGCTCACCGACGCAAAGCGCAAATTTGAGCGCAGCACCACTCTCTATGAAAAGAAAGTGATATCGCGCGAAGAATACGAAAATGCCGAAACCACCTACAATCAGGCCGTGCGCGAACTGGATGCCGCAAACGACGCATACAACATTGTGAAAGACGGCGTGTCGAAATACAATGCCTCCGAAAGCAACACCATGGTGCGCGCAACCATCGACGGACTCATACTCAACGTACCGGTAAAGGTGGGTAGCTCGGTGATACAATCAAACACATTCAACGACGGAACCACGGTGGCCACGATAGCCGACATGACCAAACTGATATTCAAAGGCAAAATCGATGAAACGGAAGTAGGATCGCTGAACGTGGGAATGCCAATGGAAATAACCATCGGAGCATGCCCCGACATAAAGCCCACTGCCGTCATAGAGTACATAGCTCCAAAAGGCGTTGAAGAAAACGGCGCTAACACCTACGAAATAAAAGCTGCCATAGCGGTTGACTCCATATCCCAGCTTCGTGCCGGATATAGCGCCAACGCAACGGTTTCGATAAAGAAAGCATCAGACGTGCTCACCATACCCGAAAGCGTGGTGGAATTTTCAGGCGACAGCACATTCGTGTATTGTCTTGTCGACTCAGTGCCGATCCAGACATTCAACCGCAAAGCCATTACCACCAACACCAGCGACGGCATAAAAATCGAAGTGACTTCGGGATTGTCGAAGGGCGATAAATTACGTGGAGCACAAAAAACGAAATAATCATTACCACCTCATTTGAACTATGATGAAACAAACTATAATATCGTTTGTTATGGCCTCGGCAATATGTCCGGCAGCCCTTCAGGCTGTAGAGCCATGGAGCCTCGACAGCTGCATAAACTATGCCATAAGCCACAACATAACCGTGAAATCACGCGAACTTCAGAAACAATCGGGCGAACTCGAAATAATCGAAGCCAAGGACAGATTTTTGCCCCAAGTTTCGGCCGGCGCAAACCAGTCGTTCAGCTTTGGACGTGGCTTGACATCCGAAAACACGTATGCCAACCGCAACACCTCGAACTTCGGGTGGAACGTAGGCCTTTCGCTCCCCGTTTTCCAAGGATTGTCAGCCGTCAGACGCCTCAACTATGCCAAGGCCAACCTTCGGGTGCTCGTGGAAGAATGCGAAGCTGCAAAAGACGACATAACGCTAAACGTAATATCGCAATATCTGCAAGTACTGTACTGCATCGAAATGCGCGAAGTTGCCAAAAATCAGCTTGAGGTATCGAAACTTGAGCTCAAGAACAGGGAGGCGAAGTTTGACGTAGGAAGCATTCCCGAAGCCGACCTGCTCGAAGCCAAAGCGCTGGTGGCCCGCGACGAACTCAGCTTCGTGTCGGCCAACAACGACTACTCCATAGCGTTGGTCGATCTTGCACAGATGCTCGAGCTTACCGACGTGGAAGGATTCGAGATACAACCCATCGAAAGCACCTCATTAGGACTGCTGTCGGCCGACGAGGTTTACCGCAACGCCCTCAACCACAATCACTCGATACTCGCATCGCGAAACGGCCTGACGGTTGCCGACAAGAATATCGAACTCGCAAAAACCGGCTACATACCTACGCTGTCGTTCAACGCAGGCATAGGCAGCAGCTACTACACTCTTTCAGGCGCAAAGACCGAATCGTTCGGACGGCAGATGAAAAACAATTTGAGCAAATCGCTCGGCTTTTCGCTCAACATACCCATTTTCAACGCCTTCTCAACACGAAATTCGATTAGACGGGCAAAAGTGCAGAGAGTAAACGCCCAGTTGCAGCTCGACGATGCCGAAAAGCGTCTGTACAAGACCATACAGCAGGCTTACGTACAGGCAACGGCCGCCGAAAAGAAAATGTCGTCAAGCAAGCTGGCCGAACAGGCAAGCCTGGCCGCATTCAACGTAGTGCGCGAGAAATATAATTACGGACGCGCAAACGCCACCGAATTCGAACAAGCAAAAAACACATACGTGAGAGCGGTTTCTGAATCGGTACAGGCCAAATACGAAGCCATATTGCGCACACGCATATTGCAGTTCTACAACACACCGCATAACAATAACTAATGCAACATGACTTATAGGTTTCCATAGGTATATATATTACTAATGACGATCCGCCCGCCGAAATGGCCCCTTAAAGGGATGACACCATCGGCGGGCGGATCAATTTTATCGTTATGTGCGGTCTGTCGTAATTAAGCGAAGTCGGTCATGCGCCATTATTTCGAGCCAAGTTCGCGTATGGCACCGGTAGCGCCATCGAACACAACGTATGCCGGCGACTTTTTATCGGTAAACAAGTTCGGTTCGAGACCAAACACCACGCCGTATTGGGCTACGTCGAAATGACCGTTGAACAGTTGATCGTTACCAAAGGTCACAGTAACGTCGGCTTCGCCGGGGATGCGATAAGCCAAGCCTCCTTTCGGGAACTTCTTGACTTCGCCCTTTTCATTTTTGGGCAACTGACCGCGTGCCGTAACTTTTATGTCGAGATATATCGGATCGCCCGACAAGTCGGATGCGTCGACAATGCCGTTGAGCACCGACAAGCGACCCACCACCATATGCGAAGTTTCGCCTTCGGGCATCTCTACGGTAAACGTGCGCACGTCGGTAGATGTCTGAACCGTTCCGACAAACATGGCCGTGAGCGCGGCTTCCTGCTGTGCCAGGTTGTCGAGCGCAAGCTGCATGGCCTTGCCATCCGACGGCATCTGATCGGCCTGACCCGAAATTATTTCGTTTCGGCTCTGACGCAATTCATAAATCTTTGCGGCAGCCAGCTCGGCACGCTTTGCCGACGACTGGCTTTGCAGCATCTCCTCCGTAACGGCCTGCGCGGCCACCGGCTGCTGCAATATGGTAGGCTGCGCGGCCTGCGCCACCGGCAGCTTCAACTCGCTCGCCGCAGGGAGATTGTCGGTATTCACCGTCAAAGGAAAGTTTTCATCGTTCAATACCATGAACGGAGCGCTTCCGCTCTTGAACTGCACGAGGTACTGCTCCTTCTCGTCGGCAACC
This sequence comes from Muribaculaceae bacterium, assembly GCA_017621225.1. Taxonomy (GTDB): domain Bacteria; phylum Bacteroidota; class Bacteroidia; order Bacteroidales; family Muribaculaceae; genus Paramuribaculum. The sequence goes on along the minus strand of JAGATN010000028.1, from coordinate 18,079 downwards.
CCGCGCGCATTTACCGTCACCGACTTCACCACCCATTGCTGCGACGGTTCGGTTATCGGATCTATGTTAAGATACTTCTTGGCATATCTGAAAAATTCGCCGGGGGTCTTCACCGTTTTTTCAGCCTCGACCGTCACGTCGGCAACCGTCACGGGCAGAGTGTATATCAGCCCGTACTCATTTATTTTCGAGGCTGTCAGTTTTTGGGTTGTCTGCGATGCAGCCGGCGTCACAATGGCCACTGCCGTCAAAACCGTTAAGAATAAATTTTTCATAATTCTTCGCAATGATTATAATGTCATTATACGTTTTATAGCTATACCTATGTTGGCGGCGATGTCGCCTGCCGTAACGCCATACTCGCCATGCTTTTCGGCAGCAATTTCACCTGCCAGCCCATGCACGTAGGCGCCAATCAGCGCACTGACTTCGGGCCTGAAGCCCTGTGCCATGAACGAGGTTATAACGCCTGTCAACACGTCGCCGCTACCGGCCGTAGCCATGGCGGGCGTGCCGGTTGAATTAAAGTACACCTTACCGTCGGGGCGCACGAGCGCCGTATGCCGTCCTTTCAGCAATATCAGCAGGTTCTGATAATGAGATATCTCTATGGCCTTTCGCAGGCGCGCTTCGGCCGACGGCTGCACGTCGAACAGCCTGTCGAACTCGCCCGCGTGTGGCGTCAGCACCGACAATACCGGCAAATGGTTGAGCATCGAAGGCCGGAGAGCTATGCAATTGAGCGCATCGGCATCGATGATGAGAGGCTTGTCGTAAACTTTGAAAAAATGGTCGAGAGCGTCTACGGTCTGCTCGTTGGTTCCTATGCCGGGGCCAATTCCGATGGCCGAATAGTCGTGCTCGGGATGGATGTCCGACAATATAAGCTTGTGCCTATCGGCATCGAACATGACCTCGGGCACCGACGACTGCATTATCTCAAATCCGCACTGCGGCGAATGCACCGTGATTTTTCCGGCTCCCGCACGCGAAGCACCTCGCGCCGACAGCACTGCCGCTCCCATCATTCCATACGATCCGGCCACGAGCAAGGCACTTCCGAAATCGGCCTTCGAGGCAAACGGCTGACGCTTTTTCAGCAGCTTCTTCACCTCCTTGCCCTCAACGAGATGAAAGTCGGAGGGCGTTTGCCTTATGGCGTCGTAGCTCAACCCTATTTCTATCACCTTCCACTCCCCTACAAGATCGGCATTGTCGGCTATGAAAAATGCCAGACGCGGGAACTGGATGGCCAAGGTGAGATTGGCATGTATTATATTTCGATTTATGGCCTGCGAGTTCCAATCGCCAAACATGCCTGACGGCACGTCGATGGAAACGATGGTGGCTTTCGACTCGTTGACATACTGTACGAGCGACTTGAATCCGCCCGAAAGCGGTTCGCGCAACCCCGATCCGAACAGCCCGTCGATAACCAGATGCTGACTGTTTAGCTCGGGCGTGGTGAAACGCCCCGTCACCTCCGTGAAGTCGATGCCGGGAACGGCAGCAAGCAGCTCGTCGCGGCAATCGCGGCAATCATGGCTCAAGCGGTCGCCGCCTATGTTAAACAGATACACCGTCGGGGCAAACCCCTGCTCCACCAATAGCCGGGCCGTGGCAAGCGCGTCGGCCCCATTATTTCCGGGTCCGGCAAATATGGTGAGCTTTTTCGAAGGATTCCAACGCGCCACAATTTCGCACGCCACCCCCGAAGCAACACGCTGTATCAGCTCAAGCGAAGTGACATTTTCGGTGTCAATCGTCTGTCTGTCAATAGCCCTTATATCCTCATTGGTGAATATTTTCATAAAACTGTCAAAAAAGAGTTTGAATTTAGAGCATACAAATTTACTCATTTCTTTTCTCTCCGATAGATATTTTTCGTATTTTTGTGCAACATTTTACTTTATTGCAACAATGAATAAGGTTACATATAACGGATTAACGTTCCGCCCATATATAAAATCAGATGATATAGCCCAACGTGTCAAAGAGATAGCCAACGAGATACGCAATGAATTCCACGACACCGTTCCGTTGTTCGTATGCGTTCTCAACGGAGCGTTTCCATTTGCTTCCGACCTGTTCAGAGCCGTAGGAATAGATGCCGAAATAGCATTCGTAAAGCTAAAAAGCTACGAGGGCACAAGCACTACCGGCAAGGTAAAAGAATTGTTGGGCCTTACCGACGACATAGAAGGCCGAACGGTAATAATAATAGAAGACATAGTGGATACGGGCATAACAATAGAAAAACTCGTAAGCTCACTTCAGGCGAAAAAGCCCAAAACGCTCAAAGTGGCATCGTTGCTGTTCAAGCCCGATGCACTGAGAGGTAACGTAAAGCCCGATTACGTAGGCTTCGAGATACCCTCGAAGTTCATAATAGGCTACGGACTCGACATTGACGGGATGGCTCGAAACCTGCCCGACATATGGGTCTTGGACGAGGAGTAAAAACAATTCAGAATCTTAACACATTAACTTAATTCATTCAGTAACATTATGTTCAACATCGTTGTTTTCGGAGCTCCCGGAAGCGGAAAAGGAACTCAAAGCGAACGTCTAATAAAAGAATACGGGATACATCACATATCAACGGGCGAAGTGCTTCGCGACCACATAAAGCGCGACACTCCACTTGGCCGCATTGCAAATGAATACATATCAAAGGGGCACTTGATTCCCGATGATTTGATGATAAAGATATTGGCCGACGAACTCGACTCGAATCCCGAGGCTGCAAAAGGGGTGATTTTCGACGGATTTCCACGCACCATAGCTCAAGCCGAGGCGCTTAACGAATTGTTGGAAAAACGCAATTCGAAAGTACATGCGGTAATAGGCCTCGAAGTAGAGGATGACGAACTGGTTGACCGTCTGATAAAACGCGGTCAGGAAACCGGCAGGGCCGACGACAATCTCGAAACGATACAAAACCGTCTGAAAGTGTATCATTCGCAGACCAAACCCCTGAGCGATTTTTACAAAAAAGAGGGCAAATATCACGGCATAAACGGATCGGGGGCGATTGACGAAATTTTCGAACAAATACGCCAACGCATTGCCGGAATAGAGCGATAAGCCTCCCCACGATTGGCCGTAAGCTACAATCCATAACCCGGAATGAAAACACCATTACACCTTTTTGCCCTCCGGGTAACGAAATATAGCGACTCAAAGTCAATTTTATCGGCATACACCCTGCAACACGGCAGAATGGCTTTTGCCATTCCTGCCGGAGCGGGTCGTGAGGCTTCGCGTCGGCGTGCACTGTTTATGCCGATGACACCCATAGAGTGCATATCCGACATACGCCCCGACAGAGAAATACACACGCTCTCCGAACCCCGTGCCTTAATGGCACTGCACAACACCCATTCCAATCCCGTTAAAAGCGCCATTTGCCTGTTTTTGGCCGAAGTGCTGTCAGTAACGCTGCGCGAATCGGAAAACGATGCCGCATTGTGGCATTACATCTATCGCTCCATTGAGGCTCTCGACGGCTTGCGAACCGACAAGGTGGCCAATTTTCATATTTGCTTCATGATGGGATTGAGCCAATTTCTCGGCATATCGCCCGATACCTCTTACTACAAGGAGGGGATGACTTTCGATATGGTCGATGCGACATTCAGATTATCTGCACCGCTGCATTCCAACTATCAGGCGGGGAGCAATGCCCGATTGGTCAAGACGTTGACTCGCCTCAATTATCGCAACATGCACAAGCTACGGCTTGCAAAGGCCGATCGCAATGCCATACTCGACGAGATATTGCGATATTACACGATGCATTACGTTTCGCTTAGCAATCTTAAGAGTCTCGACGTTCTACGAGCATTGTTCTAATATGTAGCGCGCCACCGCGTCGTCGGTATTAGGCCCTATGACGTGGCGGGCCACTCGCTTTACTTCGGGAAAGGCATTGGCAACGGCAACGGCATCATCGGCCAACTCCATCATCGGGATGTCGTTGAGATTATCACCAAACACCGTGATGCCTTCCACTCCGAGCTTCCGGGCCATAGCTTTTACGGCCGAAGCCTTCGACACTCCGGGTGCAAAGACCTCGAGTATGCCGGTAGAGTGAGAACAGATGTCAACGTAGTCGGATACCGAACAATCGGTAAGCTTTTTTATTTCGTTGGCCACTTCCGATATTTTTTCACGCGGCCCCATTGCAAAATACAGTATCGAATCGTCGTAAGCATCGACACCTTCCATTGCCCGCTCGTTGATGTGCATCCGCTTAAGCGGCAAATGACTACGCTCGGCAGCAAACTCCTCCTCCCGGCGGCTCATCGTCCCATTGTAATACGAATGCAGCAATCCGTCGCCGCCGAGCAGATATACAAACGGCGTAACGCCGCCCCTACGACATATGTCGAGTATGCGCTTTGACGATTCGGCATCGATGAAACGGCATTCGTCATATTTTTTATTCACGGTATCCCAAAGGGCTGCCCCGGTCATGACGATGGCGGGCAACGACAATCGGGTATGCGAGAGCAGCACGTCGACAGTTGCCGGAGTACGCGCAGTGGCAATTGTCATCATGGCTCCGGCATCGGATAATTTCGATATTATTTCGGCCGACCGACTGCTTACGCGGCTGTTGCCATCGAGCAACGTACCGTCAAGATCAGACACGAACAGCCTGTTTGGCATACGTTTCAACGCTTTATCCATCATTCGACTTTCTTTCATCAATCAAAGGTAACTCTATCCTGAACGTGGAACCGACACCCGGTTCCGAGCATTTGACAAAAATACGTCCGCCGTGATACTCCTCGACTATGCGTTTGGCGAGAGTCAACCCAAGCCCCCACCCACGCTCCTTGGTCGTGAATCCGGGTCGGAATACCGATTTGAAATGTTTTTTGATCAGTCCCCTGCCGGTATCAGTCACTTCGATGGCGGTTCCCGATTCCGAGCGACAGCACTTCACTTCGAGATTTCCGCTTCCCGACATAGCGTCAACGGCATTTTTTATGAGATTTTCAATGACCCATTCAAGCAATGGACCCGATGCCTTGGCAACCATCGGCCCCGGCTCAATGTCGACCGACAGGTTAACGCTCGGCGGTATTCGCGACGACATATAACGTGTGATGCGCCGCACCATATCGCCCATATCCTCAACCGCCAGACTCGGCGCCGACCCTATTTTCGAGAAACGCGACGCCACCACCGACAATCGGCTCACATCCTTGTCCATCTCGGCAATAACCTCGCTGTCAACGCCGTCGGCCGCAAGGATATCCATCCACGCCATTAGCGACGATATGGGCGTGCCCAGCTGATGGGCCGTTTCTTTCGACAATCCCACCCATACTCGGTTCTGTTCGGCCCTTTTCGATGCGCTGACAGAGAAATACACCAATGCCACGAAAGCGCACATGACGAGCAATTGTATGTACGGGAAATAATTCAGCCGCCTCAACAACGACGAATCCTCGTAATACAGATGCTGCACGTTTCGTGGCGAAAGCTCTATGTCAATGCAATTGTCGGAACGTTTCAACCCGTTAAGCTTCTTGATTAAAAACGCTTGATTAGCATCGCTTATGTCCAACGGATTCAACGAATCGACCGGCTCGGGAAGCGCAAAATTGCGATGCAGCACTATGCAGCCTGCCGAATCGACAAGCATAACCGGTATGTTGTCGTTGTCCTCTATTATTTTCAATAAAAAGTCAATGTTTTCGGCTCCCTCGCTTTCGGCTATTTCGCGCGTGGCATCGGCCCATATCTGCATTCGCGCGCGCTCTTGCTCGGCCAGATCGCGCACCAGTGCCGACGACAAATACATGAACAGCACTATAACGCCCATTGCCGACAGCAACAGCCCCCAAAGAAGCACTCCGCGATCCAATCGCCCGATTATGGATTCAAATACATTCACTGCACACAAAATTAATCATTTATTCCCAATCGACCGACAAAAACCGGAGGTTATGATTAAATTATTCATAACAATTGATAACAATTGATGCGTATGCCACTCTTTTTTTGAACCAACTATTTTGCATAACCATGTTTTTATGTATCTTTGCCAATGTTGTAATCCATTTAATTCATACTTTGAAACTATGCAGAAATTCAGAAATCTAATATCCGGAGCTATCTTATCAATAGCATTGACAGCAACGTCCGTAAGCGTAGCAACAGCCGCTCAGCCGACCGACGACAGTCAAAACCCGCAGGTTAAGCGTTCACTCGTGTTCAGCCCCGGCGATTACGAATCAAAATTTTACAGAATTCCGGGCATAGTTACCGCCAAGGATGGATCGCTCGTTGCCGTTGCCGACAAACGAATAGAGACGATGGCCGACCTTCCCAACAAAATAGACGTAGTGGCGCGCCGAAGCACTGACAACGGAGCCACGTGGAGCGATTACATAACCGTGGCCAAGCATGACTCGATTGGCGGATACGGCGACCCCGCCATCGTAGTTGACCGCAGGAGCGGCGACATACTCGTAATATCAAGTCACGGCAATGGATTGTGGCAAAAATCGCCGGCCCACATAAGCATATCGCGCAGCAAGGACAACGGCAAGACATGGCTTCCCGCCGTCGACATAAATCCTCAGATACTCACCACCGCCCCCAATGGCAAGCAACCGATAAAATGCGTCAGCGCATTTGCCTCGTCGGGAGGTGCATTGCAACTCAAAAACGGACGCATAATGTTTGCGTTGGTAACACGTCAACCCGACGTAAAGGGATTTAAGGTTTACGCCATATACAGCGACAATGGCGGACGCAAATGGAAAGTATCGAAAAATCCCGGCACTTACGACGGTGATGAGTCGAAGATAGTGGAACTGGCTGACGGCACGCTCATCATGAGCATACGAAACCGATATAGAGGATTGCGCAACTTCTCATATTCATATGACAAAGGCGCGACATGGAGCGACCCCGTAGAAATTCCCGATCTCCGCGACCCGGCTTGCAACGGCGACATAATACGTTACGGCCTAAACGGCAAAAACATATTGCTGCAATCGCTCCCCGGCTCACCCGACAGCCGAAACGACGTATCAATATATGCAAGCCTCGACAACGGCAAGACATGGCCCATAAAACGAATCATAAGCCATTGTCCGTCGGCTTACTCGGCCATGACCATATTGCCCGACGGCAAAATAGGCATATTGACCGAGGAAGAAAATCCCGAATTTCCGAACGCTTATCAGCTATGGCTGTCGACCGTACCGATTGATTACATATTATCGGGAACCGACAAATAGCCATTCGGCCTGCCCCACCCCACTGCCCTTAATAAACTGTTTAAAAATTGATTTTGTCTTGTCATTGAGGTCTTTGTCAGCATCTTGTTGATATTTATTCAGTCATTATGGCACCCCATAACTCCTTCATAAATATCAAAAATCTACTTAACAAATCCTTTCAATCCCTTCGACAAATAAATTCAAACAGTTTCTAAGACCTAATTCAAGAACGCAACAATCATAACCAACAGGCACGTTTATGAAATATGTATCATTACCCGACGATACGCCACATTTGCTTCCATTCTACCTGACGATGGAAGAATATGTGGCACGCAACTTCGATTGTGGCGATTTGTTTTTCATGTGGCAAGTGGAACCGACCGTAATATTCGGACGCAACCAATTGATCGAGACCGAGGTCAACGTGGATTATTGCCGAAAGAACGGCATACGCATGTACCGGCGAAAGAGCGGCGGCGGATGCGTGTATGCCGATATGAGCAACATCATGCTATCGTACATTACCGAATCGGACAACGTGGAAGCGACATTTTCGCGTTACACCTCAATGATAGCCGACATGCTCAAGACCATGGGACTCAATGCCTCAAACAGCTCACGCAACGACATACTGATCGACGGACAGAAGGTATCGGGAAGCGCGTTCTACCTCATCCCGAAACGAAGCATAGCCCATGGCACCATGCTCTACGACACCGACATGACGCATATAACCAATGCCATAACGCCATCGGAGAAAAAGCTTGAATCAAAAGGCGTATCATCGGTGCGAAGCCGCATAACCACCATACGTCAGCACTCCGACATATCGATCGACGAGTTCAAGCATAAAATGCGCCACCATCTGTGCGGACAGGAGGAGCTTAGACTCTCGAAAGCGGATGTTGCCGCCATCGAAGCAATGTCAGAGCCTTACTATTCAGACGAATGGATATTCGGCAAGAACCCCGGCGGCATATCCTCACGAATCAGGCACATTGAAAACGTGGGCGAATTCAGAGTCGACATAGAAACTTCGGGCGGAGTGATAAAAAGCGTTGACATGACAGGCGATTTTTTCATACTGTCAGACACAGCTCCCCTATTCGATAAACTTAAAGGCGTGAAATACACGCCTCACGACATATCCGAGGCTCTTGACGGCATAGATCCGTCAAAAACCATACTCGGACTTACAAAAGACATTTTAGTTAACCTTCTTTTTTAGAACCAACAATGGCAGAAAACAAACGAACCTGTCTTTATGACAAACACGTGGCTCTCGGAGCCTTAATGAGTCCGTTCGGAGGATTCGACATGCCCATACAATATGAAGGCATCACCGAAGAACACAATGCCGTGCGCAATGCATGCGGAGTATTCGACGTGTCGCACATGGGCGAAGTGAACATATCGGGCGCCGACGCGGAAAAATACGTGAATCACATTTTCACAAACGACATCACAAACGCCCCCGACGGAAAGATATTCTACGGAATGATGCTTAACGAACACGGAGGCGTGGTCGACGATCTGCTCGTTTACAAACGGGGCGAAAACAATTTCTTACTCGTCATAAACGCATCGAACATCGACAAGGATGTAAACTGGATACGCAGCCATGCATCAGGATATGACGTTGAGATAAATCATCTTAGCGATGAGCTTGGCGAACTTGCCATACAAGGGCCCGAATCGGAAAAGGTAATGACCGAAGTACTCGGCATAAATTGTGCCGACCTAACGTTCTACACATTTCGCGAAGAAATGCTCAACGGCAAGCACATATTGGTAAGCCGCACCGGATATACCGGCGAGGATGGCTTCGAGATATATGCCGAACACGACGTAATACGCAAGCTTTGGGATGAACTGATGGAATCGGGCCGCGCCGTTCCGTGCGGACTCGGATGCCGCGATACGCTTAGATTTGAAGTCGGGCTGCCACTATACGGCGACGAACTGTCTGACGAAATAACGCCCATAGAGGCAGGTCTATCCATCTTCGTAAAATTGGACAAGCCGGAATTCATAGGTCGCGACGTGGTAATGCAACAAAAAGCCGATGAGCCGAAAAGGAAACTCGTAGGACTCGAACTCACCGATCGCGCCATTCCACGTCACGGTTATGAAGTACTCGATGCCGATGGCAACGTAATAGGCCACGTGACAACGGGATATAGAGGCATATCGGTGGACAAGAGCATCGCAATGGCACTGATAGATGCCCGATATGCGGCAAAAGATACCGAAGTAAGCGTACGGATCAGGAAAAAAACGTTCCCCGCACACGTCACCGCAAAGAAATTTTACAAAAAGAGCTATAAAAAATAATTAAACAACAGAACATTAAAACTAAAAATATTATGAGCAACATTTATTATTCTCAGACCCACGAATATGTAAGAGTAGACGGCAACATAGGATATGTAGGCATTACCGACTATGCCCAGCATGCACTTGGAAACATAGTGTACGTTGACATGCCCGAAGTGGACGACGACGTTACCGCCGGTGAAGAATTCGGCGCTGTCGAAAGCGTAAAGGCTGCCAGCGACCTCATCTCGCCCGTCAGCGGCGCCGTCGTGGAAATAAACGAACATCTGATCGACAACCCGCGTCTGGTGAACGAGAATGCCATGGAAAACTGGATAATAAAAGTGGAACTCAGCGACAAGTCGGAACTTGACGAACTTCTCGATGAGGCTGCCTACAAGGCATTGTGCGAAAGCGAATCGGCCCACTAATCGATAATCACCGGTTCGATTATGACACATAGGTATTTCCCTCATACCCCCGAGGACATAAAGGTGATGCTCGAGCGTTGCAATCTGGCGACGCTCGACGACCTGTATTCCGACGTCCCCGACAATCTCAAGCTCAATCGCAATTACGACCTTCCGTCGGAAATGAGCGAAACGGAGGTACGCAACTTTTTCAAGAAGCTTGCCGACAAGAATGTATCGGAACTCACTTGCTTTGCCGGGGCCGGATATTACGACCATTATTCACCGTCAGTCATTCCGGCACTGCTCTCACGCTCTGAGTTTCTGACGGCCTATACCCCTTATCAACCCGAAATATCGCAGGGTACGCTTCAATACATCTTCGAGTATCAGAGTATGATGGCCTCACTCACCGGCATGGAGGTATCGAATGCTTCAATGTACGATGGCTCTACGGCCACCGCCGAAGCCATGATGATGGCCGTGGCTCACGCCCGCAAACGCAACAGGGTGCTCGTATCGGCAACCGTTAATCCGGCCGTGCGTAAAGTGATAGACACTTATGCCCACTACCACAACGTTGTGGTCGACACAATAGCCGAAGACAATGGAACGACTTCTCGCGCCGACCTTGAAGCAAAAATAGGCGAAGGCAACGTGGCCGGAGTCATAGTGGCATCGCCCAATTTCTACGGCATACTTGAAGACTACACCGGCATCGCCGATCTGTGCCATGCCAACAAGGCATTGTTGATAATGAACTGCGTGGCATCGGCGCTCGGAGCCATAAAGACGCCCGGCGAATGGGGCGCCGACATAGCCGTCGGCGATGCTCAATCGCTCGGCATGTCATTGTCGTATGGCGGCCCGTATCTCGGCTATATGTGTTGCACCAAGGCCCTGATACGCAAAATGCCAGGACGAATAGTAGGCGCCACCACCGACGAAAACGGACGCCGAGTGTTCGTGCTCACCCTTCAGGCCCGCGAACAGCACATACGACGCGACAAAGCCACCAGCAACATATGTTCGAATCAAGGTCTGATGGCGCTATATGCCACCATGTACCTTTCGTTGCTCGGCAATAAAGGGCTGCGCGAAATCAACGAGGTGAGCCACAGCGGAGCCGAATATCTCGTCAACGGATTGACCTCAACCGGCAAAATGCGTCTCAAATATCCCGATCGCCCCTATCTCAACGAATTTGTTATTGAGGTTGACGGCGGCGATGTCGACAAATTCATTGCCGACGGCATAAAACAAGGCATATTACCCGGTGTAAAGATAGCACCTGACGAAATATTGATAGCCGTAACGGAGTTGCAATCTCGCTCTGACATGGATGCGCTCATAATGCTTGCCAAAAACACTTTTGCACCAAACTTAACCCCATCACGCCATGAATAGAGAGTATTACGGCAAACTGATATTTGAATTGTCGCGCGAAGGCCGAAAAGGATACAAATTGCCCAAACACGCCGTAGAGGGTTCGTTGTCCGACATCCCTTCAACGCTTATGCGTGAAAGTGCGCCTCAATTGCCCGAAGTAGACGAACCGACATTGGTAAGACACTATACTAACTTAAGCACCAACAACTTTGGCGTAGATACAGGTTTTTATCCGCTCGGCTCATGCACGATGAAGTATAACCCCAAAATAAATGAGGAGGTAGCCGCAATGCCGGCAATGCAAAAGCTTCATCCCTATCAGCCGGAAGCGACGGTGCAAGGTGCGCTTGAAGCATATCATACGCTTCAGGCTGCTCTCGCCGAAATAGGAGGCATGAGCGAATTTACGCTCAATCCGTTTGCGGGAGCGCATGGCGAACTCACCGGCCTAATGGTGATACGCGCATATCACGAATCGCGCGGCGACGCAAAACGCACCAAGGTCATAGTGCCCGATTCGGCACACGGAACCAATCCCGCGAGTGCCGCCGTGGCCGGGCTCAAAGTGGTGGAAGTAAAGAGTCTGCCCGACGGAACCATCGACGTTGACGCACTGCGTCCACTTCTCGACGACACAGTGGCGGCCGTGATGATGACCAACCCCAACACGGTGGGCATATTCGAAAGCCGCATTCCCGAAATAGCACAGATGGCACACGATGCGGGAGCACTAATGTATTACGACGGAGCAAATCTCAACCCGATGGTGGGCGTGGCGCGCCCCGGCGACATGGGCTTTGACGTGATGCACATAAATCTGCACAAAACGTTCTCGACACCTCACGGCGGTGGCGGCCCCGGATCGGGCCCTGTGGGCGTGAGAAAAGGGCTCGAAAAATTCTTGCCGAATCCTCGAGTAATAAAACGCGACGACGGAAGTTTCGCGCTGACCACAAACGACGATGCGCTCGGCTCCATTTCGGTGACTTTGGGTAACTTTGCCGTCGAAATGAAGGCTTTGAGCTACATACTTTCGCTCGGAAACGAAGGCTTGAAGAACGTAGGGCCTCTGGCTACGCTTAATGCCAATTACATAAAGTCGTCGCTCAATCACGTTTACAAATTGCCGATCGACCGCATATGCAAGCATGAATTCGTTTTCGATGGATTGGCCGACAAATCGACCGGAGTGACGACCCTCGACGTGGCAAAACGACTGCTCGATTACGGATATCATGCTCCTACGATATACTTCCCGCTATTGTTCCATGAATCGCTGATGATAGAACCCACCGAAACGGAAAGCAAGGAAACGCTCGACGAATTCATAAGCGTGATGGCGAAGATAGCCCACGAAGCATCGGCCACGCCCGAAGTGGTGAAAACGGCGCCCCACAACACGCCCATAAGCCGCCCGGACGATACGGCAGCGGCACTGAATCAGATAGTAACATATGCCGACCTGACTCAAAACGCTTGACATGAAATCGGTAGACATAGTAATCATAGGCTCGGGCCCCGGAGGATATGCCACCGGGGCCGAAGCTGCCTGCGACGGAAACAGCGTGATAATAATAGAGCGCGACGAGCTCGGCGGAACGTGTCTCAACAGAGGATGCATTCCGACGAAGGCGCTGTGTCGGTCGGCGGAAGTGGCCGACACCGTGCGTTCGGCAGCTGAATTTGGAGTCGACATAGGATGCGCGCCGGTTCTCGATTTCGGCAAAGCCGTGAAGCGTAAGAACGAAGTAGTGTCGGAGCTACGCGAAGGGGTGGCCCAAACGTTGTCGGAAACCGAGGTGATACGCGGCGAAGCCCGACTGAAGTCGGCTAACGAGGTGGAAGTGAACGGCGAAACGATACGTGCCGGAAAAATAATCATAGCCACCGGATCGGCTCCGGCTTCGTTGCCCATTCCGGGCGCCGAACTGACCGTCAACAGCGATCAGATGCTATCGGCCGAGACATTGCCATCGTCGATAATAATAATCGGCGGCGGAGTGATAGGCATGGAATTTGCCTCGATATTCGCTTCGTTCGACGTAAAAGTCACGGTGATTGAATATTGCAAGGAGATTTTACCTCCGTTTGATGTCGAAATAGCCAAACGCCTGCGAATGTCGCTTAAGCGTCGTGGAATAAACATCATAACATCGGCCGAAGTAAAAAGCATTGCCGACGGACGTACGGTGACATATGAATCGAAAGGCAAAATAAAAGAGGAATCGGCCGACATGGTGATGATGGCGGTAGGACGCAAGCCGGTATTGCCCGAAGGGTTGAATGAACTTGGTATAAAGCTGAATCGCAATGCCATACAGGTAGACGAGAACATGCAAACGTCGATACCCGGCATTTATGCCATAGGCGACGTGAACGGGCTCTGCATGCTGGCTCACGCCGCATCCGCGCAAGGACGAGTGGCGTTAGGCAAACGGCAACGTCTTGACGTAGTGCCTTCGGCCGTGTTCACTCAACCTGAATGCGCAATGGCAGGACTTACCGAAACGCAATGCATCGACCGTAATCTCAACATAAAAGTGGGCAAGGCAACATTCAGGGCAAACGGCAAGGCTCTTGCAATAGGCGAAGCTGACGGTCTGGTAAAGGTAATAATCGAAGCTGACAGCCATAAGATACTCGGTTGCCACATATGCGGTGCTCATGCCGCCGACCTGATACAGGAGATGGCCACCGCCATGAGCGCCAACATAAGCGCCGACGACGTAGCCGAATCGATTCATAGCCATCCTACGCTCGGCGAAACGGTGCATGCCGCAGTATTAAACGCATTGAAATAACAAATCACTCTAAGTATCTCAAATTCATATGGAGCATTCATCAGCCAATCCGCTTGTGAGCGTGATAATGATCACTTACAACCAAGAACGATACATCGACGAGGCCATTCGTAGCGTAATCATGCAGCAAGTGGATTTTCCATATGAACTGATAGTGGCTAACGACGCATCGACCGACAGCACCGCATCGCATGTGAAAAAATGGGCCGACCGATACCCCGACATAATACGCTTCATAGACAGGCCGAAAAACCTCGGACTGCAGCTGAATTATCTCGACGCATTTTCAAAATGCAAGGGAAAATACATAGCCATATGCGAAGGAGACGATTGGTGGTGTTCGCGGCACAAGCTCTCAATACAAACCAAATACATGGAAAGCCATGCGGAATGCTCTGTGTGCTTTCACCGGGTGGTGAATTACTTTGCCGATACCCGGACAATGAGCCTGAGCAATGGAGGCCAAAAGTCGGACATAACCCTCAACGACCTGTGTAGGAGCAATGTGATAACCAACCTATCGGTGATGTATCGTGCCATTCCGGCATCCGAGATACCCGATTGGGTAAGCAAAATAACATTGTTTGACTATGCAATGCATTCACTTCACGCCGCACACGGAGACATCCATTACATCAATCGCCCAATGGCCGTGTATCGTCAAAATATAAACGGAATATGGAGCGGGCAAATAGTACGGCAACTCGACATGGCAATGCAAGTACGAGAGCATCTTATGCTACATTTTGCTGACAATGAGACAGTGCGCAATGGCTATATGGATGCATATGTGTCGATAGGTCTAAACTATGCGGCACACATGCTGATTGACGGAAAAGATGATAAGGTGGATGACGTGTATCAGAGAATCGAATCGCATTTAAATCCTTACCGTCACATCGACAAAAACGATTTCATAAATCAAGCCAAAACAAGAGCCGTGAACTTAACGGCTAAAAAGCCGCTAAAGAAACGAATAATCAGGAAATTACGTGAAACGGTATCGCGATTCATCCCAACGCCACGCATACGATGACAAGGCAAAATGCCTTCAACGAAGCATTGCGATGAATTCAGCCCAAATTCCGCTCAAATTCTTGCAAAAATCAGTTAAAAATCGGCTACGATTTGCTGAATACAAAAATAACTTATAATTTTGAATTTGATTTACATCTATTCACATGGGGTTGACCGGTTTTGACAGCGTGTAGAAGTGGTATGTAAGCATGCAGAGCAATGATGGCTACGCTCTATAATATGGGACATCAAAATTTTAAATGGCGAAAATAACTACGCTCTTGCTGCTTAATCGAAGTACAGTAGATTAGCTTAATCGCCGCAACAGTTGCAGCGACAAGACATCGCCCGATTGTCCTTTTTCCGAGACGGATCGACAAGGCGGTGCAGGTAAATCGGAAATAGGATGTCAAGAGTCTCGCGCGATATCCGAAACTTCAAGAGAATAAGGCAGACATTGGTCGTTTCTTGCCTGTGTCAGCACGAAAATCAAATAGAAACTAAGCATGTAGAAAGCCTATTAGTTCCACGTTTGGACGAGGGTTCGAATCCCTCCAGCTCCACTTGGCGGGTCGGACAGATTCCGGCCAACAAAAGTCTAAACAAGACTAAACCGCAGAATATCAATCAATTCTGCGGTTTTTTCGTGCCTAAAAATGACGACTCAGGACCGTCATCGGACAGAAAAAAGACCGCAACAGACCACCATTCGTTACCAACTCGTTACCGCTTTTTCAAAAATCAAAAATGGTAACGGTTGGGTAACGATTAGTGCTGCATAAAACATAGTATCAGCGTGTTACGAGATGCTAACTCGGACATAAGTCGGAAAAAGGCGGTCAAAAACAGGACATCGGTATGAGTATTTCCAAATCCCTGCTTTACCATTTTTCTGATTACCGAGAACAACGATAATTCCATCATTCATAACGACGGGTTCGATACCGATTTGGTTAATGTCCGACATTAGTCTGACATTGGCCAAAGTCGGTCTAAGCAAAATAAAAGTTAAACTCGTTATCATGTCAAACCACGGCAAAACCGGGTTTATGATAACCACCAAATCCTCGTTAGATGAAAAAGAACACATTCAAAGTTCTATTCTACATCCGCGGGAATCGTATCAACAAAGACGGCAATGTGTCCGTCATGATACGAATAACTGTGGACGGAGAAATGGAACAGCTAAATTCCAAATTGGTTGTAAACCCTGAAATTTGGGATGCAAAAACAGGCAGGGCTATTGGCCGCTCGGCAAAGGTTCTCGAACTTAATAGCCGTCTGAATGATATACAGGTCATTCTTAAAGAACACTACTACGACATCCAGCGTCGTCATGGTTTCGTTACTGCTGAAATGGTACGCAATGCCTATATGGGCATCACCCAGAGAGAAGAGTCGCTTCTCAAAGTCTATGAGCAGCACCTCGAAGACACAAAAAAGCTCGTGGGACTGAGCAAGGCAGACCCCACCTACCGCAAATATGAGCGGATGTACCGTCGTGTGGTGGAGTTCATGAAAAAGAAATACAACATCACCGACATACCGCTCCGCGAGATCAAGTACCAGTTCATCGTGGACTTGGAGTTCTTCCTGCGCACCGAGTATAAATACTCTCAGAACACGACCTACAAGTGTATGAAATTCTTCAAGCAGGTAATCAACAAAGCCATCCGAGCCGGGCTTATTACCGTTGACCCCTTCAATGGTTACAAAATCTCAATCGAGCGTGTTGACCGTGGATACCTGACAGAAGACGAACTGTGCAAGATGATGCAGAAGGAGTTTGCAAGCAAACGCTTGGAACAGGTACGTGACATCTTCGTCTTCGCCTGCTTCACCGGGCTTGCATACATCGACCTCGCCCACCTGCGCGTCGATAATATCCAGAAGATGTTCGACGGGCGTCTTTGGATAGTCACCCACCGCCAGAAGACCAACACCAAAGTAATGGTACCGTTGCTACCACCGGCATTGAAAATCCTCAACAAATATGAGGGTTGCTACAACGACGGTCAACTCATGCCCATCATCACCAATCAGAAACTCAACTGCTATCTGAAGGAGATTGCCGACATCTGTGGCATCGAGAAGAACCTGACGTTCCACCTCGCGAGACATACTTCGCAAACCTCTACAAATTCACTTGTAACTAATTGTATATCAGTACAATCAAAAACAACATAAATTTGCGACTAACACAGAGGTAACATATTCGATAAAAATAATTAGTCCGATTTATAATTGAGCGTCTGTCGCGAACTCGTGTTATTTATCGTTTCATTGGAGATAATTTTTTGCCTTCAAAGAAAAAAACAAGGCCAAATCTTCATGTTCTCCAACTTCAATTATTCCAATTCCCCTCTTTGTTGCACCTGCCCCTGTTCACATATGCATGAACAGGTCAATATATATGTCAGTCAGTTCATGTATATATACTACATGACTTCCGACCTGTTTCCTTTTCCGACTGCATCCCGGCTCTTCATATTCACAGAGCCGTTTCTGTTCCGGTCAAAATATTAGTCAGTCAGTCCGTGTATATATAACACGACTTCTGACTTGTTTCGTTACAGACCTTTTTTCTTTTTTTAGAAGGCCTCCTTTTATTATTTGCCATTTGCTGCATCTTGGTTATCCAGATACCTACGGTATTCTTTGCCCCTTTGTATCGGATCCAATCCCTCATTTGCGATTTCCGCGAAAGTCTGTTTTCGTGTGCAAAGTTACGGAGTAAGGACACTGCACAAGAAGCGTCTCACTATCTTCGGTGAATTTTGACGAAAACTTTCCGAAATCAAAGATTACGGCATTTCACAAAATTTCATCCTTGATTTCTTGTTTGTTGTCCTTTCATTCCCGTTTGAAATGGCACATAAAAACAATCCTTTCCAGC
>JAGATN010000027.1 GCA_017621225.1 Muribaculaceae bacterium | reverse complement strand
GTCCATGTCGCCGAGGTGGTCTTCGTCGCCGAGGATGTCGGACAATATGGCATATTTCGGGCTTTCGGTATCGGTGATCAGACCCATTGCGATGCCGCTCACGGGCTTCTTCATCTTAACGCCGGCATCGAGCAATGCAAGAGTGCCCGCGCACACAGTGGCCATTGACGACGAACCGTTCGATTCGAGGATGTCGCTGACTATGCGGCATACATAGGGGAAATCGTCGGGGAACATGCGTTTGAGCGCGCGGTGTGCCAAGTTGCCGTGACCTACTTCACGACGGCCTACGCCACGCACCGGTTTAGCTTCGCCGGTAGAGAAGGGAGGGAAGTTATAGTGGAGGAGGAAGCGTTCGCGACCCTGATTGATAACGTCGTCAACAATCTTTTCGTCAAGCTTGGTTCCCAACGTAACAGTCGAGAGCGACTGAGTTTCGCCACGGGTGAACACAGCCGATCCGTGAGGTCCGGGAAGATAGTCGACTTCGCACCATATGGGGCGTATCTCGGTAGTCTTACGGCCATCGAGACGCACGCCTTCGTCAAGGATGCAACGACGTACGGCTTCTTTTTCCACATCGTGATAGTAACGCTTTACAAGCGGCGTTTTTTCTTCTTTTTCTTCTTCAGGAAGCGAATCGATGTATTCCTGGCAAATGGCATCGAAGCTGTCCTGACGCCAATGTTTGTCGGCATTGCCTGCTTTTGCTATGGCATAAGCCTTGTCATAGCATTTGTCATGAACGTCCTTGCGAAGTTCTTCGTCGTTAACTTCATGACAGTATTCGCGCTTTTCGGTGCTTCCAACTTCTTTTGCAAGCTCGATCTGAGCTTCGCACTGCACCTTGATGGCAGCGTGTGCGGCCTTCAATGCGGCCAGAAGGTCGGCTTCTGAAACTTCGTTCATTTCGCCTTCAACCATCATTATGTTGTCGTAGGTGGCACCTACCATCAATTCCATGTCGGCCTTTTCAAGCTGTTCGAAGGTGGGGTTGATGACAAATTCGCCATTTATGCGTGCCACTCTCACCTCTGAAATCGGGCCGTTGAAGGGGATGTCGCTTACTGCCAAGGCAGCCGAAGCGGCAAGGCCTGCAAGCGCGTCGGGGATGTCAACGCCGTCGGTGGAATAAAGGGTTATGTTTACGAAAGTATCGGCGTGATAATTATCCGGAAACAACGGACGCAATACACGGTCAACCAAACGTGCCGTCAATATTTCGTAATCCGAAGCGCGGCCTTCTCTTTTCAAGAAGCCGCCGGGGAAGCGTCCGAAAGATGAAAATTTTTCTTTGTACTCTACTTGAAGTGGCATGAAATCGACGCCTTCGCCGGCTTCTTTCGCAGAAACGACTGTGGCCAAAAGCATCGTATTGCCCATACGCAGCTCTACCGCTCCATCGGCTTGCTTGGCAAGTTTGCCTGTCTCGATTGTGATGGTCCTTCCATCAGGCAGCTCGATGGTTTTCTTAATTGGATGTAACATAAATTTATTTCGTAATATATACTGTTTGTTCCTATGTTGGAAAAATCATACAAAGTTATGAATTAATTATGAGATATTTACCAATTTGCCCCATAATATTTGTTTTACACGCTTCTTTTACCATTTTTTCATGAATCAAAGCGTTTTGCTTCGGCCTGCATCACATGGCATACAAATGCATCAGGCGGTCGTAATAACCTTGTGACGAAAAGCGCTTTACGGCATTCGCGCTTATGCTTTCGGCATCCCATTCACGATTCCATGACGCATCGATGGCCTCGCGCAACGCGTTTACGTCGCCCGACTTGAATATGGCCCCCGACGAATCATCGACAAGCTCCGGCAACCCTCCCCGATCGGAAACCACCACCGGCGTGCCGCACATCAACGACTCGATAACGCTCAACGGATTGTTTTCATTGCACTCCGATGGCATTACCGACAGGCGCGCTCCGCGAAGCAGCCCGAACACCTCGCGACTGTCGACGTTTCCGAGAAAGCATACCCTGCCGTCAGAACCATATTTGCGCTTCAATTCGTCGGCCTGCGCTCCCGTTCCCGCCACCTTCAGCAGGTAAGGCAGCGCGCGCGACGCTTCAAGGAGAGTCACGATGCCTTTTTCTTCCGAAAGGCGGCCCACATAACAATAGTATTCGCCCTCGTCCGCACCGCCGTCGCAAGGGGGCACGTCGACGAAGTTATTAAGCACCTTCAGTTTCGATTCGTCAAAGCCGGCCTCAAGCATTTTGCGCTTCATGTATTCACCGGGGCACACAAACGCGTCGACCCATCGCTGCATCTTCGCGGCAGGCCATCGGCAATGCTCAATCCATCCGAGAAAGCTTGCCGCCAACGACTGCTTGAGACACCGATGCCGCACCACTCCGAGCGATGACGACGTGGAGCATTCCGTACATTCCCGACCGTCGCGCATGCAAGTGTACGACGGGCATATGAGCTTGTAATCATGCATGGTCCACACCACCTTGGCCCCGAACTTATGGGCTTCTCTTGCAATGACAGGCGACAGATAGGAGTGTATGTTGTTGAGATGCACCACATCGGGTCTGAAATCGTAGAGGATGCTACGGAAGCGCGCGGCCACATCGTCGAGCCCGAGCATGCGCCAGAGGCCCCGAATCTTTTCGGCAAACGTGCCGTCGAACGACACATTGGCAGCGAAATATTTGCTCCATACCGACGGCAGATTGCAATCTGAATGCATGGAAAACACCGCCACTTCATGTCCGCGCGAAGCAAGCATCGACTCGAGGTTCAATGCATACACGCAATCGCCCCCGCGACGATAATAAAACTTATTTACTATCAGCACTCGCCCTTTCATACGGCAAAAGTAACTAATAATTGATTATGATACAATTCTCCGCCCTCGTAATCGAAAAAAGAGATCCCCTGAAAGATCGTGGAACTTTCAGGGGATCGGGGCAATTTTTAATCACACACCTGCGACAATTACTCAAGATCGCGTGGTATTGCAACTATTCTAAGGTTCTGCTCTCTGATGAAATTAACAATGGCGTCGCGCTCCTTGCCGGGAGCAACGTCGGCCTCAATGCGTTTAAGCGCATTGAACACCGAAGTGCCGGTCTGATAGATGTGGCGATAAGCCTTGGCTATGTCGTCGACCTGTGCATCGGTATATCCGTTTTTGCGGAGCAATACGGCATTTACGCCGAAGTAGCTCGTAGGGTTATGCGCCATGATGACAAACGGAGGCACATTGCCGCTGATACGGCAGCCGCCCTTTATCAGCACCCATTCGCCCACCTTGCTGTTTTCGTGCAAAATAACGCCCGACGACAATATTGAGCATTCGCCCACTTCGGCATCGCCGGCAATGGTAACGCCGTTGCCTATCACCGAGCGGCCTTTTATGAGCGTGTCATGGCCGATGTGCGTTTCGGCCATCACGAATACATGATCGCCTATGCGAGTTCCCTTTTCGGGGGTTATGCCACGGTTTATTATAACATGTTCGCGCAGCACGTTGTCATTACCGATGTAGCAATAGGTTTCTTCGCCATGCCAACGGAAATCCTGCGGGTCGGCACCGATGATGGAACCTTGATACACCTTGTTGTTCTTGCCCATGCGAGTACCGTGTATGATGCTCGTGTACGACATGATTTCGCAACCGTCGCCAATCTCTACATTAGCGTCGATGAATGCGAACGGATGCACTATAACGTTTTCGCCAAGCTTCGCCGACGGATCGACATGTGCCAACGGACTAATATTAGTAGCCATAATCAATATAATTTAAGGTTATTATCTACCGCCACCGAGCGACTGATATAGATTTATAACAGCTCCGGCACGGGCTTGGTCGCACAATATGAGCGACGTTTGCGAACTGAGCAGATTTTGCTGTGCGGTGAGCACTTCGAGATATGTGGTCGACTGAGTTCCGACGGTAAGCAATATCTGCGTATACTCTACGGCCTTTTCAAGGCTCTCCACCTGCTTTTTAAGCCATTCCTGCTTTTCAAGACTCTTTTCATATGCCAGCATGGCGTTGCTCACCTCGGCACTGGCATTGAGCAGTGCGTACTCGAAATTGTTCATAGCCTGTTTCTGCTGAGCCTTCGAGGCTTCGAGACGCGCTATGTTGCTTCCGCGAGAGAACAGCGGCATTGTCAGCGAACCGGCAAGCTGTACGAAAAATTCAGCCGGGTTCACTATCATCGATCCGAGGATGTTGGTAAATCCACCGTTTGCCGTAATGGCCAGTCCGGGATAGAAAGCGGCGCGCGCGCCCGCAGTCGTATAGTATGCGGCGGCGAGGGCTTGCTCGGCGGCACGGACGTCGGGACGGGCGGCGAGCTCGCGCATCGGAATGGCATCGCGCATTATTTCGGGCACGCTCAGCGAAGCTTCGGGATTAACCGACCACTTCTGCGGCATCACGTTAAGCAGCAACGACATTGTGTTGTTAAGCTCGTCGAGCGCCGTTTCGATGTCGGTGATGGCTCCGAGTATGCCATAATACTGAGCCTCGCTCTGCACCACGGCAGCTTCGGTGACGCCACGCGACGCAAGCTTGAGGTTTTTCATCACCTCGACGCTTTCCTTCCAGCTCTCGGCCGTTGCGCGATTGAGCGTCAAACGGCTCTCCAGAGCCACGAGACCGTAGTAGCAATTAGCCACGGCGGCTATTATCTGCGAACGAACGGCCTGCGAATAATGCTTTGCCTGGTTATAGGCAGCCTGCGATCCGCGCTTGTTGTTGAGCAACTTTCCGAATATGTCGATTTCCCAGCTTACCGACATGGGCAACTGGTATCCCCACGAGAATGAACCCGATCCGTACTTCGAGCCCGATCCGTTGGGCGCGAGGGCCACCGAGGGGAGATAGCTCAACTTAGCGCCTTTCAGCGATGCGTGGGCAATGTCGACATTGAGCTTTGCATTGTTCAAGTCCTTATTGTTTGCCAAAGCCGTTTCGATGAGATCGACGAGCACCGGGTCGGTAAACACCTCCTGCCAGCGCAGATTGCCAAACGAAGCCGTATCGGCTTCCGCCTCAAGTGCCTTGGCGTATTCGGCGGCAATGGCCGACTCCTTAGGCATTTTGAACTTTCCATATATGTTGCAGCCGCTGAGCAAAACAACGCTCAGCACTGCAACTATCGTCAATTGAATATTCTTAATTTTCATACAAGCAATAAGTAATTAGCGTGAATACTGCTCAATTTCGTTTTCGATGCCTTCATTGTCGGTATCCTCCCACTTGAGCGGAGTGATCTTTTCCTGAATCAACTGGAACACCACGAACAATGCCGGAACGAGGAAGATCTGGAATATCATACCTACCAACATACCTCCTACCGAACCGGTGCCGAGGGCCTTGTTACCGTTGGCACCTACGCCCGACGCAAACATCATAGGCAACAGACCGATAATGAGTGCGAAAGAGGTCATGAGGATAGGACGCAGACGCGCGGCAGCACCATTGATGGCGGCGTTGACTATCGACATGCCGGTGCGGCGACGCTCGAGCGCAAATTCAACGATGAGGATGGCGTTCTTGGCCAACAAGCCAATAAGCATGATCAACGCAATCTGCAGATAAATGTTGTTTGATATGCCTCGCAAATCAGCAAAGATAAACGAGCCCATAAGACCGAACGGAATGGAAAGTATAACGGCCCACGGCAACATGTAGCTTTCGTACTGAGCGGAGAGAAGCAAATAGACGAACAGCAAGCAGAGGCCGAAGATTATGGCGGTGGTGTTGCCCGACGACGAGCTTTCTTCACGGGTCATACCCGAATATTCGAAGCCATATCCCTGCGGGAGCATTTCGGCAGCCACGCGATCGATTGCAGCCAGAGCCTCGCCCGACGAATAGCCGGGGTTAGGCTGACCGGTAACGGATATGGACTGGAACATATTGAAGCGGTTGAGCAAGTCAGGAGCATAAACCCTCGTCAGAGTCACGAAATTGGATATCGAAGCCATCTCGTTGCCGTTGCGCACCTTTATGCTGTTGAGCGTTTCGGGCGACACGCGGCTTTCGGGCGATGCCTGCATCATGACACGATAGAGCCTACCGAAGCGGTTGAAGTTTGACACGTACATACCGCCATAATAGCCCTGGAGGGTCGACAATATGGTCTGCGGCGACAAACCGGCCTGCTTGGCCTTGGCAGCGTCGATGTCGACGAGATATTGCGGGAACGTGGGGTTGAACGTGGTGTAGGCCATCTGAATTTCGGGCTGCTGGTTGAGTGCGCCGATGAATCCCATCACCACCGAATAGAAATCGTTTATGTCGCCACCCGTCTTATCCTGCATCTTAAGTTCGAAACCGTTCGATATAGAATAACCGGTAATCATAGGCGGCGCGAATATCATCACGCGGCCATCCTTGACATACTTGCCCGTCAAGCCATAGAGTTGCTGTATTATGGCATCGGAGCTTTCCTCGTCGGAACGTTCCTCCCAGTTGCGAAGTTTCACGATAAACGTACCGTAAGTGGCACCCTGTCCGGCGATGAAGCTGTAACCGTCGATCATGGTACGCGTTTCCACGGCCGGAATCATCGAGAGCAGCGAGTCGACCTGATCGAGCACCTCGCCGGTGCGTTCCTGCGAAGTTCCCGGAGGCATATCGACCATCACGAATATGGTACCGGTATCCTCGTTGGGCACGAGAGCTGTAGAGGTTATGCTCATCAACCACACGAGCACGGCTATCGAAGCGGCCACGATGGCAGCCACCGAAATCTTATGATGGATGAAGAAGCTTACGCCCTTCTTATACTTTTCGAGCTGACCGTCGTAGAACACGTTGAACCAAGCGTGGAAACGCTTCACGAAGTTGCGTCGGCGGCCATGTTCATCCTCCGAATGAGGCTTCAGGAAGACGGCACACAACGCGGGCGAAAGCGTCAATGCATTCACTGCCGAGAGACCGATGGCTATGGCCATGGTAAGACCGAACTGCTTGTAGAACACGCCCGACGTTCCCGGCATGAACGACACCGGAATAAACACGAGCATCATGACAAGCGTAATGGAGATGATGGCGCCGCCTATCTCGTTCATGGCATCGATTGCCGCCTTTCGCGAGTTCTTGTACCCGACATCGAGCTTGGCGTGCACCGCCTCGACCACCACTATGGCATCGTCGACCACAATTGCAATGGCCAGCACCAATGCCGAAAGGGTTATGAGGTTGACCGAGAATCCGATTAGGTTCATCAAGAAGAACGTACCCACCAACGCCACGGGGATGGCAATTGAAGGTATGATGGTGGAGCGCAAGTCCTGAAGGAAGATGTAGACCACGAAGAACACGAGCACGAACGCCTCGATGAGCGTTTTAATAACCTCATGTATCGAAGCATAGAGGAAGTCGTTGTTGTTCATCGGGATGGCGATTGCCAAACCTTCGGGGAGTTCCTTCTTTATATCGTCGACGAATGCCAAACAGTCATTGATGATCTGCGTTGCATTCGAACCGGCAGTCTGGAACACGATTGCCGTAACACCCGTGTGACCGTTGAGCTTGCCGTGGAATCCGTAGGTAACGCGACCCAATTCCACATCGGCCACATCCTTCAGGCGAAGCACCTCGCCGTTCGAATTGGCACGTATCACTATATTTTCGAATTCTTCGGGCTGCACGAGGCGTCCGCGATATTTCATAGTGTATTCAAACGTCTGGTCGCCCTGCTGACCGAATCCGCCCGGGGCGGCTTCGATGTTTTGTTCGGCAAGAGCGTTCGACACATCGGTAGGCATCAGGTGATATTGGGCCATGACGTCAGGCTTGAGCCATATTCGCATCGAATAGTCGGCACCCATCACCATCACGTCGCCCACGCCGGAGATACGCTGCATCTGCGGCACGATGTTGATTTTCATATAGTTTTCGACGAACGGTTCGGGATATCTGTCATCTTCCGAATACAGCGTCACGCCGATAAGCATTGACGTTTGGCGTTTTTGAGTCAACACGCCCACGCGGGTCACTTCGGCCGGGAGAAGGCTCTGAGCCTTTGCCACGCGGTTTTGCACGTCGACGGCCGCCATGTCGGGGTCGAAGCCCTGCTCGAAGTAAACGTTGATGGTAGCGCTACCGGTGTTTGTAGCGGTCGACTCCATATAAGTCATGCCTTCGGCACCGTTTATCGATTCTTCGAGAGGCGCAATCACCGAGTTGAGCACGGCCTGAGCATTTGCACCGGTATACGTGGTGGTAACCGAAATGGTAGGCGGCGCGAGGTCGGGAAATTGAGTCACGGGCAACGACACCAAGCCGATGATGCCCAGAAGCACAATAAATATCGATATAACCGTCGATAATACAGGCCGGTTAATAAAAGTATCTAATTTCATTTTCTATCGCTTATAATTATTCCATATGCTGATATGCAGAGTCCATGATACGAACCATCACGTTACTGCTTTGCGGGAGTCGGAGCGGGAGCTTCGGCCTTGGAGCCTTCGACGGGGGTTATCACGATGCCGTCCTTAACCTTCGTGCCGATGCCTTCGACGGCTATGCGGTCGCCGGCCTTGAGGCCCGAAGTAACCACGAAAGTCTTGCCGTCGTTAAACGGAGCCACGGTGATGGGGGTAGACGCCACCTTGTTCGAATCGTTGACGGTGTAGACGAATCGACGATCCTGAAGCTCGAAGGTAGCCTTCTGAGGTATCACGATCACGTTGTCGCTGCTGTGGGGCATCAACACCGCGCCGGTGCTGCCGCTGCGGAGCATACCGTTGGGATTGTCGAACAAAGCTCTTACGCTTGCCGCGCCGGTGGTATTGTCGATAACGCCCGACACGGTGGCCACCTTACCCGAAACCGGATAGATGTTGCCGTCGGCGAGTCGAAGCTGAACCTGAGGCATCGAATCGATTGCGGCATCAAGCGTGCGGCGACCGTTGTCGGAAAGTTCCAACAGGTCTTTTTCGGTCAGCGAGAAGTAAGCATATACCTGCGAGTTGTCGCTTATGGTGGTCAACGGCTGAGCCGACGAAGGCGATGCCAGCGAGCCCTCACGGCTCGGGATGGTACCGACCACGCCGTCCGACGGAGCCGTAACGGTGGTGTATGCCAAATTTTTGCGGGCATTTACCAAAGCGGCATTAGCCTGTGCCAGCGCCGACTTGGCGTTTTGCAAATCGTTGTCGGCAAGCTGCCATTCATAAGGGCTTATGATGTTCTTGTCGAGAAGCATCTTTTTATTGTCGGCGGTAAGCTGTGCGGTTTTCACGGCTGTCTGTGCGGCGCTCACCGCTGCGGCTGCCTGATCGACCGCTGCCTTAAACTGCACCTGATCGATGGTAAACAGCGTCTGACCCTTACGCACGTGCTGACCCTCGTCGACGTGCACTTTAGTGATAAATCCTGTCACTTGCGGACGGATGGCAATGTCGGTTTTTCCTTTTATCAAAGCCGGATACGCGCTTTCAACTTCCGAAGTAGAAGGCGACAGTGTGATGGTGGCTATCTCCGGTGCCGGAGCCTGCTGTTGCTGCTGTGAGCCTCCACAACTGCTCATGACAGTCATCATGGTTGTTCCGGCCAAAATGAAGCTTGTGGCTTTTAACAATTTGAAATTCATAATTTTCCTATTATTCATGTTGCTTTTTAGTTGCTTTTTTTCGTTTATATTTTATCATTTCCAATTTCAGGGTGCAAAGATACTCAACACATTGCTGACAATATATGACATATATCATAAAATAGCCCTATTTTAGCAAAACTTAACACCATATTACTTTTTGACCATACTAATGGAAATTTCGGACAATAGCCAACATTATCGCCGCCCGATGTGTTAAATAATCATGAATGAAAATGGATGGATTGTTAAATTCAGAGGCGTAGTGCAAGGGGTCGGATTCCGTCCGCTGATATACAGGCTCGCATCGGCAATGGGCATCAACGGAACGGTTGAGAACTCCGTTTCGGGCGTATGTCTGAAGATGCGGTGCGGCACCGACGAGAAAGAGCGGCTCATAAAGCTCATAAAAGACTCTCTGCCGGCCATTGCGCGCATCGACGACATCAGTTCGCGCCGCGCCGAAATAAGCTCGGGCATACAAGGATTTCACATCGTGGAGAGCAACCAATCGGCCGACAGGCCCACCGACGTAAGCCCCGACATAGCCATATGCCCCGAATGCCTCGACGACATACGCCGACACCCGCGCCGACTCGACTATCCGCTCACCAACTGCACCAATTGCGGGCCGCGCTTCTCCATCATACGCCAACTGCCCTACGACCGCGTCAACACATCGATGAGCCACTTCGAGCTATGTCCCGACTGCGCCAAGGAATATGCCGACCCGGCCGACCGCCGATTTCACGCCCAGCCGATATCGTGCAACCATTGCGGACCCAAATACACGTGGCATGGCACCGACGGCTCGTCGACGCAAAATTACGCCGACATGCTCAAGCTCGCCACCAATGTGATTACCCGAGGGGGCATACTGATGGTGAAAGGGCTCGGAGGATACAACCTCTTGGCCGATGCCACCTGTCAGGCCGCCAACCAACAGCTGCGACAGCTGAAATGCCGACCGCGAAAGCCCTTCGCCGTGATGGCCGCCGACATCGACATGGCACGAAGCATGGCGCACGTCACGCCACACGAAGCCCTGACAATGCAGTCATGGCGCGCCCCGATAGTCATCGTCAGGCGGCGCGCATCGTCGGCCCTGACGCCGGCCATAGCGCCCGGATGCACCACCACGGGCATAATGCTCCCCTACATGGCCTTCCACCACCACCTGTGCCAAGCCGCAGGCCGTCCGCTCACGGTCACCAGCGCCAACCGCCACTCCTCGCCGATAATAACCGACGACGGCATCGCCATGGAGTATGCCCGATGCCACGGATTGCCGATAGTGACCTACAATCGCGACATCGTAAACCGCCTCGACGACTCGGTGGTGCGGCTCATAGGCTCCTCTCCGCAGATATTGCGACGTTCGCGCGGATATGTTCCGGAAGCACTGCACGGCACGTCGAACGTCGACGGGATAGTGGGCATGGGCGCCGACATCACCTCGCAATGGGCCCTCGGACGCGGCAACGACATAATACAGAGCCAATACATCGGATCGATGCTCAATTCGGCCGACCGCGAAAGCCTCAAGGAGTCAATCGAGTCACTGACGCGACTGTTTCGCGTCGACAAGCGGCTGATAGTCATCGACAACCATCCGGCATACGCATCTTCGGCCATCGGACGCGAAATGGCCGCAAACCGCATACCCACAGTGGGCATGTGGCATCATCACGCCCACGCCGTCAGCGTAATGGCCGAGTACGGCCTGACCGAGCCGGTGCTTGCCTTAGTGCTCGACGGCACCGGACTGGGCCCCGACCGAACCATTTGGGGCTCGGAGCTGATGCTGTGCACCCGCACGCGGTTCGAACGTATTGCCCACGGCCCCTACTTTGCATTGCCGGGGGGCGACAAAGCGGCCACCCAACCGTGGCGCATGGCCGTGTCGACGGTCATGACACTGTTCGGGTCGACTCAAAGACTCCCCGAAGCGCTGACCCAAAGCATTGGCCGCGCCAATGTCGACGTAATAAGCCGAATGATAAGCCGCAACATCAACGCGCCAATGTCATGCGGCGCCGGGCGCATCTGGGATGCCGTGGCGGCGCTGCTCGGACTGGCACTGGAAAACGGGTACGAATCCGAAGCGCCCATATTGCTCGAAAACTGCGCCAACGGTCTCGAAGCCGACCCCTACCCCATAAGCCGCGACAATCCGCTCGACCTCAAGCCCCTGTTCGACTCCATCCTGACAGATCTCGACAACCGAGTCGACAAATCAGTGATATCGGCCCGTTTTCACAATTCGTACGCCGAGGCTTGGGCACTCAGCGTCATCGAAGCATCGCGCAAGACCGGGTTGAAACGCTTGGTGCTGTCGGGAGGCGTCATGCAGAATGCCCTGTTCACGTCGCTGCTCACCAAAAAGCTGCTGCGACACGACATCATCACCTATCTGCCGCTCAAGGTGCCTTGCAACGATGCCGGCATTGCCGTCGGACAAGTGGCCTTCGGGGCCGAACAATCATCAGTATAACACTAAGATTCACTAATATGCACGAACTATCATTGGCCATGAGCGTCATGGACATCGCCTCTCGCCAAATGGCGTCACGCCCCGACAAACGGCTGTCGGCCATCGAGCTATCGGTCGGCGAATATGCCGGCGTCGAAATCGACACCTTCAGCACCGCCATCCAAACGGTCATCAAATCATCGCAATGGCCCGAAGCCGTGGCCGAAATAAACGTCACCCCATCCATGGCCCGATGCCTCATGTGCGGCAAATCATTCCATCCCGCCTCGCAAATCCCCGAATGCCCCCAATGCCACAGTTCGGCATGCGGCATAGTGTCGGGGCGCGAATTCAAAGTCATAGCCATTCGTATGCTTTGACGACTCCATCGGCCCCCGATTATCTTCTGACGGACAACGTTTTTTTAATGCAAAAGAACGAATGGCGAGGTTGTATCCCCCAAAATGACACAGCCTCGTGTCATTTTCATACTCGTGTCATTTTCATAGATGTGTATTTCGCTGCATCACAACGAGTCGAGCAGCTGCGAGTAGCCGGCGGCAAACGATGCCGGCGAATATTGCGTCTTGACACGCCGCGTAGCCTCGGCAAGCAGCTTTGATGCCTTTCGAGGCTTCATGTCGATGGCTTGCCTCAATGCGCGGCACAGCTCTGCGGCATAGGCATCATCATCCAACGGATCGTCGGGGATATGAGCCACTACGGCATTCCGTCCGTCGACAAACATATCGCGCACGCAATGGCCATCCGATGCCACCACCAAGAGCCTGTTGGCCATCATCTCAAGGCCCGAAAAGCTGCATTGCTCGGTGAAGCTCGGCAATACGCCAACGTCGGCTATGCCATACCACTCCTTAACTTCTTCGTGGGGTATCAGGCCAAGACAAGTGGTCCACGGCGCCATGGGGCGAAGAAGCCATTCGGCACGAGCCACGTCCGACAGCCTGCCCGCCACCACGAGCCTTACGTCCGACCGCTCCGACCGCAACATTGCAAACGCCCTGAGCAACGCCTCGAACCCCTTGACCCGTACCGGCCTACCGGCGTAGAGCACCATCTTTTCGTCAGCGCCCATTCCATATTTGTCGCGAAGCTTACGGCACAGCGCCACGTTGCGGCGGCTCTTTACGTCGTCAATGCAGTTGTGTATCATGTGAACCTTGCTTCGGTCAACGCCGTAAATGTCTACAAACGTGGCATATGCCGACTCCGACAAGGCCACCACCGCATCGCAGTGTTCATACAGCTGCCGCTCCTCGGCGCCATAATTGCGCACAAAGTCAAACGTATGTTGCGACACTATGTCGGGCTGCCGTCCGTCGACCAATATCGACCTCAGAAGCTCCGACTTTCCGAGCAGCGACTTCGTCCAACCCTGATCGTGTACGGTAGATATGATGCGCGACTTCGGAAAACGACGCTTCAATTCCTTTACCAGCGTCAAACACGGGGTATAGTTAACCCAAAACGCCGAATCGTCCGAGTCGACTATGTTTTGCGACAGCGACTCACAATATGCTTCGGCACAGGCGTTATAGTCGGCCGTGGGGAAACGGTAATCCACGCAACCCATGCGTCGGCCCGACGTGAAAGCCCCCACGCCCGAATTCAGCGATATCAACGTCACTTCGCGTCCAATCCACCTCAATATCGGTATGAGGGTGCGTAGATAGGTTCCTATGCCGTTTTGGCGCGAATTGGCCTCAACGTCCACCATGTATACCTTTTTTATCATATGCGGCGCTCTTAATTTTGCTTGCGGTCACGAAAAATAGGCCACGTCCTCAACGGCATATTCCGTAGGCATGAGCCGTCCGTCGACCATGAGGGTAGGCGTACCGTTCAATATGTCGTTTTTTGCCCACGCCTTATGCTTGTCGGCCTCGGCCTTGACCGATGGCGATTCGGCATCCAAGCCCATTCCGTCAAAGAAAGCCTCCCCCTTTTCCTTGCCGCCGGCATACCATCGCGTCATTAGCTGCCACGTGGCTTCAGGACCCATTTTTTCGTAAGCCGAAATGAAATAGCGGTTTATCACGGCAAGTTCGGGCGAAAACGACGTAAACACGTATTGCACGGCGCATTCGTCGAGCGACAGCGACCTTACTATGCGGTCATGCATCAAGGCGCACGGCCCGCAATACGGATTCGAAAACACCGTGAGCATGTGCGAAGCGTCCTTGTTGCCGAATATGAGCGACGACGAAGCCGAGGCCGATACGTCGACCTGTGGACTGGTGGCATTGATGGCCCCCACCACCTTGTCGTCGAGGCGCAGCTCGTCGTAGCGATTGCGCCACGATGGCAATTCGAGCGCTCGCCCTATCACCGGAAGCAATGCGTTAAGTCCAAGTATGGCAGCGCCATAGCCGGCCACGAGACCAACGAAGCCCCATGCCGAATAACCTTGCCAAGCATAAGGCGCATAATAGCCGCCGGCAGCGAACGCCAACGCCTGAAGCCACATGATGCCCGACACGCAAAGGCACAGCGCACACCACGCCTTGACCTTGAAACGTTGATGCCATACGCTCCATAGCGTGAATGGCAACACGCACAGCGCCGCAATTGCCACCGCTCCCGCCATTTCAGGCAAAAGCGTAAGCGCCAACACGTTGACGCCGAAAAGCCCGCGCCAACCTCGCTTAGCTTCGCCACTCCAAGCAGCGTCGACCCGTCCGACGCGGCCACCTTGTCGCATCCCCCGTCATGTCCCGTCAGCCCACACAACCGTTCGGCCACACGGCTCGGCAGGTGCAGCTGCTTGAGCATAAGCAAATAGCTCACGTAGCATCCCGCCACGTTTAGCAGCATTGCCACGGCCATCCCTATGCTCCACGTCGAGCGCCCCGAAGCTATGCCAATGGCGGCCACCACGAGCAGACACGCCACCAAAGCCACTCGTTTGAGCTGCAACACGTGCCACCCCTGCAAATGCTTCTCATAGTCGGGTTCGCCCGATTCAGGCCCTACGGTGGCCATCAATGCCACGCCGTTCCATTGTTCCATGAATGCCTTGCGGTCATAGCGCTCGGTGGTGCCCGAATCGTATGTGACGCGCACCGATTTTGCCGACACTTCATCCACTATCACGAACACCCCTTTCACTATGGCCAAAAACGGCACATCGCCATCGTCGACGCTTTCCTTGTTCTCGAAACGTATGCATTCGTTTTTTACGCCATAACGCTTCAGCAGCATCGAAATGCCATACATCGAGTTGTTGAACGGCTGCATCTTATACCGCTCCGTCGAGTATTCATTGGTATGTCTTACGCCCAGACGAGTCAGGAATCGAGTAAATATATTGCTATCCGACATATCTATATAGTTGAAAGTGAATTTAAGCAGCTTTTGCAGTTTAAATTTTTCAGGAGGAGCCGGCCTGCACCGCCCCTCCTGAATATGTGGTTTTACTAATATCCGTTAGAGAAGTTTTCTATGTTTGGGATTTGACGGTGGAGTAGTGCCGCCGGTTGAGCCGCTGCCGCTGCCACCTGAACCCGAATCGCCTGAATCGCCCGAATCACCGCTATCGCCGGAACCACTTCCTCCACCCGGATTGGGATTTGGTTCATCTGGATCCGGTTTGTCAGTACCCGACCCCGAGCCATCTCCATCAGGCTTATTACCAGGCCAAGTTGCCGGATCACATTCGTATTTAGGCATACGTACATCGGGTAAAAGTAGGTCGCACGGGCTAAAATAATCATCGCAACGCATGCCCGGAATTGGCTTTGTTACCATGTTATATTTAAAATACATGGCTTCTGCATTTCCCTTGCATTTTGTAGGACATTGTAGAACCATCGGAATCCCCGGACATTCAAATTTGTAATAATAGGTTGGGTAATCATCTTCGTCAGAAATGGTAACTTGCTTCATCTCAATGGTAGTAAGCTTTATAACCTTTGATCCATTAGATTTTTAGTTTGAATTGTTAGTTTCCATAATTTTTTAATTTATTGGTTGCTATTTTTTTATTAAAACAAACTTACATTATTATTGTTCATGAAAAATGCATATCTTTGTGGCATTATGGGGAACAAAACGATACACAGACTTGCAATATTAATTTTTTTCGTAATGAGTTGGGGGTTCACAATTTTTGCACAACGACGAGTCATACAGATTAATGTTGTAGAGGCATTGACCAAACGTCCATTCGACGGTATAAACACCATTCCGGTGTTTGAGATTCGAAATGTGTCCGATTCATCAATTGTGGCAAAATCCATATTCAATGGCATAAGAAGCTTGGCACGAGGCCAATTCAAGCCGCAAAAATACATCGTAAAGGCATATGCAGCAAATGCCACATATAAGGATAACGGCACTATGACATTGACACAAAGCGATAAATACGATTCGCAATGGATTGAAATAGACTTGTCCGGACTTAAAGATAACGAAGTACAATGGAACGGGCCTACCGTTTATCTTAATCTGAAAAAAGCCGTAAAGCTTAACGAAGTTACCGTTACCGCCTCGAAAGTAATGTTCTACCACAAAGGCGACACTTTGATTTACAATGCTGATGCGTTTGTGTTAGCCGAAGGGTCGATGCTCGATGCATTAATCGACCAATTGCCTGGGGTTAAATTGAGTAGCAACGGAGTTATAACGGTTAATGGCAGATTTGTTGACAAATTATTGCTCAATGGGAAAGACATCTTCAATGGCAATAGGGAGTTGATGCTTGAAAATTTGGCTGCATATACGGTCAAGGACATAGCCGTTTACGACAAACTCGGTAGATTGTCGGATTTGTTAGAGCAAAATATGAAAGATAGCCGATACGTTATGGACGTGAGAATGAAACGAGAATATTCTCATGGATTTTTTTTAAATGCCGAAGCCGGCTATGGAACGCACGACAGATATCTCGGCAAGCTGTTCGGCATGTGGTTCTCCGACAACGTATCGATGACGGCTTATGCCGGTGCCAACAATCTCAGCGATGAAAGCAAGCCAGGGAAGGATGACGGGGCTTGGTCACGTGACAAAATGGGATCGGGCGTAAAAACTAAACGATATGGCGGGATAACCTATTTGGTTCAAGGACTTGCTTCAAGATGGGAGATGAAAGGCAATTTGGACGTGGTGAATTCTGAAATGTCAATCCGCGAAATGTCAGCGACACAAAATTATCTAAGTGGAAGTGACATATACAATTATCGCCACAAAGATTCGCGCAATCGTTCGATATCGATAAGTTCCAAACACGAACTATTTTACAAATATGGCAATTTGGCAAACATCAATTTTTGTCCAAAATTCAATTATACCAAAACCGACAATAAATCACATGTTATTGAGATTATGCTCGATGACGAGATTAAGAATCTATCTCAAAGCCTAATGGAATCCATCTACAATGATGCATCTAATTATTGCAAAACGGCACTCAATCGCAGCTTGATGCAAAATCTGACAAAAGGAAACACCATTGCCGGATCAGCCGAAGCTTGGGCTGACATACGTCTGAATGCGTCAACCTCTCCCACTCTGCTAACCATAAAAGGTTCGACTAACTTACATTCGCATAATGACGATGCCTTCAGCCGATATACAATAAAATCAGCCGACGAAACAAATCCACATTACGACAAAAACAGATATTTTCGCAACCGGCCCAATCGCAATGACGCATATGCAGCTTCTGCCTCATTACGTCAATACATTTCGTCAAAGGTATTCGACGGAGCACTTAGACTTACATACGACTATACGCGTCTCACGTCAAAAAACACATCGGAGTTATATATGCTAAATGAAATACCCGATTACGACGGATTCGGAACGTTGCCATCGGTTACTGACTATATGCCGACTTTTTCACCCGGCGATAGTTATGCATGCAATCTTACCGGCAATCACCATCGAATAACTCCGTCCGTTGATCTCGGAACATTTTATGAAGATTATAAGGATTTAAGCAAACGAGGTGCCGTTTTGATGTTTAGTGTTGGCATACCATTGGAATTTGTTTCACGCAAATTCCACTACGACGGACGAGGTATTGACGAACGTATTTCCAACAACGAATTGCTTGTTAACGCATACATTAGCGGCACTTGGTTTTTACCTCAAAGATGGACGCTCGACTTCAGCATAGGCACACACGAAACGAGCGTCGATTTATTGAACAAAATAAACGTTCAAAACATCACCGATCCACTTAACATATATATTGGCAATCCTGATTTAAGCAACTCTCGTACCAATCGGGTTGAATTTAGCGTGAAATCAGATCGAGCCCAACTGGCACGACATAAATTCGGCATATCCGGACTACAAGTGTCAAACGCATTGGCACGTGACGTAACGTACAATCCCAAAGACGGAACGCGAATATACAAACCATACAATATAAATGGCAATTGGAATGCAAATGGATATTATTCATTTATAACGCCGTTTATCAATCGTAAAATGGAAATTAACGCTACCACTACCTGTCAATTTTACAGGAGCGTTGATTTATCGAGTATATCCACTGCAAACTCTTTTATGGAACCAACGCGACGAAAGATGAACACCCTTACCGCGGGCGAAGAATTTGAATTCAGTTGGCAAACGGGTCGGCACAGGCTCGGTGCCCTTGCCGACGTGCGCGTCAACCGCTATACGAGCTCCGACGAGGGATTTACCGACTTCACGTCGTTGACTGCTAAATACGGCGCGTCGGGAGTGCTTAACTTGCCGCGTAACTGGGGGTTGTCGACCGACATGACGCTCTACACGCGGCGCGGATTCACCGACCGTCAGCTCAACACCACCGACCTGGTGTGGAACGCCCGCGCCACGAAGTCGATACTAAAAGGCAGCGTGGTGTTCGTGGTCGATGCCTACGACCTCCTTCGCCAGCTTACCAACGTAACCTACACCATCAATGC
>JAGATN010000026.1 GCA_017621225.1 Muribaculaceae bacterium | reverse complement strand
TTGTAATGGATAACAGCCTACTTTTTTACAATTAGAAAAATTTTACCACTAATTTTGGCCCTCAAATGTTTTCATATGCCTTAAACCTTTATCTATATGTGAATTACACCCCTTTTCAGCCTACCTTTTTACAATTAAGCCGTCGGGAGTCCGCTGGATCGGAACCCGGTAGGCCGGTGTCGATAAGTATAGGCGCAAAAAGAAGCACTCACCGTAGCCTCAGTGCGAAATGAGGTCTGATAAATGCTTCTATTATATTTTTGAGCAAATTTATGGCGCGAACTAAAGCCGAGTGTCGTGACGTCGGCTCTTGTCAGAGAGTGCGATTACTCTTCAACGGCGCGAAGCTTCTGTACGTAAACCGCCTTCATCATTTTCTTGCGGTTTGATACAGAGGGTTTCTCAAAAGCCTGACGGCTACGGAGTTCCTTAACTATGCCGGTTTTTTCAAATTTGCGTTTGAATTTCTTCAAAGCTCTTTCGATGTTCTCGCCTTCTTTTACTTGTACGATGATCATTGTTATTGTTATTGTTTTTTAATTTGTTTGCTTATTGATTTTTGCGGGGCAAAATTACACATTGTTTTTCATATCACAAAACTTTTTAATGCAAATTTCAGCTCATTTTTGTGCATCAGGTTTTTTATTCGTCGCTTTTGCCCTTGTCGGGCAGTGGTTTTTGCGTCGACATTACCGTGGTTTCGGATTTAATTGGTTAACTTTGCGCCCTGTTTATAATGCAAGCCGCCTGTGAGTGGCTGAAAAATGATACTTAATGAAAACCTATTCATTGCTATGTAAAAACGGCGTTAGTTACGTGGCTCCGTTTGCTCTGATAACGAGTTGCTTCATGTTATGGGGATTTGCCAACGACATAACCAATCCGATGGTCAAGGCTTTTTCCAAAATTTTCACGATGTCGGTAACGGAGGGCTCTTTGGTGCAAGTGGCTTTTTACGGAGGATATTTTGCGATGGCCATACCGGCCGCCATGTTCATAAGACGTTTTTCGTATAAAAGCGGCGTGCTGCTGGGGCTTGCTCTCTATGCCGTGGGGTCGTTTATGTTTTTCCCGGCCAAAATGACGGGCAGCTATTTCCCGTTTTTGATGGCATATTTCGTGCTTACGTGCGGATTGTCGTTTCTTGAAACGAGCTGCAACCCGTATGTGCTGTCGATGGGCGATGAGCGCACTGCTACGCGCCGACTCAATCTGGCGCAGTCGTTCAACCCCGTCGGGTCGCTGATGGGCATGTACGTGGCCATGCATTTCATACAGTCGCGTCTGAGTCCGCTTGGCGCCGAGCAGCGCATGGAGCTCTCGGACGCTCAGTTTGAGGCCGTGAAAAATTCCGACTTGTCGGTGCTGATAGCTCCGTATCTCGTGATAGGCATAGTGATTACGGTGATATGGGTGGCGATGCTGTTCATGAAGATGCCCCGTAGCGCCGAATCTGATCGCAGCCTCAATGTGTTGCCCGCTTTCAAGCGGCTTTTCTCGGTGGCGCGATACCGCGAAGGCGTCGTGGCGCAGTTTTTTTACGTGGGCTTGCAGATAATGTGCTGGACGTTCATAATTCAATATGGAACACGCATATTCATGGAGCAGGGCATGTCGGAAAAGGATGCCGAGGTGTTGTCGCAGAAATATAACATAGTGGCCATGGTGCTGTTTTGCGGTAGCCGGTTCATATGCACTTTCCTGTTGCGTTATTTTCGCCCCGGCTCGTTGCTGATGTATTTTGCTTTAGCGGGAAGCCTGCTTACGCTCGGCGTGATTTTCTGCGACGGCGTTATGGGGCTGTATTGCCTCGTGGCCATATCGGCATGCATGTCGCTGATGTTTCCCACCATTTACGGCATAGCGCTCGAGGGCTTTGGCGAGGATGCGAAGATTGGCGCTGCCGGACTGATCATGTCGATACTTGGTGGCTCGGTGCTGCCTCCGCTTCAGGCAGCCATAATAGATGGCGGTGCCATCGGATTTCTCCCGGCGGTCAATGCCTCGTTTGTGCTACCGCTCGTGTGCTTTTTGGTGATTATGGCCTATGGCCGTCGCGTAAGGCGAGGGCTGTGACGACGATATGCCGACGGGCCGGAAGCGGGTGCGAGCGTGTCGCGAATCCTGCTTCCGGCCCGTCGTCTGTTTTTTACGTCGTGGCCCGTTGGCTACGGTCGGTTCGTCAATCTTCTGAGTACCACTTCGAATACATCAGGTAGTTTCGTGCTATCTTCTGATTCATTTCGCGGCTCTGCTCGGGGTCGACGGGCTTGATGAATTTGGCCGGCGCGCCACCCCATAGTTCGTGCGGGCCTATTTTGGTGCGCGACAGCACTACCGATCCGGCCGCCACGAGGGCGCCTTCGCCCACTTCGGCGTCGTCCATCACTACCGCGCCCATGCCTATCAGGGCCAGGTCGTGTATTTTGCATCCGTGCAGCGTGACGTTGTGTCCTATCGACACGTCGTTGCCTATTTCGATTGTCGATTTCTGGTACAGCGTGTGCAGCACCGAACCGTCCTGAATGTTTACGCGATCGCCTATTTTTATTGAATTCACGTCGCCGCGCAGCACGGTGTTGAACCATATGCTGCATTCATCGCCCATTGTCACGTCGCCCACTACTGTTGCGTTCTCGGCGAGAAAGCAATCGCGGCCGATGGTGGGAGTTATGCCTCTTAACGGAATGATTAATGCCATGTCGATTTATAGCTATATAATTAATGTGGTTGATGTATCTTATTTCGTCAATTCGGCCGTTTTTGCCTTCAGCCATTCTTGCTCGGCGGCGTTGAGCGACGGCGAGAGTCGGCGATAGACTTCGTGGTGGTATTCGTTGACCCATTCTATCTCCTCGTCCGACATCAGTTCGGTGTCGAACAGGCGCAAGTCGAACGGGAACAGCGTTATGGTCTCGAAGCGGAGGAAGTCGCCGAACTCGGTTGAGAATGCCGGTACGGTCAGCACGAGGTTCTCGCAGCGTATGCCGTGCTTGCCGGCGCGATAAAGGCCAGGCTCGTTCGACGTAATCATGCCTACGCTCAGTGCCGTGGGGTTCTCGTTCAGGCGAATGCTTTGCGGCCCTTCGTGAACGTTGAGGAAGTGCCCCACGCCGTGTCCGGTGCCGTGCAGATAGCTCAAGCCCTCTTTCCATAAGGCTATTCTTGCCAGGACGTCGAGTTGCGCTCCGCGCGTACCCACCGGGAATACTGCCGTGGCGAGGGCGATGTGCCCCTTCATGACGAGCGTAAAGTCATGTCGCTGCTCGTCGGTGGGGTTGCCCAAAGTTATGGTGCGGGTTATGTCGGTGGTGCCGTCGAGGTAGCTTGCTCCTGAGTCGACGAGCAGCAGATTGTCGGGCGAAAGCGTGGCGTCGGTTGCCGGCGAAGCCGAATAGTGCACGATGGCTCCGTGGGGGCCGAAGCCGGCTATGGTGTCGAAGCTGAGGTCGAAATACAGCGGCTGTTGGCTGCGGAAGTGCTCGAGCAGATCGGCCACTCCTATTTCGGTGAGTTTTTCGCCTTCGGCCATCTTGCGCTCTATCTCCATGAATGCCTTTACGAGGGCAACGCCGTCGCGCACCATGGCGTTTCGAGTGCCTTCGACTTGCGTTT
Source organism: Muribaculaceae bacterium (assembly GCA_017621225.1). Lineage (GTDB taxonomy): Bacteria > Bacteroidota > Bacteroidia > Bacteroidales > Muribaculaceae > Paramuribaculum. Next base: position 2,236 of record JAGATN010000026.1, on the reverse strand, counting down.
CGTTCTTGCATCCTTTCAGCAGCGCGATGGGCGACGATCCGATTATCAGCTTGTCGGCGAGGATGCGCCTGATTGTGCCCGATGTCTGGTTTCGGCTTGCCAGTACTTTGGCGGTGGAGGGGGGTGCTTCAAGATGTTTCAGGGCCTCGCTGTAAGGCTTGGCCGTTACGTTGGCGGCATCGAGGTGACGCAGCACGTCGTCGGTGAGCTTGGATTGGTCGACGAACAGCACCGACTTTTCGGGGTCGACGAGCAGATATGACGTAACGACGGGGTTGAAGTTGACGTCGCGCGAACGAATGTTGAGAGCCCACGCTATTTCGGCAAGGTCCGATATCAGCGCGCTCGTGGCACCTTGCCGGTTTGCGTCGGCGAGTATCTTGGCGAGTTTCGATTGCGCGCTCTCACCCGCATATTTCTCGTCGTGGATGAATATCTCGGTGTCGGGCAGCGACGGGCGATCGGCCCATACTCCGGCTGCCGGGTCGAAATCGGCGCAGAGGTTTATGCCGGCCTTGTTTAGTTCCGATTCGAGCGCATCGGTGGCATCGATCGAAAACAGCAGGCCGTTTATGCCCACGGTGTCGCCCTCCTTTAATGTAGAGCAGAGGTATTCGGCTATCGTCGGCACGCCCGGCTTGCCCTCCTCCATTACGCCTATGCCTGTTCCGGCGAGTTGGCTTTCGGCCTGAAGCCAGTAGCGGGAGTCGGCCCACACGAAAGCCTGGTCGGTGGTGACTACCAGCGCGCCGGCCGAGCCGGTGAATCCGCTTAGCCATCGGCGCACTTGCCAGTGATCGGCTATGTATTCACTCTGATGCGGATCGGTTTGTGGCACAATCGTGGCTTTTATGCCCTCGACGCTCATTTTATTTCTTAGCGCGTTTATGCGCTCGATGATTTTGGTGTTCATGTCGGTTGATGTTTTTATGTTTTTGCGATTGCACGTTTTGTGCATCCACAAACTTAATCATTTTTTTCGACATTGTAAAATCGTTATGCTCCGCGTGTGGGCGCAAACGGCTGATTAATAGAAGTGTGAAGCGTGCTTAAAAACGTTTCGAACCAAAAAATCGATAAAAATGATAAAAATAAGCCGAGATTATTTTGCCAATTCAAAAAAACTGCATAACTTTGCAATCGCTTTTGAGGCCCTGTGGGTTTGATTAAGCAAATGCCTCTTTAGCTCAGTTGGCCAGAGCACGTGATTTGTAATCTCGGGGTCGTTGGTTCGAATCCGACAAGAGGCTCGAAAAAAAGGGCGAATACCAGAGTGGCCAAATGGGGCAGACTGTAAATCTGCTGGTTTTTACCTTCGGTGGTTCGAATCCATCTTCGCCCACAAGTCGCAAGACTTGAAAATGCGGAAGTAGCTCAGTTGATAGAGCATCAGCCTTCCAAGCTGAGGGTCGCGAGTTTGAGCCTCGTCTTCCGCTCCAATTTTGCCAATGTAGCTCAGGGGTAGAGCACTTCCTTGGTAAGGAAGAGGTCGCGGGTTCAAATCCCGCCATCGGCTCAAGGTTATAAACCAATCCGGTAGCCCCGATAGTGCTTTGTGCTGTCGTGGCATCGCAGTTAAAAGATAATCAACTAATAAAAATAAAAATAGCAAAGTTATGGCTAAAGAGAAATTCGAAAGAACCAAACCGCATGTTAACATCGGTACTATCGGTCACGTTGACCACGGTAAGACTACTTTGACCGCCGCTATCACTACGGTGCTTGCAAAGAATGGCCTTTCAGAGGTTAAGTCGTTCGACCAGATCGACAACGCACCCGAAGAAAAGGAACGTGGTATCACAATCAACACTTCGCACGTTGAATATGAAACCGCAAATCGTCACTATGCACACGTTGACTGCCCGGGACACGCTGACTATGTGAAGAACATGGTAACCGGTGCTGCTCAGATGGACGGTGCTATCATCGTGGTTGCTGCTACTGACGGTCCGATGCCCCAGACTCGCGAACACATCCTTCTCGCTCGTCAGGTGAACGTGCCCCGTATCGTAGTGTTCTTGAACAAGTGCGATATGGTCGACGACGAAGAAATGTTCGAACTCGTTGAAATGGAAATGCGCGACCTTCTTTCGTCTTACGAATATGATGGCGACAACACTCCTATCATCCGTGGCTCTGCCCTCGGCGCTCTCAACGGTGAGCCCCAGTGGGAAGAGAAGGTTATGGAGCTTATGGACGCTGTTGATACATGGATCCCCCTGCCTCCCCGCGATAT
>JAGATN010000025.1 GCA_017621225.1 Muribaculaceae bacterium | reverse complement strand
TTGTAATGGATAACAGCCTACTTTTTTACAATTAGAAAAATTTTACCACTAATTTTGGCCCTCAAATGTTTTCATATGCCTTAAACCTTTATCTATATGTGAATTACACCCCTTTTCAGCCTACCTTTTTACAATTAAGCCCAAAATTAGCGATAAATTCTGATATATAAACACTTAAACGTTTGAACAGGCATATGACAATAAAAAAACGGGCTGTGTCGAATTTTCGATACAGCCCGCTTGCGGAGTGATTTGCGCTTCAGGATGGGCTTGAACCAACGACCCCCTGATTAACAGTCAGGTGCTCTAACCAACTGAGCTACTGAAGCTTCCAACATTTTGCGCTTCAAGATGGACTTGAACCAACGACCCTCTGATTAACAGTCAGATGCTCTAACCGACTGAGCTATTGAAGCGATTAACATTCGCCCTTTGGCGAATTGCGATGCAAAATTAGTTGCTTTATTCTAAATATGCAACATAAATCGCAAAAAAAATCAGTGAAAAAAAGTTTTTATTGATTTTAGGCATATTTTACTCGACGTTTGTTATAATAATTGACTAACTTAGTAGTCGATTTTCAACTATCACTTCAACAGATAAACTAAATGAAAAAAATTGTATATACGGCGTTGGCCATATTGTTCGTGTCGGTTTGCGCAAATGCTGTTACCCGAAGCAAGAAAAACGAGATTTCGAAGAATCTTGACATTTTCAATGCATTGTTCAAGGAAATGCAGACTTTTTATGTAGACACCATCAATGCCGAGGATGCCATAGAGACGGCCATAGGGGGAATGCTCTCGAAGCTCGACCCTTACACCGAGTATATGCCTAAGAAAAAGCAGGAAGAATTTCACGAACTGATGTCGGGCGAATATGGCGGCATAGGTTCATACATTATGCAGCGCAACGGCGACGTATATATTTCGGGTCCGCAGGAGGGCACTCCGGCCGCCAAGGCAGGCTTGAAGCCCGGCGACAAGATTGTGACCATCGACAACGATACGGTTCTCGGTATGTCGCACGATAAGGTGTCGGATAAGCTCAAAGGCCAGCCGGGCAGCACCGTGAGAATTTCGGTGTGCCGTCCGTTTGTCAAGGATTCGATGCTTACGTTTGACGTGGTTCGCGAAAAGATTCAGATGCCATCGGTGCAATATGCCGGTGTGGTAAATGGTAATATAGGTTACATATATCTTACGTCGTTTACGGAAAAGTCGCCTCAGGAAGTGCGCGACGCATTGCTCGAATTCAAGAAAAATCCGAATGTGAAGGGCGTAGTGCTCGACTTGCGCAACAATCCCGGCGGCGCGCTCGAAAGTGCCGTGAAGATTGTGAGCAATTTCGTTCCCAAGGGGACCGAAGTGTTGCGCACTCGCGGCAAAGGGGTGCTCAACGAGCAGGTGTATAAGACCACTTCGGGTCCGATAATGCCCGATATGCCGCTGGCCGTACTGATCGACCAGGGTTCGGCATCGGCATCGGAGATAACTGCCGGCGCGCTTCAGGATCTTGACCGTGCCGTGATAATAGGCAACCGATCGTTTGGCAAGGGCCTCGTGCAGACCACCCGCCAGCTCCCTTACGAAGAATTGCTTAAGGTTACGATGGCTCGATATTACATTCCGAGCGGACGTCTCATACAAGCCATCGACTATTCGCACCGCAATCCCGACGGATCGGTAAGCCGCATCCCCGATAGCCTTACCAATGTGTTTACGACGGCAGGCGGTCGCACCGTGCGCGATGGCGGCGGCATAACGCCCGATTTGGAGGTGAAATATCCTGAAATGAGCCGCATAACCTTCAACATCATGCGCGATAACTGGGCTTTCGACTATGCTAACAAGTTTGCCTCGGAGCATCCGACGATAGCTTCGCCCGACAAATTCGAGATAACCGATTCGATTTACGAGGATTTCAAGAAATTCATAGATCCCGAGAAGTTCAACTATGACAAGGTGTGCGAAACGATTCTCAATCAGTTGCGCGAAGCCGCTAAGATAGAAGGTTATATGAACGATAGCGTTGAGGCTCAGTTTACGGTGCTCGAGGGAATGCTCAAGCATCCGCTCGAAAAAGACCTTGACACGCATCGCGAAGCCATATCGCCATATTTGTTACAGGAGATAGTAGAACGATATTATTATCAGAAGGGCATGAACATTGCCCAGCTCAGAAAGGACCCCGGCTTCGACGAGGCTGAGAAGATACTTCTCGACCCGGCCGAATATCGTAAAATTCTTTCACCGAAACCAACGAAATGACCTTACAGGAATTAAGCGACCAATTTTTATCAGGAACTCGCCGAAAGGCTTTGATCAAGGCGCTTGACAGTGCCGAAAAAATAATTTCGATATACGACATGGCAGGCTCGTCGCCTGCCATGATGCTTGCTGCATTGCCTCATTCGGGCGTGCCCGCCATAGTGGTGGGCGATTCGCTCGACGATGCCGGATACATATATCATGACCTCTCGCGACTGCTTGGCGAGGAGGCCGTGTTCATGTTTCCGTCGGCTTACAAGCGCGACATAAAGTATGGGCAGATCGACCCTCCCTCGCAGATTTTGCGCACCGAAGCGCTCAACCATTGGCACACCGATGCCAACTTGCGGTTTGTGGTGACATATCCCGAAGCTCTTGCCGAGAGGGTGGCTACGCGGCGCGACATCGACAAGCATACCATACGCATAACGAAAGGGGCCGAGCTCGATCTTACCGAAACGACCAAGTGGCTGCGTGAGAACAACTTTACCGAGGTCGACTATGTTTACGAGCCGGGCCATTTTGCCGTTCGCGGATCGATTCTCGACATATTCGGTTACAGCAACGAGTTGCCTTATCGAATAGACTTTTTCGGCGACGAAATCGACTCCATCCGAACGTTCAATACCGAAACGCAGCTGTCGGAGCAAAAACTCGACGACATATCAATAACATCAAACGTAGCTCTGGCGGCAAGAGGGGAGTCGTTGCTCGATTTTGTCGACGAGTCGACCCTGATAGCGGTGCGCGATGCCGACTACACGTTGTCGCGAATAAGCGGTGTGGCTTCCGAGTCGTTTTCGGAAAGCGCTATGATAGCCGATGAGGGCGATCACAATGCCATGAATCAGGTGGTCGATGCCGAGGCATTTGCCGCCAAGTTCGGAGAGTTCCGGCAGTTGAGGTTTACGGCTGCCGCCAACCCCGACAAGGCTACAACGGTGTCGATCGACTTCAAATGTTCGCCGCAGGCCATATTCCATAAAAATTTCGATCTGATAAGCGATTCGTTCACCAAGCTGCTCGACGACGGGTATAAGATATACATACTCAGCGATAGCGAAAAGCAGTTCGAACGATTGCACGCCATATTTGCCGACCGCAACGAAAGCATCGCCTTTGAAGGGGTGCTGTCGACACTGCATGAGGGCTTTGTCGACAACGTGGGCAAGATATGCATATTCACCGATCATCAGATATTCGACCGTTTCCACAAATATAACCTCAAGAGCGATCGTGCCCGTTCGGGGAAACTCGCACTATCGCTTAAAGAGCTCAGCGCAATAGAGCCGGGCGACTTCATAGTGCACGTCGACCACGGCGTGGGGCGTTTTGCCGGCTTGTTGCGCACGAACGTCAATGGCCGCACCCAGGAAATGATAAAGCTTACCTATGCCAACGACGACATTATATTCGTGTCGATACACGCATTGCATAAGCTCGCAAAGTACAGAGGCAAGGAGGGCGTACCCCCGAAAATCAACAAATTGGGCACCGGCGCGTGGAACAGGGTCAAGGAAAACACCAAGAAGAAGCTCAAGGACATAGCGCGCGACCTGATAAAGCTGTATGCTGCCCGAAAAAATGAAAAGGGATTCAGCTTTTCGCCCGACTCGTACATGCAACAGGAGCTCGAAGCCTCGTTCATTTACGAAGATACGCCCGATCAGCTCACGGCCACGCAGGCCGTAAAAGCCGATATGGAGAGCGAAAAGCCCATGGACCGTCTGATATGTGGCGACGTCGGCTTCGGAAAAACCGAGGTGGCCATACGCGCCGCATTCAAGGCCGCTGCCGACAATAAGCAGACCGCAGTGCTCGTGCCCACTACCGTGTTGGCATATCAGCACTACAACACGTTCAAGAATCGTCTCAAGGACTTGCCGGTAAGGGTCGATTATATTTCGCGCGCGCGCACTCCCAAGCAAGTGAAGCAAATAATATCCGACTTGTCCGAAGGAAAAATCGACATTCTCATAGGCACGCATAAGCTGATAGGCAAGGATGTGAAATTCAAGGATCTCGGACTGCTGGTGGTCGACGAGGAACAGAAATTCGGCGTGGCCGTGAAGGAGAAGCTCAAACAGCTTAAAATCAACGTCGACACGCTTACCATGAGCGCCACCCCGATTCCGCGTACGCTTCAGTTTTCGCTTATGGGGGCGCGCGATCTTTCAGCCATCACCACTCCGCCCGCCAACCGATATCCGATCGTTACGTCGGTAAACGCTCTTGACGACGACATACTAACCGAAGCCATCAACTTCGAACTGTCGCGCAACGGCCAGGTGTTCATCGTCAATCCGCGCATCGAAGGGCTCCACGATCTCGACGCTATGGTGAAGCGTCTCGTCCCCGACGCCCGTACCATAGTGGCGCACGGACAGATGCCGCCCGAGAAGCTTGAGAAGGCGATAATCGACTTCCCCAACCACGATTACGACATATTGCTGGCCACCACTATAATAGAGAGCGGCATCGACATGCCCAACGTGAACACCATAATAATCAACAACGCCCAAAACTTTGGTTTGAGCGAGCTGCATCAGCTTCGCGGGCGCGTGGGCCGAAGTTCGCGCAAGGCGTTCTGCTATCTGTTGGTTCCGCCCCACGTGCCCTTGTCGCCCACGTCGCGTCGCCGTCTTCAGGCCATAGAGAGCTTCAGCGACCTCGGCAGCGGCATACACATTGCCATGCAGGATCTCGACATTCGTGGCGCGGGAAATCTGCTCGGGGCCGAACAGAGCGGCTTCATTGCCGACCTCGGATATGAGACCTATCAGAAAATATTGAAAGAAGCCGTTACCGAGCTTCGCAACGAGGAGTTCAGCGACATCGAGGCCCAGAATGCCGATGAGGAGAAGGAATATGTGGCCGATTGCGTAATAGAGAGCGACATGGAGCTTTTGCTCCCGGCCGATTACGTGCCGCAGGAGAGCGAACGCATATCGCTCTACCAGGAGCTCGACAGCATTGAGCGCGAAATCGACCTTCAGGCGTTCAAGTCGCGGTTGCTCGACAGGTTCGGGCGCATCCCCGACGTGACGGCCGAGCTGCTTCGCATTCCGCGCTTGCGCCGTCTTGCCCGTCAGCTCGGCATCGAGAAGGTGGTGCTGAAGCTGGGCGTCATGTACATATATTTCGTCGACGATACCAACAAGGCTTACTATCAGTCGCCAATGTTCGGGCGCATATTGAATTATCTTCAGAAAAATCCGCGTCGCTGCAACATACGCGAGAAAAACGGCAAGCGTAGTTTCTCGATCGCCAACGTGCCGACGGTCGAGGAGGCTGTCAGCATATTGTCGTCGATTCATTCGCTCGAAACGGTATGACCTGCGCGCTCATTATATGGGCCAAATCGTTGGCCGGCAACGAGGAAAATTTGTACCTTTGCAGCTGTTATGAATGCCAAGGATTCAATATTGATATACGGAGCTTCGAGCAATGACATTGACGCATCGTATAAGGATGCCGCCCGTCAGATAGGACGGCTCATAGCGCAGCGCGGATTGGGCGTGGTGTGCGGCGGAGGTCGTTCGGGGCTGATGGCTGCCGCCATCGACGGAGCGCTCGAAGTGGGCGGTCGCGCCGTAGGCGTGCTCCCCGAATTTATGGTGCGCAACGGTTGGCAACACCGGGCGCTTACCGAAATGATTGTTACGGCCGATATGCATGAGCGCAAACGCACCATGGCATCGATGAGCATTGCGGCCATAGCGTTGCCGGGCGGATGCGGAACCCTCGAGGAGCTGATGGAGATAATAACTTGGCGACAGTTGGGCTTATACGCCGGAAATGTGGTGATATTTAACCAGAACGGTTATTACGACCCATTGATAGAGATGCTCTCCCGTACCATAAGCATGGGTTTCATGCGCGGCGACCACGCAGCGTTGTGGTCGGTAGCCCTGACTCCCGATGAGGCCGTGGCCAAGGCGCTGGCTGCTCCGTCGGTGTCGCAGTTCACACAAAAGATAGATTGAAGCACGTATCCATCATCACAAGCACGATGCCCGATTCACTGACCAACATATCGCCCGATACCGTCGGCAATGCCCCTCAGCCCGTGGAGCCGTGGGGAGTGTGTCGCGATGTCGAGGCGCCGCTTACGGCTGACGAGATGAGTCAGTATGCTTCGTGGCAGCCTTCCGACACTTACGCGTCGGGCCTTATCGGCGTCATTCGTCCTGTCCTTCCGTCGACCGACAGCGGCGTGGTGGCCATGCTGGTGATGGCGTTTTTGCTGTTGGCGTTCGGATTGCGCCACAGCGCCTCGTTCATAAAGTCGTGTTGGCAAGACCTTTTGTCGGTGCGCAAACGCGACAATGCATTCGACGATCACACCACCAACGAAGCCCGAGCCTTGATATCGCTCATTGTCATGACGTGCATAAGCGAAGGCATTATGATTTATGGCGGCCTGTCGGCTTACGGGATGGCCATTCGCGATGCGTTCAGGGGCATTATGCTTTATTCGGGGCTTTGTGCGGCATATTTCGTGGCGCAGCTTGCCGCCTATGGGGCGGTGGGCTACATTTTCGCCACGCCGCATCTTTCGGGGCAATGGCTTAAGGGTTTCACGGCATCGCAGGCGCTTACCGGGCTTGCGCTAATGGCCCCGTCGGTAGTCATGCTGTTTAATCCCGACGTAGCCCGACAAATGCTTGTTCTTGGCATTTCGTTGTATGTATTGGGCCGTATTATCTTCATATGTAAAGGATTTAGAATTTTTTATCACAAATTGTTCTCGCTTGTCTACTTTATTTTGTACCTTTGCACCCTCGAATTGATACCGCTTATTTTGATTGTAAAAGCGAGTATGTTAGTAAGTAGTCTGGATTAACCAAAACAAATTCATCAACCAAACTTATAGCGTGAAAGTAAAGAAAGTTTTAGTGTCACAACCCAAACCTACGTCGGAAAAGTCGCCTTATTACGAGATAGCCGAGAAATATGGCGTTCAGATAGAGTTTCGTCCGTTCATAAAGGTAGAAGGGTTGAGCGCAAAAGAATTCCGTCAGTCCAAAATTTCGATATCTGATTTTACTGCCGTAATATTCACCGCCAGGACTGCAATTGACCATTTCTTCCGTTTGTGCGAGGAGATGAGAGTCAACATACCCGACACTATGAAGTATTTTTGTACTACCGAGTCGATAGCCCTGTACTTGCAGAAGTACATTGTGTATCGTAAACGTAAGATATTTCACGGTATCACCGGCAAGCTTGACGATCTGTTGCCGTCGCTCAACAAACACAGCAAAGAGAAGTTCCTGTATGCCGTCAGCGACGTGCATAAGGATGAGACGAGCGTGCTCGACAATCACAAGATAAACTATACCAAAGCCGTGATGTATCGTACGGTAAGTAATGATTTTGGTCCTGACGAGCCGTTCGATTACGATATGCTGCTGTTCTTCAGCCCGTCGGGGATAGCTTCGCTGTTGAAGAATTTCCCTGATTTCAATCAGGGCGACATAAAGATAGGTTGCTTCGGCGCCACTACGGCAAAGGCCGTAAAGGATGCCGGGTTGCGACTCGATATCGAGGCTCCGTCGGCCAAAGCTCCGTCGATGACTGCCGCTCTCGATGACTTTTTGCGTGAAAATGCTAAAGAGAATGAAAATTGACTTCGCTGAGGCTATATAAAAAAGAAAAACTAAGGAGCCTTTCGGCCATTAACGCATTGTTTTCGTCCCCGTCATCAGCCGGGGGCGAAAATTTTTGTGTCATGGCTTATCCGTGGCGTGCCATATGGCGCGTCGACAAGTCGCGAAGCATTTCGTGTGCGCGGTTTATGATCACGGTGCCCAAAAAGCGTCTTCACAATGCCGTTGATCGCGTGACGATGCGGCGGCGGCTCCGCGAGGCTTACCGTCTGAACAGGTCGTTGCTTCCGGAGTGCTCGAATGTCGACGTAGCGTTTGTGTATGTGGGCAAGACCATGACGACATATTCGGATGCCGAGCGCTCCGTTAAAAAAATATTTTCACGCATCTCTCAAACTCTCTGCAACTCGCGAAAAAATGAAGTTGAAGCCGAGTAAACTTATTGCGGGATTGCTCATAATTCCAATCCGTTTTTACCAATTGTGCATTTCGCCCATGCTTCCGGCCTCGTGCCGTTATGTGCCCACGTGTAGCGCATATGCCATCGAGGCTCTCCGCAAGCATGGCCCCGTGAAGGGGATGTGGCTTGCCGTAAAGCGCATATGCCGTTGCCATCCGTGGGGTGGCTCGGGCTACGATCCGGTGCCGTGATGTTCGATTTCCATACTCATAAAGTAAAGCCTGACGCCATAGTCGCCATATCGCCGTGCGACGACGTGTCGAGCCGTGTGTTGTATTCGGTCGGAGTGCATCCGTGGATGGTGGCCGATGCCGGTTGCGATGCGTGGAGCCGGCTTGATGCCGTGGCGCGCGAAAAAAATGTGGTGGCCATCGGCGAAACCGGGCTCGACAAGCTTCGCGGTCCGGCGATTTCGCTGCAGGCCGAAGCATTCGAGCGGCACGTGTCGGTTAGCGAGAGCGTGGGGAAGCCGCTCATAATTCATTGCGTGCGTGCTTATAACGAACTGATGTCGATGCGGCGCCGTCTGTCGCCGTCGCAGGCTTGGGTGATTCACGGATTCAGGGGAAAGCCCGAATTGGCACGTCAGCTCGTTGATGCGGGCTTTTTGCTGTCGTTGGGCGCTAAATTCAATGCCGCTACGGCGATGGCCATCCCTTCCGACAAGCTGTTGATCGAATCGGATGATTCGGACGTTGACGTGGCAAGCATATATCGTAGCGTGGCGGCAGCCCGTAATCAGTCAGTGTCGGAGTTGGAGCGGAGCGTTGACGGAACGTTGCAGTCGCTGGGCATCAGCGTGGATTGAATGAATTGAATGGATATTAATGGCAACGGCCCTGAAGGCGTTGCCTAAAGGACCGTTGTCACTTGATGTCGTATGAATAATGTGTGTAATTCGATAACTTTATATAATCTCTACCAATCAAAAAAATACAAATCTTTTTACCTTATTAACTTTAGTCGTGGCCCGAGGGCCTTATGCTTTATATACTTGAAACGTCATGAGGGAGTTTTTTGTTCATTCTCATTAACGATAATCACTGAAACGCTCCTGGAGCTGCTGGCGCGCGAAGAATATGCGGCTCTTTATTGTTCCGAGCGGAAGCTGCATCTTCTCGGCTATTTCCTCGTATTTGTATCCGGCCACGTGCATTGAGAAAGGTACGCGATACTTTTCGGGAAAATCGTTTATGGCGTTTGTTATCTCCTGTGCCGCGAATGATCCTTCGGGGGTTTCGAGTCCTGAGTCCTGCGACAGGTTGAGGTGATAGCAATCTTCAGTGCGGTCTATGATGGTAGCCGAGCGGACTACGCGACGATAGTTGTTGATGAAAATGTTGCGCATTATGGTGAACACCCAACCTTTGAAGTTGGTGTTGTCAGTGTACTTGTCTTCGTTATCAAGGGCTTTGAGGGTCGTGTCCTGTAGAAGATCGTATGCGTCATCGCGGTTCGATGTAAGCATATACGCGAAGTTTAGCAAGTTGCCCTGAAGGCTCATTAGACTTGATTTGAACTCGTTTGAACCCATGATTTTGTTGTTTAAAAGTTTATTATTTCGTTAATGTTTGTCATCGTTTATTATCGTTGACATTGCAAAGGTACATAAAATTGAATTTTCAAAATAATTATGCGATTAAAATATGTTAAAATAGTTACTATCTTGTTACAATAATACGTAATTAATTAATATATAGGAATATAATTTCATTTAAAAAGTATTTCTAAAATGTTACTGACTCTTGATTTTTTTGTTACAAAGTTGCATTACGGTAAAAACGGTGGGGGGGGGTATGGACATTCGATCGGTATCATTTGGAGTGACATAACCTCGGTCAATCCGGAATGAATGCATATCTTTGTGATATGAAAATAGTGAAATGTGGTGAAGATGATTACACGACGCTCGCCGGAATATGGGAGCGTTCGGTAATGGCTACGCACAATTTTCTGAAAGAAGCTGACTTCAATGAAATTAAGGCAGCCTTGATTCCTGATTATTTCCCCAATGTAGATCTCTATGCTGTTGTCGACAATGGCGCATATGCAGGATTCGTTGGGTTGAGCGCCGGCTCAATTGAAATGCTCTTTATCGACAACTTCCGTCGCGGTCAGGGTTATGGATCTATCCTAATGGAATTTGCAAAACAACAGGGCGCGACGAAGGTCGATGTAAACGAACAGAATGCCTCGGCTTTGAATTTCTACAAAGCAAAAGGATTCCGTGTAATGTCGCGCGATGCTGCCGACGATGTGGGTCGCCCTTATCCGATACTGCATCTATCCCTATGAAAATGGAGCACAAGGAGCGTTTGGCTCAAAGCCATTCCGTTATAATAAATGCATAATAAGTGCACTGCGCCACATATCCGTTCGCATTGATTCATCGGCGTTCAAAAAATGCATCCGTGTTCAATGCCATTGAGCAAAGCATGATTATTGAACAAAAAATTTGGAGAACTCGGAAATTACCATTCCTAAGGAGAGAATATTGAATTATCAACAAAAGGTCACTTGGTCATTGAAAATAATCATTATTTCTATCTAAATGACGGGAAGGCGTTGTGACGGGAAGGCAAATGTGGATGAAAATCCCACGATTTTCATACCTTTGTAGTATGTTTAAAACCTAATGTAGAAATGAAGCGAATTGTATTTTTAGATTTCGTAAGAGTATTTGCCTGCTTTTTGGTGATGCTCGTACATGCCAGCGAGAATTTTTATGGTGCGGGTGGCGAATCGGATATGGCCGGTCCTCAATCGTTCCTGCAAAACGACCTCGACCGTTTGTGGGTGTCGGTTTACGACGGATTCTCGCGAATGTCCGTGCCGTTGTTCATGATTGTCTCGGCATATTTGTTGGTGCCGATGAACGAATCGCAGACCACGTGGCAGTTCTATCGTCGCCGTGCCGTGCGCATTTTGCCTCCATTTTTCATATTTATGGTGCTTTATAGCGTGCTGCCGACACTCTGGGGGCAGATTGATTACTCTACGTCATGCACCGACCTTTCGCGAATACTTCTCAATTTCCCAACTACTGCCGGACATTTCTGGTTTATGTACCCGCTGATAGGGTTATATCTTTTCATACCCATTATATCACCGTGGATACGCAAGGCGACGGCTAAGGAGGAACTTGCCTTCATCGTTCTGTTTGCCTTGTCGACATGCATGCCGTATCTGAATCGTTTCTCCGGCGAAGTGTGGGGGCAGTGCTTCTGGAACGAATATCACATGCTCTGGTACTTCTCAGGCTATCTGGGCTATCTCGTAATAGCACATTATATAAAGGTGCATCTCGACTGGAGCCGTGCGAAGCGTTTTTGGGTGGGTCTTTGCGCCACGACCGTCGGAGCCGTGGCTACCATAATGTCGTTTTATGTGCAGGCCGTTCCCGGACAACTGCTCGTTACCCCCGAATTGGAAATAGGCTGGTCGTTCTGCACCATAAACTGCGTGGTGCTTACCACCGGCGCGTTTCTGATGTTCTCATGCATAGAGATGAGCAAGACCCCTAAGATAGTGCTTGAGTTGTCGGAACTGAGCTTCGGGATGTTTCTGATGCACATATTCTGGCTCGGCTATTGGGTCGGCGTGTTTAAGAATGACATGGCTTTGCCCTCCGTGGCCGCGATACCGGTAATAGCGATAGCCACCTTCATGAGCTGCTACATAGCCACCAAGATCATATCGTGGCTGCCGGGAGCAAAATGGATAATAGGCACTTCGGCTCATTCGCGCCCAAAGCTCGAAAGCACTCTCTCGAAAGCCTGACGTGAGCCTTGCTGATATTTAATCTCGCCGCAGTACGAAAAACCGAGTTTTGACAATATTCTAAGCATATAGTCATTGTCGTAATTTGTATCGACTCTGAAACTGCTTACCCCTTTTGATGCGCCAAGGCGTTCGATTTCGTGAAAAAAACGGGTCGCCACGCCTTGGCGTCGCATTTCTTCGGCCACGGCCAGACGGTGTAGCACCACATAGGGCGCGCGCTTTTCGGTAAGCCAGCTTCCCACGATGTCGTCGTAGGCCGGTTCGCCGGTAAACAGTATCGCTCCATAGGCCACCGCTACGTCGTTGTCGGTAGTGCACAGCACATATCCGTTGCCCGATGCTATGTCGTTGTCGATGTGCATACGGGCCGGATATTGCTCCGACCATTGTTGCCTGCCTTCGTTGCGCATCAGCGTTTTTGCCTGCTCTATCAGTTGCATTATCCGATCGGCATCCGACTTGGTGGCTGCGCGAAATGAAAACTCTGTCATCCTCTTAATGTCAATCCTTTATTGTGATGTTTCGGCAATTCTCTATACGCACGTAGTTTTTCCGATTCACCTTGTTGTCAAGCACTTTGATGTTTTCCCCATCCTTCAGCAATATTGCCGTGGCCTTGTCGGTGTCAAACACATTGTTGCGTATCAATATGTTGTGATTTACGTATGGAGCCGTTTCCGACGCTTCGGTGCTGAGCATCACGCACGATGGATTGGCCGGGTTGCCATTGTATCCGCACCCAGATATGTAATTGTCCTCGATCAGCACGTTGTATGCCGGCCCGCTCTCGTTCCAACCTAATTCCGCTCCGAGCTTTATGGCCGTTTCGGTTGCTCCGATTATGTTGTTGCGCGCTATCACCACGTCGTGCCCCTTTACGAGAAACGACCGTGCAAGATGGCTGCTGACTGAGTTGTTCAATATTTTCACCTTGGGAAAACGGTTGATGTTGGCCATTACGAGGCGTTCGCGGTCTATCTTCCCAAGTTCGCGATCGAGCTCGATTACCACTTCCCACTTGGCCGACGAAGTGTCTACGGCCGTCACGGCATATCGGCCTTGTTCGGCCATGCTGTGCCGGTCTATTACTATCATCGAATCGCCCACGGCAGGGTAGTCGAGCGACTGAGCGTGCAGATCGGCATTCTCTATGCGTATCTCCACCTTCTTGCCGTCGCGCGGATACATTCGGTAGTAGTAATTATGTATGTTGGTGCAGTCGTCGCCTTGGCCGCGAAACTTCGAATTCTGTATGGTGAGGTCGCCCGAGCATGAGGTGAAGTGCGTGGCATCGGTGTTTGTCGAGATCACGCATCCCGGTTCGGGCACCACCTGCAAGTTGTCGAGCATTATGTTGTTTGACAGATGCCCCACTACGCCCATTCCCGGCTGCGAGTGGATTTTTACGTTTTGCAGGGTCACGTTGTCCGATTCCTTGATCATTATTGCCGGACGATAATGTCCGCCGTGGCGTATTATGCAATAGTCGCCAACTGCCGGGCGCGCGTTCGAGCGCATGCGAATGGTCGATGGGTTTATCAACTCTTTGTCAGATGCGCCGCCGGTGTAAATGCGATTGCGCACGTGGTCGTAAAAGTGAACGCGCCCGGTCACAATGCTGTCGATATAGCAATATTTTGCCGGATCGAAAATGAAGTCGAACGAGTCGTCGGTCGACGATATGATGCGGCCCACGGTGTTTGGCGGCCTGTGATACACTATGCTCAAGCCGTCGATGGTTACGTTTTTTGCATTGTCGATTGTCACGACCTCATACCATCCTTTCAGGTTCAGGGTGGCACCGTTGGCCTTCACGGTCAGATTCTTGCAATCGGAAAGGTCGAGCGCCTTCACGTATGGCGCTCCGGGCCTGAACAGACGTCCCTGTACGTTTTCGCCGTATGCGCCGCCTATGGCTTCGCGCTCTATTTTCAGTGCCAGATCGTTTTCTATGTCATATACCCCGGGAGGCATGATGAGCGTGGTTCCCGGATTTTTCCGACAGTAATCGGCTGCCGCGTTCAATGCGGCCATGTCGTTTTTGCCGTCGTCGGGTATGGCGCCGAATGATGAAACCGAGATTTCTTTTGCTGAAATGGGGCCGCATAGGGCCAAAGCCATGATAATAGGTGTAAGTAGTTTAAGCATATTGTGATTATATGAAAAATTGTGTAACCGCGCAGCCCGTCGGGGGGGGGCGGTGGCGGATGTTTGCAAAGTTAGTGAAAAATTCTAATTCTTCACGACAATGCTTTCATATCAGTATGCTTATTGCTTACGGCGTTGTTAGGGCGTTTTTAGGGGTTGGGCGGTGGCTCCGAGCAGCGAAACGGCTTTGTCGAGAGCCATGGCGCATGCTTCGGGGAGGGCGGCCTCGACTTCGGGCGACAGTTCGGTGCCGAGCGATTCATATTTCTTCACGCTGGCCACTATGAGATAAGTTTCCGGGCAAAAGCCGGTTATCTCGAGGGCTTCGAGCACATCTTTTAGCCCTATTTCGTGGGCCGTCACCAATGGCGGAAACTCGTTGAATGCGGGGCGCAGGCACCGCACCGTGCCTATGGGATGATTGTCGAGCGCGGCATCGATCACTATTAGTTTTTCACATTGTTGCAGATAGCCCATGAGGTGCAGCCCGGCGGTGCCTCCGTCGAGCAGGCTCACCCCTTCGGGCAATTCCGATTGTGCCAGACGCCTTATGGCGTGTATGCCGAAGCCTTCGTCCTGGAGCACAAGATTGCCTATGCCCATTATGAGGAGCGGTTGCCGTTTGTATGTCGACTCATTCATCCTGTTTTCGTTGTAGTTTAAGTTCGGCATCGTCGATGTCGGAGCTCTTTGTATCTTCCTCAAAATCGCGCACTACGTCCTCGCGTATGAATTTCCAGCCGCCTATCATTGACGATGCTATGCCGTTGCGCTCTATGTAGTCGTGGTAGAACACCAGATACACGTGTATTATCATAAACAGTATGAACGCCCACATCAAGAAGTGGTGTATGTAGCGTACCACGAAAAAGCCGTCCATGCCAAACAGCATATGTGTGGTAGCCGGCTCGGCCACGTTGTTGGTGGTGACAAACATCATCATGAAGCCTGTAAGGGCCTGGATTACCGATAATATGAACAATCCGAAGTATGTGGTGGCCGCAAGCGAGTTGTGGCCTATGTCGTAAACGGGATGATGCGTCAGAAGCAATATGTCGACCTTGAGGGTTTCGAATATGCTGTGCCATTGCGACTTTTTCAGAGGAATGAATTGATTCCATCGGGCGAATTTGTTGCCGGCAAATGCCCAGTACACTCTAAACAGAAGGTTGACCACGAATATCATACCTACCCCGAGGTGTGTCAGTCTGATCCATCCGAACCAATAGTTGTGTATGGCCTCCGTAGAGTGCTGTACGGCAGGCGGATCGCCTATTATATAGCCGGTTATGCACAATATTATGATGCATGCCGCATTGATCCAGTGGAAAAATCGCACCGGAATCTGCCATACGTAAACTTCGCGTAAATTTCGTCGGACGCTTCTCATGACAAATCGGTTTTTTTTAAGTTGCTTATTGGGGCGTGTTTATGTCTATTTTATGTATCACCGTTCCGTTTTCGTCGTAAAGATGCACTGCGCAAGCCATGCATGGATCAAACGAATGGAGCGTGCGTATGATGCTTAATGCCATTTCAGGGCTGTCGGGCGCAAATCCCGCCACGGGAGTGCCTATTACCGAGGCTTCGAACGCCGAATGCTGCCCCATCGGGTCGCGCGGCGAACCGTTCCATGTGGTGGGCACCACCATCTGATAGTTGGCTATCTTCTTGTTGGATATGTGAGCATAGTGGGCGAGCGCTCCGCGCGGAGCTTCGCTCAGGCTGTAGCCCTTGCAATCTTTGGGCCATGAGTCCGGTTCCCATTTCGAGCCGTTAAACATCGATTCGTCGCCGCTCTTTATGTTCGAAATCAGCTTGTTGAACGAGATGGCAAGGTATTCCGACGCTTCCACGGCATCGATTGAACGGGCCAGAATGCGTCCGGCGGTGGAGAACAGCGAGTCGAGGGTTATGCCGCACGGCTTGCCGTTGAATTTGTCGGCATATTGCGATAGCGTGGCCACGGCTTTGTTGGCAAGCTCCATGGTCAGGTCGTTTTTAGCCGCATAGTTTACGGCTACTCGTGCCAGCGGGCCCACCTCCATTGGCATGCCTTTGTATCGCGGCGTCTTTATCCAGCTGTAAGGTTTGTCGCCTCCGAGCCATTCAAACTGTTCGTTGGGGCCGGTGTAGTCGAGTATCGTCTCTCCTATCGAGGGGTGCAGACCCTTGTCCTTGCCCACCGAATATTTGTACCACGAGTTGTTGACGAACTCTTGCAGGCCGTCGAGCGAAACGGGGTCGAATTCTTCGAGATGGCTCAGATCGCGGTTCTTGACGATGCCTCGCTTCGACTGGTAGCATTCCGGGTCGCCGTAATGTCCGAGCGGAAAATCGCCGTACGAAAGATAGTTGGTCAGTCCGCCGCCTATGTGGGTCCATTGCGGATAGAATGCAAGTATGGCGAGGCAGTCGGGTAGATACACTTCGTTTGCGAATATCTGTATCTTCTCTATTATCTCCTGAACGAAATTCAGTCGAGCCATATTGATGGCGTTGGGATCCTGCATGTTTATGGCGCAGGCCATTCCCCCCACGAGATAATTGGGGTGCGGGTTCTTGCCTCCGAATATGGTCTGTATCTTGCATATCTCCTTTTGGAATTCGAGGGCTTGAATGTAGTGCGCCAGTCCGAGCAGGTTGACGGCCGGCGGAAGTTGATAGAGCTTCGAGCCCCAGCACCATCGGTTGGTGGAGAATAGATTGTTGGTCGGATTGTGCTCGACGAATTTCTTCACTCGTTTCTGGATGTCGGCGAAGTAGCCCGGAGAGTTCTCGCCCCATGGAGTGTATTTGGCGTTGACGGGGCTTAGCGACTGCGCGATGCGCGATGCCTCGGCCGGATCGGCCGAGAGCGCGCTCACTATGTCAACCCAGTCGAGCGCGCCGAGCTGATAAAAGTGAACGAGGTGATCGTGCGATTGCAGCGTGCCGAGCATGATGTTTCGCACCATCTCGGCATTGTAAGGCACATGTATGTCCAATGCGTTTTCGATGGCTCTTACCGATGCCAGTCCGTGCATGGATGTGCACACGCCGCACACTCGCATGACGAATGCCCATACGTCGCGCGGATCGCGATCCTTCACTATTATCTCGATGCCGCGAACCATCGTTCCGGTGCTGAAGGCGTCGGTTATCCGGCCGTCCTTCACTATGGCTTCCATTCTCAGGTGGCCCTCTATGCGGGTCACGGGATCAACTACAACTCTAATTTCCATCTACTTCGTCTTTTTTTACCGGGAATTCTTCTTCGTTTTTAATAAGCTGTCGCTTCTGTATGTTGGTCACTACGGCGTGTATCGACACTCCCGCCAAAGCGGCCACGGCGGCTGCCGCGCCGATTTTGTCGGCCGTAGCTTCAATGCCTATGCCGTGCACCGACGGAATGTGGCGGTAGAACGGCTCCTGGTCGAAATATCCCGGTTCGGCGCATCCTATGCAGGGATGTCCGCTCTGAATGGGATAGCTTATGCAGTCGTTCCAACGCATTACGCCGCATGAGTTGAACGTGTTGGGGCCCTTGCACCCCATGTAGTACAGGCAATATCCTTTTTTGGCGTTCTCGTCGTCGAAGCTTTGCACAAACAGGCCGGCGTCGTAGAATGCGCGGCGATAGCAGGTGTCATGTATGCGGTTGCGATAGAACATTTTCGGGCGCCCCATGTTGTCGAGCTCCGGCAGGCGTCCGAATGTGGTGTAATACACTATCACTCCGGCCATCACGTCGGCTATGGGCGGACACCCCTGGACGTTTACTATCGGCTTGCCCGATATTATCTTGTGCACCGGTTTTGCGCTTGTGGGGTTGGGGTGCGCCGCCTGTATGCATCCCGATGAGGCGCAGTTGCCCCACGCTATTATCGCGGCGGCTCCTTCGGCCTCGTGCTTGAAGGTCTCGAGTGCCGAGCGTCCGGCGCAAGTGCAATATCCGTAGCTTCCCACCGGAATGGCCCCTTCGACGCAAAGTATGTATTTGCCGTAATTCTCCTTTATCGCCGCATCCTTGCCCGCTTCGGCCACGAAGCCGCTGGCGGCCATGAGCGTGTCGTCGTAGTCGAGCGAAATGAGTTCGAGCAATATCTTCCCTACCAGAGGGTGCGAGGCTCTGATGAACGACTCGCTGCAACATGTGCATTCCTGAAAATGTTCCCATATCACATGTATGCGCGGCTTGGTTTCGAGCGCTTCTGCTATCTGGGCCACGCCACTGCGGTGCAGCCCCATCATGGCGGCCATAATGCCGCAGAATTTCAGAAACTCTCGGCGAGTGTAGCCTTTGGCTTTCAACTCATCGTAAATGGTTTTTTGTTTCATGACCGGTGTGTTTTTATGTGTTTGTCAACAAATGCGCGGCAATTGTTCGCCCGACATCATTTCTATCAATCGTCTGTTGCCGAAGGGCAATTTAAGCCATACTTCGGGTGTGGCGGAGCGCGCGAGCACTCGCCCTATTATGGCGGCATCGCTGCCATGGGCCGAGCGGCGAATGGCGGCGAGGGCCGTTTCGGCCTCGTCGGGCGGCACCACCGCTATCATTATGCCCTCGTTGGCCACGTATAGCGGATCGAGTCCGAGCAGATCGCACGCCGAGGCTGTGGCCACGCGTATGGGTATGCTCTGCTCGTCTATCTCTATGTCGACGCATGAGGCTTCGGCCAGCTCGTTGAGCGTGCTCGACAAGCCTCCTCGGGTGGGGTCGCGCAGCACTCTCAGGCCGGGCGCCACGCTCAGCAGCGCGTGCGTAATGTCGCCGAGCGATGCCGTGTCGCTGGTGATGGGCGATTCGAAGTCGAGTCCTTCGCGCTTCGACATCACGGCCATGCCGTGGTTGGCGATGCTGCCGGTTATCATTATCACGTCGTCGGGCTTCAGGTTGTCGGGGCCGAGGTCGATGTCGGGGGGCAGTATGCCCACTCCCGAAGTGTTGATGTACACTCCGTCGCATCGTCCGCGTTCCACCACTTTCGTGTCGCCCGTCACAATCTCCACTTCGGCCTCGCGGGCCGCTTCGGCCATCGTTTTTGCTATGGCTTCGAGCATCTCTATGTCGGTGCCCTCCTCGATCACGAATCCTGCCGACAGGTAACGCGGCGTGGCTCCGCAGCAGAGCAGATCGTTTACGGTGCCGTTGACAGCCAGGTCGCCTATGTTGCCCCCGGGGAAAAACAGGGGGTTCACTACGAACGTATCGGTCGAAAAGGCAAGCCGTGCGTCGCAGGCGGGCAATATGGCTCCGTCATGACGCTTGTCGAGAATGGGATTTTTGAAATATGGCGCAAATACTCTTTCGATGAGGCGAGCCGTCATGGCGCCTCCTCCGCCATGAGCCATTTCGATGGTGGATGTGGATCGTTGAGGTGCCGGGCATGAGATGTTCATGATGGTTTGAAATTATGGTTGAAACCTGTTGTATTTATAATGAGCCGCGCATACGCCTTCCGACGACACCATCGGTGCTCCTACGGGCGACTGTGGCGTGCAGTCGGTAGCGAAGTGCGGACAATCGGCCGGCAAGCTCAATCCTTTCATGATTTTGGCGGCTATGCATCCGTTGCATTCGTGAGACGACGTGTGGCTGAATTTAAAACGTCGGGTTGCGTCAAGATGTTCAAATTTTCTTCGGAGAGTCAGGCCGCTATGCTTTATCACGCCTATTCCTCGCCACCGCGCGTCGTAATGCTCGAACACTTCGTCGATCGACTTTTTTGCGGCGCGATTGCCCTCGGCGCGCACGGCCCGGCCGTAGGCGTTGACTACGCCTATGCGCGACGATTCGAGCGCGTCGACGGCCTTTGATATGCCATAAAGCATGTCGACGGGTTCGAATCCGGTTATCACTATCGGTATGCCGAGCTCGCGGCTTAGCGATTCGTATTCGGCCGTTCCGGTTATTGCGCAAACGTGTCCGGCGGCCAATAGCGCGTCGACTCGGCATTGGTCGTCGAGTTTTATGGCCTCTACCGCAGCCGGCACGGTGAATAGCGACGTGAGCAGCGAAAAGTTGCCGATGCCCATGCCGACGGCCTTCTGCGCGAGTAGCGCGTAGATGGGAGCCGTGGTCTCGAAACCGATGGCAAAGAACACTATCTGCCTGTCGGGCCGATCAATGGCCATTTTCAGGGCCTCGAGCGGCGAGTAGAGTATTTGCACGTCGGCGCCTCGCGCCTTGGCTTGCAGGAGCGCCGCTTCGCTTCCGGGCACTCGGAGCATGTCGCCAAACGAGCAGAACGTTACGTCGGGATGCATCGCAATGTCGATGGCGCGGTCGATGGTTTCTACCGGAGTCACGCACACCGGGCACCCCGGGCCGTGTATCATCGTTATTTTTTCGGGCAATAGCTCCTCGAGCCTGTATCGCGAGAGGGTAAAGGTCTGTCCGCCGCACACTTCCATTATGTTCCATTGGCGCGTCACGGCGTCATGGATGCGGCGCAATACGCCTCGCATGGCATCCGCGTCGCGATAGGTCGCTGCGCGGGTCATTATATCCTCCATGTCATATTGACGATTCGATGCGGTCACGGTATTCGGTCATTAAGTTGAGATCACGTATGGTGGCTATGGCCGATGCTTCGTCCATTACCGATATGGCTACTCCGGCATGGGCTATTATGTAATCGCCGGGCATGGCGTTGTCGACGGTGTCGAGGCATATTTCGCGCCTGACGCCGCAAAAGTCCACTTGGGCCATAGTGAAAGGGCTGTCGCTCGTTATTCGTATTATTTTGCCCGGTACTGCAAGACACATGGTTTTTGAATGTTTTTTAACTTTAGAAACTGTTTAAAAATTTATTTAGTCTTGTCATTGAGGTCTTTGTCAGCATCTTGTTGATATTTATTCAGTCATTATGGCACCCCATAACTCCTTCATAAATATCAAAAATCTACTTGACAAATCCTCTCAATTCCTTCGACAAATAAATTTAAACAATTTCTTAACGTCGGTGGTGCCGTTATTGTTCCGAATGTTAATCATTGCGTTTGTTTGTTAATAAATGATTACGCGGCTCGGCTGATGCCGTAATACGGCCATTTCAATGAAAATTTTGCCTCAATGAAGCTTTTGGCGGGCAATGTAGCATGCAGGTTGTCCGATTTCGAACAGGTATTATGTCCGATTTTGAAAACAGTGTCCGAATACGGACACTGTTAAAAATAGTTTAATTACTGATAGCTAAATAGTTGTATGTTTGGCACGATTTATGCTGTATAAATAGTCGAACATATGGTCGCAAACTACAATAAAACGCAATATAAAAAATGAAAAGAGCTTTAAAGCAGATATGGTATGATGCAAAATGTCAGCCCGTGATAACTATGGTTACCATTGCAGGTACGGCTTTTGCCATCTTTTTGATATCGATAGTCATTATGATGAATGAAGCCAAAACGGTTCCGTTCTCGCCTGAAATGAATCGCGACCGATTGTTGTTCTGTCCTATTTTGATGCAAGGGACTGAAAGAATGAGTATGGCAGGTCCGTTTGATACGCAAACGGCAAGAGACATATGCGTAAACATACCCGGGTTGGAGCGGTGGTCGATTTCAAACGAATCGCCCCGTACGCGAAGCGTAATGGTCGAAAACTTGTATCCCATTCAAGCCAACACGCGAACGGTTGACGGGGAATATTGGAATATATATGATCATAAATTCCTGCACGGTATGCCTTTTGACAGCGTTGCGGTGTCGTCGGCGCGCAAAGTGGCCGTAATATCGTCGGCCATAGCCAAGAAGGTGTATGCCACGACCGATGTGGTGGGGCGCGAAATAAAGATAGAGCGTATTCCTTACAAAGTGGTGGGCGTGGTTGAAAATGTGTCGCCGCTGGCCACATTCGGTTATTCCGACATATGGATTCCGAATGAGGGCAGGCAACAAGGCTGCTTGATCATGCTGTGCGAAAAAGATGCCGACATAAACGACGTGAAGGATGCAACCCACCGCAGTTTTGAGGTATATCGTTCGAAGCAAAGGGCTTCGGGTGCGGAGATGGTTCTCTATGATATAAAAACTCCGTTTACGCAGCGCGAATACATGCTTATGGGTCAGAACGTAATGGAGTCTCCCGATCTCGAAAAAGACAATGACCGACAGTTTGTAATATACCTGATATTGCTTCTGGTTCCGGCCATAAATCTTGCCGGAATGTCACAGAGCCGATTGCGTCAGCGAGTGGCCGATATAGGAGTGCGCCGCGCATTCGGAGGTACGCGCATAAGCGTGTTTTTAAGCGTTTTGCTCGAAAATATGATAGTTACGCTTGCCGGTGCCGTGATAGGACTGATGGCCGCCTTGGCGTTTGCGCTGTTTGGTGCCGATTTGGTGTTTGGCGACACTCAGCTGATGGTGTCGACATCGACGGTCTACATAGGCAACGTGCTGCATTGGTCGACATTTGCATGGATAGTGGCGTTTTGTTTCATACTCAATATGCTTAGCTCCGGGTTGCCGGCATTGCAGGCTGCTCGTATGTCGCCCGTGAAGGCGCTGTCGGTCAAAAAATAATAACGGGTAAAAAAGAAAAGAATACATAAGATGAAAAGAAAATTGTGCAGGCAGATGGGCAACGAATGGTCATCCAACGTGTGGATAGTGCTTGAGTTGCTTATAGTAAGCGTGGTCATGTGGTATGTCACGGATTCGCTGTGGGTGAAATATAAAATTTATACCGAGCCCGACGGCTTCAATATAGATAATGTGTATAAGGTTAGAGTTGAGGCTATCAAAGAAAACAGTCCTGACTTTAAGTCGGGTGATGCAAACGACGTAAAAAATGTGGGCGATTTGCTTAAGCAACGGTTCACGCAAAATCCGTACGTCGAATCGGTCGCATTTTTGAGTACCGGTGTCAATCCGTATCGTTCAGGATGGTCTACCGGTGGCTTTTATGCCGTAAATAACGGTGATACAATAAGTCCAATTGAAAGTACCATCGTAAGTCGAGCATCGGTGTCGCCCGAAATAGCTACGGTGCTTGGTTACGAAGGAGCTCGTGGCGAAACGTCGCAAGAAATAGCCGAAATATTGCGTCGTAACGAAGCGGTAGTTTCCGAAAATGTGGTTAATGGCTTGAACATAGATCCGTATTCGTTGATAGGATATAATGTAGTCTCGCCGACATATATAATTGACGGAGAAAGACATGGGGGTGTGCTCACTCGCATAGGGGGCGTAATAAAATCGCCCAGAGAAGGTCAGTTTACGCCTTCGCGCAATGACGCTATGTTGCTATTCCCGGGCGAATTTGATGGACTTTGGTCGGGTTTGGCGGTGAAAGTGAAGGATGGCATGGGAGCGGAATTCGAAGAAGAAGTATATTCGAATATCGAATCGAAATATCGTGTGGAAAACCATTACGTGTCGGAGCTGATATCGTATGACCGCTTGCGCGACGAATTTCAGCGCAAGGACATGCTGATAGTGCGCAATCTGGTTACTTGCATGCTGTTTTTGGCGGTGAGCGTGTTTCTCGGATTGTTGGGCTCGTTTTGGTTTCGCACTCAGCAACGATTTGGTGAGATTGCCATACGAAAGGTAAACGGAGCCAAGCCGTCCGATATATTCCGCCGCCTGATAAGCGAGGGTTTGCTGCTGCTTGTCATGGTTACGCCGGTGGCGTTGGTAATTGACTACATGATAGCCCGGAGCGAGCTTACCGACGCTCTCTACGACGAATATTTCGGCATGGGCCGTCTGGCCGTATGCGCCGCCTTGACATTCCTGTCGCTGGCCGCCATGATGGTGCTGGGCATTTGGTTGCCGGCGCGCAAGGCCATGAAGCTCGATGCCTCTGAAGTGTTGAAAAATGAATGATTATTAATAATATAAAGATTGATTGGTGAGATTATGGTACGTAGATTAATGATTGCAACATATTTTTTAGCTTCCATGTTAGTATCGTATGGGCAGCAGGTCGTAGAGCTTTCGCTCGATGACGCGATTGCGCGCGCTCGGTCGCAGAGCGTCGACGCGGCAGTGGCATTGAACGAACTGAAGACGGCATACTGGGAGTATAGGACGTTTCGGGCCAACCTGTTGCCCGAAGTAAGCTTTTCGGCTACTGCCCCTGCATACTACAAGCAGTACAGCCCCTACATGAACAATGACGGCAGCTACAGTTTCGTGCGAAACAATTACATGCAGCTGAAGGGTGGCCTTACGGTGTCGCAAAGCATCTGGACCACCGGCGGCACGCTGTCGCTCACCACTTCGCTCGACTTCTTTCGACAGCTTGAGGGAACGAAATACAACAGGTACATGTCAATTCCCCTGGCTATGACGTTGAGCCAGCCCATATTCGGGGTAAACAATGTGAAGTGGAACCGCAAGATCGAGCCGGTGCGGTATGCCGAGGCAAAGGCGCAATTTCTGTCGTCGACCGAAAATGTGGCCATGACTGCAATCAATTACTATTTCAATGTGCTCATGGCGCGCGAACGGCTCGAAATATCAAAGCAGAATCTCGAAAACGCCACCAAGCTGTATGAAGTGGCCATCGAAAAACGCGAGATGGGGCAGATAAGTCAAAACGACCTGCTTCAGATGGAACTTAGCGTGCTCAATGCGCGTTCGGCCGTTACCGATCGCGAGAGCAATCTGAAAAGCAACATGTTTCAGTTGCGCACATTCCTCGACTATGACGAAAACGTGGAGCTCAACGTAGCGATACCCGGAAGCGTGCCTGCAATAAGCATAAATTACGACGATGCGCTCGACAAGGCTCTGACCAACAACAAATTTGCAAAAAATCTGCGCCGCCGACAGCTTGAGGCCGACTACGCCGTGGCCCGCGCCAAGGGCAATCTGCGCCAGATAACCCTCTATGCACAGGTGGGTTACACCGGTGCCGGCGGAGAGTTCAGCTCGGCCTACGAGGTCCTCAAGGGCAATCAGGTGGTGGAAGTGGGATTCCGCGTGCCGATACTCGACTGGGGAAAGCGTCGCGGCAGCGTGAAGGTGGCCGAGAGCAACCGCGAGGTGGTTCAGAACCGCCTGCGTCAGGAGTCGATGGACTTCAACCAGAATCTGTTCATACTCGTGGAGCGCTTCTGCAACCAGCAGATGCAGCTCAACATAGCCGACAAGGCCGATCAGATAGCCCGCAAGCGTTACGACACGAACGTGGAGACTTACATGATAGGCAAGATATCGACCCTCGACCTCAACGACTCGCAGGTAACGAAAGATCAGAGCCGCATCGACTACGTGAACGAGCTGTATCTTTACTGGTATTATTTCTATCAGCTTCGCAGCATAACCCTTTGGGACTTTGCCAAAAACAGCAACATCGACGCCGACTTCGAAAAAATAATCAAATGATTGTCGGCGGCAATTCGTCCGTTTTGCTTAAATTTGCAGCATTATGATACTTATAGTTGATGATGACAAGTCGATACGTCTGTCGCTCGGTGTGTTGCTGAAACGTGCCGGCTATGAGGCCATGTCGGTGGCTATGCCCGACGAGGCGCTCGAAGTGGTGCGTCATCAACCGCTTGAGCTGATATTGATGGACATGAACTTCACCCGAGCCACGTCGGGCGAGGAGGGCATAACGTTGTTGCGTCAGGTCAAGATATTTCAGCCCGAAGTGCCGGTGATACTCATAACGGCGTGGGGCAGCATTCCGCTTGCCGTGGAGGGCATGCACGCCGGAGCGTTCGATTTCATGACCAAGCCGTGGAACAATCAGGTGCTGTTGCAGCGCGTCGAAACGGCGTTGTCGCTTACGGCATCGGCCAACAAAAAGATGTCGGCCGACTTGAAGTTTGATCGCTCGGCCATAATAGGGCGAAGCAAGGAGCTCAACGACATACTCGAAACGGTGGAGCGAGTGGCTCCCACCGATGCGTCGGTGCTGATATTGGGCGAAAACGGCACCGGAAAAGAGCTGATAGCCCGCGCGATACATGACAATTCGCATCGTCGCGAAAATCCGTTGGTGATGGTCAATCTCGGCGGCGTGTCGCATTCGCTGTTCGACAGCGAGATGTTCGGCCATGCCAAGGGAGCCTTCACCGGTGCGGTGTCGGCGCGCAAGGGCCGATTCGAGCTTGCCGACAAGGGCACCATATTTCTCGACGAGATAGGCGATCTCGACCTCTCGTGTCAGGTGAAGCTGTTGCGCGTGCTTCAGCAGCACACTTTCGAGCCGCTTGGCGACAACCGCACCGTAAAGGTCGACATTCGAGTGGTTTGCGCTACCAACGCCGACATACCGTCGATGGTCAGGGAGCGCACTTTCCGCGAGGATCTGTATTACCGCATCAATTTGATAACCATACATTTGCCGGCGCTGCGCGACCGTCGGCCCGACATACCCCTGCTCGTCGATCACTTTATGCTTTTGACGGCGCACGCACATGGAGTCGACGTTCCGGAGGTGGCCTCCGATGCCATGTCATACCTTACCAAGTTGCCGTATCCGGGCAACATAAGGGAGCTGAAAAACATCGTTGAGCGCACGCTGATAGTCAACAAAGGGAAGAAAACGTTGTCGGCCGGCGACTTCCGTACATCGGCCGAGGCATTCGCCGTAACCGATGCCAAGCCGAAAGCAGAGGCGTTTGGCGGCACGCTCGAGGATATGGAGCGCGAGGCGATAGTGCGCACGTTGGAAAAATATTCGGGCAATCTGGCCCAGAGCGCCCTTGCGCTCGGCGTGTCGCGGCAGTCGCTCTATCGCCGTATGCAGAAATACGGACTTGGCGACGACTGATGCGTCACTCCGATGCCTCGTCGGGCATTCGGAATATCGAGAAGTTCACGCTGCCGTAGGCACGATGCTGCACGAAGTGCGGCAGTTGCGAAAAATCATGTTTCTTGGAATGTTCGATTATGAAGATGCTCCCCGGCTTGAGCATCCCCGACTCCAGCACCTTGCGTGGCACCTCGGCAAATCCCGGCATGTCGTAAGGCGGATCGGCGAAGATGAAGTCGAACTTCGACGTGGCGTTGTCGATGAAGCGCAAGGCATCGCCGCGCACCAATCGCAGATTGTCGGCACCGAGCTGTTTTGCCACTTTCGATATGAACGAATGTTGCGTCGAGGCTTTTTCGACCGACGTCACCGAGGCGGCCTCTCGCGAGAGCAGCTCGAACGTTATGGCTCCCGTGCCGGCAAACAGGTCGAGGGCATCGATGCCTTCGATGTCGATAAGGTTTTCGATTACGTTGAATATGTTTTCGCGGGCAAAGTCGGTGGTGGGGCGCGCCGTGATGTTGGTTGGCACGTCAAATCGTCTTCGGCCGTATTTACCTCTTATTATTCGCATAATGGCATTACTATTAAGTTGGTGGGAGCTTCCGACGTGCTCTGGTCGGCGCGGAACGGCCCTGCCGGCTGCGACACGTTGGTCACGTCGGCTGCGTATCGGCCGAGAATGTCGGTGACTTCGTTTGTCACCGCCCCCGACCCATATACGAGTATCGGCTCGGTGTTGGCGCATTCGAGTTGCGATCGCGACGCGAGTATGTAGTATGCGGCATCGGCCGGCTGAACGAACGAAAAGGTGTTGGCCAGCATCAGGCGGCCGTCGTCGATTATTATCACGTCGGTCTTGTCGCGGCGCATCGACACGAAGGTGGCCCTGTGAAGGCGCTGCGCGGTCATTACCGATGCAAAATATCGGCATAGCGGCGACAGCACATGGGTGAAGCGCACGCCGTAGAATGTGCGGCGGATGAATCCGGCGAGGGCCGGATCGACCCCGAGCAGCAGCGTCGCATTCGGGCAGCCGAGCGGGCATTCCATTATTTCGCCGTCGAAGGCGGGATATGACGTTTCAAACAGCTTGCGCCTCAGGTCGGCATCGGCAATGGCCGTCGGGATGGCCATGAAGCAGTCATAGTCGATTACGCAGTCTATTCGCTTGAAGTCGTTAAGTAGTAGCGGATTGGCGTAAACGCATTCCTCAAGGGCCTTTAGGCGGTCGGAGTTGGCGGGGTCGAGCATGATGGTGCGCGTGATCAGTTTCTCGCTCTCGACCGGCGGGTAGAGGGCTATGTCGAGACGATTGTCGCTTGTCTGCAAGGCGAGTCGCCACAGCTCCGATTGCTGTATGTAGTCTTTATCTAATTTGCCTGATTCCATACTACAAAGGTAGGCATATGTGGCGATAAACCGGCTCGGCGCGAGCCCTTGCAACGGTTAAAAAATGAATATTAATGCTAATGAATGTGATTTTGACCGCAGAAAGGGGAGTTTCGCTAAAAAATGGCTTGTCGAAGCCCGGTTTTGGCAAATCGGGGGCGCGGCGAGTGCGTCCATGTGTACGTTTTCGAACGTTTTAGTGTCCGATTTTGAACAAAGTGTCCATAATCGGACACTCCCAAATATAACTAAAACACTAATGGCTAACGACTTACATTTTTGGCACGGTTTATGCTATATAATAATTATAGAAATTTAAACAAAACGACATATATGGATAGAGAAATTCCGAAAAGTGAGCGTCAGGCCGCTACAAGAAAGCGCTTGATAAAGTGGGGAAGCATATTGGCCGGAGTGATAGTGGTCATAGTGTTTCTGATTGGGTTCGTGCGCAAGAGCGTGAACAGCGATGACATAATAATTGCTACTGCCGACAAAGGCACCATCGAGACGTCGGTGAGCGCGTCGGGGCTCGTGGTTCCGGCTTTCGAGCAGATAATCAATTCGCCGATATCGACGCGCATAGTAGAGGTGTATCACAAAGAGGGCGACACGCTGTCGGAGGGAACTCCGCTGCTGCGCCTCGACCTGCAATCGGTGGAAACGGAAATCAACAAGCTCAACGACGAGCGCTCCATGAAGCATTATGCCATGGAGCAGTCGAAGCTTAACGACCACACCTATCTGAGCAACATCGAATTGCAGATAAAGGTAAAGGAGATGTCGGTAAACCGTCTTGAGGTGGAGCTGGCAAACGAACGCCGTCTCGACAGCCTCGGATCGGGAACGGGCGACAACGTGCGCAAGGCTCAATTTGCCTTCAGCACCGGAAAGATGGAGCTTGAGCAGCTTCGCAATCAGCTTGACAACGAACGCAAGGTGCGCGATGCCGGCATGAAAGTGCGACAGCTCGAAATGGACATATTCGAAAAGAACTACGCCGAGCGCCTGCGCACTCTCAACGACGCACAGATACGTTCGCCGCGCGCCGCCACTCTGACCTACATAAATCAGGAGATAGGCCGTCAGGTAGGTGCCGGAGAGAGGGTGGCCGTAGTGTCCGACCTCAGTAATTTCAAGGTAAACGCCGAGATAGCCGACGGCTACGGCGACAGATTGGGAGTGGGATCGCGCGCCATAGTGAGAATAGGCAAGACCAAGCTCGAAGGCCACGTGAGCAATATGACGCCACTGTCGAAAAACGGGGTCATATCGTTTACCGTGATGCTCGACGATGACCATAACCCTCGTTTGAGGTCGGGCTTGAAGACCGAAGTGCACATCATGAGCGACATTCATGACGATGTGACGAGAATACCCAACGGAACATACTTCAAGGGCGCCGGCACTTATGAGATGTTCGTGCAGACTGCCGACGACGAGCTTGAGAAGCGCGAAGTGAAGCTTGGCGACAGCAATTTCGAATTCGTGATGGTAGAATCGGGCCTGAAACCGGGCGATAAGGTAGTGATAAGCGATATGTCAAGTTATCGCAACAATGACAAACTCGTGTTGAAATAATAAACCATAAGTTATGATAAAGCGGATTTTATATGAAATGAAACAACAGCCGGTAATCGGTGGCATAACCGTAATCGGCACGGCATTGTCAATACTGCTGATAATGGTGGTGATGATGGCCTATGAGTTGCAGATAATGCCTCTGTCGCCCGAAAATTGTCGTGACAGACTACTGATAGGGAGGGCGGTATGCGTTCAGTCGGATGACGGGCAATCGGCGAGTCCTATGTCGGTGAGCTATGCCCACACCTTGTACGACAGCCTGCCGCATGTCGAAGCGGTGTCGTACGTGGAGCAATATCAATCGAATGTAGAGGTGTCGAAACTCGACGATTTTCCCATCGATGCCTATAAGCGTGGCGTTGACGATGTGTTTTGGCGCATATTCGATTTTACATTCCTATACGGCAGGCCATTCAATGAAGCGGAGGTTGCATCCGAACTCAATGTGGCCATAATAACCGAAAAGATAGCCCGCGAGGTGTTCGGCACCGCCGATGCCGTGGGCATGGAGATAATGATCAGTGCCGTGCCGCACAATGTGGTTGGCGTGGTAAAGGATGTGTCGACGCTTGCCAATAACTCATATGCTCAGGTTTTTCTGCCGTCAGTACCTCCCTCCAGCTGGGGGGGCATGGGTGATTTTTTCGGTACCTGTGAGGCCCTTTTGCTCGTCGACGACATGGATAATGTCGATGAAATACGTGCGGCGGTCAAAAACCGAATAGATGCCATAAACTCCGGCCTTAAACAGGAGAACAAGGAGATATCGTATTTTGGCTCTCCGTTCACTCAGGCCGAAAGCCTGACGGTGGGAAGCGATAACGCTCCCGACCATTCGGGGGCGAAGAAACGCATGTACATATATACGATATTACTTCTGATACCGGCCATAAATCTCAGCTCGATGACACACAGTCGTCTACGCCGTCGAATGTCGGAGATAGGCGTGCGCCGCGCGTTTGGCTGTACGCGCATCAAGATACTTGGCGACATAATAGCTGAAAATTTCATCATATCCGTATTGGGCGGGGTGATAGGCTTATTGCTCAGCATAGCCTTTGCGTTTCTGTTTACCGATTTGTTTCTGCAAGGCGCCGGCACCTCTTATTGGGGCGTGTTCGAGCCGGGTGGACAAAGGCTTACGTTGTCGATGTTCTTTAGGTGGAACGTGTTTGGATGGACGTTATTGTTCTGCTTCATCCTCAATTTGCTGAGCAGCGGCGTTCCTGCTTACAGGGCTTCGCGGATGAATCCGGCAGTGGCCATAGGCGGTATTAACAAATAAAATCATCATTATCATGAAACGTAAACTTACAGTACAGATTAAAAATGAATGGCGACCCAATGCGTGGCTTGTCATAGAGATGATAGTAATAGGCGTGGTCATGTGGTTGGTGTTTTGCTTGCTTTTCAGCATAGTGCGCGCACGCATCATACCTACTGGATATGTGTATGGCTCCGGAGTATACGAAGTGAACTATGCCTCGGTTTCGGATAAGAGCAAAAAATTCGTTCCCGACCGAAACGATGGCGAAGATGTTGACGAAATAATACGCAGGCTGCGTGAAATGCCACAGGTAGAGGCCGTGGGGCGTTCGGCAATGAACGGAATACCTCATAATTACAGTTATTTTGGCAGATATTTCCATCTTATGAGAATGGGTGCTGACGATTCGGTGAAAGCGGGAGCTAATGCCATCGAAGTTACGCCCGAATTCATGGACGTGGTGAGTTTCGAGGGCATTGCCGGCGAGACTCCGCAACAGCTTAAGGCGGTGTTGGAGGCGGGCAAAGTGATTGTGTCGGAAAACGTGCTTGCCGACACGATGCCCGATTATGACGCTAAAAAATTGCCGTCGGAATGGTTTTACAGGAATGGTGGCGATTACCGCATAGGTGCGGTGGTGCGGGCGATAAAACGTAATGATTACGAGCCCCCGAGAGGCGCAACGGTGATAATGCCCAAGTTGAATTATAGTAAAAGCGACAGAATTGCAATCAAGTTAAAGCCGGGTAGCGAAGCGGAGGCAAGGCAGTTCATAAAAGAGAATGCCGACAAGCTGTTTCACGTGGGCAACATGTATGTCAAGGGTTTGACTTCGATAGAGCAGTTGCGCGAGTATAATCAGCTCGACATAATGCATACGGTGTACACCACGGTATTTTGTCTGCTGTTTCTGTCGGTAAGCATATTCATGGGATTGCTCGGCACGTTCTGGTTCCGTACGCAGCAAAGGGTAAGCGAGATTGCCATACGTATGGTCAACGGCGCCACTCCCATGGCGGTGTTGCGCCGCCTGATGAGCGAAGGGCTGCTGCTGTTGCTTGTGTCAGCGCCGTTTTCATTGGGCATCGAGCTGTTGCTTTGGCATTATGACGTGGTGATGCTGGAATGGGGCGAACTCGACATGCCGTTGTTTGTGGTAACGTCGGTGGCCACGTTTGCGTTGCTTGCCTTGATGATAGCGCTCGGCATATGGTTTCCCGCGCGCAAGGCAATGCACGTCAATCCGGCCGAAATAATGAACAACGAATAACCGCTTTTTGTGTAACGATAAGTAAATAAGAGTAATAACAAATAAATTCAAAACAAAATTATGGAAATAATCAAATTGACAGGTGTAAACAAGATTTATCGCACCGACGAAGTTGAAACGCTTGCATTGGAAAATGTGGACTTGAACGTGGAAAAAGGTGAGTTTCTGAGCATAATGGGCCCTTCGGGTTGCGGAAAGTCTACGCTGCTCAACATAATAGGCTTGCTCGACACCCCTACGTCGGGAACCGTTGAAATCGAAGGAACCCACACTGCCAACATGAGCGACAGCGCGTTGGCGGCGTTTCGTAACTCGAAGCTTGGATTCGTGTTCCAGAGCTTCCATCTGATACCCTCGCTCAACGTGATGGACAACGTTGAACTGCCGTTGATATACCGCAAGGGCCTGAGCGAAAAGAAGCGCAAGGAGCTTGTGCGCGAAGTGCTCGAACGCGTGGAGCTTACGCACCGTCTGCGCCATATGCCGTCGCAGCTCTCGGGCGGTCAGTGTCAGCGTGTGGCCGTGGCGCGCGCCATAGTCGGAAACCCCGACATAATACTTGCCGACGAACCTACCGGTAACCTCGACTCGAAGATGGGTGCTGAAGTAATGGATCTGCTTCATCGTCTGAACAAGGAGGATGGCCGTACGGTGGTCATGGTTACGCACAATGAAGCACAGGCGCTTCAGACCGACCGCATAGTACGTTTCTTCGACGGCCGTCAGGTGCTTTGATTGAAGACATATCGATTATTTTACCGATTACTATAATGTAAAAAATATAGGTATGATAAAGCAAATATGGTATGAATTCAGGCATCAGCCATTGGTCGGAATCATTACGGTGATAGGTACGTCGCTGGCACTGTTTCTGATAATGGTCGTGGTCATGATGCAGGAAATACAGATAGCGCCGTTTGCGCCGGAGAGCAACCGCGAACGCTTGCTGCACGGCATGAACGTGCATATCACGGATACCTCCGCTACCGACGACATGGGCGGCTCCTCGTCGGCGATGTCGTATAACTATGCGCGCCGGCTGTACGACGATCTGCCTTGCGTGGAGCATGTGAGCTATACCGGCGCAAGCGTCGACCGCATCGACGCACAGGAATATGGGGGGAGGCCCTTTTCGTTCGATGTGAAATATGTCGACGATGAGTTCTGGAAGGTGTTTGACCATACGTTTCTTTACGGACATCCCTTCGATCGTGCCGCGTTTGAGTCGGCGCTGAAAGAGGTGGTGATAACCGAATCGGTGGCCCGAAAGGTGTTTGGAGCTGTCGACGTGGTAGGGCGTGACCTGTTGGTGGGCATGGCCCGTTATAAGGTGGTTGGCGTGGTAGAGGATGTCTCGACGCTTGCCTCCAACGCTTACGGGCAGCTGTTCATTCCGTTTACGATTATGGGATATGACCGTCCGGCTCGTACTCCACAAGATTGCTTCGGAAACATAAGGGCATATCTGCTCGTCGACGATAAAGCCAATTTCGACAAGGTGAAAACCGAAGTGAAACGTCGCGTGGATGTGTTGAGCTCGGAAATGGCGATTCGCGATGGCAAGAAGATAGTGTATCATGAGGCTCCGTACGATCAGGAAACGAGCATGGTGCAGATGGGCAGCAATACCACTCCCGATGTCAAGGGAGCGCACAAGATTCGCTTGGCCGTTTATATCATACTTCTTCTGATACCGGCCATCAACCTCAGCTCCATGACTCATAGCCGATTGCGCCGTAGAGTGGCTGAGATAGGCGTGCGCCGTGCTTTCGGCTGCACCCGCAAGCGCGTGATAATCGACATTGTATCTGAAAACTTCTTGATCACCCTGGTCGGAGGCTTTATAGGCATGGTGCTTAGCGTGGCATACGCATTCTTGTTTACGAATATGTTTCAGAGCGTTCCGATGGAGGGCGGAAACGTTGCCGTTACGTTGCCGATGGTTCTGCATGTCAGCACTTTTGCGTGGGCATTGCTGTTTTGCTTCGTGCTCAATCTTCTCAGCAGCGGCATTCCGGCTTGGCGCGCGTCGCGCGTAAGCCCCGTCGAGGCACTTGGTGGTATTAACAAATAATTTGAGATGTCATGAAAAGAAAATTGTTTGTACAGATGCGCAACGAGTGGCGCTCGAATGCGTGGCTTTTTGCCGAACTGCTGATAATAAGCATTGTCATGTGGTATGTACTGGTGTTTTTCGCAAGCATAGTTAGTGCCCGTATGGATCATCCCGGATATGACACCGAAGGCGTGTATAGTCTTGGCCTGTCATGGGTGCAGCCCGATAGCGAGCTGTATGATAATTCACGTTCGGCCAATGACGCGTATCAGGAAGATAAGGAGGAGCTCGTGCGCCGACTGCGTGAAATACCGCAAACGGAGGCCGTGAGCCTGGGTTCGATGATATTGCCTTACAATTATAATTTCAGCGGAAACACGTATACGCTTCAGCGAATCGACGATCCCGACTCTACGGTTAGGGTGCTTTTCAGTCAAAAGCCCTTGCAGTCAGAAATGGTTGAAGTGATGCATTATGAGGGCATTTCGGGTGAAACGCCCCAACGTCTGAGAGAATTGCTCGACGAGGGCTTCGTGCTCGTTACCGAAAATTTGTTTGAGGCCGTAAATGTCGAGGCCGATGACGATGCTATCAAAAACGTGCCCCGTGAATGGACGGTGATGAAGTATGACTCCACGACTTATAAAATCGGAGCCGTGATACGCGCCATAAAGCGCAACGACTATGAGCCGGCTTTTTATCCTACTTTGGTCTACCCCAACCGGTGGGGTAATGAATTGGATTTGCGCGTCAAGCCGGGTTGCGGCCGCGAATTCGAGGAGTACATGGACGAAAACATCGGCAAGTACCGCGTGGGCAACTGCTACATCAGCGACGTAAAGTCGGTGGAAGTGATAAAGGAGGCAAATCAGCGTGACATAGTGCAGATGATGGAGATGCAGCTGGCGTGCATAGGATTCCTGATGTTGAGCATATTCCTGGGATTGCTCGGCACATTCTGGTTCCGCACGCAGCAAAGGGTAGGCGAGATTGCCATACGCCTGGCCAATGGAGCCACGCGAGGCAGCATATTCAGCCGCCTTATAAGCGAGGGCCTGATCTTACTGGCCATCATAGCGCCTTTGGCGTTGCCGGCATACTGGGTGCTTTTGCACTATGACCTGACGCTTTCGTATGGCATGCCGGACGGCATGGGCATGTATGTGCTTTGCGCCCTGGTTACGTTTGCACTGCTTGCATTGATGATAGTGCTCGGCATATGGTTCCCGGCACGAAAGGCCATGAAGATAGAGCCTGCATTGGTGCTTAAGAGCGAATGATGGGGCCGGGTACCCGATATTTTACTAATTTTGCACCGGTGAGTGTCCGATAAGGGCATTTGCCGGTGCAAAATCGTTTTTTTTCACGACACATTCATTTCGGCAGCCTATGAGATTTACTTGGCTTTTCTTGTTGTTGTTGGCGCTGACCGCCGGGCTTGGCGCGGTTTTGTGGTTTTACCCCGAAATCGACCGCTCGATTACGCTATGCATCGTGGGCGCAATAGCGCTGATGCTGTTGGTGCTGTTCTACTATCTGTCAAAGTCGGTGAGAACCTTTTCGTGCGGAATGGATTTGCTGAAGGCCCAGGATTTCGGCAGCAGGCTGGCAAAGGTGGGTCAGCGCGAAACCGACATGGTGGTCGACACGTTCAACAAGATGATGGATACGCTCAAGGTCGAACGCCTGTTTCAGAACGAGCAGTTAGGCTTTTTGAGCCAGATGCTCGACGTGTCGGCGCTCGGCGTGGTGATGATGGATTTCGACAACGAACGCGTCACGTCGGCCAACCGCGCGGCGTTGCGTTTTCTCGACATCGACCCCACGCGCGGCATAATCGGGTACCGGTTGCGCGATCTCTCGTCGGAGATGGCGCGACGCATGGCCGACGTGGAGATTGGCAAAAGCATAACCTATCGTCATAGCGACACTATGGTGTACAGGCTGAGCCGCCGCGAATACATGGAGCGCGGATTTCGCCGATGGTTCATCACCATCGAAAGCCTTACCGACGAGGTGCACAAGGCCGAAAAGAGCGCATACGAAAAGGTGATACGAATGATAGTCCATGAGGTAAACAATACGATGGCCGGCATGCGTTCGCTGATGGAAACACTGTCGGACGTGGTGGACGACGGCGACATTCGCGAACTCATCGAGAGCTGTCAGGAGCGGAGCAAGAGCCTGAGCATGTTTATAACGTCGTTTGCCGACGTGATTAAGATTCCGCCGCTGCTTACGGAGCGTGT
Source organism: Muribaculaceae bacterium (assembly GCA_017621225.1). GTDB lineage: Bacteria > Bacteroidota > Bacteroidia > Bacteroidales > Muribaculaceae > Paramuribaculum. The sequence continues at coordinate 41,071 of JAGATN010000025.1, read as the reverse complement.
CGACATGAACGTAATGCTGAGATCGTGGATGCCGTTTCTTGAAAGCATGGCTCCTTCGGGCGTAAAGTTTGAGATCGACGTTTCCGACAAGCCGGTTTTTGTCGAAGTCGACAGGGTGCTAATGGAGCAAGTGATGGTAAACATAGTGAAAAACGCGGTGGAGAGCGTCGACGGCGCCGGCACGGTGCGCATATCCACGTCGGGCTTCCCGTCGGCCATCACCATCACCGACAACGGCCCAGGCATATCGGACGAGGTGTCGCAACACATATTCACGCCGTTCTTCTCCACCAAGGCCAACGGACAGGGCCTCGGCCTGATGCTCGTGAGCGAGATATTGCGTCGCCACAAATGCCGATTCTCGCTGCGCACCAACCATGACAGCGGCCTTACGAGCTTTGAAATCGTATTTCCGCAGCAAATAGCTGAGTAATAGCGCCTATTCGCGCTTTTTGCCGGCAAGCATTCCGCAGGCGGCCATTATGTCCTCGCCGCGCGACGCCCTTATCGTGGCGGTTATGCCGGCCTGATTGAGCTTGTCGCGAAATGCTGTCATAGTGCTTTCGGGGCATGGCTGCTTGTCAAATCCCGGAATGGCATGGAAGCGTATGAGGTTGACTCGGCACGACAGCCCGCGAAGTATGCGCGTCAAGGCTTCGGCGTGGCGCATGTCGTCGTTATATCCGCGCCACATGATGTATTCCATCGACAGGCGGCGCTGGTGGGTAAAGTCGTATGCGGCAAGCAGCCTGATGACGTCGGTTATGGGATAGGCCCGCTCCACGGGCATTATCTCGGCGCGCTCGCTCGGGAACGGAGAGTGTATGCTTATGGCTACGTGCACTTTGGTCTCGTCGAGCAGTCGTTTCAGCTCCTTTATTTTTCCTATCGACGACACCGTGATGCGTTTGGGGCTCCACGCCAATCCCCATGGCTCGGTCAGTATTTCGATTACCTGCAACACGGCATCTACGTTGTCCATCGGTTCGCCCATGCCCATGAACACTATGTTGGTGAGCTCGCTGCTTTGCGGAATGGAGAGAATCTGGTTTATGATGCCGGCAGGCGAGAGGTTGCCGTGAAATCCCTGTCGGCCGGTCATGCAGAACGCACAGTTCATGCGGCATCCGGCCTGCGAGCTTACGCAAAGAGTGGCGCGGTCATGGTCGGGGATGTACACGCTCTCCACGTCGCGCCCGTTCACCCCCTCAAACAGGTATTTTACCGTTCCGTCGACCGACACCGCCTCGGCTTTCGGCTCCTCGCGCCCCACCGTATAGCTCTCGGCCAGGACGGCTCTCGCCTTTTTCGAAAGGTTGGTCATGGCGTCGATCGTGGTTACGCGCTTTTCGTAAAGCCATTGAGCCATTTGCTTGGCCGCAAATCGCGGCAATCCGCATTTTTCGGCAACGTCGAGCAGTTGCGCGAGATTCATTCCGATGAGAGGTGTCTTCGATTCCATATTTCCGTAATTTACGGCAAATCTACTCAAAATCCATGAAAATTCGGGCCGCAGGGAGCAAAGAGTTCGCTGTTTGTGGCGGTTGAGATGCTTAAATATGTAAAATGAATGTTTAAAAAGGAAATAATTACTATCTTTGCTAAATCTGCCGTCAACGAAAAAATAATACACCAATCATTAAAAACATATGAAAAAAGTACTTCTATCGGCGCTGATAGCATCTTGTCTGTTTTCATGCGAGAGCAATGTCGGCGTGCAACACGAAACAGTGAAAAACGATCTAAGGGCACCGGCGTATCCTTTGATTACAATCGACCCTTACACGAGTGCATGGTCGGCTGCCGACAATCTGTATGATGCAAGCGTGACGCATTGGACTGGAAAGGATTTTCCGTTGATCGGAGTCCTCAAAGTGGATGGCGAACCGTATCGCTTCATGGGCACCGAAAACATAGAGATGAATACCGTGGTGCCTACCTCGACCAATACGCCGTGGAACGGACGCTATACCAACACTAAGCCGCAGGGCGACTGGACGGCCGAGAATTACGACGACTCGAAGTGGCAGGAAGGCCCGGCGGCATTCGGAACCATGGAGTCGGAACCGTTGGCAAAAACGCAGTGGGGTACTAAAAACATATGGGTGCGCCGCACCGTCGACATTACCGAAGATCTCGGCGACCGCCCGGTATATCTCGACTTTTCGCATGACGACGATGCCGTGTTCTACATTAACGGCGTGAAGGCGTTCAGCATCGAGGGCTACGGAAAGAACAAGGTGGCTGAAATATCGCCCGAGGCGAGAGCCGCGCTTCGTCCCGGCAAGAATGTGATGGCGGCAGAGTGCGTGAGCCCGCAGGGAGGATCGTTCCTCGATTTCGGCCTCATAGTGCCGCAGGGTTTGGAGAAGCATCTTGAAAAGACGGCCGTTCAGACGTCGGCCGACGTTCAGGCCACGCAAACCCACTATACGTTTACGTGCGGTCCGGTCGATCTGGCCCTTACGTTTACGGCTCCGCTGCTGCTTGAAGATCCGGAACTCGTGAGCCGCCCCGTCAACTACGTGACGTATACTGTGACGTCAAACGACGGAAAGAAGCATGACGTGGAGATATATTTCGAAGCATCGCCTCTGTGGGCGCTCGACATGCCTTATCAGCAGTCGGCCAGCGAAGCTTACGAAAAGAACGGCATGGCTTATCTTAAGGCCGGAAGCACCGAACAGCCTGTATTGGGCAAGAAGGGCGACGACCTCCGCATCGACTGGGGCTACTTCTACATGGCCGCTCCCGCGTCGGAAGAAGTGACCTACGGCATTGGATCGGGCGAAACGCTCCGCAGCAATTTCGTGAACGGCGAGTCGATAGCCGTGGCAACCGCCGGCGGCCGCAAGGACGGCAACATGGCGCTGGTGTGCGACTATGGCGAAGTGAAGAATGTGACCGGCAAGATAATGATAGGCTACGACGACGTATATTCGATACAGTACTTCGGCGAAAACCTTCGTCCGTACTGGAACCGCAAGGGCGACAAGACCATCGAATCGCAGTTCGAGGCCGCCGACAGCCAGTATGACGAGCTGATGGAACGTTGCTATGCATTCGACAAGCAGTTGATGGACGACGCAACAGCCGCCGGCGGAAAGAAATATGCCGATCTGTGTGCGCTTGCCTACCGTCAGGCCATAGCAGCCCACAAGCTCGTGGAGAGCCCGCGCGGCGAACTTTTGTGGCTTTCGAAGGAAAACAACAGCAACGGCTCGATAGGCACCGTCGACGTGACTTATCCGTCGGCTCCGCTGTTCCTCTACTATAATCCCGAATTTGCAAAAGGTCTGCTCAACCACATATTCGACTATGCCGAAAACGGCGATTGGAAAAAGCCTTATCCCGCACATGACGTGGGCACTTATCCGTTGGCTAACGGTCAGACCTACGGCGGCGATATGCCGGTAGAGGAGGGTGGCAACATGCTCATACTCACGGCTGCAATATGCGATAAGGAAAACTCGCCCGAATATGCCAAGAAGCATTGGGACGTGCTTACCACCTGGACCGACTATCTGACCGAAAAGGGTCTGGACCCCGAAAATCAGCTCTGCACCGACGACTTTGCCGGTCACTTTGCACACAATGCCAATCTTTCGATAAAGGCCATACTCGGCATCGCTTCGTATGCCAAGCTTGCCAAGATGCAAGGCATGGACGACGTGGCCGAAAAATATTTCACCATAGCCCGCAACTATGCCAAGGATTGGGAAAAGATGGCCAATGCAGGCGATCATTACAAGCTTACGTTTGACAAGGACGACACGTGGAGCCAGAAGTACAACATAGTATGGGATGAGTTGCTCGACCTTAACGTGTTCCCCGAAAACATAGTGCCGACCGAGGTAGATTATTATCTTACCAAGCAGAATCAATACGGCTTGCCTCTCGACAATCGTAAGACCTACACCAAGAGCGACTGGATAATATGGACCGCATCGCTTGCCGACTCGCCCGAGAAGTTCGAAGCTTTCGTAGAGCCCATGTACAAGTTCTACGGCGAGACCGTCGACCGCATCCCGATGACCGACTGGTACTATACCGACACGCCCAACCATGTGGCATTCATAGCCCGTTCGGTAGTAGGCGGCTACTTCATGAAGATGCTTTCGGAGTCGAAGAAGGCCGAAAAGCAGAATTGATAACTGTACTGCAGCGGGTGCGTGACGGCACTCGCCGCGCGGCAACACCGATAATCGACAAATGGTATGGGAGAATCTTCGTTTTTTCATACCATTTGTCATAATATGGCGGCTCTCCGTCATTTAGCAAACTCTACCACATATCACTTAAAAACAGATGAAACCGAACAAATTGTATAAAAACGCCCTGCTTTTATGCCTCATTGCACTATTGACTGCATCGGGATGCCGGGCCGTGCCCAACGATCGTGTGAAATTGGATTCGGGCACCTTTAACATCGACGGAACCGACGTGCAGCTGATATGCGGCGAGATGCACTATCCGCGCATACCCCGCGAATATTGGCGCGATCGCTTGAAAAGGGCGCGCGCGATGGGCCTCAACACCGTGTCGGCCTATGTGTTCTGGAATTTCCACGAACGCACTCCGGGTCATTTCGATTTCGATGGTCAGGCCGACGTGGCCGAATTCGTGAGCCTGGCTCAAGAAGAAGGGCTTTATGTGATATTGCGCCCCGGCCCGTACGTTTGCGCCGAATGGGATTTCGGCGGATATCCGTCGTGGCTGCTGAAGGAAACGGATATGGCTTACCGCAGCAAAGACCCCCGATTTCTGAAATATTGCGAACGCTACATAAAGGCGCTCGGCAAGCAGTTGGCCCCGCACACCATCAACAATGGCGGAAACATAATCATGGTGCAGGTGGAGAACGAATATGGTTCGTACTCCAACGACAAGGAGTATCTTGCGGCGCTTCGCGACATGATAAAGGATGCGGGATTCAACGTGCCGCTGATTACCTGCGACGGTGGCGGTCAAGTTGAGGCCGGCCATGTCGACGGCGCGCTCCCCACGCTCAACGGAGTGTTTAGCGAGGAGATATTCAAGATCGTCGACCGTTATCATCCCGGCGGCCCCTATTTCGTGGCCGAGTTTTATCCGGCGTGGTTCGACGTGTGGGGTTCGCGTCACTCCAAGGTCAATTATGCGCATCCGGCCGAACAGCTCGACTGGTTGCTCGGTCACGGAGTGTCGGTGAGTATGTACATGTTTCATGGCGGAACGAATTTCCAGTACACTAACGGCGCAAATACGTCGGGCGGATACAGCCCCCAACCTACCAGTTACGATTACGATGCGCCTTTGGGCGAATGGGGCAACGCATACCCAAAGTATTATGCATTCCGCGAGGTGATACAGAAGCATCTGCCTGAAGGAGTGGAGCTGCCCGAAGTGCCGGCCGACAACCCTACCACCACGTTTGCCGAAGTGCGGCTTGGCGAGAGCGCGCCTCTTGAGGCGGCATTCCATAAAACCGTAAAATCAGCCGACCTGCTCTCGATGGAGGACGTTGGCATGGATTTCGGATACATTCATTATAAGACTACCGTAAACAAGGCCGGAAAGCGTAAACTCACCCTGCATGATTTGCGCGACTACGCAGTGGTGCTGGTGGATGGCGTTCAGGTGGCAAGCCTCGACCGACGCCACAATCAGAACAACGTAATGATCGACATCCCCAAAGCCCCGGCAACGCTGGAGATATTGGTAGAAAACTCAGGCCGCGTAAATTATGGTCCCGACATACAGTTTAACCGCAAGGGCATTACCGACGAAGTGCTGCTCGATGACGAGAAACTTACCGGCTGGGAAATAACGCCGTTGCCCTTGTATAAAGAAAAAGTCGGGAAAATGAAATATGGCGCCCCCATAGCGGGTAAGCCGGCCTTCCACAGGGGCGAGTTCGTGATTGACAAGAAGGGCGATTGCTTCATCGACATGAGTCAATGGGGCAAAGGTGCCGTATGGGTCAACGGAAAGTCGTTGGGCCGTTATTGGAACATCGGGCCTCAGCAAACGCTTTATTTGCCTGCCCCATGGCTCAAGGAGGGTAAAAACGAGATAGTGGTGTTTGAAATGGAGGATACCGGCAATCGCTCGTTGCGTGGCCTCGACACTCCGGTGCTCGACAATGTGGGCGTCGACAAGAACCGTCAGAGCGGCAAGAGCCGCAAGGATATGGGTACGCCCATTCTGGATAAGGGCGACGTGGCGTTGGAAACCACCATCAAGGAAACGAACGAATGGCAGCAATTTTCGCTGCCCACCGTAACCACCATGCGCCATCTGTGCATAGAGTCGCTGTCGTCGTACACCGACGATAATCAGGCATGCATATCGGAGATAGAATTGATCGATGACAAGGGGAACCCGATTGACAAGAATAATTGGGAGATAGTCTATGTAAGCAGCGAGTTGACTGATAAAAACCTCGGCGTGGGCGAAAACATTTGCGACAGCGATGTGTCCTCGTTCTGGCATTCCGATTATTCCGTCAGCCAATCGCATCCGCATCGCATCATAATCGACACGAAGGAAATCTACAAGGTTTCGGCCATTAAAGTCAAGGTGCGTCAGGGGTCGTTCTTGTCGGGCAAAGTGAAGGATGTGCGCATATATGCGCGTCCGCAGTTCTTCCTGTTCAAGAATTAACCGAACGGCATAAAAATGGCGAGAGGTTGCATAATTCGTTAGTTGAAAATATGCAACCTCTCGCTGTTTTGTTATCTGTTTAGAGTATGTTTACTTTTAGATTACGGCCGGAACGGTAATGGCTTTCTTAAGCTGCTTCAGAGCTTTTATCAGCTCGGAGCGGGCCATGCCGATGTTCAATCGCATGAAGCCTTCGCCGCCGGGACCGAACATCGAGCCGTCGTTCAGCGCCAGTTCGGCTTTTTTGACGAATGTGTCGACGAGCTCTTTTTGTGAGAGTCCGAGCTTGCGGCAGTCGAGCCAAATCAAGAAAGAAGCCTGCGGCCTTACCGGGATGATGTCGGGCATGTGCTCGGCGCAAAATTGCTCAACGGCCTCGACGTTGCCTTCAAGATACGAGAGCATTTCTTCGAGCCACGGTTCGCCATAATTGTAAGCGGCTTCGGTGCCTATCGTCGCGGTAAATCCCGGAACGGAAAATTCGTTGGCTTCCATCCACTGATAGAACGGTTTGCGTATTTCGTCGTTGGGAATGTACATCCATGAGCTTGCCAGTCCGGCTATGTTGAACGTTTTTGACGGAGCGCCAAACGATATCGATACGGCGGCAGCGTCGTCGCTGACGGAGGCAAACGGAATGTGCTTTTTGCCAAACAGCATCAGGTCGCCATGTATCTCGTCGGAAATCACCAATACTCCGTAACGGCGCGCGAGCGAAGCTACCTTGCGCAGAGTCTCCACATCCCACTGCACTCCCGCCGGGTTGTGAGGATTGCAGAGTATCATGAGTTTGGGATGCTCGGTGGCAAATATCCTTTCGAGCCCTTCGAGGTCCATGCGATAATAGTTTTCGTCGTCGCCGGCAAGGAGATTGTTGTTGACTACTATTCGTCCGTTGCCTTCGGGAATCAGTCGGAATGGATGGTATACGGGCGGTTGTATTACGACCTTGTCGCCCTTGTCGGTGAAAAAGTTAACCACGTAAGCTATGCCTCTCACTATGCCCGGCACGAATGCCAGATCCTCGCGGTGCACTTTCAGGCCGTGGCGTCGGTCGAGCCATCGCATTATGGATTGCCAATACGAATCGGGTGTCATTGCATAGCCGTATACCGGATGTTCGAAACGGTTGCGCAGGGCATTGGAAATCTCCGGACATACGGCGAATTCCATGTCGGCTATCCATAGCGGCGTAAGATCGGCACTGCCGAACAACGACTCCAAAGCATCGTATTTCATGGTGCCGGTGCCTCGGCGGTCGATGATTTCATCAAAATTATATACTCCCATAGGTATTTGATTAAAGTGGGCTAATGCCCGGAAACACTACAAATTTACCACAAAAGTAGCATTTTTCTGCTGATTATATCAGCTTTTTGTGTAAATTTGTATTTGATATGGCCCTTACAGGAAAAACGAATAATGACTATGGAGCAGCGAAATATGACACCCGAGGAAGAAGACCGACTGATAGAGGCTGAATTTCAGGATGTGCTATCCGGATATCTTAAAAGCAATCATCGCAAAAAGGTGGAAATCATAGAGCGTGCTTTTAAGTTCGCGAAAAAGGCTCACGGCGGCATAAGGCGTCGGTCGGGAGAGCCTTACATTTTGCATCCGATTGCGGTGGCTAAGATTGCAAGTCAGGAAATAGGGCTTGGGTCGACGTCGATATGCGCGGCCCTGCTTCATGACGTGGTGGAGGATACGGAATACACCGTCGAGGACATCGAACAGCATTTCGGCAAAAAGATAGCACAGCTCGTTTCGGGGCTGACAAAAATATCGGGAGGCATATTCGGCGACCAGGCTTCGGCACAAGCCGAAAACTTCCGCAAGCTGCTGCTCACCATGAGCGAGGACATAAGGGTGGTGCTGATAAAGATGGCCGACCGCCTGCACAATATGCGCACTCTCGGCTCCATGGCTCCTAACAAGCAGTATAAGATTGCCGGAGAAACACTTTACATATACGCTCCGCTGGCACACCGCCTCGGATTGTTTGCCATAAAAACCGAACTTGAGGATCTGAGCTTCAAATACGAGCATCCGGCCGCTTACGAACGCATTTCGAATCTTATAAAGCAATCGGAGGCCAAGCGCTCGGCCGTGTACAACGACTTCTCCGAGCCGATAAAGACGAAGCTTACCGAAATGGGGCTTAAATTCGATGCCAAGGCTCGACTGAAATCGGTGTATTCGATATGGCGTAAAATGGAAACTAAGCATGTGCCGTTTGAGGAGGTGTACGACTTGTATGCTATGCGCATCATATTCGATTGCCCCGACCAGTCGCAGGAAAAGGCCATATGTTGGAGCATATATTCGGCCATAACCGACTTGTACAGGCTGCATCCCGATCGCACGCGCGACTGGATAAGCATTCCGAAGGCCAATGGCTATCAGGCGCTGCACCTCACGGTGATGGGCCCCGACGGCAACTGGATAGAGGTGCAGATACGATCGAAGCGAATGGACGAGATAGCCGAAAAAGGCTTTGCCGCACACTGGAAGTACAAAATAGGCGAGAGCGACGAGGAGTCGGAACTCAACGTGTGGCTGCGCACCATAAAGGACATTCTTGATGATCCGAACCCCAATGCCATCGACTTTCTCGACACGCTGAAGCTCAATTTGTTTGCTTCGGAAATAGTGGTGTTTACGCCGAAGGGCGAACTGATAACGCTGCCCAATCAGTCGACAGTGCTCGACGTGGCTTTCGAGCTGCACACGCAGATAGGCACCAAGTGCATAGCCGGAAAGGTGAATCACAAACTCGTTCCGCTGTCGCACAAGCTGCATAGCGGCGACCAGGTTGAAGTGCTTACCTCGCAATCGCAAGTGCCGAAGCCGGAGTGGGTGAATTTCCTCGCCACCGCCAAGGCCAAAACTCGCCTGCGCGCGGCATTGCGACGCATACAGCAGCCGGTGGTGGACAAGGGGCGCGCGATACTCGAAAAATTTCTTGCCGATGGCGAGGTAGAGGCTACCAACGAGGTGATAACCAAGATGATGGCGTTTTATCGCCTGAATTCGCGCGAAACGTTTTACATGAAGCTCGGAAACGGCGACATTTCGCTCGACGGATATATATTGAAGGATTCGCCAAAGACCGAAAAATCGCTTCTGTCGAAGTTGTTCCGCGTGCGCGGCAAAAAAAAGGAACAGGCCGCTGCCGCGCCGCCGCAAAAAGAAAAGCCCGAAATAAATACCAAGAAAACGTATCTGCTTCGGTATGACGAGAAAGAGAAGAACTTCGTGTTTGCCGATTGTTGCCGACCGATACCGGGCGACGACGTGATGGGCTTCATCAACGACATCGGCCAGGTGGAAGTGCATTCGCTCACTTGTCCGAGGGCGCAGGTGCTGAAGGCCAGTTTCGGTCCGCGCATATTGTCGACGAAATGGGAGTCGGTGAAAGAAAACTTCCTTGCCGAGATACGAGTGGAGGGGGTAGATCGCCATGGCATACTTCAGGAACTGACGCAAATGATATCGAGCCAGCTCAACATCGATTTGCGCAGCCTGCACATCGATACCGACAACGAGGTGTTCTTATGCCGGTTTACGGTGATGATTCCCGATACGTCGGTGGCGGTGGAACTTTGCGACAATATTAAAAAGATAAAGGGCGTGCAGCATGCCGTAAGGCTTGGCGGAAGCCCGTCGGACGCTATTTGACCATCTGAAGTGTTTTTAAAACAATGACGCATTAATTACAAAAGATGATATCGCGAGTATTTACAAAAAATATTTTGTTCAAGCTGGTGACGTTTGTGGCATCGGCGGTGTTGCTGCTTACATTCCTGCCACAGGAAGACGAAAACCATTTTACGTATGAAACAAATCGTCCGTGGTCGTATCCGCTGCTCACCGCTCCGTTCGACATACCCATACACCTCGACTCCATAAAGGCGCAGGCCGTGAAGGATAGCATCGACCGTAATTTTCAGCCGGTGTATTATCGCGATCTCACCACCGAAAAGACCTCCATTTCGGCATACGCCTCTCGTCTTAACAATGCCACGGCAATCAACCTTACGCCTCTCGAACGAAATGCGTTGCTCAACGAAATCAAGAAGATATACGATAACGGCATAGTCGATCAATCGACCTATTCGCACATAGCCGACGGCGCGTTGCCCAAAGTGCGAATGATACATGACAATGTGGCCATATCGATACCGACCACCAACTATACGTCGGCGCGCACGGCCTACACGCAACTCGACAGCCTGTTTCGCGACGTGCGCTTTCAGGAGGCCATACGCATCACCAAGCTGTCGGAACTGCTCGAACCTAACATATTGCTCGACTCCATCGAAACCGAGCGCCTGCAAAACGAGATGTACAAGCGGGCCATGGCCCCCATCGGCGTAATACAGCAGGGCGAACGAATAGTGGATCGCGGCGACATCGTGACACCGCAGCTTTACACCATACTTCGCACCTATGAGGAGCTGTCGTCGGATCGCCCCGGAGCCGGCGGACAGACGGAGTATTCTCCCACCATCGGCCTGCTGCTCTACATAGTGCTGCTGCTTGCCACTCTCTACACGTTTTTGTATTTCTTCAGACGCGATTATTACGACAGGCCGCGCATACTGGCGTTCATAGTCATTATGGTAACGGCCTTCGCGCTGTTTGCCTTCGGTATGTCGCGCGCGTTCTCGAGCGGATTGTATCTAACGCCGTTTACCATCATACCTATAATAATATTGGTGTTTCTCGATTCGCGCACGGCGTTTTTCAGCTATCTGATCACCATATTGCTGTCGGCGTTGGTGGCACGCTTTCAGCTTGAGTTCGTGTTTCTGCAGTTTGTGGCTGGGATTGCCGCAACGGTGTCGATACGCGAACTGTCGAAGCGGTCGCACCTGATACGCACGGCCGCCATAGTGTTCATGGCATACTCGCTGGCTTATGTGGCCATAGAGCTCATACATACCGGTACGGCCGACAAGATGACGCCGCAGATGTTTGGCAATTTCGCCATAAATGCCGTATTCATTTCGTTTGCCTACGTATTGGTGTTTATTCTTGAGAAGCTGTTCGGGTTCACGTCGAGAGTCACGTTGGTCGAATTGTCCGACATCAACACTCCGCTGATGCGCGAACTTTCGGAGGAATGCCCCGGCACGTTCCAGCACTCGATGGCGGTGAGCAATCTGGCATCGGCTGCCGCGCACCGCATCGGAGCCAACGTTCAGCTCGTGCGCGCGGGCGCATTGTATCATGACATAGGCAAGATAAGCAATCCGGCATTCTTTACCGAAAATCAGCATGGCGTAAATCCGCATGACGCCCTCGACCCGATGCAGAGCGCGCGCATCGTCATAAGCCATGTGGCCGAAGGGTTGCGACGTGCCGAGAAGGCCAAGTTGCCCGAAAAGATACGTCGCTTCATCTCCGAGCATCACGGCAAGGGGAAAGCCCGCTATTTTTACAATACGTATTGCAATGCGCATCCCGGCGAGGAGGTCGACCCGGCACCGTTCACTTATCCGGGGCCGAATCCGTCGTCGCGCGAAACGTCGATACTCATGATGGCCGACTCGGTAGAGGCCGCTTCGCGATCCATGAGCGATCATTCGCCCGAAGCCATAGCCGCATTGGTCAATAAAATAATAGATTCGCAAATCGCCGACGGGCTGCATAACGATTCGCCCATATCGTTCCGCGACGTCAAGGAGATAAAAGATGTGTTTGCATCGCGGTTGCGCACCATGTATCATTCGCGCATATCGTATCCCGAACTGGTGAAGCCGGCCAATGACGGCACAGGCGAATAGTTTAAAAAAAAACGAACATTGACAGATGAAATTACGAATATTACATATCATAATGGCTGCTTTTGCCGCAATCGTGGCATATGCTTCGCCGGCCGGCGGGGATGATGGTAAGGCTGTTGCCAAACTGGAACGAAAAATACCCGATTTGGCACAGATCAGAACCGATGTCCTCGATCCGGAATCGCAATATTATTATCCACGGCTCATGGATGAGTATCAGCGCAACGATACTCTGATGGATCTTGAAAAGTTCAGGTATCTGTACCTGGGATATATGTTTCAGGAGGATTATAATCCATACCGATCGTCGGCTTTTTCATCGCAAAATGATAATTTGATCGAGAAAAAGCAGATATCCCGTCAGGAATGTGACTCCGTGATAAAGTATGCCGAAAAGTCGCTTCAGGACAATCCCTTCGACCTCAAGGAGATGATGAATCTGATATCGGCGTTGAGAATCAAGGGGAAAAATAATCTTGCACAGGTGTGGCAATACAAGTTCAACAACATACTGCTTGCCATAGCATCGACCGGCACCGGGCTCGACGAGGAGAGCGCATGGTTTGTCATAGAGCCGCAACATGAATACATATTGCTCAACGCAATGGGCTATAAGGTTGAAAACCACTTGTTTTACGAGCCTTATTTCGAGTATATAACGGTGGTGGATCCGTCGGGCGGAAAAGCGGGCGGATATTACTTCAACATAAAGACCCTGCTTGACGAATATTATCGCAAATATCCCGACGACATTTAGACACTGTCGATAAAGATTATCTTCCCTTATTCGGTTGCTTTTGGCTCACTCTTTGAATTTCTGTTCCTCAACACAATGTAGGAAACGATGATGAACCCAAACGTCAGAAACTCTGCCGACGGTATAGCGAGCCACAGCCCTTTGTCGCCGATAATCCCCGGCAGAAGGAGGAAGCATGGCACCAGAAATACTATCCCGCGCATAAGCATGTAGATTGTGGCGCGTACCGACTTTTCGATGCTCTGATAGTAGCCTATGAAAGTGATGTTTAATGCGAAGAATATGGCACAGGATCCCAATAGCGGTAATCCATTGGCCGCTATCGCATAGGCCGGGGCGGCTGACGGAAGGAACACCGCGCACATAAGCGGGGCGGCTGTCGCCATGACGGCAGAAACCATAATTCCACAGAAAAATGCAGTAATGACGGCGATTTTCAATGTCGCCCTCACTCGAGCCATGTCGCGCGCGCCGTAATTGAAACTGATTATAGGCTGGGCCGACTGAGCCACGGCGTTGGTGATGGAGAAGATGACAGGGAAAAGATAACAGCCGATGCTGTATGAGGCCACACCGTTCTCTCCGAGATAATGCATGAACATATAGTTGCCGGTCACCATCATGACGCCGATTGCCATTTCAGCCACAAAAGTGGCGAAGCCGATTTTCATCATATAGCCGATGTTGCGCAGGGTCAGTCTCAGCGATTTCCATGACTTTTTGAGCCTATAATATTTCAGCTTCGAGGAAAACCATCCGAAGTATATGACAACCGGCAGGGCTGCTACAAAACAGGATACCGACGAGGCCACCGCTGCACCCTTGATGCCCATGCCGGCGGGAAACACAAGAATCCAGTCAAGAACGATGTTGAGTGTCGCTGCCAAAATCTGTATGGACATGGCTATTCTTGGGGCGCCGTCGAGCCTTATCAGCATCATGCCGGCGCATTGTATGAAAAGGAACGGCAATCCCGGCAGAAGCCATATGAGATAATCCGTGGCGTAAGGCCTGAGAATTTCGCTGCACCCGAACAGCCTCAGCACGTCGTCAATAAACACCAGGCACAGGATGTCGATGAGCAAGAAAATCGCCGTGCCCACTGTCAATGCCTGCGTCATTATGATGCTTGCCGCCTTCGTGTTATTTTCCGACAGGCGTATGCCGCCGATTACCGAGGCACCGATGCCGAACATCAGCCCGATGCCAATGCAGATAAGAAACATCGGAGCGACAATGTTGATTGCCGCCAACGCATCGCTCCCCACGCCGTGGCCCACGAACATCCCGTCGCAAAGATTCAGCACCGAGTTGAACACCATTGCAACTAATGTCGGGAAAAACATGGCGCGGAACAAGCGTCCGATTTTCTCATTGCCGAAGTCAAGTCTGTCTCTGTTCATACCTTATCAGTTGCAAAGTTACTCATAAATCAAGGCTCGAGTATGGTGCATATCGTGACAGTTACGGTACTTTTTATAACTGCATTGGGAAATACGTTAAAAACTTACTAATTTTACGGTCGGATATGGCAGGAAAACGAACGGAAAAATCAAATTCAACTACATCGACGGTCTATTTTACAACCGATACAGACCGATGGAGGAGTCGCCGGCATCTGGTTGTCGAAGGGTGCATGCTCGTACAATGCACGGAGGGCGAGGCTGAACTGTCGATAAATTCACACAGTCATCTTTTACGTAAAGGGATGTTCGCTGTTCTCATCTTCGACATGGTGACAGTGGTAAACCGCAAATCCGATGATTTCGCCATGAGGGCGGTCATTGCCGGATTCGATTTGTCGCAGGATGTGTTTTTTACATCCACATCCGCCGGCATGTGGGATACGCTGTATGCACAACCGGTTTTTGAAGCGGTTCCGGAGCTTGCCGAACTATACGACCGATGGTTTGAGTATGTGGAACAAATACAGCAGTCAGCACCGAATCCGATGCGCAACACATTGCTGCGAAAGGAGATGGAAAGCTTCTTTGCATTTACCTCATTACTTTGTCAGAAAATCGCCAAAAGTACGGAGGAAGATTCGGAAAACAATCGCGCATGGAGTCTCGCCATTGATTTTGTTGGATTGCTCAACCGTCACTATACCCACCATCATGACGTGGCCTTTTATGCTAATCGGCTTGGAATCACACCCAATTATCTCAACATAATATCCCGGAGATACGCCGGCCTTTCGGCAAAAGAGCAGATTAACCTGCTTATAACTCTCGCGGTCAAGAGTCTGCTGGAAACGACCGACATGTCGGTAAAAGGGATATCGGAGCGTCTGAATTTCGATGATTCCTCCTATCTCTGCCGCATTTTTCGCAAACGCACGGGAATGTCGCCTACGGAGTATCGCAAGCAATTGAAGCTGTCTCTCAGAAAAGAGGGTGCATCAGTTTTTTGATACACCCTCCTCGTGAGTCGTTGTTTAGCTAAATCTGTCTTCGAATCGTAGCTCGACGTCGTTGACTATCTGTTTTATTTTTTGTTCTTCGCTTTTGGGGCATATGAGCAATACGTCGCCGGCATCGGCTATTATGTAGTTGTCGAGACCCGATGCCACGACGAGTTTTTCGTCGCGCACGGCAAAGATGTTGCCGGTGGAATTGTAGGTCACCACGTTGCAGTTTTGGGTCACGTTGCCGTCGCTGTTTTTTGGCGAGTTGTCGTACAAGGCGCTCCAGGTTCCGAGATCGTTCCATCCGAAATTCACGCATTCCACGTATACGTTGTCGGCCTTCTCCATGATGGCGAAGTCGATCGATATGCTCGGGCATGCGGGAAAATGTTCGACTATGAAATCCATTTCACGGTCGGTTCCGAAATAACCGTCGCCCTTGTCGAATTCGCGTGCCAGGTCGGAGGCATATCTGTGAAGGGCGGTCTTGATGGTCGATGCTTTCCAGAGGAATATGCCTGAGTTCCAGAAAAATTCGCCCGATTCCAAGAACACCTTTGCCAGCTCGAGGTCGGGTTTTTCGGTAAAGGTCTTTACTTTTCGTATCCCTGCACCTATTTCGGCGCCTATCTGTATGTAGCCGTAACCGGTTTCGGGGCGCGTCGGGGTGATGCCGAGGGTCAGAAGGGCGTCGTTGTTTTCCACGAAGTCGAACCCTTTTGTCACGCATTCTTCAAAAATGGCCTCGCGCGTGATCAGATGGTCGCTTGGAGTCACTATCATCGATGCTTCGGGGTCGATGGCCGAGATGTGATATGCGGCCCATGCTATGCACGGCGCGGTGTTTCGGCGGTCAGGTTCCAGAAGTATCTGATTGTCGTTTAAGTCGGGGAGCTGTTTTTTTACGAGGTCTGCATAGGTGGCATTGGTAACCACTATGATGTTTCCTTTTGGAACGATCGGCAGCACTCTGTCGAAGCTCATTTGCAGGAGCGACCTGCCGGTTCCGAAAAAGTCGATGAACTGCTTTGGCATGTGCGCGCGGCTGTAAGGCCAGAATCTGCTTCCGACGCCACCACACATTATAACGCAATATCTATGTTGGTTTGTCATGATGGTTGAAATGTTGATTGCGCTAAATTAAGAAATTTCATTAACATAGCCTAATGCAAAACAATAAAAATAAGGAAAAATTTCTTTATTAAAGTCTTTGTATAAAAATAAAGCGTAACTTTGCGCCGGAATTCAAACCAATAAATGTGTATATATATGTCTACCTACGTAGAAACAAAACCGAAAGTAACTACTCGCCGTTTGTTGGAAATGAAGGAGCGAGGTGAAAAAATAGCGTGCCTTACGGCTTATGACTACACGACAGCGACGCTTGTCGACGGAGCCGGAATAGATCTGATATTGGTGGGCGACTCGGCATCGAACGTGATGGCGGGAAACGTCACGACGCTCCCCATAACGCTTGACGAAATGATAACATACGCCAAAGGCGTGGTAAAGGGCGTTAAGCGTGCTTTTGTCGTGGTAGATCTGCCGTTCGGATCATATCAGGGCAACTCGAAGGAGGCTCTTGCATCGGCCATCAGGGTGATGAAGGAGACGAGCGCCGAGGCCGTGAAGATGGAAGGCGGATCGGAGATACGTGAGTCGATAGAGCGAATACTGTCGGCCGGCATTCCGGTAATGGGCCATCTGGGGCTTACTCCGCAGTCGATAAACAAATTCGGCACTTACAATGTGCGCGCGCGCGAAGAAGCCGAGGCTGAAAAATTGCTGTCGGACGCAAAGATGCTCGACGAGCTGGGCTGCTTTGCCATCGTACTTGAAAAGATTCCGGCGGCTCTCGCCGAAAAGGTGGCCAAGTCGGTCACGGTGCCGGTAATAGGCATTGGTGCCGGAGGTGCCGTCGACGGTCAGATATTGGTGTTCCAGGACATGCTCGGAATGAACAATGGCTTTTCGCCGAAATTTTTGCGCCGTTATGCCGACCTGGCCTCGGTGATACATGACTCGTTGGGTCATTATGTAGCCGATGTGAAGAGCGCTGATTTCCCTAACGCCTCGGAGCAATATTGATTGCGGCGTCATTACAGGCGTTATATGACTCGGGCACCGGAATCAACGAATCCGTATTTGCGTATAATACGATTGGGCTTCCCCATACTCGTGGGGCAGCTCGGTATGATAATAGTCGGATTTGCCGATACAAAGATGGTGGGATTGTATTCCACCGAAGCTTTGGCATCGGCATCTTTCGTCAATAACCTGTTCAATACGGCCATATTTGCCTGCGTAGGGTTTACGTATGGCCTTACGCCGTTGGTGGGGTCGCTCTTTGCACGCCATCACGATGCCGAAATAGGCAACATGGTGCGCAACGGGCTGCTTGTCAACGTGCTGTTTTCGCTGTTGATAACGGCCATAATGGGCGCGATATACTTCAATATCGAGAAGCTGGGGCAGCCCGACGAGCTGCTTCCGCTGATAAAGCCTTATTTCCTGATCTACCTGTCGGGCGTGTTGATGATATCGATATTCAACGTGTTTGCGCAGTGGGCATATGCCATCAACCGAACGCGCATGCCAATGTGGATAATATTGGTGTCGAACGTGCTCAACATAGTCGGCAACTGGCTGCTAATATATGGCAAATGCGGTTTCCCGGAACTCGGACTGCTGGGCGCGGGGTTGTCCACCCTGTTTGCGCGCATTTTCTGCCCGGTGGTCATAATGGCGGTGTTCTTCCTTTCAAAGGATTACAGGGGGTATCGCAACGGTTTTTTGTCGGGGAGCATATCGAAGCGCGCCATCGGTAACATAAACCGCACATCGTGGCCCGTGTCGCTGCAAATGACGTTTGAAGCCGGCTCGTTTACCATAGCCGCCGTTATGGCAGGATGGTTGGGTGCCATATCGCTTGCCGCGTTTCAGGTGATAGTGATAATAGGCACGCTCGGTTTCTGCATATATTATAGCGTGGGGAGCGCCGTGGCGGTGTTCGTGGCCAATTGTGCCGGTCTGAGCGACTGCGCGGGCATGCGACGCTACGCGTTCGTGGGATACAGGATAATGCTCGTGCTGGCCACAATGTCGTCGCTGTTCTTTGTGTTTGGCGCGCCTCACATCATAGGCCAGTTTACCAACGACCCGTTGGTGCTGTCGGCATCCATGGCTCTGCTTGTGCCGTTGGTTCTGTACCAGTACGGCGATGCCACGCAAATCAATTTTGCCAATGCCTTGCGCGGCACGTCGAACGTAATGCCGATGCTGTGGATAGCATTCGTAAGCTATATGGTGATAGGCGTTCCGGCCACATACCTTATGGCCTTCATTCTCGGCCTGGGCACTTATGGCATAATACTCAGTTTTTCGGTTTCGCTTTTCATAGCTGCGTCGCTGTTTCTGTACTATTTTCTGCGCGTTACCCGCAAATGAGGGCGGGCAAACGCATTTCGCACGGCATATGGGAGCTGTTTATTTGGTCAATAGCCGTCGATTAATTAAATTTGCGTCCACAAATCAGTGATAGCTATGACGTATGAGTATGATTATATAGTGATAGGTTCGGGCATTGCCGGAATGAGCTTTGCCTTGAAGGTGGCCGGTTCGGGCCGCGTGGCATTGATATGCAAGACGACGCTCGACGAAGCCAACACGGCTTTGGCTCAGGGGGGCGTGGCTTCCGTGACCAACCTCGAAGTGGATAATTTCGACAAGCATATCGAGGACACCATGATTGCGGGCGATTGGCTAAGCGATCCCGTGGCGGTGAAAAAAGTAGTTACCGAAGCTCCCGGACAAATCAAGCAGCTGATAGAATGGGGCGTCGATTTCGACAAAAACGAATCGGGCGAATTCGACCTGCATCGCGAAGGCGGACACTCCGAGTTCCGAATACTGCACCATGCCGACAATACTGGATTCGAGATACAGGATAGCCTGATTAAAGCCGTAAGGGCCAACAATAACATCGACATATTCGAGAATCACTTCGCAATAGAGATAATCACTCAGCATCATCTGGGCAAGATCGTGACGCGGCGCACGCCCGACATCACCTGCTACGGCGCTTATGTGCTCGATCAGGCAACGGGCAACGTCGATAAGTTCCTTGCCAAGGTGACTCTCATGGCCACCGGTGGCGTGGGAGCCGTCTACACCACCACTACCAATCCGCTCGTGGCTACCGGCGACGGCATAGCCATGGTGTATCGCGCAAAGGGCACCGTGAAGGATATGGAATTCATACAATTTCATCCCACGGCATTGTATCATCCCGGCGATCGGCCTTCGTTCCTGATCACCGAGGCCATGCGCGGTTATGGAGCCGTGTTGCGCAATCTCAAGGGCGAGGAGTTCATGCAGAAGTACGATCCGCGTCTGTCGCTCGCGCCTCGCGACATAGTGGCACGAGCCATCGACAGCGAGATGAAGATGTATGGCGACGACCATGTGTATCTCGACGTGACCCACAAGGATGCCGAAGAAACGAAGAAGCATTTCCCCAACATATATGCAAAGTGCCTGTCGCTGGGCATCGACATAACAAAGGATTATATCCCGGTGGCCCCGGCGGCTCACTATCTGTGCGGCGGCATAGCCGTCGACACCAACGGCGAATCGTCGATTTCGCGCCTCTATGCCGTGGGCGAGTGCTCATGCACCGGGCTTCATGGCGGCAATCGCCTTGCCTCGAACTCGCTCATCGAAGCCGTGGTGTATGCCGATGCGGCCGCGCGTCACGCAATGGCCAACGTCGGACACTATTCGCTGCGCAGCGACGTGCCTGACTGGAACGACGAGGGCACGCGACACCCCGAAGAAATGGTGCTGATAACCCAAAGCATCAAGGAGGTGGGGCAGATAATGAGCGCGTATGTGGGCATAGTGCGTAGCAACCTGCGTCTCGATCGCGCCTGGAACCGCCTCGACATACTGTACGAAGAAACCGAAAAGCTGTTTAAATGCTCGAAAGCTTCGCGTGAGATATGTGAATTGCGCAACATCATCAACGTAGGTTATCTGATAATGCGTCAGGCCAAGGAGCGCAAGGAGTCGCGCGGATTGCATTATACGCTCGATTACCCTCCCGCATCCGATTCGCACAGACTTAAATGAGCCGTTGACGATGCTCGTCGGGCGGCGTCGTAAGCGATATTTAAGCTTTTTATGTCCGTTTCGGCGATTTACGTGTTATAATTATATGCGAGAAGTTAGATACATTATAATGGCTGTAATGCTGTTGCTCGTCGGAGCGGCCGGCATGGATGTCAAGAGCCAGGTGATTTCGGAAGTAACCGATGTTGGCGACGGACGTCAGCCCCTTTATCGCGGATATTATTACACGGTGATTGACGGCGACTCGGTGAAGATGTTGGTGCTTAACGACATCACCGTGTTCCCTCCGCTTAAATTCAAAAACAAGAAGGAGGAGGAGTTTTATTGGCGCACGGTTCGCGACGTAAAGAAAACCTTGCCATACGCCAAGCTGATATGCGCAACGCTTCTCGAAACGTATGAGTATATCGAAACGTTCCCCACGCAAAAGGAGCGCGAGGAATACCTGAAAAAAATGGAAGGCTCGATATTCAATCAGTATAAGCCGGTGCTGAAACGCTTCACTAAGTCGCAGGCGCAAATGCTGGTGAAGCTCATTAAGCGCGAAACCAACCAGTCGAGCTACAACATAATAAAGGCCTTTCTGGGCTCGTTCAGGGCCGGATTCTGGCAAACGTTCGGGCGACTGTTCGGCGTGAATCTGAAGGGCGACTATAAGCCCGAGTCGGATCGTAAGGATGCCATAATAGAGCGCGTGGCGGTGGCTGTGGAGCTTGGCACCATCTGATGCCGGAGCCACGAAAAAATTAGTCTGCACTAAGAAACTGTTTAAATTTATTCGTCGAAGGAATTGACAAAGACCTCAATGACAAGACAAAATAAATTTTTAAACAGTTTCTAAAACAAACGGTTCGGTTGTCGGGTTATAGATATGTGATGTTGCGACGGCGGGGTATCTGACTTCTGACGGGATGCCTCTCTGTCGGATGGTCGTAATTTTATCTTAATCAAACATTCTCAAACTGTTTTTACTATGAGTTGGATAACTGAAGTATTGAGGTCGAATCCTTCGATTGCCATATTCCTGACCATAGGTGTCGGATTTTGGATTGGACGGCTTAAGTTTAAAGGCTTTTCGTTAGGCATAGTTACGTCGGTGTTGTTGGTCGGCGTACTCGTGGGTCAGCTCAACATACCCATACCCGGCCCGATAAAGCAAGTGTTTTTCCTTTTGTTCCTGTTTGCCATAGGTTATAGCGTGGGGCCGCAATTTTTCCGTTCGTTGAGGGGCTCCGGGCTTAAGGAGGTGATATTTGCCGTAGTGATATGCTTCCTGTGCCTCATAGTGACGTATGTATGCGCAAAGCTGATGGGTTATAATCCCGGCGAGGCGATAGGCTTGTTCTCGGGTGCACAGACCATCTCGGCCGTGATAGGGGTCGGGACCGACACCATGAGCACTCTTGGGCTGTCGAAAGATCATGTGAAGGAGTGGACTGCAATGATTCCCGTATGCTATGCCGTAACTTACGTGTTCGGCACCATCGGTTCGGCATACATCCTTGGCAACATTGGCCCGTGGATGCTCGGCGGCATAAAGAAGGTGCGCGCGCAGACTGCCGAATTGGAGCGTCAGATGAATCAGAGCTCCATTACCAACGATCCGGCCTACATTATGGCCAATCGACCCATTTCGTTCAGGGCTTACAAAGCCGAGTCCGACTTCTTTGCCACGCCTCGTACCGTGAGCGAAATTGAGGAACATGTGGCTTCGCTGGGCCGCAGGCTGTTTGTGGAGCGCGTGCGCATCGACGGAAACGTCATGGCTCCCACGCCCGACATGAAAATTTCGAAAAATGACGAGGTGGTTCTTAGCGGACGTCGTGAGTATATCATCGAGGATGAAAGCTGGATAGGGCCGGAGGTGAACGACATGCAGCTGCTCGACTTCCCGGCTGAAGTGCTGCCCGTAATGATTTCGAAGAAATTGCCAAAAGGCACCACCGTTGACTCCCTGCGCGCTCAAAAATATATGTATGGAGTCTCGATAAAAAGCATAACGCGTAGCGACGTGCCGATACCCGTGCTGGCTAAAACCGAACTTTATAGCGGCGACATGATAACGCTCGTAGGCATAGACCGCGAGGTTAATGCTGCTGCCAAGCAGATAGGTTATGCCGACCGTCCGGTCAATTCGTCGGATATGGTGTTTGTGGGCATCGGCATAGTATTGGGCTGCTTGCTCGGCGTATTGGCCATACATGTGGGCGGCGTGCCGATTACCCTGAGCACGAGCGGCGGCACTCTTATTGCCGGCCTGACGCTCGGATGGCTCCGCTCGAAGCATCCTACCTTCGGCCGAATACCTCAGCCGGCCGTGTGGGTTTTCAATAACGTAGGCCTCAATATGTTCATAGCCGTGATAGGCATCACCTCGGGCCCCTCTTTTATAAGCGGCCTCGAGCAGGTGGGCTTCGCGTTATTTGGAATAGGCGTCGTTTGTACGACAGTGCCCTTGCTGCTCGGCATAATCATCGGCCAGAAGATATTTAAATTTCATCCGGCCATAAACCTCGGATGTTGTGCCGGCGGCCGCACCACCACCGCTTCGTTGGGCGCCGTTCAGGAACAGCTTCAAAGCACCCTGCCGGCAATGGGTTACACCATCACGTATGCAGTGGGCAACACATTGCTCATACTCTGCGGCGTGGCAATGGTGATAATGGTGGTATGACGAACTGACTTACATAAAAAAGCAATGGCTCGGCATGGTTCCGGGCCATTGCTTTTTATGGATGTGTCTGTGTCTGACGATTCTTATTTGAATACCTGGTCCATACTGCGGCCAATCCATACCTGAGGTTGTTTCAATCCCAATATGGCGGCCATGGTCGATGCGACGTCGTATTGCATCATGCTCTCCTCGAATTTGCCTCCGGCCTTGATGCCTTTTCCGGTTATGACGAAAGGCGTTTCCATTTCCATCATGGTTATTCCGCCGTGGTCGCGGTTAATGCCTCCGTGGTCGGATGTTACGATGAACACGGTGTCGTCAAATATGCCTGCCTTTTTGGTGGCCTCGACTATGCGCGCCACGTAGCCGTCAAGCTCCTTCATCTTATCGTAGTAAGCCTCGGTGTCGTGTCCTATCTGATGGCCTACGTGGTCAGGTTCGTCGAAGCATATGGCCACGAGTTCGGGTTTCTTGTCGATTATGTATTCCTCTGACATTTGGCATAGGGCATCGGGATGTTTCGTGAAGTCGGGCGACAAGGCGTGGTAGCTCAAAGAGAGCGTGTCGACGAGATATTTTATGCCATCCCACTGATACAGTACGCCTATCTCCGACTTTGGCCGGGCATCGCGCAATATCTGGAATATGGTAGGAAATATGTTGTGTTTCAATATTACGCGCGAGGGCAGATCGGGCTTTTTCGAGCCCCATTCGGTGTATCCGTGCAACTCGGGGCCGGCTCCCATGAACATTGAGGCCCAGTTCGGCGCACTCGACGAGGGCCTTACCGTGCGTTTTTCCAACGTGTAACAACCCGATTCCATCATCGATTTTACGGTAGGCATGTCGGCTTTGGGCATACTGTATGCACCCCATCCGTCGAGACCTATGTAGACTATGTGTTTTGCCTTTTGTCCTCGGGCATTGCAAATAACGGCTCCTGACATAATGAGCAGGAATAGCAAAATTTTTTTCATGTCATTAATGTTATGGTGTTTTAGAAACAGTTTCTTAGTGGTATTTTGGTTGTCGAAAACGTGTGAAAGCGTTGACGGTGCTATGTGGAGCAACACGAACAGCCACGCATATGTGCGTGGCTGTTCGGCTTTTATTGACTAATGTCGTGTGATGCCGATGGGTTATTATACCGTAAGTATCTCTTTTTCTTTTGCAGCGAAAAGCTCGTCGATTTTCTTCAGATACTTGTCGTGAAGTTTCTGCACGGCAGCTTCGCCATCCTTTTCAACATCCTCGGGCATGCCTTGCTTAACGGCTTTTTTCAGGGCGTCGATGGTGTCGCGGCGGGCATTGCGCACCGATACTTTGGCTTGTTCGGCTTCGGCCTTCGATTGCTTCACGAGCGTTTTGCGGCGTTCCTCGGTGAGCGGCGGTATGGCGATGCGAATCACTTCGCCGTTGTTTTCGGGCGTGATGCCGAGCTCGGAATTGATGATGGCCTTTTCAATTTCCTTGAACATGGCTTTTTCCCACGGAGTTATCACGATGGTGCGTGCGTCGGGAACCGACACGTTGGCCACGTTTGATATGGGCATTGCGCTACCGTAATATTCCACTTTTATGCCGTCGAGTATTTTCGGATTGGCTTTGCCTGCACGGATGTGGGCTAATGATTCGTCGAGATATTCTACGGCGAGTTGCATCTTTTCTTCCGACGAATTTAGATAGTCTTTTACTTCCATAGTTTGTATGTTTTGTTGTTATTTTCTTATTTATGCGGTCGGGAGTCCGTTGCCATCAGTACACGAGCGTGCCGATGGGTTCGCCTGCAATCACTTTGGCAAGATTGCCCGGAGTGTCCATGTCGAATACCACTATGGGCATGCCGTTTTCCTTGCAGAGCGCCGTGGCGGTCAGGTCCATGACTTTTA
Organism: Muribaculaceae bacterium; assembly: GCA_017621225.1. Classification (GTDB taxonomy): domain Bacteria; phylum Bacteroidota; class Bacteroidia; order Bacteroidales; family Muribaculaceae; genus Paramuribaculum. The sequence continues at coordinate 15,777 of JAGATN010000025.1, read as the reverse complement.
GTCCGCGATTGTAAACCTCGTCGTATGTTATTTCGGAGAATTTCGTGGCCGTGGGGTCTTTCTCGGGGTCGGCGGTATATATGCCGTCGACTCTGGTGCCTTTGAGCATCACGTCGGCGCCTACCTCTATGCCGCGCAATGCGCTCGCGGTGTCGGTGGTGAAGAACGGATTTCCCGTTCCGCCGGCTATTATGGCTACGTAGCCGTCGTCGAGAGCCTCTATGGCTTTGCGGTTGCTGTAATGTTCGCCGATGGGAAACATGTTGATGGCGGTGAATACGCGGGCGCTCTGTCCGGCGGCTTCAAGCGCCGAACTGAGGGCGAGCGAATTGATGGTGGTGGCAAGCATTCCCATCTGATCGCCTTTCACGCGGTCGAAGCCCTTTGCCGCGCCCTGCAGGCCACGGAATATGTTGCCTCCGCCTATTACTATGGCCACTTGCACGCCGCTGTCGGCTATCTCTTTTATTTGCGATGCATATTCGTTGAGTCGCTTGGTGTCGATTCCGTACCCTTGCGATCCCATAAGCGATTCGCCGCTTAATTTCAGCAATACTCGATTGTATTTTGATCTCATGATTCGATTTATAACAATGATGAGTGGTGTATGATTGTGGTTAATGAGAAGGTGGCGCTAAGCCTTTCAATCGTAATGAATGGGTATTTCGCGCGATATGCTGTGGTCGAGCGAAATCAGCGTTTCGGTTCCGGTGACTCCGTGAATCATCTGTATCTTGTTGTTCAGGAGTTCCATCAGGTGCTCGTTGTCGCGTGCAAACAGTTTCAGCAACATGGTGTACGGGCCTGTCGTGAAGTGGCATTCAACCACTTCCGGAATTTTTTCGAGTTCAGGCACTACGTTACGATACATGGCACCTCGTTCGAGCGTGACGCCTATGTACGTGCAGGTGCGGTAGCCCAACGCTTTGGGATTTACGTTGTAGCCCGACCCCGTTATCACTTTAAGGTCAATCATTCGCTGTATACGTTGGTGTATTGCGGCACGCGAAACGCCACATTCCGTAGCCACGTCCTTTGATGCTATTCGGGCGTTGCACATTACTATTTCAAGTATTCGCCTATCAAGATTGTCAATCTTTTCCATCTGTAATCTGTGGTATTAGTATGAAGTGTTTGACAAAATTAAGGAAAAAATCCGAATAGCCAAACATTTTGCTACCCAATCACAGATGTTTTTTTGTTTAAGGCCTCATATCAGGCCTCATTCGGTGCCGCTGAGCGTGCTTTCGGGCACGTTATTTGCGTCCGGGGCGCAGATTTGCACCCGGTCGTTGTCCGGAGTTCCCCGGACGATCGATGGAGCTGCCGGGGCGGTTGCCGTTGTCGGGTTTTATGACCGGCTTATTGTTTCCGCCGGTGTTGAGCGGCGGGCGTATGCCGGGTCGGGGAGGCGGAACGGGTGAGGGGCGTATGGGTGTCACCGGGCGATAGGAGGGCCCGTTGTAGATGGGATAGTCCCAACCCCAGGCGGGTGTCCATCCGCCGAACGACGGCGGCGACGGCGGGAGCAGAGGATAGATCGGCGTGCTGACGTTGATGCCCATGTTGTAGCCGTCCGAACCGATGCCGAACGACGAATCCCATAATGCGTCGCACGATGATAGTGCCGTCGAAGCGATGGCCAAGCATGTCACCTTTAATATATTGTGTTTCATAGTTCGTGGCTTTAATTGGGAAAAAGACATTTATTAATGTATAGACAAGCGAATGGCGGCATGTGTTCGCTCTACAAGTGTTAACGCGTATGAATTTGTAGATGAAAAATTGACTATGGTAAAAAAAATGGGGCATTACTTTAAACCTTTTATGTAAAAGGCGGTCTATCATTACGTATTTTAATTTAAAGAATATTTATGAGTGTTATGTTACGACGCTGTCTGACGACAGTGCTATCCTTGATGTGCGTTATGTGCACATTTGCCTACAATATTAAAGGTACGGTTAATGATGATATGAATCAACCGCTCCCCGGAGCTACGATACGACTGTTGGCAATGGCCGACTCGGCATTCGTAAAAGGAGCGCGAACTACTGAAAAAGGTACGTTTACGATTACCGGAGTAAAGAAAGGCAAATACATTGTTGAGTTTTCGTATATAGGGTATGCAAACAAGCTCCAGAATGTGGAGATTGTGAAAAGTAATGTCGATCTACCCGTCGTTACGATGTCGGAATCGGACATTTCGCTTCAGGAAGTGACCGTGACGGGTGTGAAGGCTGAAATAAAGGTAAAGGAAGATACGGTGGAATATAACGCCGATTCGTATAAGACACAACCAAATTCAGTGGTACAGGATCTGCTCAAGCGCTTGCCGGGCGTTGAGGTCGACTCGGAAGGCAAGATAACGGCCAACGGCAAGGAGGTGAAAAAGATACTTGTAGACGGCAAGGAGTTTTTTAGCGATGACCCGCAGGTGGCATCGAAAAACCTTCCCGTCACCATGGTCGACAAGCTTCAGGTGGTTGACCGAAAGAGCGACCTCGCGCGCATCACCGGCGTTGACGACGGCGAGGAGGAAACAGTGATAAACCTCACGGTTAAGAAGGGCATGAAAAACGGTTACTTCGGCAACGTGGAATTGGGATACGGTACCGACGAACGCTATAAGGGCATATTCAACATCAACCGTTTTTGGAACGACAATCAGATAACATTTCTCGGCAACTTCAACAACGTCAATGAATCGGGCTTCTCGGAAGGTGGCGGCGGATTCCGTCGATTCGGAGGCACTAACGGCATAAATACTTCGCAGGCATTCGGCTTGAACTTCAATGTCGGCAATAAGGAGATATTTCGCATCGGCGGTGAATTGATGTACAGTCATTCCGATCGTTTCGTGACTCGCCAGCAGGAACGTCAATATATGTTTGCCGATTCAACGTCGTACTCTACAATAGGTCGAAGCTCGGAAGATAACGGCCATAACGTTCGTGCCGGATTTCGCATGCAGTGGAATCCCGACTCGTTCAATACGTTGGAATTCCGCCCCAACATACGATATAACGTCAACGACGGCAATAGCCTCGACTCTACGTTGGTGATGGCCGGCGATGCCTCGCGCACCAAAGTGAGCCGTAGCTTCAATACGTCCGACTCGCATGGAACGTCGATAAGTTTCGGAGCCGATCTTATCTATAACCACCGTTTCCGCAGTCATCCCGGACGTTCATATTCGGTTCAGGTCAATTACGATCACTCCAACCGTCGTGAAAAGGATAACAGCTATTCGTACAATATGTTCTACCTGTTCAATGACTCGATTGACCTGTACGACCAGTATACCAACAACCGCAACTGGAGCGACAACGCCTCATTCCGCGCCACATGGACCGAACCTCTCGGCGACCCGAAACGCGGCCATTTCGCAACGCTGTCGTATCGTATGCAGTATCGTTGGAACAATGCCGACAAGCTTGTGTACGATCACCCCATTGTGTATCCCGAATTCGGCGATCCCTGGGTGGATTATGACGAATTGTTGTTCAACAGCGAACTCAGCAACCGTTTCCGCAACGATTACTTCAATCAGGATATACGTTTAGGTTATAAATATGTGTCGAAGACGGCAAATCTCGACGCCGGTATGTCGGCCGTGCCCACGATGTCGGAAAGTACCGATCTCATCAATTCGGCGCGAAACATACCTACGCGTTGGGTGTGGAATTACGCTCCGTACATACGCTACCGTCACCGCATGAGCAAGACGCGTTCGTTGAACGTGCACTACAACGGACGTACGTCGCAGCCTTCAATGAGCCAGTTGCAGCCAGTGGCCGATATGTCCGACCCCTTGCGAGTGGTTATCGGTAACCCGAACCTCGACCCTACGTTCAGCCATAGCATGAACGTCCGTTTCCAGGATTTCAACATGGAGGCACAGCGCTCCATAATGGTGATGGGTAATTTCTCGTTAACGCAAAACTCGATAGTTTCGAAAACCACGTTCGACAGCTCGACGGGTGGTCAGGTTACCACTTACGAAAATGTCAACGGCGTATGGAACGGCTGGTTGAGAACAATGTTTTCAACGCCGTTCAGAAACAAGAATTTCCAGTTCAACAATCACTTCATGGCAGGCTTCAACCAGTCGATAGGCTTTAACAACGGCCTGCGCAACCGTAGCCAATCGTTTAACTTGAACGAATCGATGGGCTTGTCGTTCCGTCCCGACGACATTGAACTTGAGCTTCGTCCGTACTATCGTCTGCAGTCGACGCACAACTCAGTGCAAACGTCGTCGAACAGATTGGTTCACTCGTATGGAGGCATGTTCCGCGCCTACTACTATACTCCGATTGGCCTGATACTCGAAAGCAACCTGTCGTACACCGCTACGCGAGGTTATTCGGCCGGCTACGACCAGAATCAGTGGATGTGGAATGCATCCATATCGTATCAGACGCTGAAGTCGAAAGCGCTTACCTTTTCGATGAATGTGTATGATATATTGCAGCAGCGTTCAAATATTTCGCGAAACATCACCGCGAACTATATCGACGATACGCGCTTCAATGCACTCACTCGCTACTTTATGTTCTCAGTTAGTTATAAGTTCACAACGTTTGGCAAGGGCAAGAATCCGTCGCCTGAAGAAGGTCCGGGATTCGGCCCCGGTTCGGGTCACGGTCCGGGTCGTGGCGGCTTTGGCGGTCCCGGTGGTGGACCGGGCCGTCGGTTCTGATGCCGTTCGTGTGTGAATTGGGTATGGAATCTTAATTATGTGGCGATCGGGGTGATTGTTGTCATCCCGATCGTTTTTTTGTGCACTAAAAAATGTAAATGTTGAAACTTAACGAAATTTGATTATTAACTTTGCAGTTGAATATGAGCCAATCAGATGCAATGACTTCTCGTCCCGTACTATATCTTCTGCCGGTGCCTCTCAGCGACGTGGCTCCGAGCGAGGTTATGCCACAGCGTAACATCGAGGTGGCCCGGAGCGTGAAATACTTCATCGTGGAGAACATTCGGTCGGCGCGGCGTTTTTTGAAGCGCTGCGACCGTGAAATATCGATTGACGAGCTGTCGTTCGTGGAGCTTAACGAACATACCTCGCCTGCCGACGTGCCGGCGATGCTCAAACCGCTTGAGGAGGGCCATGACATGGCTGTGGTGTCGGAAGCCGGATGTCCGGCAGTGGCCGATCCGGGTGCCGACGCGGTGGCCGAGGCGCAGCGTCGCGGCTATGAGGTGGTTCCGCTGATAGGGCCTTCGAGCATACTGCTCGCGCTGATGGGGTCGGGCTTTAACGGTCAGACATTCGCTTTCGTGGGCTATCTGCCGGTGGATGCTTCGGCGCGCGCGGCGCGACTGAAGGAGATGGAGCGGCGCATACTTCGCGAACATCAGACTCAGATATTCATCGAAACCCCTTATCGCAATAATAAACTGATAGGCGAATTGTGCCGGACCATGCCGTCGGACATGCGGCTGTGCGTGGCGTCCGACATAACCGGTCCGCGGCAGTCGATTCTGACCAAAACGATGGCTCAGTGGCGCAAATCGACGTTCGACTACGATAAGATACCAACCATATTTCTCATTTACTTGTAACGGATTCTTTCGGTCATGGCACGCAAACTAAAGATTAAATCGCCAAAGGAGCAACTCACGTTGTTTGACTTCTCGGAAGAATTCATGCCGGAGACTTCGAAGCTGCCGGTGCATCCGTCGATAGAGGCTTTCGTCATGGAGTCGGCCTCGGAGAAGACTGCCACGGAGACGTTCGATGACGGAACCATCGACCTCATGCAGCCGATAAACATGCTTACGTCGGTCGATTCGATTTCGTTCATCAGCTTCGGCAGCGGCAGTAGCGGCAACTGCTCGTACATAGGCGACAGCACGGGCGGATTTCTCATAGATGCGGGGGTGGATGTCGACAAGATCAAGGAGGGCCTCGAACATAAAGGGCTGAGCATGGAGAATGTGAAGGGCGTTTGCCTGACGCATGACCATAGCGACCATGTGCGATACGTGTATTCGCTTGTCAGAAAATACAGGCACATAGGTGTATATTGCACTCCGCGAACGTTTAACGGCATTATGCGTCGTCACAGCATATCGCGCCGGCTGAAGGATTATCACCGCCCGATATACAAGGAGTTTCCGTTCAAGATAGGCGATTTTGACATAGTGGCATTCGAGGTGAGCCATGACGGCACCGACAATTCGGGATTTTTCATTACGCACGGCCATCATCGCTTTGCCGTGGCCACCGATTTGGGCTGCGTGACGCCGCGAGTCGACCATTACATGCGTATGGCGCAGTACATAATGATTGAGAGCAATTATGACGAAAAAATGCTTGCCGAAGGACGCTATCCGGCGCACCTGAAAGCGCGCATAAAGGCTGAAAACGGGCATCTTTCGAATGATGACGCGGCACGTTTTCTGGCTCAGTGCTGCTCTGACCGATTGCGATACATATTCCTATGCCATCTGAGTGCCGACAACAACACGCCAGAGCTTGCTCTCGATGCGGTGCGGAGCGCGCTTGCCTCGGCGGGATTCGACGAGGTGGGCAATGGCGACGGAAGCATAGAGTCGCGTCGCTGCGGCTTGCAGCTGATGGTGTTGCCGCGTTACGATGCTTCGCCGCTGATCACGTTGCGTCACGTTGACGACTGAGGCATTTTCACACAGACTTTTGTCTACCTTTTTCGGCTTGCCTGCATCGGGTCAAGGCTGCTTTTCGTACACTCGCACGTAGTCGATTTCGTAGCGTAACGGGAATGACGCATCGTCGGGAATGCCGCCGTTTCCGCCTATTGCAAGATTCAGCAATATGTAGTGGCCGAACCCTTCTACGTCGTTTGCAAACGGGTTTACGTCATTGTGGCGTCCGCCGCCTTTGTCGGCTTGCGAAAGCGGAATTTCGTTGAGCAGTCGGTCGTCGAGATACATCTTTATGGTTTCGGGAGTCCAGTCCATGCGCCATATGTGAAACTTCGAGGCCCACTCGCTGTCAGTGTCGGTAAATGAGGTTAGGGGTGTGGTCGATTCATCCCATTCCGAGCTACCGTCGGCTCCCCTCCAACATGCGTTGGCCAATATTATGGGTCGGTCGCGGCGGTAATATTCCATAAGGTCGAGCTCGCCGTTTGCCGGCCAACCCCATTTGTTTCCGAGCGTCCATATTGCGGGCCATGCACCCGAGGTGACCGGTATGCGCGCCCGCACTTCGAGGCGTCCGTACATGAAGTTGAAGCTGTCGGATGTGGTGAGGCACGATGACGTGTACGATGCTTTCGGGCGATTCCTGCGCCAGTCGCGGCTTGACGGATCGTATGAATCGTTCGTCACCTCCTCGCGCTTTCCGGTTATTACGAGGCATCCGTTCTCTACCGTTGCGTTTTGGGGCTGATACCATTGAAGCTCCTTGTTGCGAACGAATCCTTTTTCGTAGTTCCAATGCGGTGCGGGCTTCCCGTCGATGTCGAATTCGTCGTGCCACACCATCGTGTATCCGTCGCTTGTGGCAGGTGATTGCTCGGTGGGTTTCAGGCGATATTGTCGCACCCAGTCTACTTCCATCTCCACCGGCAAGTCCGCCGGGTCGACTTGTCCCACCCAATTGCCGCCAAGCTGCATGTCGATGAGCATGTATTGGGGCTGGTAGAATGGGAATTGCCCCGGCTTGTCGGTCGATATTTTGGGGTATGTAAACGTTTTTACTCCGTTGATGTGGAATACGAGGCTGTCGGGGTACATGTCGACTCCGTAAGTGTTGAATCCGTCGCGGTCTATCGCCCCGGTAGCGCCATTGCGCGGATTTTTGTTGAGCCCGAGGTTGTGGGTGTAGTTTGAATGCACGGTCTGATAGGCTATGGTGTCGTTATTCAGACGCTCCATCATGTCGATCTCGCCTCCGAGGGGCCAATGATTTTTTTCGGTGTCGAAAGGCATCATCCATATTGCGGGCCATGCTCCTTTTGCGCCGTGAAGTCGCGCCCTGACCTCGATTCGTCCGGGTTCGAATTGCTTCTTTCCGAGGCTCCAGATGCCGCCGGTGAGGAAGCGCGCCGTATCGGCTTCGAGGTTGTCGTTGACTATTCCTTTCAACACTAACAGCCCGTTGCGCAATTCGAGGCATCGTTCGTCGTCAGACTGGGTGTTCTGCCAATCGGCCGCGCCGCGCGTGGTGCGGCTCCACACGTTCGTGTCGAGTTTCGGGCCATTGAAATCGTCGCTCCACACGAGTTCCCATTTGTCGTAGTCGGATTGAGGTGTGGTGTCGCCGGCGTATATGTCGGCTGCCGTAGTCAAGGCTAATGCGGTTATCAATATTTTAGACAGCATGGCTTATCTGATTTGTTTTGTCATTATTTCGTGTATCACGGCATTTCCCGACAGTCTGATCGATTTGGTGTCGGGCGTCAACCTGATGTCGGCATACGAGCCGTTTACGTTCTTTGAGCTCAATGCTTTGCCGTTGCCGTCGAGCAGTGTTACCGTCAGGTCGTTGTCGCCGGGGCCGAGGAGCATCGTCAGGGATTCGGCATTTTCCGGGCGGATGAAGCTTATTTCGCCTGAAATGTTTGCCGTGGTGAGCGGATTGCGGTCGAATGCCTTGGCGGCCTCGGCCGCGCCGCTTCCGGTCACGCTTGGCGCATCGCTGTTTTGCGATGACGAATTGATTGAAAATTCACGTATGGCAAGCCACGTGGTGAGTGCCGAATCAAGGCGTTTTAGCCTTACGTAGCGTGCTTCTATCGGAGCGCCGCTCCAGTTTATTTCATATTGTTTGGCCAACGGTTGGGTAAGTGCTGACCAGTTTTTTCCGTCGACCGAAGTCTCCACGACGGCATTGTCGTAGATGTCGGCATCGTCGACTGAGTTGCGACCTTGTAGTATGCGTATTTCGCATATCGGAGTCACGTCGCCGAGATCCACTCCTATCCAATGATTCTTGCCCTGTCCGGCTCCGGAATGGTAGAATGTCGACGGATCTCCGTCAAGCATGTCGTTGGCCGCTTGGGTAGATGCATTGCGGTATGATCCGATGCCTTTTGATATCAGCGGGTTCACGCCCGTGATGCGTTTGTAGAAGTCGGTAAGCATGCCGCTCATAGCATTGGTGTAGAACGGTTGTAGTTTCAGCGTGCCCGATTTATGAGCCTCGTAAGCTTTCGCTTCGTCGGGCGTCATGATGTTGGCCAAGTAATTGCACCAGAATGCGGAATCTTTTTCTTCCTCGAACAGGTCGATGAGATCGAGCGTGCGCAAACCTCGTTTGCCCAGTTTGCCGAATTCCGTCAGCCACGGACGCAGCTCGTTGAGCAAGTTTTTGTTTTTGCATCCGGCTTCCATCTTGGCGGGAACTTCGGTTATCTTTTTAAATTCGGCTTTCAGGGCGTTGAATTGAGGCATCGTGTAGTTGTTGTACTCGAATGTGGGCGTTTCCCACGATTCGTCGCGGCGATAACCTGTCTGGGTGTCGCACGAATGTATGGCGAAAGTTCGGTAAGCGTCAGATGCATCGGGCACGAGCAGTTGCAGTCCGCGCTCCCAGTTGTCGATGGGGTTATAGTCGGATATGTTCCACGTATAGTCGGCTACGCCATACAGCGCAAGTTTCGACGCTTCGCCGTGCTCCATTGGATTGCTCTCGAAACCAGCCACTTCGTTGGCCGTCAGGCTCGTGTCGAGACCGTACACGGGGCCTTGCAGTATGAAATTGCGGCAATAGTCGCTTACGGGGAAGTTCCACCAGTAAAGAGCGGGACGTTTGATGCGTGAATTGACGAATTCGAGCGTCGATGGAGTCAGGTCGCTGCATACCACGTCGCCGGTCCAGAACACCTCGATCGAAGGGTCGAGAGTGTTGCCGTATACGGCAAGTGCGCCCTGCGGCGACGGATTGGCCCACAGCTTTGTATAGTCGGTGGGGCATACCATCAGATTGGCAACGTCGCCCTTCGACTTCACGAAGTCGGCGTTGAGGCGGTTGAGGAGTTCCACCTGTTTTGAGGGTTTGGCGCCTTCGCCCGATATGTCGTCGAAGAATATGGCAAAGGCACGTACTCCGAGGTCGTACATCATATTGAATTTCGACACGAGGCTGTCGTAATCGGCTTCGTTCCAACGTATGTCGGCTCCGGGATGTATGGCCCATACGAAGTTCACGCGATTGCGTTTGCATGCCTCCACGAGCTCATGGATGTTTTGTGCTTCCTTCGGCGGGTAGGGCAGGCGCCAGTTGGGGGAGCTGTGATAGGGGTCGTCCTTCGGGCCATATATGTAATTGTTCATCTTGTTCCGGCCGTAGAAGTCGATGAGCGACAGTCGCACCTGATGGCTCCATGGCGTGCCGTAGAACCCTTCAACCACTCCGCGATACGGCAGGTCGGGATAATCGTTTATCTCGATGAACGGCAGCGTGGTTCCTTGAGCCGACGAAGGGCTTTCGTACAGTTGTCGGAGCGTCTGTATGCCATAAAAGGCTCCGAGTTCGTCGTAGCCGGTTATGTTGATGTCGTTTTCGTTTATGGTCATGGCGTATGCTCCCGGGGCTTCCTTTACGCCCATCTTCTTGGCTTTCTTTTCGCCGAAATCGATTACGAGTTTGCATTTCCCTTTTTTGTTGGGCAAAAAGTCGAGGTCGTACCTAAATGCCTTTTTACGATCCACCACTTTTATTCCGTCGCCGATGTACAGCTTGTTTGGATGCACGGTCATATTTTGTGGCGTGGGGTTGACTATTACGCCGTTTGAATGGTCGAGCTTTTCACCGGGAATGGTCTTCAGAATTTGCAGTTCCGACCGTTGCGACGACAGGTCGACATCGTTGTTCTGCGCCGTTGCCGAAATTGCGGCAACCAATGAAAACGTTGCCGATAATATGATTTTACTGTAAAAATTCATTGCACCGTAATGTTTAATCTTTTATTTCACAAATGTATCAAAAATAATCGACATCGGCGCATTGCACGAGGCAAAGTGTCGGTCAGAATCGGTATTTTACAGTGACGATGCCTTCGATGGGTCGCAGCCCCACGTTGTAGGAGTATGTGTCGAATGTGCTGAACGTGGTAACGGAATATAGTCGCCGGTCGGTAATGTTGTGCAGTTGCAGCTCTATTTCGAATCGCGATTTGACGAGTCGGGCAAATCCGTTGACAAACAGGTTGCGGTGGTATTGGCCCGAAGCATCCTGCAAGGCGGTGTATTCGGGCGATACGCCGATTTCGAATATCGGCACGGGGAATGCCGATATCGGTGCCGACAGCCGATAGTTGCGCATTGTCGATTTGTCGGCCATGTTGTCGACCGACCGCTTCGATATGTCGACGTTGAAATGAGGCGACATCACGAGCCTGTCGGCAAACAGGCTGCTCTTTATGCCGGTAGTTATGGTGACGGTGTTGAGCCGGGTGGTCATGGTGGTGGCGTTGCGTTGCGACTTTCCGGTGAGGAATGCTCCGCCTATCGACGTGTTGAAGGTGGTGCTTATGGCATCCACGCGTTTCGAGCCCGAAACGGTCAGTTCGCCGCGTCGCGACGTCGACCGGCGGTTGAGCTTGGTCGAGGTGATGTCGGAGTCGGATATCGACGTGCTCGACATGCGATTGTTGACGTCGCGATCAATCCTTTTCGATGTAGTTTGCAAATCGTTTCGATGCCGTTTGAGGCACTATTTTCCCTCCGTTAGGGCCTTTTGGTTCGAGAGGCGATCCCTGTATGTATTTCAGGGGATCTTTCATGAATTTGCGGTATTCCTCGTTAAATTTCTTTCGGTCAAGTTTTACTTCCATGCTTTGCGCACATTTTACTATCGGGGTTCCCCCTCGTCTAATTGCTATGGCCGAAATCTGATGTTCGCAATTCGAGTCCTCCACCTCAAGGATTAGCCCCGGCAGCCCTGAAAACTTGTAAGGCCCTGCGTCAATGGGTATCTCCTCGGTGTACCATGCTGTCCAATCTCTGCCTCTGAAGTTGGTAGTTGCCTTTGCGCAGTGGTGTCCGGCAATCAATGTGTCGGAGTCGGCAACCATTGTCCATCTCAATTTTGGTATTGGCTCATTGTAATAGTAGTATTCGAAAGCAAAAGATATTAGATGTATGAGTTCGTTGTTTTCGCGGTTTAAAATCACGTAGTTGGTTGCCGGCCTGTCAAAGTTTTTGGAAATATCTATGTATTTACCCCAAGTCCAGTCGTTTTCATTTTTATGCTTGTAGCTAAGTGAATCGTGCTGATATTTTCCATAAGATGTGTACTTTGATGCCTTTTTCCCTGCCTGGAGAATGAATGTCTGATCTTCCTCTCTTTTGCTTTCGGGGTCGAACATGTCGTGATTGTACATTACTTCGATGGCGCTATTGTCAAAAAAGGTATATTCCGGCCAAATCAGGGGCCTGTTAGGATCGTATGCATAGGCTGTTACCGACAATGCTAATGTGCAAATGACGGTATTATGATGACTATATTTTTCATGGGATTAAGTAACTCTTTAGTTATTATTAAAAGTTAATAGTTGTCAGCGAATATCCACCGATATGCAAATATAGAGATTTTAAATTAAAATACAAAAAAAAGATGTGGAAATCAGGATGATGGATGAGGTCACTGATAAGCTCCTGCCGATTTTCGCGGATTGCCGTAAAAATCCATTGTCGGCATGTCGAACTGGTTGTCGAGCGACGCATCGGCGGCATTTAGGGCCGGCGAATCGTCGAGCAGCCTGTAATCGAATATGTATTTCTCGCGATCGAGCATATACATCGGATCTTTGCCCCATAGCATGTCGATGAAGTTGTCATCGTCTTTCCCTTCGCTTTTCAGCAACGATCGGCGAAATATTATGTTCGAACCGCTTATGTCGGTCGGCGACAGGTCGTTGCCGATGCCATAGACTATGCTGTTGGTAAAATACGCCTCGGTGTCGGTCGACTCCGTGATTTGCACTAAGGCCCCTGTGATTGGCGCAAATATGAAGTAATTGGCCAGCGTGCAGTGATTGAAGTCATATTGTCCGCCCTTGAGCAGCAAGGCTCCGTTTGCTCCGTCGGCTATCTCGCATCCTACTGCCGTTATGCGTGAGCGCGATGCGGCAAGTGGATATGTGTCGCTGTTGCGTAAGCGGCAGTTATATATGGTCAGTTGCGCCTCGTTTGCCTTTACGCCGTTGAGGGTGTTTGCTATTACGGTGTGGCTGAGACTGTTTTCTTTCGATTCGCGCTCGAATCTAACCCCGGCCCATTGCCCCGACATAATGTCGAACGGTATCGATGCCACTACGTTTCCCGTGCGGTCGCCGCTCATCACAATGGGCTGTTGCACGGATCCGTTGGCAATCAGAGTGCCATACACGGCCATATATGCCTTGTCATGAAACATTAGCCGGCATCCGGCATCGAGCGTCAATGTGGCTCCGCGCGCCACTATCAGCGAGTCGAAAATCTGTTTCGGCATATCGCCGGTCCATCGTGTGTCGCAGTCGATTATCTCGGCCCGTATTCGTTCCACGTCGTATGCCTCGGCGGTCAGGGTTATGCGCTTGTCGATGCCGTTGGTGGTGAATGTTATCTGATCGTTTATGGTCGCGGGGCCGGCTATGCCGTTTGGGGGTAGCGTGGCGTCGACAAATACATATATCGAGTCTTTTGCCCGTATCTCCACTTCGTGAAATTCGCGGCCCGACATGCCGTCGACGTTCAGGCGAAACGGACTGTCGTTGCCTGAAGCAAGACGTATTGACGAGATTTTGATGGCTTTGTCATGGCGGTTATATACCCTCATGGAGTGAGTGGGCGATTTCTGGTCGGTAATGGTAAGGCCAAGGCTCAACGTGTCGACCGAAAACTCCGGTTGGCTCGAAGCGTCGGTGGTCACGGCGTCCGATATGCATCCCGGCGACAATGCCGCAAGCAGTGTCGCTAATACCATCAAAGCATATTTTCGTAACGTTGCCATACATAGTCATAACGCGCAAACTCGCCCGATATTGTGTTTTGAAGCCATTGTTTTTAGGCGATAAATGAGCCCAATACTACAAATATTTGAAGTCCGGGAGCAAAAAAACAAAGCGAGGCAGAGCGTAAGAAGCGCAAAAGATATTATCTTTGCGATGACATAGCCCCGAAGCGTCGAGGCAAAATTAATAGAAGCGTATCATGCTTTATCCTGCAACTTAAAATCGCCAAATTTTACCATAGAGGACAAAGCAGTCATTGAGCGCTCATGCTTGTCGTATATAAACTTCTTGTTTGGGAAGTGCTATTCGATAAAGCGTGGGAATATGGACTGTTTATTCTATGGTGGGCGTTTGGCGATGCCTGAGTTGCAATAAGCTGGTCATCGTTCCACGCTTATTTTTTTATTTATATGCCTGAAGGGGAGCGCTTAGGGCTTTGAATTAATTATGGGAAAATTTGTTGGAAAAATCGGGCGTAAGTCCGTAATTGTGGTGACATTGCTTATGGCTTCATTTATTTGTTGCCAAGCAGAAGTTAAGTGGTTGCTGTATGCCGGTGGAATGTATGGAAAGGCATGGCAGGGAGAAGAATTCTATGGGGGAATGAAAGAGAAGATTAATAGTTATGATTTTACGGGTGGATTGTCGCTCCAGATTTCATTGAGAGGACGTTTTTATTTGGAAACGGGAATAGGGTATAGGAGAGGCCCGTTTTTATCGGTTGAAGAAGACACTGACTGCTCCCACCCCGAATATCTCAGTTCGTATGAAGTATATGATAAGAATTATAATGATTGGCTTCATGTGCCATTGAAGTTGGGATATTGCTTGCCATTGAGCGAAAAAACGTCGCTTATGTTAGCTGTTGGACCTTATGTGGATATGGCGTTTGAAACAGGATATGGCGATAGCCCGATAGGGGTAGGATTGATGCCATCCATAGCATTGCGTCATCGTAAATTCAACATTGGCGTGCAGTATCAGAATCCGGTGTTTGTCAATGGCACTTGCAATGTGAACAAGAGTGTAATTATGGCTACTATCGGTCTAAGTTTCAATATCGGTAAGATTGATTTCGGAAATGTAGATTGGTTGGGAGTGGCAAATGCATTGTCGGCTACCGGTGAGGCGTTAAGCGTTATGTCGGGTAATGGTGGCACATCACAATCATATTCGAGTGTGAGACAGACCACGACATCTAATTCGACATATTCGGCAAGTGAAACGAACCATGAAAATAAGAAAAGTACATCATCAAACAAAAAGGATGCTAAAAAGGGGTCGCAGGCTGAGCTTACGGCTTTCAATAGCGACAGACGAACTTATTCAAATGAAGAAACATTGATTATTAAGTTATACAGCGATTTACAGGATTTGGGTTATTCAAAGGAAAAAGATAAATCGAAGATAGCTGCTAAAGAAAAGCAACTTATAAAGGATATTAAGGATACCCAAGCTCGAATGAAGAAAATAAGAAGTAAATGGGAGGCTCGAGGATATGAAATGTATCATTCGTCGTGGGAAGATAAATCGTTCTGATACATCGCTTAATAGTTATATGAAATGAGCAAAGCATTCCCGGGGCTGACAGATGATTAGCTCCGGGAATGCTGTTTTTCGTTCGTCAGGGGTCGGATGGTGCCTGACATGAGTTCCCGGTGGCATTAACGTTTCCGATCTACATGAGGCTTCGAGAGAGCATAGATTCAACAACGAAGTGCAAAAACCTTCGATCTGAAAAGCCTAATATTTTTTTCCTCGAGACTTAATGGCGAATTGGGGATGGGGCTTCACAAGCCCACAGCCCCTCCCCAATCCGTTATTAAGTCGCGCAAAAGG
>JAGATN010000024.1 GCA_017621225.1 Muribaculaceae bacterium | reverse complement strand
CGACCGTCAGCTCAACACCACCGACCTGGTGTGGAACGCCCGCGCCACGAAGTCGATACTAAAAGGCAGCGTGGTGTTCGTGGTCGATGCCTACGACCTCCTTCGCCAGCTTACCAACGTAACCTACACCATCAATGCGCAGGCGCGCACCGAAACGGTGAGCAACGTCATCCCCGCCTACGTGCTGTTCCACATACAATATCGTTGGAACAAACAGCCCAAAGGCAAATCAAAAACACACACAAACTAAAGTTCAAACACGTACATCGCCTCAATGCGCAGGCGCATCTGTCAGTTATTAGGCCTGTGCACTGTGCGCAGAAAAATTATGAATGCTATATAAATATAACGACATGGAAATTTTAAAAGAGCAATATGAGTATGCTCTCGATCGTACTGAGGCGCTATTGCCGCTTGTGAGTGACGAAACTCCGGCAAGCGACAAGAACGCCATTGAGCTGACTATTGTTTCGGATGTGGTTGAAGCATATGAGACGCTACACTATCCGATACGATAGCTGAGCCGAATGTCGCTCGTTCGATATGTCTCATTCTCGGCATAGCGCCTGCTGCCATGCTTGGGATGTAAAAGGTGTGGACTTAAGAAAGAGGGTAGGGGAGTGTAGACGTTGCGTTTTTCAGGTTTGGGCCTGTCGAGGTTTGTATGATATCTTTTTCCCCGATGCATTGCAATTTTTTCGGTTGGGTGCATGGGGGTTGGTTTTTTGATTAGTTTTAGAGTATGTTTACATTTAACTTTGTGAAATCTTTAGAGGCCTTTCAGGTCTGTTTGTCGATTTCATTCAGTCGTTATGGCACCCCATAACTCCCTCACTCAATCACCAAACATACTCTGAAATTCTCTCTAAATCTTAACATAAGCCAAATCTGAACACACTCTTAGGCTGAAAAATCAGTGTGATTATTCGATTGCCGCTCAATTTTTTGATTCTCAGCGGCTTAAAATAGGGGTAAGTGATTGATAATCAGCTGTTAATGCTGTTTTTTGGCGTTGCCTGATTGCTCGTCGGAAAAATGTGCCGGACGGCCTGTTTTCAAAATTCTTGCAGAAACACTGATTTATTATTAATTTTGTGTGTAACAACATGACAGATGATAACCTCTATTGAATTTTTGTCAGAGGGAGTTGACCTCCCTGATTTCGACAAGCAACGTATCGCTCGTTGGATATCGGCCGTGGCCGACCGATACGGCAAAATTGTCGGTTCGCTTAATTACATATTTTGTAATGACGATAAAATATTAGAAGTGAACAAGCAATTTTTGAATCATGACTATTATACCGACATTATAACCTTTGACTATTCGCGCGGTAAGCTTGTGAGTGGCGATATGTTCATATCGCTTGACACCGTAGCCACCAATGCCGAGTCGGTTGGTCAGCCGTATGACAGGGAGTTGATGAGAGTGGTGATACACGGCGTGCTGCATTTGTGCGGCATAAACGACAAGGGTCCCGGAGAAAGAGAGATTATGGAGGGCAACGAAAATATGGCTCTCGATATGTTTGAAACTATCAAATAACGATATATACAGCGGCATATGAAGTTTGATTATGACGTAATTGTGATTGGTGCGGGGCACGCCGGATGCGAGGCTGCCGCTGCATCGGCGCGTTTGGGGGCATCGACCCTTCTGATTACCATCGACATGAACAAGATAGCCCAGATGAGCTGTAATCCGGCCGTAGGGGGTATTGCGAAGGGGCAGATAGTAAGGGAAATTGATGCTCTTGGCGGACAGATGGGTATTGTTACCGATCGCACTGCCATACAATTCAGAATGCTGAACAGGTCGAAAGGGCCTGCAATGTGGAGTCCGCGCGCACAGAGCGACCGAATGAAATTCAGCGCCCTGTGGCGGCATACGCTCGAAAATATGAATAATCTGAACCTGTGGCAGGATGACGTCACGGCTCTCATTATCGAAGACGGAGAGGTGCGCGGAGTGCGAACAAAGCTTGGCGTGGAGTTTAATGCCCGAAAGGTGGTGCTCACCGCCGGAACTTTTCTCAACGGGCTTATGCACGTGGGGCGAGTGCAGTTTACGGGCGGCCGCATTGCCGAACCGGCATCGCACGGCATTACCGAACAGCTAAAGGATTTGGGCTTTACGTGCGAACGCATGAAAACCGGGACTCCGGTGCGACTCGACGGACGTACCGTTGACTGGGGCCTTGCTACCATACAGGAAGGGGAGGATGATTTCCATACATTCTCATATCTGCCCGACGTGAAGCGCGAATTGCCGCAGCTTCCGTGCTTCATAGTATATACCAACGAAGCCACGCACGAGGTGCTTCGTAAGGGTTTGCCCGATTCGCCGTTGTATAACGGACAGATCAAGAGCATCGGGCCGCGATACTGTCCGAGCATAGAGACGAAGATCGTTACGTTTGCCGACAAGACCGAGCATCAGCTTTTCATCGAGCCTGAAGGATGCGACACCCGCGAGTATTATCTTAACGGATTTTCGTCGTCGCTTCCGTTCGACATACAGGTTGAGGCTCTGGCCACGATTCCGGCGTTTAAGAATCTGTCGATTTACCGACCGGGATATGCCATCGAATATGACTTTTTCGATCCGACACAGCTCCGGCATACGCTTGAAACCAAACTCGTGAAAGGCCTTTATTTTGCCGGACAGGTAAACGGTACTACCGGATATGAAGAAGCTGCAGGGCAGGGCTTGATTGCCGGCATTAATGCCGCGCTGTCGGTGCAGGAGAAGGGTGAATTCGTGCTCGGTCGTGACGAAGCTTACATAGGTGTGCTTATCGACGACCTCGTTACGAAAGGCGTTGACGAGCCTTACCGTATGTTTACCTCAAGGGCCGAATACAGGATATTGCTGCGGCAGGATGATGCCGATATGCGTCTCACTCCGCGTGGTCATGAAATAGGGCTGGTCGACGATCGTCGCTATGAACTTATGGCATCGAAGCGCGAGCAGCGCGATGGCATAATCGACTTTGCCCGTCGTTACACCGTGCACGTGTCGGAGCAGGTAAACGCCATGCTGGCGCAATACGGCACGTCGGAGCTGAAGCAGGGCATAAAACTTTACGACCTGATATTGCGTCCGCAGCTCGATGTGAAAAAGGTGGCTGAAATGATACCCGCCTTCGCCCGCTACATTGACGAAAACGTGGAGTCGCAGCGTCGCGATGAGATATTGGAGGCTGCCGAAATATTGATAAAGTATCAAGGATACATTGATAGGGAGCAGCTGATAGCTGACAAGATTCATCGTCTCGAAGATGTGAAGCTGAGAGGCCGTCTCTGTTACGACGACATCAAATCGCTTTCGACCGAGGCGCGTCAGAAACTGTCGCGCATCGACCCCGAAACGGTTGCCCAAGCTTCGCGCATACCGGGCATATCGCCGAGCGACATCAACATCCTGTTGCTGTTACTCGGGCGTTGATGTTTCACGTGAAACAATGATAACATACAAAAAATCAAAAAAATATAATAACATACATTATGGAATACGTTAAATCTAAAGTTCGCGATGTTTACGATTTTCCTCAGAAGGGGATCGTCTTTCGTGATTTGACAACCGTGTTTAAGGATCCGCGCGCCCTTCATATAATAGGATGGGATTTGTCGCAATTGTATCGCGACAAAGGCGTGACCAAAGTGGTGGGCATAGAATCGCGTGGATTCATAGGCGGATCCATTCTGGCTTTTGAACTCGGTGCCGGTTTCGTGCCTGCACGAAAGCCGGGCAAGCTTCCCGCCGATACCGTCAGCGTTTCGTATGACAAAGAGTACGGAACGGATACGATAGAGATGCATCGCGATGCCATAACCGAAGATGACATAGTGGTGATACATGACGACGTTCTCGCCACGGGCGGAACGATGGCTGCGGCATACGAGCTTGTGAAAAGCATGAACCCGAAAAAAATATACATCAATTTCATAATAGAGCTCGGGGCTTTGAATGGCCGGGCCGCAATGCCTGAAGGTGTCGAAGTTTCGTCGCTCATAGTTTACGATTGACACATACATACGGCACGTTTGAATGCTATGGCAAAACACAAGAAAACACAAGAATTAGTCGATAAGATTTCAATATTGCCCACTACCCCCGGCGTGTACATGTATTACGACGCCGAGGGTACGGTGATATATGTCGGCAAGGCGAAGAATTTGAAGCGTAGGGTGTCGTCGTATTTCAATCGTACCCACGACTCGCTTCGGACCAATCTGTTGGTAAGGGCCATTGCCGATATGAGCTACATAGTGGTGCCCACCGAGCAAGATGCGTTGAATCTCGAAAACTCGATGATAAAGGAGTACAAGCCTCGTTACAACGTTTTGCTCAAGGATGACAAGTCGTATCCCTGGATAGTGGTGACCAAAGAGCATTTCCCGCGTGTGTTCATGACCAGGAAGCGCATAAAGGACGGCTCGAAATATTTCGGACCTTACACCGATTCGGCATCGGCAAGGCTCGTGCTCGATCTCATTCACGAGCTGTATATGCTGCGTTCGTGTCGCCACGCCATAACGCCCGAATACATTCAGCGCGGCAAGGGCCGCCTGTGTCTCGATTATCATTTGCACCGTTGTGCCGGCCCTTGCAAGGGATTGGTTTCGGAGGAGGAGTACGGCAAGCAGATAGAGAGGGTGAAGCAGATATTGCGTGGCGATATGGATGAGTTGCTTGAATATCTGCGTGGCGAAATGGAGCGTCTGGCCGGTGAATTGCGGTTTGAGGAAGCCCAGCTTGTCAAAGAGAAGTATCAGCTTGTCGAGCGATATACGTCAAAGAGCGTAATCGTGAGCCAGACCATCGACGATACCGACGTGTTTGGCGTGGATGACGACGGAGCCGACGTATTCATCAATTATATGCACGTTCGCCGTGGCGCCGTGGTCAGATGCATTACGCTCGAATATAAGCGTCGTCTCGACGAGAGCATCCCACAGCTGCTGGGCTACGCTATGGAGGAGGTCAGACAGTCGCTCGACGTTGCCTACGATGAGGTGATCGTGGCGCAGCTGCCCGACGTGGAGGTTGAAGGTGCCAAGTTCATCATACCCCAAAGGGGCGACCGCGCGAAGCTGCTTGAAGTGTCGGAGCGCAATGCCCGTCAGCATAAAATAGACATGCTGAAACATATGGAGAAGCGCGATCCCGAACAGCGCACCGACCGATTGCTCGAACGCATCAAGTCGGACTTCCGACTTACGGAATTGCCGCGACACATAGAATGCTTCGACAACTCAAACATACAAGGTTCGAATCCGGTGGCATCGTGCGTGGTGTTTCGCGACGGCAAGCCGTCGAAGAAAGATTACAGGCATTTCAACATCAAAACGGTGGTGGGCCCCGATGATTTCGCTTCGATGAAGGAGGTGCTCACGCGCCGTTACACACGACTGATGGCCGAAGGCGAGGGGCTGCCGCAATTGATAGTGGTGGATGGCGGAAAAGGGCAGTTGAGTGCTGCCGTCGAAGCTCTCGACGAAATGGGATTGCGCGGCGTAATAGCAGTTGTCGGCATTGCAAAGCGTCTTGAAGAAATATATTTTCCGGGCGATAGCGTGCCGTTGTACATCGATAAGAATTCCGAGTCGTTGAGAGTGGTTCAGCATTTGCGCGACGAGGCGCATCGCTTTGGCATAACGCATCATCGCAATCGCCGCAGTAAAGGTCAGGTGGTTTCGGCGTTGGATTCCATCAAGGGCATAGGCGAAAAAACGCGCGAAGCCCTATTGATACATTTTAAGAGCCTCAAGCGCATAAAAGAGGCTGATATGGACGACATTGCAAGCGTCGTGGGGCCGGCAAAGGCTTCGGTGATATACGGCGCACTGCATCCCACGGACGATTGATTTCGCTATCAACGCCCTGATATACAGTGCATTATATTTATTGCCAGCGGCTTCTAATCCATAAATTCGGTTTATGGATAAGTATGATTGGCAATATGATGTGGCATTGCGTTGGATATGGTGAAAATCTTTACTACTTTTGCATATGTCATTAATTTAATTGAATAATCATATGCGATTGGTCATACAGCGTGTAAGCGAGGCATCAGTATCGATTGGCGGTGAGCTGCATTCGAGCATAAACAAAGGTCTGCTCGTGTTGGTAGGCGTGGAGTGCGGCGACACGGAAGCCGATGTGGAGTGGCTTGCGGCAAAAACGGCTGCATTGCGAATATTTCCCGACGAGGCGGGCGTGATGAATCGTTCGGTCGTCGACGTGCATGGCGACGTTTTGGCGGTAAGTCAGTTTACGCTGCTTGCATCTACGCGCAAGGGCAACAGGCCAAGTTATCTGCGCTCGGCCGGCCATGAATTGGCCGTTCCGCTCTATGAGGCTTATTGCAAGTCGTTGCGCGGGCACATAGATGGGCAGGTGGCCACGGGCGTGTTTGGCGCCGACATGCAAGTGCAGTTGATCAACGATGGCCCCGTGACCATAATCATCGACTCGAAGTTAAAAGAATGAATATGACGAACGATAGCGATGCATTGAGTTTGCGCGACGTGCAGGAAACGGTAGACCGATGGATCACCACCATTGGCGTGAGGTATTTCTCACCTTTGACCAATATGGCCATACTGACCGAAGAAACGGGCGAAGTGGCACGAATCATGGCGCGTAAATATGGCGACCAGTCGTTTAAGGATGGCGACGAGCATGATCTTGCCGATGAATTGGCCGACGTGTTATGGGTGGTTGCCGCGATAGCCAATCAGACCGGCGTTGATCTCAATGACGCTTTTATGAACAATCTTGAAAAGAAAAGCATTAGGGATAAAGAGCGTCACAAGCGCAATCCCAAACTACAATGAATATTAAAACATATACGTATTATGGCAGACAAATATCATGACACCGTAGCCAAAAGTCAGGTTACTACCGATGACGAAAAAGTGAAATCGGAAGTCGAACGAATAATGACGAAGCATTTGGATGAAAATCGTACTCCCGAAGTGCTGAAACAGTTGCTTAATTTCATTGATCTGACTACGCTTAATGCCACCGACTCGCCTCAGTCGGTAGCCAAGTTTACCGAGCGTGTCAATGCTTTTGAATCGGAGCACGGCGACCTCCCCGGCGTCGCGGCCATATGCGTGTATCCCTGCTTTGCACAGGTGGTGCGAACGGTTCTCGAAGTGTCGGAGGTAAACATTGCGGCGGTGTCGGGCGGATTTCCTTCGTCGCAGACTTTCCCTGAAGTGAAGGTGGCCGAAACTGCTCTGGCCGTTGAAGGAGGCGCCGACGAAATCGATGTGGTGATGAATCTCGGAAATTTCCTTGACGACGATTGGGAGGAAGTGTGCGATGAGCTTGAAGAAATAAAGCATTCGTGCCGCAATGCCCGTCTGAAGGTCATTCTTGAGACCGGAGCATTGGCTACGGCTGAAAAAATCCGCGCTGCCTCGGTCCTGGCCATGTATTCCGGTGCCGACTTCATTAAGACATCGACCGGAAAGGGTTATCCGGGCGCTTCGTTGGAGGCCGTATACGTCATGGCCAAGTGCATAAAGGAATATTATGGCGCTACGGGGCGCATGGTGGGCATAAAGCCTGCCGGAGGCATATCGACCGTTGAGGATGCCTTGGGCTATTATACCATAGTCAAGGAGGTGCTTGGCGAAAAGTGGCTCACCAACGAATATTTCAGGATTGGCGCAAGCCGTTTGGCAAATAATCTGTTGTCGGAAATACTTGGAGAGGATGTGAAGTTCTTCTAATTATAAATATATTGATATGAATTACTGGATAATACTCAATGGCGTAAAACTCGGGCCGCTTCCGTATGACGACATCGTGCGGTTGGCGTCGCGACCCGACGTGCCGGTGTGGCGTGAAGGACTTGACAATTGGTATTCGGTGTCGACGCTGCCTGAATTTTCAGCGTTGTTTACCGCTCCGCACTATGCCATGCCATCGGTGCCCGAGGCTCCGGCTACTGCCTACGGCGCTATGGGCTCAATGGATCCCAACTATCAGCGGCCATATGTCACCAACGAGAAGCAGCCCATGCCACCCACGTATCTTGCGTGGAGCATAGTGGTGATGCTGCTTTGCTGCCTCATACCGGGCATAGTGGCATTGATTTATTCGACTAAGGTGTCGTCGGCATTTTCGTCGGGCGATTATGAAGGGGCGCGGAGCGCCTCGAACACCGCTGCCATGTGGGTCATAATATCGGTGGTTTGCGGCCTTGTGTGGATTCCGTTCCAATTCGTACTGTTCTTCATATGACGGCCGGTGCCGGGCGTTGGCTCGTTGTGGCGGCGTTCGTGGCGGTGGCAGTGCTTTTCGTGATTTACGGAATGTTCGATCCATGCCTGCCGTTGTTCCCTAAATGTCCGTTCAAGCTGCTTACCGGTTTCGATTGTCCGGGTTGCGGCTCGCAGCGCGCCATACATGCGTTGCTTAACGGACATATTGCCGAGGCATGGCGCTACAATGCCATGCTGTTGGTGATGATACCTGTAATAACGTTGCTGTTTGTCGCCCAATTGATGCGGAATAAGCATCCGAAGCTTTACAATACCCTGAACTCGCGTATGGCCATAATGGCCACATTAGTGGTAGTGGTGGGCTGGTGGATTTTCAGAAACATATTCGGTGTCTGACGGCTCAACGTAATCAATAGTCGCTAAACAGACGCGGCTTGATGACTATGCCCACTCTTACCGTGGAGTGGAACTCCTTGTATGCAAGCAGTCCTTCGCCATAGCCGTTGTAGTATTGCAGGAACAAGAACTGATTGTCGCGCTTGAACAATCGGTAGTTCAGCTCAATGATGGTGTTGTAGTTTAGTTTCCATCCACGGCGTTTGGTCAGTATTACCGACGCTCCGAAACGACGGTTGGACGTGGAGAATGATGAGCCCATCTGATATATTCCGCAATAGTCGAGTATGTCGCGGTTGTTCTGTCCGTCGATTATCGGAATCCAGAATTTTCCGTGCACTATGAACGTAGGGTCGATCATTATGTTTGCCCCGAATGAAATTTTGTTCCAAGAGCGTGATTCTATTCCGTCGCGGCCGGTGCTCTCGTGCTCGAGCAGCATTATCATTTTTCCGATGAATCGGTTTTTGACGAATAGAGGTTTGGCCAATCCGATGCCGGGATTGAAGTTTAGGTCGGTCATCGGCATGGAGTTTTCGAGTACGTTCCAGAAGCATTTCTGAGAATAGAACAAAAACAGATACGAATGCAGCGGGAGGGTGCTTTTCGTTAATCGTTGTGCTATGGATATCTGGAATTTTATGTTGGTATTTTCTTTTGTGGGTTTTTGTCCGACGGTGGTTCCGAATACGAAGTAGTTGTCTTTGTAAAGTCCGAAATAGGGCGCGTTGTCGAAGTCGCGGCGCACGCTGTCGGTATTGATAATGCCTTCTTTGGGTGTCACGATTTGGCTCGATGCCGTGCCCGGAATGGCCAGCATGAGCAAAATTAAGAGCGGCATGAATATCAGATGTTTCATTCTCTACGGCCTTGATTGGCATTAATTGGAAATGCAAAGATAAGCACTTTGGCTTATAGGACAAAGGTCGCCGAGGCGCAAAATGTGGTTTGTTTTTCTTTTTTGCTTTGTCGTATGGGGGGATAATCGTAAATTTGTGGTTATAAAGATATTTTTAGAGTATGAATAAACTTAATGTCATAGTTTTGCTCGTGGTGCTGCTTGCCATGTCGATGGCGTGCAGCGAGAAGACTGAATTCAGCATAAAAGGCGAAGTTGAGGGCGCCGACGCCCAGATGATCGAGATGATATATTATGCCAACGGATCGATTAAGCACGAGGTGGTATCGTTGGAGGATGGAAAGTTCGAACTCAAAGGTGCGTCAAAGAGTCCTACGCTCGTGGCGCTGACCTTGAGCGGACGTACTCCGTTGGCAACTGTCGTGGCTGAAAATGGCGATGAACTGAAATGCAAGTTCAACATTGCCGACCTGTTGCATCCCCAGGTAAAAGGCAA
Source organism: Muribaculaceae bacterium (assembly GCA_017621225.1). Classification (GTDB taxonomy): domain Bacteria; phylum Bacteroidota; class Bacteroidia; order Bacteroidales; family Muribaculaceae; genus Paramuribaculum. The sequence continues at coordinate 32,608 of JAGATN010000024.1, read as the reverse complement.
TGGCCCGTCGGCCGACATATCTAAATTCGTGGGCGAAAATGCCGAGCTGATAGATCGTAAGGACGTGGATGCCATTAATAAGTCGATAGCTGAATTTGTCGGGAACAATCGTGACAATCTGGCTTCTTCGGCTCTTATGGTAGCTTATTTCTACGTGCCGGGCTATGAATTGCTTGCCGACTCTCTCATGGGGCTCGTGGAGCCTTCCGCGCGCCCGCAAACGGTGATGCAGAATTTCAACGCGTTGCTATCGTCGCAATTGTCGTCGCAGGCACGCGCCGACATAAAGCCCATGTCGCTCTATGAGCGTAAGGACACCGTTGTGAGGTATCATCCTACGGCGCAATCTTATTCACTTCTGGCGTTCGTGTCCGACGATCGCCGCAGCCGCGATTCGATAGTGCCGCGTTTGTTTGAATTGGTCGAACGATACCCTTTGCGTCGGTTTAAGGCGGTTGAGGTGTCGTTGGCTTCCGATTCGTCATCGTGGCGCACGTCGGTCGACGGCGATTCGGCCAAGTGGTGGCAGGTATGGGCTCCCGGAACGGTGGCTTCGGTGTCGTTGCGACAGCTGTCGATACCGCGTTATCCGTTTTTCATCGTGGTCGATTCGATTGGAACGCAACTGTACAGGGGAGGCTCGATAACCACCGCCCGTAAGCTGATAACCGACCGCCTACATTGAGCCGGGGTGCGAATCGGCTGAACTATCCGTGACAACTTGAAACAACAACATCAATCATTTTATCAAATACACATCTGTCATTATGCTTGTAAAGGTTTTTGGAGCTGCCGTTCAAGGCATCGATGCCATCGTGGTAACCATAGAAGTGCTCGTGGAGGTTGGGTTTACGTTTAATCTCGTAGGGCTCCCAGACACGGCCGTAAAGGAGAGCTATCAACGTGTTCAGTCGGCGTTGACACAAACCGGACGCGACTTTCCGCGCCGCAAGATAGTGATAAACATGAGTCCTGCCGACGTGCGCAAGGAGGGTGCCGCCTACGATCTTCCGATAGCTGTGGGCGTAATGGCCGGCGCCGAGAAGCTTCCTTCGGATAAGTTGTCGCGATATATGATAATGGGCGAATTGTCGCTCGACGGCTCGGTGTTGCCGGTTCGCGGCGTATTGCCAATGGCTATTCTTGCCCGTTCGCTCGGATTTGAAGGCATGATAGTGCCTAAGGCCAATGCTACTGAAGCAGCGGTGGTAAACAATCTCGATGTGTATGGCGTAGAAAATCTTGCCGAGGTGCTTGACTTTCTGTCCGATAAAAAGTCGTTAAGCCCGACTGTCGTCAATACTCGCGAGGAGTTTTCGGCTGCGGTCTATGATTTTGATTTCGACTTTTCGGAGGTGAAAGGACAGGAAAACGTGAAACGTGCGTTTGAGGTAGCATGCGCCGGCGGTCACAATATATTGCTCGTAGGCCCTCCGGGAGCCGGAAAGTCGATGATGGCCAAGCGATTGCCGTCGATAATGCCGCCATTGACTCTTAACGAGGCGCTTGAAACTACAAAGATACATTCGGTAGCCGGAAAGCTTAAGCGCGGATCGCGGCTTATGGCTCAGCGACCTTTCCGCGCACCACACCACACCATATCGCCGGTGGCTTTGGTGGGTGGCGGTTCGAATCCGGTGCCCGGTGAAATTTCGTTGGCGCATAACGGAGTGCTTTTCCTTGACGAGTTTCCCGAATTTTCGCGTAATGTGCTTGAGGTAATGCGTCAGCCGCTTGAAGATAGGCGCATATGCATATCGCGAGCCAAGTATTCGATAGAGTATCCGGCCGGATTTATGCTCGTGGCGAGTATGAATCCGTGCCCGTGCGGATTCTACAATCATCCCACCAAGCAATGTCAGTGTCCTCCCGGGGCGGTTCAGCGATATCTCAATCGCATCTCCGGCCCGTTGCTCGATCGCATCGACTTGCAGGTGGAGATAATGCCGGTGCCGTTTGACGAGTTGGCAACGGCGGCGCCCGGCGAACCGAGTGCCGATATCAGGGCGCGAGTGATCAGGGCGCGCGCCATCCAGTCAAAGCGATTTGCCGATGAGAAGGGGATATATTGCAATGCGCAGATGAATTCGCGTCTGCTTAACTTGTATGCGCAACTCAATGCCGAGAGCTTCGCCATATTGCGCGACACTATGACTCGTCTCGAAATGAGTGCCAGGGCTTATGATCGCATACTGAAAGTGGCGCGTACGATAGCCGACCTCGATGCCTCGCCCGACATTCTCCCCACCCATATGCTTGAGGCGGTGAGCTATCGCAGCCTCGACCGCTCGTCGTGGGGCGCCTCCACCGCCACGCCTTTCTGAACCAGGCTACACTCGGGGCTTAAGCCCCGAGCCATTTCAAAAATCAATTTTTGCACCACATCAGGGCTTCAGCCCTGATCAATCAAAATCAAATCAGAATGAAGAATTGGAGCGGAAACAACCGGGCGCGTTTTCATGATTATGCTTCCAAATGCATCTATCATATAACTATGCTGAAAGCGAAGGAGGCGCCCGCTTTCGGGAGGCTTGCAGGTGATTTTCGCATTCCTGTTGGTTCCCCGGGTTCTTCTTATATCGCGGCTTCACCAACCGGCAGGGCAGTCAAGCAAGCGCTCAGATTGATTTCGGATCTTCATCCTGCCCTAAAGCTGTTTCAATACGCTCTTATGCCCGATCATCTTCATATGGTGATCGCCGCTACCGACAGGCTTGACGAGGCCATTGGCAGAAAATTGGCCAGATTCAAATTCAAGGCGGCCGAATTAGCGCAAACCTCGCGCATATTTGAGCTCGGTTTCAACGACCAGATCATCTACAACTCACGAAGCTTGGACACTATCTATAAATATCTCAGGGAAAATCCTTACAGGCTTGCTGTCAGAAGGGCATTCCCTCAATATTTCAGCAAGATAAATTCCATAACTATCGGCAATATACAATTAAACGCCTACGGAAACATGCATCTTCTAAACAATCCCTTCAAAGAGCAGGTGGTGATACATCGAGCTGATTCGGCTGCCGTAAAAGATGCCAATAGGAACAAGTGGATGCATGTGGTGGCCAACGGCGGCGTTCTTGTCTCGCCATTCATAAGCAAGGAGGAAAAAGAGATCAGGAAGAAAGCCGAAGAAATTGATGGCCGAATAATTCTTATTTCCAACGAAATTCTCGGAGAACGACAAAAACCATCCGGCAACGATTTTGCACGTTGCGCCGGCGGCAATCTGCTTATCCTTACTCCTACAAATCCACCTATTTCCCCATCACTCTCGCGGGCCGACTGCCTCGCAATGAATAAGCTGGCCGGAATGATATCGCAGTCTTGACAGCTCGTCGTAGATGAAAAATTGCCGTTTTTGGACATTTAGTGTCGAAAATGGCAACTGACGTTATGTAGTAATGGTTTATTGGCTAATTTTACGCTATGAAAACTATAATAAATGTATTGTTGGCAGTGGCATTGGCGTGTATGATGCAAGGATGCGATAATTTCGAATATCATCCTTACGCGTCTAATATTCACGGTAATATCGACGTGAATCGGCAGAACATTGCCCGCATTTCGTCGACGGTCAAGTCTTTGCCTATGAAGTTCGTGTTTCTGACGGATACGCAAACGTCGTACGATGAGCTTGATGAAGCCATCGGTGTCATAAAGCGACGCGGCGACATAGATTTTATAATACATGGTGGCGATCAAACCGACTTCGGCCTGCCGAAAGAGTTTATGTGGTGCCGCGATCTGCTTGAAAAGAGCGGCATACCGTTCTTTGCCGTGATAGGCAATCATGATTGCCTGGGCAACGGCGACTATACGTTTGAGTACGTTTATGGTGCCAAGAACTATTCGTTTAACGTGGCGGGCGTTCATTTTCTGTGCCTTAACACCAATGCACTCGAATATGATTACTCTGAGCCCGTGCCCGACTTGGATTTCATTGAAAACGATGCTGTCGAGGTGGCGAGTCTTAATGCCTCACAACCCGGAAGCGTGACCCATACGGTGGTGGTGATGCACGCTTGTCCGTACGACGAACAGTTTAACAATAATGTAGCCAAGCCGTTTCGCAACTATCTCAGGTATTTTCCGGGGATAAGCGACGGCGACGATACGCTCGAGGTTTCGGCGGGCGTTCCTGAACAAACCTTTAAATCATACAAAAGAGGTTTTTGCATAAACGGTCACAATCACCGATTGTCGATAAATAACATATACAATGACGATCTGCTGTTTTATCAGTGTCCCAATATGGCCAAACGTTGTTTTTTCGTTTTTGAAATAGATGCCGACGGTTATGAAATGGAAGTGGTTGAATATTAATGTCAAGAAGGCTCTGTGCCTGCTGTCTGTTGCCATTGCTTCGGCCTTCGGCGCTGACGGCGTGATGGCCGCAGAGTATTCCGACAGCATCGCATTGGCACGCTACCATCAACGCATGGAACGGCGCATGGAGCATTGGAACAGGCTTATACCCAATCTGTTCACCATTCAGTATGCCGGCGGTACGGGAATGTTTTCCGTAGGTCCCGGTTGGGATTACGGTAGCCACGATCAATGGGAAACGCATATCCTCATAGGTTACCTACCGAAACGTTATCACGGCAAATCGTACTGGACGGCCACTCTCAAAGAGTCCTTTTTGCCCTGGACTCTGTTTCGAGAGCATCTTGTCGACGTAAAGCCTCTTGTGGTTTCGGTGGGCATAAACTCGATACTTCACGGCGACTTCTGGTCGTCGGAGCCCGATCGCTATCCGGAAGGGTATTATGGCTTTTCGAGTCGCGTGCGATTTCATCTGGGCATAGGGCAGCGTGTCACCTTAAACATACCGGAGCATCGGCGCTACCTCGGCAGGGAACTGTCGGTGTATTACGAAGTATCGACTTGCGATTTGTATGTGCGCCAAAAGATACTTAACGGGCGCATACCGTTTAAGGACATCATTACGCTTGGCATCGGGGTGATTTACACCATATGATAAGCCACGGCGTTGATTGCCATATTTGCAGCTAAAAAATGAAAACACACATGATTCCCGGCGAAATCCTTGCAGATTTAGAGGATTCTGTCGAACTTTGTTGTGAAATTGCGCATAAGCAGATCGATGGTTCTTGGTGGTTTGGCCGCTACTTTGCTGATAATCTGCGGATTGTGCAACTTTTTTCGTTTATAAATATTTATTAATCTGCTGAATATGAAAAAAATATTAATCGCAGTAGCCATATTGAGTGCATCATCAATTTTATCAGCCAATCAAACGGCTCGTCAATCGAAATACCATTTACCGATAGAAATAGGGCACCAGTGGACTGACTTTAATCCCGGATTTATCAATTTCAAGATAACGTCACCTGGGACAAAAGGTGCAGAAATCTACCAAAAAATCGTAACTGATCCTGACAAATATATTACTGACAACGCACGACGTGTGGTTCAGACATTATACTTTTCTCCCTCCGACAGCATTCCCAACATCGATACTATCAATTATGTAGTGCGTGCGTTTGATGGAATTTCATATAAAAGTGGAGGCGGCAACACTGTTCAGATTGATTACAGTACGGATTGGATTGAAAAAAGTTTCGTTGAAAACGATACCCTTAAACTTGATTACGAGACACGTGGCGTAATATATCATGAGCTTACCCATGCATTCCAGCTTGAGCCCAAGGGATGTGGCGAATATGACGGCAAAAGTCCGTACTGGGCATTCATAGAGGGAACTGCCGACGCCGTGAGAGTGGCGTGCGGATGTTTCGACCAGGACTTCAACTCTAACGACCGTCCACGTGGCGGTTCATGGATGAACGGTTATAGAACATTAGGATATTTTCTGTATTGGATGCAACTCAACAAAGACAAGGACTTCATTAAAAAATTCAATGCTTCCGCACTGCAGGTAATTCCATGGTCATTCGACGGAGCTATGAAACATATACTCGGAGATAAGCCGGAAAATTCTATTGAGAATCTCTGGAATGAATATCAGATTGCCGTCGGTGACAAAAAGTAATATTGACCAATGAAAAAGACTTTATATTACACACTCTGCGCCGTGCTCGCACTTCATATGAATGCTTGCAAAAATGATGATAACACTTCAGAAACTATCATTGAAGACCTAACTCAATATGTCAATCCATTGGTCGGAACTTCAGGCTTTGGAAATGTCTATCCGGGGGCACAGATACCTTTCGGAGGAATACAGATCAGTCCTGATACAGACTTCGACGACTATGACACTGCCGCAGGCTATAAATATGACCATCCAACGGTTTTGGGCTTCAGCCTAACCCATCTGAGCGGAACCGGAATCCCCGATCTTGGTGACTTCCTTTTCATGCCGGGTACGGGCGATTTGCATCTCAACCCCGGAACGCATGAAAACCCAGATGAAGGCTACCGTTCAAGATATTCGCACTCAAAAGAAAATGCTTCACCGGCTTACTATTCTCTTGAACTTGATGATTACGGCACAAAAGCTGAAATGACCGCAGGCAATCGTGCAGGCATATTGAAATTCACTTATCCCAAGGCCGATAATGCATGGCTGCTACTTGACCTGAATCACACACTTCGCAGCAAATGTGAATGGGCTAATATCAGAATTGTAAACGATTCGACCATTACCGGTTATAAGCTTGTGAACGGTTGGGGTCCGGAGCGTCATATTTATTTTGCCGCACGTTTTTCCCGATCGATATCGGAAGCAAGAATTTATATGGACGACAAACCGGTAATATACAACACCAACAGGTTCAGAAGCGATCTTGAAACTTATGGCAAGAATGTAAAACTTGCGCTTGAATTCCCATCTGACAGTGGTGACACCATTGAAGTCCGCACGGCCATATCGGGAGTCAGCGCACAGGGAGCCCTTGCCAATCTTGGAGAGATTGACAACGACTCTTTTGAGAGCCTAAAGAAAAAGGGCGAACTTGCCTGGAACGATCAGCTTGCCAAATTTGAGATCGAGGGCGACAGGAATCAAAAGGAGACTTTTTACACATCCGTATACCACACTTTCCTGCATCCATTCATTTTCGAGGATTCTGACGGCAAATACCGAGGACTTGACAAAGGCATACATACCTCGGATAATTTCAGAAATCTCACCGTATTTTCCCTTTGGGACACCTATCGTGCCCTTCACCCTCTTTTCAATCTTGTCCAGACCGATGTTCAGGCGGATATCGCTAATTCGATGCTGGCTCATTATGATCAGAGCGTGGAACATATGTTGCCGATATGGTCATTCTACGGAAATGAGACATGGTGTATGATCGGATATCATGCCGTCTCTGTGCTCGCGGACATGATTGTCAAGGATATACCGGGATTTGATAAGGAGAAGGCATTCGAGGCAATGGTGGCCACTGCTGACAATACCAATTATGACTGTCTGCCCGACTATATGGAAAAAGGATATGTTCCATTTGAGAAAGAGAAAGAATCGGTTTCCAAAACGCTTGAATATGCTTATGATGACTTTTGCATAGCCATGGCAGCAAAGAAGCTTGGCAAGGATGAGGAATACGAACGGTTCTTTAAACGTGCCTTGTCTTATCGTAACATATTCGACAAATCAACCGGTTATATGCGAGGCAAGGATTCTGACGGGAACTGGCGAACGCCTTTTTCGCCGGTGGCTTATGAGGGTCCGGGCTCTGTCAACGGGTGGGGTGACATTACCGAAGGTTTCACTGTGCAATATACATGGTACGTGCCGCATGATGTGGCAGGACACATTGATTTAATGGGTAAGGAACTTTATAAGCATCGATTGGACTCGCTCTTCAATGTGGCGTTGCCGGAAGACATTCCGGGCGCTCACGATATATGGGGCAGAATCGGGGCATACTGGCACGGCAATGAGCCTTGCCATCAGGTTAGTTACCTCTATAATTATATTGGAGAACCTTGGAAATGTCAGCAACGTGTCCGTGAAGTGGTCGACAAGTTTTATGGAAACACTCCTGATGCATTAAGCGGGAACGATGACTGCGGACAAATGTCGGCGTGGTACATATTCAACTGCATGGGATTTTATCCTACCGCTCCTTCGAGCAATATATACAATATCGGATCTCCTGCCTTGCCCAAGGTCGTAATGCACATGAGCAACGGCAAGGATTTGAAAATGACAGCCGACAACTGGAGTAAGGAGAATGTATATGTCAAGGAGTTTTATCTGAATGGAAAATTGCATGACAAATCATATATAACGTATGATGATATCCGCAATGGGGCGGAACTCCGCTTCGTAATGTCTCCTATGCCGGAAACGACAAGAGCCGTAAGCAAAGAATCCATTCCACCGTCCTTAGGCAACTATTCAGCTGATACGGCGCTTTGAGGTCGGAGAACTTAGAAACGACACCACAATGGGGCGCATTTCCGAGTTCCCATCACGATTTCAAATGAAAACTCGGCAAAAAATTTGTGGGAATGAATTAAAAGCCTTACCTTTGTGTCGTTAAAAGTTGGGGCATTAGCTCATCTGGCTAGAGCGCGACACTGGCAGTGTCGAGGTGAGCGGTTCGAGTCCGCTATGCTCCACCAACGGCGAATCTTGATGAAAATCAGGGTTCGCTTTTGTTATGTCATTGAAAAGAAGTATATTCGTATATTTTTTGTGCTGAATATTAATTTGAAGTTGCATTATGAATAAATTGTTAGTTTGGGTATTGCTTTTGTTTACGGCATTTGATGCTTTGGGCAAATCGCCTAAGGAGATATCTGTATTTCAGTTCAACATATGGCAAGAAGGCACGGTGGTGGATGGCGGTTTTGAGGCCATTGCCGATGAAATAGCTCGTTTGAAGCCTGACTTCGTGACGCTCAGCGAACCGCGAAACTACCACGACACGCGCTTTTGCGATCGCATAGTCGATGCTCTCGCCAAGCGCGGCGAAAAATATTATTCGTTCTATTCATACGATTCGGGCCTTTTGAGCCGACACGCCATAACCGACAGCAGCACCGTATATCCCATTCACGGCGACCACGGAACCGTGTACAAATTGCGCTCTAACGTGCACGGACGCCCCGTGACCGTATATACCGGACACCTCGACTATCAAAACGATACTTATTACGAAGTGCGTGGCTATGACGGCAATACCTGGAAACGCATGCCGGAGCCGCTAACCAATGTCGATTCGATAATAAGCAGAAACAACAAGTCGTTTCGCGATGAGGAGATAAAGGCGTTTATCGACGATGCCGCAAAAGAGGTGGCAGCCGGGCGAATCGTATTTTTCGGGGGCGATTTCAACGAACCGTCGGGGCTCGACTGGACGGAAGCCACGCGCGATATGGCCGACCATCATGGCGTAGTGATCGATTGGCCTTGTACGGCTTTGCTGCGCGACGCCGGATATATGGATGCGTATCGAATAGTGCATCCCGATCCTGTGACGCATCCCGGCTACACATATCCGTCGTACAATCCTCACGTTAATATTTCAAAGCTTTCATGGGCACCTGAAGCCGATGAGCGCGATCGCATTGACTATCTGTTCTATTATCCGCGTCGCGACATGCATCCCGTCGAAGCGGTCATCGTAGGCCCGAAAGAGTCGATGAAGCGGGGCAAGCGATACGAAGAACAGACCTCCGACACGTTCATCGAGCCGTTGGGCGTATGGCCCACCGACCATAAGGGCGTGTTCGTTAAATTCATTCTGAAAGACTGATTGACATACGTATGAGTAAAATAGGCATTCTACGGCTTGCCATAGCGTGCGTCATACTTGCCGGGGCAACTGCGCTCTCAGCCGCCGACGGCTCGAAGGCGTGTAGCATAAGAATTTCGGACAATAATCGATTTTTGCAATATTCCGACGGCCGGCCGTTTTTCTATCTTGGCGATACAGCTTGGGAACTGTTTCATAAATTGTCGCGCGAAGAAGCCGATCGCTATCTCTCCGACAGGGCCTCGAAGGGCTTTACGGTGATTCAGGCCGTGGCATTGGCCGAGCTTGACGGGCTGTCGGTGCCTAATGCCTACGGATTTTTGCCTCTTGAGGATGGCGATCCCTCGCGTCCTGCCGTAAAAGCCGGCTCTAACAACGATTATTGGGATCACGTGGACTACATTGTCAATCGCGCCAATGAATTGGGCCTATGCATAGGGTTTTTGCCCACGTGGGGCCGATATTGGCACGATGGTAGCCGTCCGACGTTCGATGTCGAGAATGCCGAGCGTTACGGCCGCTTTCTGGGGCAGCGTTATAAGGATGCGAATCTGATATGGATATTGGGTGGCGACCGAAACCCCGAAAACGAAAATCAGAAAGAGATGATTCGTGCCATGGCGCGCGGATTGCGTGCCGGTGATGGAGGCGCGCACCTCATGACGTATCATTCCACCGGTTGGTGCGGATCGTCGCAGTTTTTTCATAACGATGACTGGCTTGACTTCAATATGCGTCAAAACGGCCATGAAGTGGAGTTTGAGAGCTATTCAAAGACGTACGATGATTATCGGTTGTCGCCATCGAAGCCTGTCATAGACGGTGAGCCGCTTTATGAGGATCACCCCGTGGCGTTTAAGGCCGACAGGAGAGGACATTCCATTTCGTCCGACGTGCGCCGTCCGCTTTATTGGGATTTGTTTTCGGGCGCTTGCGGGCACACCTATGGCCATCATTCCATATGGCAGATGTATGACCCCTCGAAGTCGTATGGAGTTAACGCTCCGTTGATGACGTGGCAAGAAGCCCTGTCTCAGCCGGGGTCGTCGCAGATGATACATGGCAGGCGTCTGATCGAATCGCGGCCTTATTTCTCGAGAGTTCCCGCCACCGAATATGTATTGGTGAAGGGCGACGTGGCTACCTCCATGCCCGGACGGGGAAGGTATCGTTTTTGTGCTACGGGCGACGAAGATCGTACGTATGCAATGGTTTATGCCCCCGTAGGACGCCCGTTTACGGTTAGCAAGGATGCCGTTCGAGCTACGAAAGTGCGTGCATGGTGGTACGATCCGCGAACGGGCAAGGCCAAAAGCATAGGTGTGTATGACAATGATGCCGACCGCACGTTCGTTTCGCCTGATGCGGGCGAAATGGTCGATTGGGTTCTTGTGCTCGACGATGCTTCAAAGAAATATCCCGCGCCCGGAAAGCCTTACTCGCGTTAAACCGGACGCGCGTATTACAGCAGGCCGTTGCCTGTCTTTATTATGTCGATGAGTATGGGCTTTACGCCGCCTACAAAGCACTCTACGGCTATCACCATAAGAATCAGGCCCATGAGTCGCATCATCACGTTGTTGCCCGTTTCGCCGAGAATGGCCAGCAGCTTCGTGGATGCGCGCAATATTATGTACGTCAGCAGATAGATGAGCGCGATGCTTGCCACGAGCGTAATTTTCATGGGCATCGTGTTGGCATCGTCCATAAGCATGATGCCGTTGGCAATGGCTCCGGGGCCGCACAGCATGGGGATGGATAGCGGAGTTATCGATATGTCGTTGGCGTATACCTTCACTTCCTCCTCCTTCAGCTTGGTGTTTGAGTATTGGGCCTGAAGCATGTCGAAGCCTATTTTCATTATTATGAAGCCTGCCGCTATGCGAAATCCGTTTGTCGAGATGCCGAACAGCGTAAACAAAAACTGACCGGCTATGGTGAATATTATGAGGATTACGAATGATATTATGGTGGCGCGTTTCACAATGTTTTTTCGCTCGTCATTGTCGAGTCCTTTTGTCATTGAAAGAAACACGGGCATGGTGCCGAGTGGATTTGTAAGTGTGAAGAATGAGGTCAGACAGATGAATGCAAACGGTAACAGGCTGTCGTCCATAGCTGAAAAAATTTGATTATGTGATTACTGTTAAATTACACTTACGTCGCAGCGACAACGCCGATGCGACTTGGCAAAATTACACAATATTTTTGCTAATATCATATGTATGTTAACAAAAATGTGCCCCCGTCGCGAAATAAACGGGGGGCACACAGGAATTTATTAACTTTATCAATGTTTATTGGCGGGCTTATGATTGAAATTGTACTGTACGTATAGCATTACGTAGCGTGGCAGCGTGTTCGTAAATGTCTCGGTGCGGCCTTGGGCATTGAGTTGCACGCGGGTACGCTTTATTTTGCCGAGTATGTCGAACGCTTCGAGCTTCAGTATCACTTTGCCTTTTGCTATCGATTTGCCCAATGAGGCATTCCAGACAAGCGAATTTATGTTCATTGAATTGTCGTTATATCCTCGGTTGGAATGCATGAATATGTCGGATGATATTTGAAAATTCAAGGGTAGCGTGGCCATTCCGTTTATGCCATACGAGTATTCGAATATGTCCATGTTTTGGATGTTCATGCGCGCACTTGAGAGATGGCTGTAATTCATTTCTCCACGAGCCTTTATGCGATGTCGTCCGAAGGTGTATTCAAGCGATAGTATGTTCCATGTGCTTTGGGTGTTTACTATGCTTTTCACGGGCGTTTCCATGCCTGATTCGGTAATTACGTCGGCATTTCGTGAATATCGATAGTAAGCGGTGGTGCCGAATGTCAGTGCACGATCGTGAGTAAGGGGTATGTTGAGGTCGGAGCGTGCCGATGCAAAGCCGTTGCCGTTGACATTAATCGGAGTTATGGTGTTTATGCCGGTGGTGCGGTCGTAAAATTTGGCTGATGCCGAGGCGTTGCGGGTAAATTCGTACATTAATTGGGCTGAAATCCACATTCCGCGTTCGCGAGACAATCCGTCGGCGCGATAGTTGGCTTCGAAATGGTGCGTCGTGCTGCATTTCAGGTCGGGGTTGCCTTTGTGATGGTTTAGGGGATCGGATGTCAGTGTGAGGTCTACCATGTTAAGCAATGACGGGTCGTAAGTGTTCAATCGATACTTCAAGTCGAGGTAATGATAGTTGCGGTGCGAGGTGAATTGTACGAGCACGTCGGCGTTGGGCAACACGAAATTCTTTTTGAGGTTGAAATCGTTGAATCCGGTATATATCAGGTTCGAATTTCGGAATATGGGCGATGCCGAGGCATGCATATAGAAGTATCCGTCATCTTGATTCTCAAACTTACGGGTATAATAGTACTTCAGCAGCAGCGACGGATGTTGGTCAGTGCTCGAGCTTCTGGTATGGTAGCTGTTTACCGGGTCAAGTTGACGCATTACCTCCTCGGCCATCGAAACCGTTTGTGGCATATGGTCTGCGACATACCAGTCGTTTGTGCTATTGCTGTGCGAATGATATATGCGATATCTGGCAGTCATTGAAAGATGGTTGTTGAAATTGAGGTCGTAGTAAGCACTGCCTACGGCATTTACGTTGCTGTTAGGGGCGCGATTCTCTTTATCGGTGATTTGGCTTGGCTCGGCGGCTATGAATAGCTTATAGTCATTGTTCGACGTGTAATGTCTGTTGCTTGCAAAGAATGACGAATTGAATCCAAACACGTCGTCGCGACCCCGAACTGCGAATTGTGCGTCGGCCGATGCCGTTATTGATGCATCTTTAACACGTGATTTCCTGTTTTCGAGCATTCGGTTGAGGGCCGAATTTGCAAGGTTCGAATTGGTAATCAGACTGTCGCGTGTCACTTCGGCTTCCGGCGATTGGCTGAACAGGGCTTTTACATAATCCATTCGCACATTGCTCTTGCTGAGCATTCCTTGTATCGAAGCACGTATGCTGTTGGCCAATGCGTCGCCGAAACGTAGTCTAAGGTTGTGGTCGGTAGCAAGATGGTATGACTTCTGGCTTGAATTGTTGAAAAAGTAGTTATACGTATCGCCTTGAGGCAGAAACGACTGCTGTATGGTGACCGCTTCGATTGAAGGCTTGCTTATGGTTCCTGTCAGGTTGCCGTTTATTTCGTAACGATTTTGTTGGCCGAACAATCCGTAATCCATTCCCGCCGATTGGGTGGTTTGGTTCATTTGATTGCGTTGTTCGTTCCAGTTGCCGTCGCTTCCCGGGTTAAGATTGCGGTTGATGTTGTTTGCGCTTGCATACGTTGCCAAGCGTTTGCGGTTATTGTATATCAACCCGAAAGCGCGAAGCTCGTATCGCTCGTTGCTGCCTCCTGCCGCCGATGCATTTGCAATGATTCCCTCGTTGAATTGCTTTTTGAGGTTTATGTCCATGACCAGATTGTCGTTCGATATGACATGGCGCTGACGTTCTTCCTGCTCTATTTTTTCGTATATTTTCACATTTTTCACCATGTACGAATGCAGATTTTCCAACATTACGGCTCGGTTGCCTTTGAAAAAGTCCTTGCCGTTAAGCAACAATGCATTTACCGGGCGGCCGTTTACTTTTATCACGCCATTTATGTTTATTTCCACTCCGGGAAGTTGTGCTATGAGTTCGTCGAGCATGGAGCCTTGTGCCATGTTGAAGGCGTCGGCGTTGAATACCACTGTGTCGCCCTTGTTGTAAAATTTTATTTTCGTGGCTTTTACGGTGACCTCGCCGAGCATTAGGTTGCGCTCCTCTATCGTAAGGCGGCGTATGGGGGTGGCACCCAACTTCACTTTACGTTTTCCGCGCGTTAGTTTTACCGGTATTTCGTTGGTTTCGTACGCGGGATTCGACAGGCGTATTATATAAGAGTCGTATTCGTTGCCGACGTCGAATTGCCAATTGGCATATTGTCCGGTCAATGCGTATGTACGTGCGCGGTTGACAACTACGCTGTCGGGCGTAATCAGCTCGACGAGTATCGTGTCGGTGACATTTTCGCCGGTGATTAGATTGGTGACATATCCGCTTATTGTCCATGCCGAGGCATCCGAACGCTTTTGGGCGTTTGTGGTTATGATTGCCAATACGACAAGCAAAACCGATAAAAAGAAACTTTTCATAAAGAGTGATTTTTTGCGTTTTGTTTTGATGCAAAATTATCCACTCTTTATGGTCTGTGATTAATTTTTAGGCTTGAAAATATGAGACTTTTTGGTTTGTAATGTATTGGTTATCAGTAGTGTATGTATGTGTCTGATAGGACAAAGCGTCAACACGCTGATTGTCAATGCATTAACTATAATGCTGATTTGTAATGTGTTACGTTAATTCATCTGTTCTATGAACATTTCGCGATCGGGTGCGGTCGATTTTTCGATGCGGGCTTTTATGCGTCGTCTGCGCATGTAATATGTGTCCTTGCTAATGCCTGTGAACAGGCATATGGCACGTGCTGCAAATCCGGCATATATATAGATGAGAAGATTTACGTCGGCCTTTTTGAGCTGTGGAAGTTGGTCGCGAAGCTTCACTATCAGATTGTCTTTGCATTCGTTTACCAGATGCTCTATGCTGTCGATTGATTTTTGCGATCCCAGATCCGATATCTGTTGTTCGAATTCGTGATAAAATATCGCCTTGGCTTTTTCGCCCGATTCACGATGGTTGAAAAATGTATCGCAAAGATTGTTAAGTTGCTTAAGTCGATCGGCATATAGTTGGTCGGTGAGAGTGCGCAGTTTGTTTGTTACTTCCGATTTGTCTTCAATGCGCATCTCCATGTCAAATTTGAGCTCGTTAAGCTGTTCTATTTTTTCGCGCAGGCGCCTCTCTTTGCGGCGTATGGCGCTATGGTATGCCATTATTATGGCTATTATCAATATGATGGTTATGGCACAGCCTATTAACAGTTTGCTATGCAGCGAGTGGTTGTCGCTTTTAAGCGTGTCGATTCGCTCATTATAATATTTTGTTTGTTCCGACAATACGTTTAGATGCTCCCGTCTCATATATGGTTGCGATTGGAATGCATCGCTGAATCCATGCTCTTTTATGAATTGTGTTGCTTTTTTGAGCAGTTCGTGGTTATTGGTCGTGATTCCCTCTACCACCATTTTGATTGCTTGGTGATAAGGGCTTTGAGCATCATATTTTAACCCGATGGAGTCTAATTCATCATATGCTTTTAGTGCGTCTTCGAGATTCGTTTTGTGGGCCTGCATATAAGCAACGGCATAATTTTCCGACCATTTTTGTATGTTGTAATTTATGGTGTCTTCCTTGATTATGGGAATCATGAATTTACAAACGGCGAGGGCGCTGTCGGCAATGTCGGCTTGGGCCCAACCCGTATATGCGTGATCGTAGAAATATTTTATGTTGTAGGCAAACTTTGGTTGTGCTTTATGAATATGCTTTAGTGCTTGTGTGTAGTTTAGGGCCGATTCTTTGCTTCCGTATGCCAAGGCATGGCCCATTATGTCATGGAAGCGCGCCATATACAGATCGTTGTCAAGTTGCTTGGCATAATCATACATTTTCATTGCATAATATGTCGATTCGGTTCCGTAGCCGTTGTCGAAATATGTGCATGCGCGAATATACCAGGCCATCATGGCTTTCATTGGCTCCTTCCCGGTAGAGTAATAGTCGGATGCAAATGGTATCAACGTGTCGAGCGGCAGTGTGATGCCCTTGTTATGCTGGTGTCGGCAATATAGCAATATGTAAAGAGCTGAGTCGGCGTGTGTCGAAAAATCGGCAAGCGACAGCGAGTCTATTTCGTCGGCCGTAATATCCCAATTATAGTCGTCAAATTGTCGGGCGATATTTGCAAGGCGAGGATCATACTCCGACTTTTCGTCGCATGCCATCGGCAACAACGCCAATATTATAGCTGATAATATGTAAATGATGCGATACATAGTGCTAATTTCGTCGAAAAGCCCGTTGCTATGGGCCAAATTGTGATATAAAAACAATGACAGTCAGACTCATATGAATCAGGCTGTCATTGCTTTATGTGATTATTACGGTTTATTAGCCGTTAACCTGCTTCATATGAGCGATAAGATCGAGCACTTTGTTAGAGTAGCCGATTTCGTTGTCATACCAAGATACAACCTTAACGAAAGTCGGAGTCAACTGGATGCCGGCCTTAGCGTCGAAGATAGAGGTGAGGGGGCAGCCGAGGAAGTCGCTTGATACAACGGCATCTTCAGTGTAACCGAGCACACCTTTGAGTTCGCCTTCAGAAGCTTCCTTCATTGCAGCGCAGATTTCTTCGTAAGTAGTGGGCTTAGCCAAGTTTACGGTAAGGTCAACTACTGAAACGTCGAGGGTGGGAACGCGCATCGACATACCGGTAAGTTTGCCGTTGAGTTCGGGGATTACTTTGCCTACAGCCTTAGCAGCACCGGTCGACGAGGGGATGATGTTGCCTGAAGCGGCACGGCCACCACGCCAGTCCTTCATTGAGGGACCGTCAACAGTCTTCTGAGTAGCGGTAGTAGAGTGAACGGTAGTCATCAAACCTTCTACAACGCCGAACTTGTCGTTGAGCACCTTGGTGATAGGGGCCAAGCAGTTGGTGGTGCAAGAAGCGTTAGATACGAACTGAGTACCCTTTACGTATTTGTCCTGGTTAACGCCGCATACAAACATGGGGGTGTCGTCCTTTGAGGGAGCCGACATAACCACATACTTTGCGCCTGCTTCGATGTGAGCCTGTGCTTTTTCCTTGGTGAGGAAAAGACCGGTTGATTCAACTACGTATTCTGCACCTACTTCACCCCATGCTATTTCAGCGGGATTCTTGCAAGCGGTAACGCGGATTTCCTTGCCGTTTACGATGAGAAGGCTCTTTTCAACGTCGCAGTCCACTGTGCCGTCGAAACGACCGTGCATAGTGTCATACTTAAGCATGTAAGCCATGTAGTCAACGGGCAGAAGGTCGTTGATTGCTACAACTTCGATGTCATTTCTTTTGGTAGAAGCACGGAACACGAAACGTCCGATGCGGCCAAAGCCATTAATACCTATTTTCGTCATAATTTTAAAAATATAATTGGGTTATGTTACTCTATCCAAGTACACGCAATTTACAAACCTTTTAATCTTCTTTTTTTGCGCGACACAAAATTACTAATAATTTTGATATACTGCTCAAAATTATTTGCAAAAGTTGATATTTTGCATTAAGAGGTTGTTTAAAAACGAATGTGAAGCCTGAGTGGATGTATTTTTGAGCTAACCTGTTCATAGTCTGAAAGAGCAATGCTGTGGCATTGTGACTGAAGATTAGGGACGGGGTAGCCAAAAAGGCATCCATTCGGCCTATGGTAACTTTTTTTAATATTTATATTCATTAAAAATCTATTTGTCGAGTTTATAAAAAAATGCTTTGTCGCATCCATTCTCTTGGATGCCTTTCGTGCTGAATTTCAGTCACAATGCCACGGCATTGCTCCTTCGATTCATCCCGAAATCCACCTCAAGAGAATGGACTCCGGCTTTCACATTTGTTTTTAAACAACCTCTAAGTAACATACTTGATTTTGACTCAAAGTGGAATTTTGTGTAAATTTGCGTCATATTGACTACGATATTGAGCCATGGGTAAAAATAAATTGAAAAAATTCAGTGATATGGAGTCGTTTGACTTCGTGTTCCAATCGCCTTTCGCCGTGTTGCAGCGCGACGGCTTTCCGATGCGCGGCTCATGGGGCGAACGGTTTTTCAAAAACGATAATCCCATAGTGCTCGAGCTCGGTTGCGGAAAGGGCGAGTATACGGTTGGGCTCGCGCGACGAAATCCCGATAAAAACTACATAGGCATCGACATAAAAGGTGCGCGAATGTGGACCGGCGCGCGGCAGGTCAATGACGAGGGCCTCGCCAACGTGGCTTTTCTTCGCACCGACATCGAGTTGTTGCCAAATTTCTTTGCTCCGGGAGAGGTGAGCGAGATATGGATCACGTTTCCCGATCCGCAAATGAAGAAGGTGCGCAAACGTCTTACGTCGACGCGCTTCCTGGCCTTGTATAGGCAGGTGCTGGCCGACGGCGGACCGGTGCGGCTGAAAACCGACAGCCCGTTTCTGTACACCTACACGCGCATAATGGCCGAGACTAACGGCTTGGAGATAAAAGTGCAAACCGACGACCTGTATCATAGCGGCATGGCCGACGAAATATTGCAGATACGCACGTTTTACGAGCAGCAGTGGCTCGACAGGGGCCTGACCATAAAATACATAGCCTTCGTGCTCGATGCGGCTACCGCGCTCGTCGAGCCTGAGGTGGAGATTGAGTTTGACACATATCGAAGCTTTTCGCGCGGACAAATACAATGTCCTGAATTATGTAATCCGAAAGTTACAACAAAACAAAAATAATGGAACCATTATATCCCCGATTAATACTCGACGCGCTTGCCAAAGTACGATATCCCGGCAATGGCAAAAATGTGGTTGAGCTTGGAATGGTGGCTGACGACATTCGCATCGACGGTCGCAAAGTAAGTTTTTCGCTCGTGTTCGACAAGCCCACCGATCCTTTCATCAAGTCTATGATAAAGGCGGCTGAGGCAAACATCCATGCCTTCGTGGCGCCCGACGTCGAAGTGACCGTAGGCGTGGTTACGCGCCAGACGCCTGTCGAAAAGGTCAATCCTCTGCCCGGCGTGAAAAACATAATAGGCGTTTCGTCGGGAAAAGGTGGCGTAGGTAAGTCGACCGTGGCAAGCAACCTTGCCGTGGCTCTTGCGGCCGAAGGATATAAGGTGGGATTGCTTGATGCCGACATATTCGGCCCTTCGATGCCTAAAATGTTTGGCGTTGAGGACGAGCATCTTTATATGCACGAAGTAAACGGGCGGCAACTGATAATTCCGCTCGAACGTTATGGCGTCAAGTTGCTGTCGATAGGTTTTCTCGTCGATAAGAACGCTCCGGTGCTTTGGCGCGGTAGCATGGCGTCAAACGCCCTGCGACAGCTGATCGAGGAGGCCGATTGGGGCGAACTCGATTATTTTCTCATCGACATGCCTCCCGGAACGAGCGACATACATCTGACGCTCGTGCAAACGCTCGCGCTCACCGGAGTGGTGATAGTGACCACGCCGCAGCAGGTGGCGCTGGCCGACGCGCGCAAAGGCATCGCCATGTTTACGGGCGACAAGGTGAATGTGCCCATACTCGGACTGGTGGAGAACATGGCATGGTTTACCCCTGAGAAGCATCCCGACGAGGCTTACTACATATTCGGAAAAGAGGGCGGCGTTGCGCTCGCGCGCGAGCTTGGCGTGAAGCTGCTGGCTCAGATTCCCATCGTGGGCTCGATATGCGACGGTGGCGACGAGGGCAGCCCGATAGCGTTGGCCGAAACCGTTACCGGACAGGCATTCCGTCATCTGGCGCATGAAGTGATCGACGTGGTTGACCGCCGCAACTCCGAGCTCCCGCCTACGCATAAGGTCGACGTGACACGTAAATGATAATTTGACCAATAAAGAACGATACATATATGAAGATAGCTCTTATAGGATATGGCAAGATGGGTCATGCCATAGAACGCATAGCCATTGAGCGCGGCCATGAGATAGTGGCAAAGATCGACGTTGACAATCAGTCTGATTTTGACTCTTCCGAATTCAGGAGCGCCGACGTGGCCATAGAGTTTACCACTCCGTCAACGGCATTCGGCAACTATATGCGCGCGTTTGCAAACAACGTGCCGGTGGTGTCGGGCAGCACGGGATGGACTTCGCGCATGGGCGAAATAAAGGAGATGTGCGACCGTGGCGAAGCTACGTTTTTCTGGACGTCAAACTTCAGCATAGGCGTGAACATATTTTTTGCGCTCAACAAATATCTGTCGGCCATGATGGATGGTTTTCCGCAATACAAGCCTGAAATGACGGAGATACACCACATACACAAGCTCGATCATCCGAGCGGCACGGCCATAACGCTTGCCGAAGGCATAATAGCGCAAAACGGCCGCGTCGAGGCTTGGACGGAGGAAACGCCCGCGCCCGCCGGCTCCATGACCATCAACCACGAGCGCGAGGGCGAAGTGCCCGGTACGCACATAATATCGTGGGATTCGGAGGTCGACACCATAACCATAGAGCATAAGGCCAAGTCGCGTGCCGGATTTGCTCTTGGAGCAGTGATGGCTGCCGAATGGGTGAAGGGGAAAAAAGGATTTCTCACCATGGACGCCATGATGCACGGCCTTGTGGCCAATTCGTCGATTCTCGACATATTTAAAAAGTAATACATACCGCTAAAAATAACTGAAAATGCAGATGGAATCAGATAATAACGCCGGCAATGACTTCACAACCGATTTGAAGGCCCGCATAAAGGCGACAAAACGGTCGCGATGGATTAGATTTTCAATCGTGGCCTTGATATTCATAGCGTGGGTTGCGTGGCTTGGCAGTTGGTGGGTGCTGTTGTTCCTGCCGTTGCTTTTCGACGTTTACATAACCGGTTACATCCCTCTGACGTGGTGGAAAAACAGCAAGAGCAAGGCCGTGCGTTCGGTAATGGGATGGGTCGATGCCATTCTGTATGCTTTGATTCTGGTGTATTTCATATTCACCTTCGTAGGGCAAAACTACCAGATTCCGTCATCGTCGCTCGAAAAGTCGTTGCTCGTGGGCGACTATCTGTGGGTAAATAAGATGGCTTACGGGCCGAGAGTTCCTATGACTCCGGTGCATTTTCCGTTGGTTCAAAATACGTTTCCCATCATAAACACCAAGAGCTACGTGGAGTGGCCCAACTGGAAGTATCACCGCCTGAAGGGGTTCGGCAACGTGAAGTCGGGCGACATCGTGGTGTTCAACTTCCCGGCAGGCGACACCGTGGCGCTTAAGGTGCAGAATCCCGATTACTATACGCTTGTAAAGATGTTTGGCCGCGATGCCGTGAAATATAACAAGGAGTCGTTTGGCGACGTGATATATCGTCCGGTGGATCGCCGCGAAAACTATGTGAAGCGCGCCGTGGGGCTTCCCGGCGAAAGGCTGAAGATAGTAGACGGCACGATATATATAAATGGCGTGGCGCAGCCCGCGCCCGCCGATGTGCAGTTTAACTACTACTATCAGGCGCTGAACCATAGGCTTACCAATGACGAATGGGATGAGATTGGCATATCGGTCGACGACAGAAACGAATTGTCGCTCGGCAGAGAGGATGTGGCCAATCTGCAATCGCTTGGATTTAAGGTAAACCCCGACGGCACGATACCGCCTGTATATGTTTCGCCATTGACGTCGGCCATGGTCAAGAAGCTTGAGGCCGACCCCAACATAGGCAAGATAATGAAAATGCCTGCGCCCGCAGGCGAATATCTGTTCCCCGACGTTGCGGGAGCAAACTGGACTCGCGCCGATTATGGCGAGATATGGATTCCCAAGAAGGGGGCTACCATAAAGCTCGACGAGGAAGCGTGGGATCTGTATAATCGCGTGATACGCAACTATGAGCATCACCCCGATGCTTATATTGAGAACGGCACGGTGTACATCGATGGCAAGCCGGCCGAAAAGTACACGTTTGAAATGGATTATTACTTCATGATGGGCGACAATCGCGACAATTCGCTCGACTCGCGCTATTGGGGATTCGTGCCCGAAGACCACATAGTGGGTAAGCCGATGCGCGTAATCGTGTCGTTCGACAAGGACAAGGGCCTCCTGAACGGTGGAATACGCTGGAATCGCGTGTTCAAAGATGCAAATACGGGATTTTGACAACGGGTTAGGACATGCACTCGCCTCTTGTTAAATTTCCTGACCGACGAATATTGCTTGCCCCGCGATATTTCGGGTCGATAGATTATTATGCCTCGATGGCTGCCTTTGGCAGTGCGGTGGTTGACACTTCGATGCATTTCGACAAACGTCGTAAGGAAACGCATCGTTGCCTCATAGCCGACACCCGGGGCGAGCTGATGCTGACGGTGCCGATAGAGAAGCCGTCGGGCCGTGGATGGGCCGACGTGAAAGTGTCGGCGCACGGCGCGTGGTGGAACGTTCACCGAGTGGCATTGGAGTCAGCCTATGGCCGAACGCCCTTCTTCGAATTTTACATAGATAGATTTCTGCCCTTTTTGCGCGAACGCATTCCGGGGCAGGGCGAGGGTGTGATTGCGCTCGACGGAGCGATAGATGCCGTGGTGCGCGACATCTTGCTAATAGACTCGCCGGTGAGCTATTCGGCGGTGCGCAACGTCGGCTCTGACGACTGTGATTGCCGGCAGGGGGAAATGCCCGTTAGCTGCACGATGCCGTATTATCAGGTGCGAGCAGCCAAGCTCGGATTCATATCCGGACTCAGCATACTCGATCTGATATTTAATCTCGGCCCGGAATCGCCCGAATATCTACGTTCGGCCATATATGGATGAGGCTTATCCGGGGAGGGGAGATGCATTATTTTTTGTGGTGTGCTCCGATTAGATGACCTGTCACATATGAGGCAACGGCCAGGAAGCCGAGTCCGCCAATGAGTACGTGATAGATGCGTTCGCGGCGCTCGCGACGTTCGATGTGTGCTTCGATTTTCTTCAGAGAGTCGATTTCACGCTGATTTTCAGATTTGATAAGTGCCATAATATTTGTGTGTTTAAGTTTGAATTACGATGTAATAACGCGCTGTCGGCGCATACGGTTGCTTCGTTTCGATGATTTAACGGATTCACCCAATATATGTTAATGGCGGCATACGGAACGTGCCGTATCACCGCCATTAATTATTTCTGAGTTACAGGGGAAATCAGTCGATGTTGGGATTGAGCTTGTGCCATTCGGAGATGGGAGGAAGTATGCCCATGGCTATCACTTCGTCGCGCAATTGGCAAAGATGCTGATAGCTTGCTTCGAGTTCCTTTTCTTCTTCGGGAGTGCCATTTACGGGCTTTACGGTTACGCCGTCTTTGGTTATCGAAGTTTCCATGGCCATCATTATGTGGTTGAAACGGTCGTTGTCGACGTATGTTCCGGCCGGCCATCTGAACGGCTTTCCGCCCATTGCTGCCGCAATCATTTCGATTGAAACGTATGCGGGGCTTTGGAACGATGAGCGTCCGCGCAAGTCGATGATGTGCTTACCGCCCTGAATGACTCTCTGCTTCAAGCTTTCCCATTCGCTTTGCGGCAGTTGCTCGGTGCCGATGAATTCGGTCAGAGGCTTGCCGTTGATGGTGGTGGTTGAGGCAAATACGGCCATCTGTTCGCCGTGTCCGCCATATGTGCGCGAGTTAACCACTTCGTCGGCGGGCACATTGAAATGCTTTGCAAGTTCGTGGCGTAGGCGGGTGCTGTCGAGCGCGGCCAGAGTGGTTACCTGCGAGGGCTTCAATCCCGAATACAGCAATGTGATCAAGCCTGTTATGTCGGCAGGGTTGAATATCACAACTATGTGCTTCACATCGGGGCAGTATTGACGAACGTCTTTACCAAACTGCTCGGCGATCTGTGCATTGCCCTTTAGCAAATCTTCACGGGTCATGCCTGCTTTGCGCGCGGCGCCACCCGACGAAACGATGTATGCGGCACCGGTGAGGGCTTCCTTTATGTCGGAGGTAAACGTTATGTTTGCTCCTTCGAAGGCGCAATGGTATAACTCCTCGGCCACCCCTTCGAGTGCGGGCGCAAATGGATCGTACAGACAGATGTTTGGAGTAAGATGCATCATCAGGGCAGTCTGGGCCATGTTTGAGCCTATCATGCCTGCCGCTCCTACGATGACGAGCTTTTCGTTGGTTAAATAATTCATTTTATTTAATTTAATAGGGTTAAAGGATTATGTCGTTGGTTGTAATGTCGTTTGTTTACATATTGATTATGTGGTATGAACAAAGTGCATGATGCTAAGTTCATGACTTTTTCAATAAATCGTCGGCAAGCGCTTCCATCGAGGGGAGGTCGGCGGCGTGCAGGCTGCTGCGTATGGTAACGGTTTGGTCGACCGTTTCGACGTTTTTCATCGTCGACAGCATTTCGCGCATCAGCTTCCCGGCCACGGGAGCCCACGAGCCGTTCTCGATTATGGCTGCCTTTCGGCCCTGATAGTTCTTTATGCGCAGATGATGGAGAAAGTCGTGCATCGCCGGGAACAATCCGGAGTCGTAAGTGGGTGCGGCCACTACGAGTCGGCTCATTCTGAATGCTTGCGCCACGGCTTCCGACATGTCTTCCCGGCAGAGGTCGACCGTCACCACTTCGTCGCCGCGCGATCGCAGCATCTCGGCAAATCGCAAGGCCGCGCGCGCCGTCGAGCCATAGATTGAGGCGTAGGCTACGAGGGTGCCTTCCTGCTCCGGAACATATGTGCTCCAAAGGTTATAGAAAGATACGTAATAGGCTATGTCGGAGGTCAGCGCCGGGCCATGGAGGGGCGCTATGACATCGATTTTGTATTTTTCCAATTTTCTGAATGCCGACTGCACCTGCGGGCCGTATTTCCCGACTATGTTGACGTAATATCGCCGGGCTTCATTGAGCCAATCGTCGCCATATGAAATGGCTCCGAACTTGCCGAACGCATCGGCCGAGAACAGAAGGCGGTCGGTGTCGACGTATGTCATCATCACTTCGGGCCAGTGTATCATGGCCGCAGTGATGAATGTGAGCGTCGATTTTCCGAGCGAAAGGGTGTCGCCGTCTCTTACCGCTATGCAGCGGTCGGCAAAATCGAATGACTCGAAAAATTGTGGCAGCATGGCAATGGCTTTTGCGGTTGCCACGAGTTTCATGCCGGTATACATCCTCATGGCGCGAAGTATGTTGGCCGAATGGTCGGGCTCCATATGGTGTACTATCAGGTAGTCGGGCTGACGGCCGGCAAGTTGCTCGGCGAGTTGCTCGAACCATATGTCGCTGCAACGAATGTCGATGGTGTCGGTTACGGCAATTTTCTCATCGTCGATGAAGTAGGAGTTGTATGACACTCCGTGGGGTAGTGGATATTGATTTTCAAACAGTTCGATGTCGGTATCATCGGCACCGATATAAGTGATTGAATCAGTTATTTTTTTGGCCATATAATACTTGATTTGATTGTGGCAAAGATAGCGAATATAAGCGAAACCGGCAACGATGGGAAAAAAACATCGCAAATGAAACTTTAGTTGGTTTAAATTGATTACATTTGTGCCCTGAAAAAGTGATGCTCATATCTACTTTCTTGATAGAACGTCGGTTTTGCATCAAATGTTTAGAAACTGTTTAAAATTTATTTTGTCTTGTCATTGAGGTCTTTGTCAGCATCTTGTTGATATTTATTCAGTCATTATGGCACCCCATAACTCCTTCATAAATATCAAAAATCTACTTGACAAATCCTCTCAATTCTTTCGACAAATAAATTTAAACAGTTTCTTAGGTAAGTATGAAAATAAACAGTTAAACAGCTATGATATTGCAATGTGCAGTTTTGTTTGCCTTCTTGGCTATCGGAGAGCTGGTTGTGTGGCTTACGGGAATTCCCGTTCCGTCGAGCATCATAGGGATGCTCCTGCTTGCCGCCGCTCTTAAGATGCGCGTGATAAGGCTTATGTGGGTCGACGGAGTGGCCGACTTCCTCGTTCGTAATCTCGGATTCTTTTTCGTTCCGGCAGGCGTTGGCCTGATTAAATGCCTTGGTTTGATAAAGGCGGAATGGCTGCCGATAGTGGCGGCATCGGTTATAAGCACGTTCGTGATACTTGCCGTCACCGGGTGGGTACATCAGATATCACGTCGAATAGTTTCATCAGTTTCATCATCGCATCATGCCGTATCTCGAGAATAAATATTTTTTGCTGGCACTTACGTTTGTAGTGTTTTTGGCGGCCAAGTTGCTTCAACGTCGCACGGGCCTGGCATTGCTCAACCCGATAATGCTTTCGATAATAGTGCTCATATGTTTTCTGTTGGCCGCCGACATTGACTATGAGACATATTCGGCCGGAGGCGATTACATAGATTTTTGGCTTAAGCCGGCCGTAGTGGCCCTCGGAGTGCCGCTTTATCGTCAGCTTGAGGCCATAAAGAAGCAATTGATACCGATATTGATGGCCGAGCTGGCCGGCTGCGTTGCCGGCATAGCGTCGGTGGTTCTCGTGGCTCGATTGTTGGGCGCGTCGCGCGAGGTTGTTTTGTCGCTGGCGTCGAAGTCGGTCACCACCCCCATCGCTATGGAGATAACGGCGTCGATAGGAGGCATATCGGCTCTTACGGCGGCCGTGGTGGTATGCACGGGCATATTTGGCGGAATGGCCGGATTCAGGATGATGAGGATGTCGCGCGTAAAGAGCCCGATAGCCCAAGGCCTTTCGATGGGAACGGCCGCGCACGCGGTCGGCACGTCGGCCGCCATGGACGTGGGTTATCGCTATGGGGCGTTTTCGTCGTTGGGACTTACCATAAACGGCTTGTTTACGGCATTGCTGACGCCTTTCATTTTGTCGATGCTCGGTTACCAATTATAAATAATGGAAATTGTGAAGAATGTGACGATTGATGCCATGTGGTCGCTTAGCTTGGTGGTGATAGGCATATGTACGTTGGCGATGTTCGGTCCGAAGATAATGGGCTACGAACTGCCCGACGTATATACGAGGATAATCGGAGTGCTGTATTTGATTGCATTGCCCGTTTTGGGGTACACTACCGTGCGCAAGGGCAAGTAGAACCGTAAAAGCCTGATTTAATTATTTTAACGGCTGTGACTGCAACTTTGATTGCGGCATAGCCGTTTAAGCCATTGTCATGTTATATTTTAAATAATCGTGATTATGGACCAAAAAGAATTTCATCCGTCGGCCGACTGGCGCGCGCTGACGATTTATCAGGTAATGGTAGGCTCTTTTCTGCACGGTAAAGGCGGAGCCAAAGGTTACAATGAGCTCTGGGGCCCTGACGACGAACGCAAAAACGGCAACCTCAGAGGCGTGATCGATGCCCTCGATTACATAAAGGGCTTGGGGGTAAATGCCATATGGCTGACGCCCATTTTCGACAGTTCGGAAGCTGAAGGAGGTGAAAAGCTGCAAGCTTCGGGATATTTTGCCAATGATTATTTTAAGATAGATCCACATTTCGGGACTGAAGATGACTTGCGCGAGCTCGTCGACAAGGCGCATGAGCGCGGGTTGTACGTGTTTCTTGACGGTGTGTTCGGCCATCACGGAGGCGTGAAATCGCCTTCGCCGTCAGGATTTTGCATCGACTCTACTTCCGTGCTGAGCGACAGGGGCGAGGATGGCGGCATGGGAAACGTGAAATATCCCGAATCGCTCGACTATTTCAAGGAGGTAGCCACTTACTGGATTGACCGTTTCGACATCGACGGTTGGCGATTTGACCAGGCTTATCAGCTATGTCAGGATGGGCATAACTATTGGTGCGAGATTTCGGAGGCGGTGCGCTCGGTTTGCGATCGTCGACGCGAAAAGGGCAAGCAATGGGGCACACTTGGATATATGGTGGGCGAGGACTGGAGCGATGCCGCAAGCATCAGTTCGCGCGTATATCGCGACGGCGGTTTGAAAAGCGCATTCGATTTCGACGGCCGGCAGCTCATATGCGGTGCCATGGGCGAAGCCGACTCGGGCGGACTCGACAATGGGTGGGATGATGTGATAAAGGTGTATTCGTCGCCCGCCGAAAGGGGATATTCGCCCGCCGACGTGCTGCCAAACTTGTTTCTGAGCAACCATGACGGCGTAAGGGTGGCCGACAATTTTTATGACGACGGTAACGAAATAAATCTCATGACCCGTTATGCCATTCTCGCGGGCTATCCCGGCCCGGTGACATTGTATTATGGCGATGAGTTTGCCGATTTGTCGCGCGACTGCGAGGGGGCGCAACCCGACAATGCTTCGCGCACAAGCGGACATCTTGCGCCCGACGATGACCGCGAACGGCGTTTGCTCAATTATGTGAAGGATGTCATGGCTTTTCGCCGCGACAATCCGGCCATGTGGCGCGGGCATCAGGAGTTTAACCGATATCGGCTTGGCGATGCGGAGATTCTCGTTGTCATGAAACATGACGAGGAGACCGGAAATAGGGTGGCAATGATATTTGCCGACCGCGACGCCACCGTAACCATCGATGGAACCGACCGTGAAGTTGCGGTGCGCGGCTACATACCCGAGCTCGTAAAATTAGAGTAGGTATATATATGAAACTCTCTCTAAGTTTTTACGCTTGAATGATTGAATGTTAAGTCATTATCAGGTGTGTCAAAGTCATATATATAAAAGATGGGGGTATCGGCATACTTTATGTGGGTATTATTGTGTAAATTTGCGGCGACGTTTAGAGTATGTTTACTCTTGAAAAATGACGAAAAGATGAAATTTAGATCTTTGTTTTTGGGATTGATGGCGATTGCCGCCATTTTTGTTTTTGTAGGCTGCAAAGACGATGATGACGATTTGCAGAGCAAATATTATGTGCGTTATAAAATGGGAGTCACTCCCGGCGATGAGATACAAATGAGCTATGCAGCCCCTGACGGCGTAAAGACGTTGCAGTATAAGTGCTATGAGGGCACCGTCGAGTCGGTGGTCGGTCCGGTGGAAAAAGGATTTAGGGCTTCACTTTCGGGAAGCGTGAATGGAGGCCATGGGGTAGAATATCTGGAGATATCGACAAGTGAGGATGGAAAGCCGTTCGTAACCAATCTGCATCTCGACAATGGCTCATCGATCTACTACATAGTAGGTGAATAGCCACTCTTAGGCTTCGCGATAATTTGCTATGCAAGGCGCGAGGCAAATCACTAATCAGCGAGAATGCGTGATACGTATCCGCTATGGCGGAACCATTTGTGCGCCCAGTTGGGCACCATGTATACGTAGCCCGATGCGTCTTCGTGTGGCATGCAATCGAGCATATTGCCTATGGCCGAGGCTGCCCGGGCTGCGCTCATTCCGGTCTGTCGAGCTATCTCGTTGTGCAACAGGCTGTAAGACGTTTCTCTGATTTCGGCCGCCGTCGGAACCCGACCGAACATGGCTATCAGTTCGGCACGCGACGGAAGTTTGACTTCAGGCCCTACGTGCAGTCCGTCGAAACAATATTCGCCTGCCACTTTGCGCATCACGAAGCCCGAACGGTTGCGGGCATTGCACTCATCGGCCCACCGGCGTATAATGGGGTCGGAAACGCCCCGCATCACTTCGGGGAAAATGGGGCAGCGGAGCAACTGCCCATAGGTGTAGCGCTCCAGGTTGATGCCACCCGACCCTGATGGCACGTCGGAGTCGGAGATGTTGCATTCGGAGTCGAATGCGGCGTTAAATAGATTGCTAAATAGACTCATATGGGTTAAATTGCTTGTTTCAAAATGGCCAAAAAATCGACTTTTTCTAAGAGAGTGTTTGAATTTAAACCAAATTAAACAATATGAGACATAACAAACCCTCAATCAGAGTGTTTGTAGAAGAAAAAAGATTAGTATGCATAAAATCAGCTTCTATCAGACACATCTGACCGAGGGTCAATGGTCTTATATAAACAAAGTATTCTTTGAAAATGATTGCAGACACCGCAAATATTCCCTGCGCTCCATATTCGAGGCAGTTCTGTATCTTCTGGTCAGTGGATGCCAGTGGCGTATGCTCCCACACGACCTTCCCAAATGGCAGACAGTGTACTGGTACTTCCACAAATGGGGATCGGAAGGGTATCTGAATCACTGTATAGAAAAACTCGTCATGAAGATACGTCGCAAACGCAAGCAATCCGCCACACCTTCGGTGATGGCGCTTGACGCCCAGAGCGTCAAGTGGGGCAACCGCCAGATCGACAACGGTTTCGATGCCAACAAGAAGGTAAAAGGCATTAAACGCAATATCGCTGTTGACCGCAACGGATTCATCCTCGGCAGATATGTCAGCAGTGCCGGAATACATGACTCCCGGCTCGCATCTCCGGTGTGTGAACAAGTCTCCGATGCGTGGCCCTCGGTCAGGAAAGGACTTGTCGACCGTGGATACCGTGGCGAGGTTATTAAGAATATAAAGCGTGATTTCAACATCGACATCGAGGTCTGTTCCACTCCAAACGGAACAAATGGATTTACTCCAAAACCGCTTCGATGGGTGGTGGAACGCACTTTCTCATGGCTGGACGGATTCCGTAGACTCGCAAGGAACTACGAAATATCCGATGCTTCCGCCGAAGAGATGATTGATTTTGCTACCCTTAAATTGTTGTTCAATCATGTCGAACATTAAAATCTATTTAAATTCAAACACTCTCTTAGACTCTTTTTCCCACTGCTCTTATTTTTATCGTGTATGAGTTTTCTCGTATATGATTTCACCCGGCGTTTTTGTTTCCTGTCCCATGCAGGCTGCGTAAACAATCCCGCCAATGACCGCCGCGATGTATATCCAAAGTAAAAATGCTTTTACCCTATCTGTAATCTTCTGAATATTCATTGATTATCCTGTTGATTTGATGCTGCAAAAATACTTCGGTAACATTTCATGATTATTTCATAAATGCTAATAATTTATTGCATTTCGACCTCCCGCGGCACGCTCCAATGTCGAAGTGAACTCCGGTATCTGTAATCTGAATTCTTATGACGGATATACCTTCCGGCCCGCTATGATCGCAGATATCACATCTGCCGATATGTCGAGCGTCTCGGTAAAATTACAACCGGCATCGAAAGTCAGTTGCTATCTGACTCTGAATGCCGGTGTGATCATTGTTTTAATAGAATACTTCGCGTAGTTTGCCCCCATTGGGGCTTCTCCGTTAATCCGGTCGCCTGAACATCCACGCCAAGGCCCGGTTCAGACGCTGCCCCCCGTATTGATAATGGTTGCCCGGCACCAGCTCGAAGAAATCGTCTACCCCGTTTTCATGCAGGTAGCCCACTATCTCCTCCGTGTCGGTCTGCACCGGCTGGAATGCCTTGACTTTTGTTTTTGCCTCCTGATCGCCAAGCAGGAAATAGGCCCTTCCGCTTTTATTTGACACCGCATGTGCCTTTATCCACTCCGCGAATCCTTCATACCAGAACGAGCCCGAGAGGCTTATGATATTGTGAAATGTGTCGTTTATCATCCATTGCCACAGCGTGAACAGCCCCGATAGGGAGACTCCGGCGAGTGTCCGCTCCGCCCCGGCCGGGATGTTCAGCTCCCGCTCAACCTCCGGCAACACCCGGTCTGTGAGCAACGACAGAAAGGCACCGGCCTCTCCGCGGAAGTCGGGACTCCCGGGCGGCTCACCCGCTGCGGGCCACGGCGTCAGGTCGTTGTTCCAGTCCATGCCCGTTATGACCGCCATCGTTACTCCATAGCTCTTGGCCGCCTCCTCGATCCGGTCGCTCGGAATGTCAACCGGGTAGAGCACATAACATATCCTGCCGGTCGTTTCCCCGGCGGCGACAATTTTAAGATTTGCTATCTTCAGTGTCTTCATACTTCATAATTCCGGGCAGTTCCCTGAATCCGGCTTTTTCATATACGGGTTTTCCTTCCTTGGTGGTTTCCAGATATATCTTGTCGCATCCGCTTTGACGGGCTTTGTCGACGAGCCATCTCACTATCACGCCCCCGATGCCCCGGTGCCGGTATTCCTCCGCCACGAATATGTTCATCAGATACGCGCAGCGTCCCGACGGATTGTCGGGCGACGGCAGTTCCTCCGTCAGGCATATCCCTCCGCATCCGGCGTCTGTACCGTCCACTGTCGCTATGATGGCTATGTGGGTGCGGTCGGCGATGTGCTCTATATAGTAACGTCGGTTGGCAAGAAGTATTGCCTTCGGCGGTTCCTCCCCGAAGACATTCCTCAACACTATCTTGCGCCAGTGCATGAGCGTTGGTATCACCGTT
>JAGATN010000023.1 GCA_017621225.1 Muribaculaceae bacterium | reverse complement strand
GTAGTGCTTTATGGCTTCTATCCGCAAGCATACACCGCTGAATCCAAAAATGAGCGGTGGACTATCCGTAAACTCACATCGGATTCTCTGACCGTCTATGTTCACAAATCAACAGTAGTGCTGAATGGCGACACTCTCAACACAGCCGGAAACGAAACAGAAATATTCACTCGCAAAAAACGCATTAACTGACCTTTACAAACAGCGTACTTTTTTCTGAAAAAATCTACTTTATATGGGTGAATCATAAAAAAGTACACGAATCAAGAAACTAAATCAAATAAATAGCTAAACTCCAAAAGACTATCTTACAGATGAAACACTTGCCAATCTTTCTATTAATTGTCTTGGTTTGTTTAATCGGCTGTTCAAAATCAGGACAAACGGATTCAAGTGACAGGGCAAATGATACATTGGGGACTTCGCACAAGCCTTTTCCTCTTGGCTTTGAATTATTTGACAATGGAGACAATATCTGTTTTGTCAAATACCGCAATAAGATAAATGGCTTTGATGTTAGAATAGCTGTACGACCTTTCGCTTATATTGATTCTATATTGTTTGGAAGTGCTGAAATCGCATTTTTACGGAATGACACATGCTTTATTTCTTTGCAGAATCCGTTTTTTAGAATTGACAGCCTTAATATAGAAAATATTGGTAATTACGATGTTGTGGAATTAGTTTACAATCAACCTCAAATTAATAAGACAAAACCAATAGAGTTTAAAGAATTCAGTTCGTTACCTTTTTTCTTTCTTGATGTCAATTTTGATGAGGAAGATGAGTTGATTATGAACTATGCAAGACAAGGACAGAGATACTCTAATGCCTATGTCGCTTATGGATTGCAATATTGGAATGGCGATATCGGTTACGATTTCCTTTATGATTCCACAAGAGGAGTTGCACCATTTTCCGATTTAGATGACCTTTCTGAAATTGACTATACAAAAAAAGAAATATCTACATTTTACTATGGTGGCTATTCTGATAGCGAGAAACGGATATATAAGCCTATCAATGGAAAGATTAGTTTGCATAGGATTGAAGATTATGACAGTTTAGGATGGCTTCTTGCAAGACGGCAAATTTTGCGTGTAGATACTATCACTACATATCATAACGGAAGATAATGTCTTTATAGAAAGTAAAATGAAACACTTGCCTTTCTTTATAAGCGGATTGATAATATTATGCGCTTGTGGGTGTAGAAGCAAATATCATTCAGACCCATTCGCTCAGTACAGAGATACTATAATCGGCAAATTCGACGGCAACAACATTGACACACTTATTGCAGAGCCTATTGATACGACCATTGACCGCAGTTTGTGGGATTGGCGAATTTACGGAAAAAACAATATAGTTGATACGCTGATTCTGTTGCAACGCTTTACTGTCAGGCTGATTCAAGAGGGCGATTTAGACGGTAATGGCACAGATGAATTTGGAGTAAGGAGAGAAACAGATGCCGGAACGTGGGATAACTACTGTGTTTATACTTATGACAAAGGCGAGTGGAAATATCTCATAGAACCGATATGGACTTACAGCGACCATTTCTATACTGACCTGAACAAAGGAAAGGATGTTGTTGAAAGAGCCAATCAGTCAGCCTATGTAACAGTTAGATTCAGCGACATTCGCAATGATGATTTATGCATAATTGACACCCTAATACCCATTACCCCATACTCTATTCCAAAACAAGAACAGTAGCGTACATTTTTCAGAAATCATCCATTTTATAGGGCAAATTCAAGAAAAGCCGGTCGGCACTTCGGACGATTTTAAATGAAAGAGCTATGGCTTTCGTTTGACCGATACGTTTTTTGGATGCTTATTTTTAAGCTTTATTTGTAAAGATGATTAAATGTACATACCTTTGTGTGTAAACATAATTTTCTATGCAATGGATACTAACTGTTATGTAGCCTTTGATTTGGGCGCCACGAGCGGACGTACCATATTGGGTCGTATCGCTGACGGATGTCTGACCACGCAGGAAGTTACGCGCTTCCCTAATGCCATGTATCAATTGAACGGCTTGCTTTATTGGAACATATACTCGCTGTTCGATCATATTAAGGATGGTCTGAGAGCCGTTGCTCGAATGGGCGTTTCGCCTACTTCGATTGGCATAGACACTTGGGGTGTCGATTTTGTGAGCGTCGATGGCGACGGTGCCTTCATAGGGCTCCCCACCGCATATCGCTCCGACATTACTCTTGGAGCATCGAAACGTTTCTTCGACGATGTGATGAATGCCGATCGGTTATATGCGACTACCGGCATACAGCACATGGATTTCAACACCATTTTCAGACTTAATGACCTGAAAAATTCCACATCGATTAAAAATGCGTCAAAATTGCTATTTATGCCTGATGCATTGTCGTATATGCTCACCGGTAAATCCGTTACTGAATACACCATAGCCTCTACGGGAGCCATACTCGATCCATGTAGCAGGGAGGTAAGCGCTGAATTGATTGGTTCGCTTGGCTTGAGCAGCGATTTGTTTGGGCCGATGGTTTCGCCGGGCACGGTAATCGGTACGCTATTGCCGTCGGTGAGCCGCGAAACAGGACTTGGCGCGGTGCCGGTGGTTGCCGTTGCCGGCCATGATACCGCTTCGGCGGTCGCGGCGGTTCCCGCGCGCACGAAAAACTTCGCATATCTCAGCTCCGGCACCTGGTCGTTGATGGGCATAGAGTCGCCACGGCCGGTGATAAATGAAATCACGGTTAAAAACAACATTACAAACGAAGGTGGCGTTGACGGCACGATACGTCTGCTGAAAAACATCACCGGAATGTGGATCATAGAGCAGTGCCTTAAAAAATGGAAGGAGGATGGCCGGTCGTATTCTTATCCTGAAATGGTGTCAATGGCTGAAAGCGCTTCTGAATTTATTGCATTCATCGATCCCGACGATGCCATGTTCGTGTGTCCTTCAGATATGCCGGCCGCCATTGACGAGTATTGTCGTAATACGGGGCAGCGAGTTCCCGCCAATCATGGCGAATACGTGCGTGTGGTATTCGAAAGCCTTGCATTGAAGTATCGTATGGTGCTTGATATGCTCGAAGCTCTTGCCCCCGAACGAATCGAGTGCCTGCACATTATAGGTGGCGGATCGCGCAACGCATTGCTTAACACCTTTACGGCATCGGCCATCGGCCGAAAAGTGATAGCCGGTCCGGCAGAGGCATCGGCGCTCGGCAACGTTTTGATGCAAGCGCGCGCGTCGGGTCAGTTGAGCTCTCTTGACGACGGTCGTCGTTTGGTAGCCGACAGCATCGAACAGGCAGTTTATGAGCCTGTCGACGTTGACATATGGAGCTCTGCATATCACAAATACAAGGAAACAATTTTAAAAAACAAACAATAAACACATTAATGCATTATGAGTAAGGATTTAATAGCGAAAGCCTATGAGATGGCCCGCGAACGCTACAATGAGATTGGAATTGATACCGATAAGGTACTCGACATATTGCAAAAGGTTGAAATATCGCTGCATTGCTGGCAGACTGACGACGTGCGCGGATTCGAATCGGCCGGCGATCTGACCGGGGGCATTCAGGCGACCGGAAATTATCCGGGCCGCGCGCGCAATATCGATGAAGTTAGAGCCGACATTCTGAAAGCGATGTCGATGATACCGGGAAAGCACCGCTTGAATCTTCACGAAATATATGGCGATTTTAAAGGCGAAGCGGTCGATCGCGATATGGTAGAGCCTCGTCATTTCGAAAGCTGGATTCAGTGGGCGCTTGAAAATGGAATCAAGCTTGATTTCAACTCTACTTCATTCTCGCATCCCAAGTCGGGTGATCTTACGTTGTCAAATCCCGATAAGGGCATACGTGATTTCTGGATAGAGCACACCAAACGTTGTCGTGTAGTTGCCGAGGAAATGGGCAAACGTCAGGGCGATCCGTCGATGCTCAACGTATGGATTCATGACGGCTCGAAGGACATGACGGTCAACCGAATGCTCTATCGCGACATTTTGAAAGAATCGCTTGACGAAATTTTCAAGGTGAAATACGATAATATGAAGGATAGCCTCGAATCAAAAGTGTTTGGCATCGGGCTTGAAAGTTATACCGTCGGATCAAATGATTTTTATATCGGATACGGCGTGTCTCGACAGAAGATGATAACACTCGATACGGGTCATTTCCATCCTACCGAAAGCATTGCCGACAAAGTTTCGTCGCTGTTGCTGTTCGTTCCCGAACTGATGTTGCACGTAAGTCGCCCGGTACGTTGGGATTCTGACCATGTGACGATAATTAATGACGAGACCCTCGATCTGTGCAAGGAGATAGTGCGTTGTGGCGCTCTCAGCCGAGTTCACATCGGTCTTGATTATTTCGATGCTTCCATAAATCGTATCGGAGCATACGTAATAGGCACTCGAGCCACTCAGAAGTGCCTGCTCAGGGCATTGCTCGAACCGATCTCTACGCTACGTGCCTATGAGGCCGAAGGTAAG
This sequence comes from Muribaculaceae bacterium, assembly GCA_017621225.1. Taxonomy (GTDB): domain Bacteria; phylum Bacteroidota; class Bacteroidia; order Bacteroidales; family Muribaculaceae; genus Paramuribaculum. The sequence continues at coordinate 61,004 of JAGATN010000023.1, read as the reverse complement.
GGATTCGAACGTCTCGCAATGCTCGAAGAAGGCAAGTCGATGCCTTGGGGTGCAGTATGGGATATGTTCTGCGAACGCAACAATGTTCCCGTAGGCGAACGATATATAGCCGACGTGCAGAAGTACGAACGCGAAGTTACTTCCAAACGATAAAAACCATATATTGAAATGGAGATAATAATTGGCTTGTTGATAATAGCCATCGGCGCGTTTTGCCAATCGAGCTCCTACGTGCCCATCAACAAGGTTAAGTCATGGAGCTGGGAAAGCTTTTGGCTCGTTCAGGGCATATTCGCATGGCTCGTGTTCCCGTTTTTGGGCGCAATGCTTGCTGTGCCTTCAGGCGAATCGCTATGGAGCATCATTTCCGCTTCGGGCAATGATGCTTTGACCACTATGTTCTTTGGCGCGCTGTGGGGCGTGGGCGGGCTTACGTTCGGCTTGTCGATGCGCTATCTCGGCGTGGCTCTCGGTCAGTCGCTTGCCCTTGGCACGTGCGCGGCCCTTGGCACCATACTTGCTCCCGTATTTACCGGGCAGACGGCATCGCTTACCTTCTCGGTGGTATTTGGCGTTGCGGTGACGCTTGTGGGCATCGCCATAATTGGATATGCCGGTGCGCTCAAGTCGCGCGGATTGAATGACGAGGAGAAGAAAAAGGCCATAAAGGACTTTAACTTTACCAAGGGAATAGCCGTTGCATTGTTGGCCGGCTTCATGAGTGCCTGCTTCAACATAGGTCTTGACTTTGGCAAAGACATATGTTTCCCCGATACTCCTGAAATGTTCCGATCGCTTCCGGCTACGTTTCTCGTTACATTGGGCGGATTCATCACAAACGCCGCATATTGCTTGTATTGCAATGGCCGCAATTCTACTTTTAGCGATTATGCAAAAGGAAGCGTGTGGATCAACAACCTATTGTTCTGTTCGCTTGCCGGGGTGCTTTGGTACAGCCAGTTTTTCGGATTGAGCCTCGGTAAAGGATTTCTTGCCGACAGCCCGACGCTGCTCACATTCTCCTGGTGCATATTGATGGCCCTTAACGTCACTTTCTCAAACGTATGGGGCATATTGCTGAAAGAGTGGAGTGGTACGGATGTCAAAACCCGTACGGTGCTCGTCGTAGGGTTGGCCGTGCTTATTATCTCATCGTTCTTACCTCAAATAATTTGAAAAAATATGAATTCAATACTTGACGGACGTCATGATTTGAAACGTGAAATAGATGCCGTGGCCGAAGTGGCCGGATATCTCTGGACTAAAGGGTGGGCCGAACGCAACGGCGGCAACATTACGGTAAACGTAACCGATGTTATCGACGATGACATTCGCAAAATGCCCGCCATATCAGCTCCCGTTTCGATAGGCGTTGAGCTCCCTTTGCTCAAAGGAAAATATTTTTATTGCAAGGGAACCAATCGCCGAATGCGTGATCTCGCGCGCAAACCGATGGAAAATGGTTCGATAATACGAATACTCGACGATTGTTCGCATTATGAAATAGTGGGTGACATGCCGGTAAAACCGACATCGGAGTTGCCGTCGCATCTTAGCGTGCACAACTATTTGATAGGCAAAGGATCTGATTACAAGGCTTCGGTTCATACGCATCCCATCGAACTCATCGCCATGAGCCACAATCCCAAGTTCCTTAAAAAGGATGTGCTTTCCAAGCTCTTGTGGAGCATGATACCTGAAACCAAAGCATTCTGTCCGCGCGGACTTGGAATCGTTCCTTATATGTTGCCTTCGTCGGTAGAACTTGCCGATGCTACGATAAAGGCGCTCGATGAAGATTACGATGTGGTTATGTGGGAAAAGCATGGCGTATTTGCCGTAGGTCCCGACGTAATGGAAGCTTTTGATATGATAGATACGCTGTCAAAAAGTGCCATTATATATCGCGATGCTTGCTCTATGGGCTTCATTCCCGATGGCATGACCGATGAGCAGATGAGAGAAATGTCGGCCGCATTCAATTTGCCCAAGTAATCGGCCTCCGAACTATCAATTATCAAGCATATAAATGAACTGCGCCCCAAAGGTTGTATGTAAAAACCTTTGGGGCGCGTTCTATGAATTGACATTTAATTGTTTAGCGACCGTATGCACTTGAATAAGTTTTAAGCGGTTATTTGCGATTGATTGCGTCGAAATTGTCAATGGCCCAGCCGACAAGGTTTTCGATGTGCGGCATCAGGCTTTTGCCGAGTTCCGTAAGAGAGTATTCCACTTTCGGCGGAATCTCGGCATAAAGTTTTCGTGCCACCAATCCGGCCGATTCGAGATTCTTCAAAGTATCGGTAAGCACTTTGGGTGATATGTCAGGAATTGCCTTGGCTACTTCGTTGAATCTCGTTGCCTCGTTTTCTGCCAGCACGCACAGCACGAGTATTGACCACTTGCCCGAAAAGCGTGCTATGATGTTTCTTACGGGGCACGATCTTATGCCTGTATATTTTTTCAAATTTTCTTTGAGCGGTAATGTGTTCATAATCAATAATTGCTTACTTTGGGGTAACTATCTTTCGCCGACGTAACGTCTTGCAAATTGCGTGTCAGCATATTAACTTTGCACTATCAAAACGATAGCGGCTATCTGACGCAAAGTTAAACATAAATATTTAAAACATAAACTATGAACGAAGTAAAGATTCTCAACTCCGGCGAAAAATTCGCCCACGCCTCGGTAGGCACCCTCCACGCATTTGAAGGAAAGCAGTTTGTAAAAGATGCCATCGGTGCCACATCGTGCGAGATTTCATTCGGCACGCTTCCCACCGGTCAGGCTGTGCCATTTTTCCACAGCCATAAGGCGAATGAGGAGAACTATATCATTCTCTCCGGGGCAGGAAAATTTCAGGTAGATGGCGAAGTGTTTGATGTGGCTGAAGGTTCCGTGATACGTGTTGCCACAAATTGCGACCGCAATCTCAAGTGCACGTCAGCCGCTCCGATGACTTATATATGCATACAAGCTAAAGAGGGCAGCCTCGGCGGCTACACGATGACCGACGCTGAGATAACCGAGCGCGAAAACCTACTGTAATTATAACGTTTGAGCTTGCAACGGACGGGTACACAATCGGTCGGCAAGCAACAACGGTTGTGATGCCACACATCCAAAATTGGCCCAGGCTTATCATAAAAGTTTGGGCCGTATTTTTTTTATTTCCGATTATAACAGATGCATTCAGATTATCTTCATCGTTTTGGCGATACGGCAGGCTTCTATCGAATTTTTCACTTGCAGTTTGGCAAGTATTTCTTGTCGATGGTGGCTTACCGTATTTTTGCTTATGGATAACATCTCTGCAATTTCGTAGCTTCTCTTTCCTGAATCAATAAGTGCCAAAACTTGCTTCTCTCGTCGACTGAGGATTGACGCATCGGCTAATGAGGTTAATTCTTCCGAAACACCGGTGAGTGAATTGACGGCAACGCTTTTGCCGGTGAAGTCAAATGCACTTCGCCCATACAAGCATAGTGCGTGTGTGATGGTTTCTGAATCGTTGGCGTATATGTAATACATCCGGTGGGTCACATCTATTGCGTGGCCTGCAGCCGTATTCATTTGCAACTTTGATGCAAGGTAGTAATCCGATCGGACATGACGTGGTACGTGACGCAGGAAATTGAAGAATCGCAGTTCGGCGATATATTTTTCCTCACGTTCATCTTCGGTCATCAGGTCAAGAATGGCCTTTTCCCAAATGAAATCCTCTTTTGAATAGTTCCCGACACCTAATGTCAGGCCGAACTTGCCGGGAAATATCCGACTGGTACCACGTTTCAAATCACTGACCACGGCTATGACATTCTCGATGCGCGATATATATTCCGCATAATCAAGTAATTGAGCAGTTTCTATGGAATCTGCTTTAATGGACTGATTTTTCAGAAGTTGGTCGAGTTTAGTTAGATTGCCCATAAAATAAATGGTTATTTATAGTCATTGCATGCTATGTAACAATCGATTAACTTTGCAAAGTTAACTATTATATATGGCTATTTGATATGACGGAGAAAGAAAAAATGCTGCAAGGCATTATATACGATGCCAACAACGACTCTCAGCTAATAGCCGAGAGGATAGAATGCAAGGAATTATGCTATGACTATAATAATCTCAGGCCGAAAAATGACGAGGCGCGGCGAACGATCATGCTGAAGATATTAGGCTCTGTAAATGGAAATTTTCTGATAGAGCAACCGTTTATTTGCGATTATGGCTACAATATTCATATCGGCTGCAACTTCTACGCCAATCATAATTTGGTGATACTCGACGAAGCTCCGGTGAGATTTGGCGACAATGTGTTTATTGCACCCAATTGCGGGTTTTATACCGCCGGCCACCCCATTGATGCTAAAGAGAGAAACAAGGGGTTGGAATATGCTCGTCCGATAACCATAGGCAACGATGTATGGATTGGAGCCAATGTATGTGTGTTGCCGGGCGTGACGATAGGCGACGACTGCGTTATAGGTGCCGGTAGCGTTGTGGTAAATGACATCCCGCCACATTCGGTAGCAGTAGGAAATCCGTGTAAGGTAATAAAGACAATAAAATAACAGATATAGTAGCAATGGATATAAGAATAGACCACGTAGCTTTGTATGTCCGCGATTTGAAGGGTGCGAAAGAATTCTTCGTAAAGTATTTTCAAGCCATACCATCGGAACAATACCACAATGCTAAGACCGGATTCAAATCATATTTTTTGAGCTTTGACGGCGGCGCAAGACTTGAAATTATGACTCGCCCCGAATTACAAGATCAGGATGAAAAGCGTATGCGCACAGGTTTTATACATCTGTCGTTTAGGGTTGGGGATAGTGGCATGGTTGACAAACTTACTTCGCGGCTTGAAGCTGACGGATTTGAAGTAGTCAGCGGCCCAAGAGTTACCGGTGACGGCTATTATGAGAGTCAGATTGCAGGATTTGAAGGAAACGTAATCGAGATTACCGAATGACAGGCATAATCGAACTGTCTCTTTTGAACTCGTTTCAGGCAATCGGTTGGCTTTGTTCTGATGGCTTATATTGATTAAAATAAGAAAGGGTTGCGTCGTAACTGATTTTGACGCAACCCTCGTTGTATTGTTTATACGGGTATTGTGTTAACGTTTTTTCCAGCGCTTGCCGTTTATGTCGCCTGAACCGTTGGTACGGGCCGAAAAGTTGCGTGAATTCAAATTTTTCGCCGAAATGTCGCCTGATCCGTTGGTAGTTAGATCGACATTCGTACATGAACCGCTAACAAAAATGTCGCCTGATGCGTTTGTGCTGCATTTCACATCGGTGGCTTTTGTGTTTTTTGCATCAATGTCGCCGCTTCCGTTTGTAATTAACGATATGGTTTCAGTTACGATGCCATTGTCGATCGAAATGTCGCCCGATGCATTTGTCAGGCATTCGATTGTCGGAGCGTTCAATTTTGTGACCTCGACGTCGCCGCTGCCATTAGTTTGAAGCATCACGTAAGTTCCTGTAATGTTTTTTGCCTTAATGTCACCGCTGCCGCGCGTGGCCAATGTCAATCTTTTTCCGTTTATGTCTTCGGCTTTGATGTCGCCACTGGCATTAGTGGTGAATGATATGTCGTTGTTGAGCTTTATGGGCGTTTTAATCGTTATGTCGCCCGATGCATGTGTCTTGAATTTGTTTACGGCAGGAGCCGACACTATGATTTTGGTGTCGTTCTTACCTGAAATTTGCATATTGTTGACGTTGTATTTTACGCGTAAAGATCCGTTTACAACCTTAACCTCAATATATTTGATCAAATTGTCGGGTGCATATATTTTTACATCCTGATTGCCTTGCGAATATTCAATGTCGATAGATGACATCGTTTCAATTGCATTGAATATGGGCAGATCTACGTTTTGGGTAACGTAATTTTTACTCGGCGTAATTTTAATGGCATTTGCCGTTGAAGGCAGTAATACGCATAAAGCAGCTAATAATGTGAATTTTATGAATTTCATATTTAAAAAGTTTTTGGGTTCTATATATATAAGACGCATCAATTCGTCGGATAGTTACATTTATAACGAAAAAAAATCACTTATTTTAGTTCCGACAACTTTTTGGGATTCCCCACGAGCCATAATATGTCGTGTGGTTGGAATGTGGTTTGCCCGTTTGCCGGAATGAATTCTTCGTTTCGGTTAATGCTTACGAGTAGGGCAGAGTATTCGTTTCTCAGACCTGAATTGGCCACCGTTTTCCCAATAAGTGGCGACTCATCGCTCAGTTGCACGGAGGTGAGTTTGTTGTCGGATGGCTTGGGTGCCGATTCGTCGAGTTGATCGCTCTGTGCTTCCACTATTGGCAGTAGGGTCTGAATTTCCTCGTCGGTGCCTATCACTCCTATCACGTCGTTGGGGAATATGCGCGTTTCTCCGCCGGGAACCGGAATCAGTGTAGCTCCACGCTGTATCGAAGCTATGTTGGCTCCATATTTTCGTCGTATGTCGGAGTCTTGCAGTCGTTCACCCACGAATGGGCAGTCGTAGCCTACCGTCATGTATGCGAGGTGAAGATTGGATATTATGTTGTTGTTGCGTCCGCTGCGTCGTAGTTCGCGTTCGTTCAGATTGTTCAGGAACTTTGATTCGATTCGTCGCATTCTCTTCCTTACTCTCTTTGACAACACGAATATCAACAATAGGAACACTGCTATGCCAAACGTTATGCCAACGCCTATTGAATATATGCGTATCAATACGTACATCACGAATCCAAGCGACAGCATTAGTCTGAACAATGTCATGACGATCAGGGGTACGTCGAAATGAGCGTTTGCGTTTATCAGACGGCTGCGCTCGGTGCGTTTTGATGCCGGATATGACAGAGCAAGCAAGAATGGCGACATGACCGAAAGTGTCAGGACGGCGCATATCAAACGACCCCAGGACTGATTGAAGCTTATGAGCCAAGGCAGAAGCCATCGGGTGAACAGGATGGAGATGGTTATAAGCGTGAATGAGTAGATCATCACTCTCCATATGTATCGGCGCAGAACTGATTTCCATAATTGGCCCGTTTCGCTTTCCGATGATGCCTTGTTGGAGTATCGATTTATTAAGAATGTCAGTCTCTGCGGCAGAATGCGTTCGATGAGCCGATATACCGGGTCGGCCATACGTATGAAATACGGAGTGGTGAATGTGGTAAGCACCGATACGGCCACCACTATGGGGTAGATGGTTGAGTCGAGGACTCCGAGCGACATACCAAGAGTGGCTATGATGAAAGCAAATTCGCCTATTTGCGTTAGTGAAAAGCCTGCTTCGATGGCAACTTTAAGGTTTTGTCCGGTAATGAGCATGCCCGACGTGCCAAACAATATCATGCCAAATATGACGAGTAGTGACAGGATGAGTATTGGCGACCAGTATTCAACTATTACGGCAGGGTTTACCATCATGCCCACCGATATGAAGAATACCGAACCGAAAAGGTCTTTTACAGGTGAAACTACATGCTCAATGCGCTCGGCAAAGCTCGTTCCCGCCAAAATGGAGCCCATTACAAACGATCCGAGGGCGAGTGAAAATCCGCAGTAAACCGAAAATACGGCCATGCCCAAGCATAGCCCCATCGACACTATGAGCAGCGTTTCGCTGTTGAGATACTGTCGGGTAGTGTTGAGCAACGAGGGCAATACAAATACGCCGACAAGAAACCACATTACCAGGAAGAATGCCAGTTTCATTATGCTGAGCAACATATCGCCACCCTCTACGCTGTTGTTGATGGCTATCGACGACAATATCACCATCATCAATACGGCAAACAGATCTTCCACTATCAGCACGGCAAACACCAGTGATGCGAATTTTTTGTGCTGTATGCCTAAATCGTTGAATGCTTTGATTATTATGGTGGTTGACGACATTGAAAGCATGCCGCCTAAGAACAGGCTGTTGATGTTTGAAAAACCGAGCGCGTGGCCTACGCCAAAACCTGCACACATCATTCCGATCACTATTATCAATGCGGTTACCACGGCAGAGCCTCCGGCATTAAGCAGCTTCTTGAAGCTGAACTCAAGTCCGAGCGAAAACAGCAGCACCACAATGCCTATCTGAGCCCAAAAATCGATGTTTGATTCGGTAGTGACTGATGGCAGATATTCGAAATTGGGGCTTGCAAGAAAACCGGCAACTATGTAACCAAGCACCACGGGCTGTTTCAGCCATTTGAACAAAACAGTGGTAACGGCGCCAAGTATAAGTATGAAAGCAAGATCGCTTATCAAGCTTTCGATATTAAGTTCGGTTGCCGCCTCCGATGCCGTTATTACGGTAGTTATTAGGGCATTGGTCATATTAATGGTCTGTTATATGGTTACTTGGTTGGCAAGCGATATGGCTTGCGTGGGATTGAGCTTCTTTAAATCGCCGAATAGCGATATGTAATCGGTAGTGTCCTTTACAAGTACGACGAAGTTGAGCCGTGTTGTAGGCTGATCGAAATCGTATTCAACAAACACGTTTATGAATGATACGTGATGTCGGTCGAAACACTCGCGGTATGACTCAATGCTTTCCACTACGCCGGATACGCGTATGCGTATAATCCTTGTTTCCCAGCCGGCATGGATTTTATGTTCGAATTTCTCAATGAGCAAAAGCACAAACAGCATCAGGGCGGTGGCCACCATCGACAGTACGTATAGGCCAACGCCTACGGTCATGCCAATGGTCGCCACTATCCATATGCCGGCAGCCGTGGTCAGTCCTCTCACGGAGCCTTTCATCTGAATGATTGCACCGGCACCGAGAAATCCGATTCCGGTGATTACTTGCGCGGCTATACGTCCCGGGTCTCCGTTTTTCAGGCCCATGTATTCTTGGGGAACGTATATCGACAATATCATGGCAAGCGTGGCGCCCATCGAAATGAGTGCGAAGGTTCGTATTCCGGCGATCTGTCCTTTACGCTTGCGCTCCATACCGATGCAACTGCCGAGAATCAAGCTCAGACAAAGGCGAAACACTGCGGAAGTAGTGGTTACTTCCACAGCGTTTATAGAGTCACATATGTTTTGGAGAAAAGTCATATGCGGTTGGTTACATCAGTCGGATTATTTTTTCAACGTGAAATGTCGTGATATTAAACGGAAATTATCGGCAAAAAGTTCAACGGTATAATCGCCCGGGGTAAGGGTGGTATTCACGTCCCAATAAATCTTTATGCCGGCCATTTCCTCGCCCGAATATTCTATCGTTTTTTTAGCGGTGCAGGGTATTGATCCGCCTTCAAATGAGAATGAACCGGCATCGCCCAACAGAGTGCCTTCGGGGTTGGTGATGCGCAGATATATCGTCTTTTCGCCAACCGGAGTGGAGTTGTTTTGCGGTATGGTGAATGAGACCATAAGCTGCTTGGCTTTGGTTACATGCTTCTCATTCTTGCCGTTTTTCTGCAATGGAGTCAGGCTCAAGCCGGTGACATTGAGCTTTTCGGCCAATGTCATGCGTTCGCTGAGCACTTCGTTTTTACGCGACTCCTCGCGCACGCGGCTTGTCAATGTGCGATTCTGATTTTTTATCACGGCGTTCTCGTCGCGGAGGGCGGCATTTTCTTTTCCGAGCGAATCGACTTGCGCTATGTAGTGGCGCAGCAATGCGCGCAACGTCGAGACTTCGTTTTGGAGTTCCGATATTCGTTTTTGGCTTTTGATTTTTTCGGAATTCAACTCCTTCAACAATTGCTCGACTTTATTTTTTGCTGCCGTATATTTGGCCAATATCGTATCGTTGGCCATCATTGTGGCCTGATCTTCATATTGGGCAAATTGCGAGTTTATCGATTCATATTCATTTGCCAATGTAAGTTGCTCATTGGTGAGTTGAAGCTGCTCGTTTTCCGACTTGACCTCATTGACTTGCATTTTCAACGAAGTAAGCTGAAAGACGCTGAAAATTATTGCTATGACGAGAAGGGCTATCAATCCGATGGCTATCCACCCCATTGGCGATTTTTTATTCAACTGTTCCATTTTCTTCGATTGTAGTATCTATTGTTTGCAATGTGAAATGTCAAAAAAATGTTATAGACCGCGTCCATGGCAGTTCTTGTATTTTTTTCCGCTTCCGCACGGGCAAGGATCGTTTCGTCCGATTCTCGGACCGGCTTTTACCGGCATGGGACGTTGCTTTTCACCTTGAGGAGCCGATGCGGCCTGACGCGTGGCGTTTTCGCCCGGAAGCGACTCTCTCGATGTGCGGTAGTTTGAGTAGTCGTTGGGGCGTTGCGGCATTGCTCTTTGTATGTTGGGCTGCGGCGCGGGTTGCGATTGCTGCGGCTGATCCTGGCTCGGCTGCTGTGACGGTCGGGGAGGCATCTGGTCGGGACGCGGTTGCTGAACGAATATCTGTCCGCGCATCAAAGCCGATATGACCTTCACGTTGAGATTGTTTAGCATCTGCTCGAACATGTGGAACGATTCTACCTTGTAGATTACCAAGGGGTCTTTCTGTTCGTAGCTTACGTTTTGCACCGACTGGCGCAATTGGTCGAGTTCTCTCAGATGCTCTTTCCACAATTCGTCGATGGTGACGAGCAATATGGCCTTGTGCCATTCCTTGACTATCGATTTGCAGCCCGATGAATAGGCCGACATGATTTCTACGGGCAGATTGAACAAGCGTTTTCCGTCGGTAATGGGAACGAGTATGCGCGACGTTATGTTGCGATTTTCCACGCAGTCTTTCACTACCGGGAGTGCTACGTCGATTATTCGCTGGCTCTTTCGTTCGAAGGCTTCCATTGCAGCCGCGTGTATGCGCTCGATTATGACTTCTTTCTGCATATTTCGGAACTCTGCTTCGGTAAACGGAGTTTCGATGGTGAGAATCTTGAACAATTCAAGCGAAAGCTCTGAATAGTCGGTAGCCGAATCGTAATTGTTTACGAGATTCTCGATGGTGTCGTAGAACATATTGGCGATGTCAATGCCAATACGTTCGCCCAAGAGCGCGTGATGACGGCGAGTGTATATGTAAGTACGCTGCTTGTTCATTACGTCGTCGTATTCGAGCAAGCGTTTACGGATGCCGAAGTTGTTTTCTTCAACACGTTTCTGCGCATTTTCGATGGCTCGTGTAACCATTCGCGATTCGATCATTTCGCCTTCCTTCAGACCGAGGGTGTCGAGCATCTTCATAACTCGATCGGTAGCGAAAAGACGCATCAGTTGGTCTTCGAACGATACGTAGAATACCGATGAACCCGGATCGCCCTGACGGCCGGAACGACCTCGAAGCTGGCGGTCGACGCGGCGCGATTCATGGCGCTCGGTACCTATTATGGCCAAACCTCCGGCTTCTTTTACGTCGGCCGGCAGCTTGATGTCGGTACCACGACCGGCCATGTTGGTGGCTATGGTTACCGTGCCCGCTTTACCGGCAAGGGCTACTATCTCGGCTTCTTTTTGATGAAGCTTTGCGTTCAGCACATTGTGAGGTATGCGACGCAATGTAAGCATTCGGCTTAACAATTCGGAAATTTCGACTGACGTCGTACCAACGAGTACCGGTCGGCCCATGTTGACAAGATTCTGTATCTCGTCGATTACGGCGGCGTATTTTTCTTTTTTGGTCTTATATACGCGGTCCTCCATGTCGATTCGTGCAATCGGCTTGTTTGTCGGTATCGTTACGACGTCGAGTTTATATATGTCCCAGAATTCGCCTGCTTCGGTTTCGGCCGTACCGGTCATACCTGCAAGCTTGTGGTACATACGGAAGTAGTTCTGCAACGTAATGGTGGCAAATGTCTGGGTTGCGGCTTCGACCTTTACGCCCTCTTTTGCTTCAATGGCCTGGTGGAGTCCGTCGGAGTAACGGCGGCCTTCCATTATACGGCCTGTCTGCTCGTCGACGATCTTTATCTTGTTGTCGTCGATTACGTATTCCACATCTTTTTCAAACAGCGTGTATGCTTTGAGAAGCTGCGTAACGGTGTGTACGCGTTCGGCCTTTACGGCATAATTTTGCATCAGCTCATCTTTCTTCTGCTGCTTTTCTGCCAAATCGGTCATGGTTTCCACTTCAGAAAGCTGTGCCGCTATGTCGGGGAGAACGAAGAATTGCGGGTCGTTGCTCGATCCGGTGAGCTCGTCGATGCCTTTGTCGGTTAGCTCTACGCTACGATTTTTTTCGTCGATTACGAAATACAGAGGCTCCGTGGCTTTAGGCATTTCGCGCGAATTGTCCTGAAGATAGTAAGCTTCGGTTTCGAGTAATATGTTTTTCATACCTTCCTGGCTCAGGAACTTGATGAGAGCGCTGTTCTTGGGCAGGCCCTTATAAGCTCTGAACAACAGCAAAGCGCCTTCTTTGCGCACTTCTTTGTCGTCGCTTGCAAGTTTTGTCTTGGCATCGCTGAGAATCTGAGTGACCAGTCGACGCTGTGCGGTCACTACTTTTTCGACGTTCGATTTGTATTCATTGAACAGCTGGTCGTCGCCCTTGGGCACCGGACCCGATATGATAAGAGGCGTACGGGCGTCGTCGATCAACACGGAATCGACCTCATCGACTATTGCGTAATAGTGCTTGCGCTGCACCATGTCGTCGGGCGACATGGCCATGTTGTCGCGCAAATAGTCGAAGCCGAATTCGTTGTTCGTACCAAATGTTATGTCGCAATTGTAAGCATTTCTTCGTTCGGGGGTGTTGGGCTGGTGTTTGTCGATGCAGTCGACTGTCGATCCATGGAACATATACAACGGTCCCATCCATTCGGAGTCACGTTTCGACAGGTAATCGTTGACGGTAACCACGTGTACGCCTTTTCCGGAAAGAGAGCGCAGGAACACCGGCAGGGTAGCTACAAGCGTTTTACCTTCACCGGTGGCCATTTCGGCGATTTTGCCTTGGTGCAGAACCACGCCGCCAATCAACTGAACGTCGTAGTGTACCATATCCCAAGTTATTTCGTTTCCGCCGGCAGTCCATTTATTTTTGTATATGGCTTTGTCGCCCTCGATTGATACAAAATCCTTTCCTGCGGCTGCGAGGTCGCGGTCCATTTGAGTTGCCGTAACTTCGACGGTTTCAGATGCGGCGAATCGCGCGGCGGTTTCGCGCATGGCGGCAAATACGAGGGGTAGATTTTCGTTGAGCATATTCTCGATTATGTCGAGAATCGATTTCTCATGACGGTCTATTTCATCCCATAACGGTTGACGTTCGTCGAACGGAAGGTCTTCTATGTGGGCTTTCTTTTCGGCAATGGCAGTGGTGTCGGGCTCTATTGCCGCTTTTATGTCTGTGCGAACTTTGGTTATTGCCTCGCGTAATTGGTCGTTTGACAATTCGGCCATTTTGGGACCCAAGGCTTTGATTTTGTCGACGATCGGCTTTATCTCTTTCAAATCTCGTTGCGATTTGTTGCCGAATATCTTACTAAGAAATGAGTTTAATGACATGTTATGACGTTTCGTTTAATTATTTACGCTAATATTATGATTTGGCATCCTATGGATGTCAGCGTGCAAAGATAGTGAAAATCAGTCAGATTTCCACTAAAAATATAACTAAAGGTTGGCTTGCGATGCTTTTATAGCCTCAAAGCAGGTGCCGAGGCCGCATTGGGCGATCGGATGCGGAGCAATCTCGATATCGTAGGCGCAATGGTTCGTGCGTCGACGGGAGTTTCAATTCGCTGTGGCTTTACTCCGGGCCACATTACGAAAAATGGAGTAGGGACGTAGCCCTCGCGCACGACGGTATTGTTGGTTCTCGTGTCGTCGTTGGTAATTTCCCATCCGGGAGTTACCGAGATTATTACGTCGCCGGAGTGCTTTATCGATGTGTTTCTTTTCAAGGCCGATGCGTTTTCGCCGGCTCTGTTCGAAATTATGTCGTCGATGGTGAAAACGTTGCTTATGCCGCTCATGCGTCCGAGAAAGTCGGCCGCTTCTGCGCGCACGGATGCAACGTCGAGGCTTTTCTCTTTAATGGTTTTCGCATTAAGGAAAAATTGACCTTCGTGATATCCGCTTACCCATTCGCCGTTTCCATGCAGCGCCATTAAGTACATGTTAAGGAGCGAAACCGCACGTTTGGGCGAAAATTGGCCGGATGGTACACCCCATTTTTCATCATCGCGTTTTCCCGTCATTGGTGGGGGAGTGGCTGCGAGAAATATGAGGGCGTTCTCGGCTCCTACGTTTCGGTCGATGGTGTTGAACAATAGTGCCAAATCGCGGTCGAGTCTCACGTAAGCATCCATTGTCTCCATCCGAGTGTCCGATTCGTTTGCATATGCATACGGCGTTACGGTGTATGCAATGTTAAGCATATCGATGGCTCCGTGCCGTCCTAATGACATTGTGGTTATGTAATCGCATGCCATATCGGTTATTTCGGTGTTGGCCAAAGGTGTGGCTTTATACTGCAGATACCGGTCTACTTCTTTCTTCGGGAAAGTGTATCGGAATGTGAACTTTCGACGATATTCGGGGATGTCGGGGTATAAATCAATGGGTAGCAACGGAGCCCATGTCATAGTGTCGAGCCTTTCGGCTATCGGGGCATTGTAGTTTCGTCCGGCTATTGGAGTCGGAACGTCCTTGTAATATGTCGTAGTGGCCCATTGTCCGTTGGTGTCGTTGATCCAGAAAGCGCTGTTGGCTGCGTGCCCGGCCATTATTATGGATTTGTGGGAGTCGGACGATAATGAGTGCACTGACCCTATGCCTTGCGCGTCGAGTCGTATTTCGTCGCTTATGGTTGATACCGCGATGCTTTTTGGAGAGTATGTTTCGTTGGTAAAGTTGCCGATTTCCTGCGGGTCGAGAAGCGAATGTCGGCCTTTGCGCAGAGTGGCATCGTAGATTGTGGCGGCGGGTATGCCCGTCACGTTCGGGCTTGCGCCGGTGTATATTATGGCCGTAGCGGCAACCGGATCGAGCCCGGGGCCAAAATCAACGTTTCCAATTGAAACGCCATCTTTTGTCAAACGTTTGAATCCACCATCGACAAAGCATTCTTGTAGATGCGAAATGTAATCGTCGTTCAGACCCTCTACCACAATGCCGATTACCAATGTGGGCTTATGATAGGGCGTCTGAGCCAACGACCCTATGCTCACAAGCGAGATGATAATGGTCGAGAGTATGTTACGCGATATAAATGTTTTCGTTTTCGGTTGCATTTGAAGATGTAGATATAGCTTGCTGATCTTATGAAGTCGCATACAATCAATGGTATGAACGCAATGTTTCCCGATTGGTTCATCATCGGCCAGATTATAACGAGCAGCGTCAGTGCTGCAAAGTTAGCAAAATGATAGTAAAAAAGAGCCCCCTTGCATTTTTTTAACCATATGAGCATTGGAACCATCAGGCAGAACGGATTCAGCCATAGCAGGAGCCAATTTGGAGAAGTGGCCTCATGCTCTGATATGAAGACGAGAAATGCGATAAGACAGCCCGCCAAACCATATATGAGGTAAAGTAAGAAGTCAAACCATCGTGTAACCGAGCGGAATAATATGTCGCGCATGGTTATGAGTATCGTTATGACCAATAAACAGCAGGCCACGAACATAGGAGTGAGATACCAGGGGGTTGGCGCGGAAATTGAACCGCCGTCTCTTTCCGGATTTATTGTAACGGTTTCGGCCACGAGTGGTATGATGTTTCCGCAACTGTCGGATATTGAAGCATTGGCCACCAATTTGCATAAAATTATGGGTGCAAAGGCTGTTTCGCGCACGGATAATTCGTAGTCAATTCCTTCGCCCAATGCAAGATCGATGCCAAATTGATACCACGGATAGTTCTTATGGCATTGGCGCATTATGTTTCTGAAGGTGGTCTTTTCGATGTCGGCCTCTTTTTGTGGCGCAATTATGATTGAGTCGCCAATGGCTTTTTGAATTATATTGAGCGGTCGGGTGGCGCAATTGTCTTTTACGTAGTTGTATCGATAGATTCTATTGTTAGGCTCAAGATTTGTGTTTATGAGTCTTATGGTCTCAAATACTTGCTGCTGCGTCAAGTTGAGCCTTTGTTCGGTTATTTCACGCCCATATGCGATATATGGGGCAATGAAATATTCGTAGGGCATTGTTCCGATGGAATAGTCAGTTTCGCCTTTTACGAAACGATATACGAAGTTGGGCGAGTTGAAGTCAAACAATCCCCAGTTTACTACGGTGTCCTCGTGCGGGCCCTTTATGCGTAATCCGGAGTGACCTTCGAGTTCATATATCATTTCCCCCGGTCCGCATGTTATTAAGCTTATTGTGTATGTTGAGTCGGATGGTAAAGCATATAGCGGCAATGTAATTATCATTGCCGCTATTGCTATTAGATGTTTTAATAAATTATGCATCAATGTTTAACTGATATATTACATTATGCCTCGTTCGCGAAGCTTGCATTGCCAAGCCCAAGCCGAGCGCATCGTGTCGTCGATAGGTGTTTCGGCCTTCCATCCAAGAACGTTGTTGGCGTGCGCGGGGTTTGCCCATACCTTTTCGATGTCGCCAGGACGCCGACCAACTATCTTGTGCGGTACCTTTACGCCTGTGGCGCGTTCGAAAGATGCAATCAGTTCCTTTACCGACAATCCGATTCCTGTGCCGAGGTTGAAGATTTCTATCTTTTCGTCGCTCTTGTCCTCAAGCATGCGGGCTACGGCTATAACGTGTGCTTTTGCGAGGTCAACTACATTGATGAAGTCGCGTATGCATGAACCGTCGGGGGTGTCGTAGTCGTCGCCGAATACGCTAAGCTCCTTGCGTATGCCTATTGCGGTTTGGGTGAGGAACGGTATGAGGTTCTGAGGAACGCCATTGGGAAGTTCGCCGATTTCAGCTGACGGATGTGCGCCTACCGGGTTGAAATATCGCAGAATGACGCTTTTGAATGGCGCGCCTGAATTTATTACGTCGGTTATGATTTCTTCAGATATTTGTTTGGTGTTTCCGTATGGCGAGGTAGCCTTTTTGATGGGCGATTGCTCGGTTACGGGGTTTACGTCGGGTTCGCCGTAAACGGTGCATGATGATGAGAATACGATGCCTTTTACGCCGTTGGGGCCCATAAGGTCGAGCAGGTTCATCAATGTGTTGAGATTGTTGCGATAGTAAAGTATCGGTTTCTCCATTGATTCGCCAACCGCTTTGCTGGCAGCGAAGTTTATGATGCCTTTTATGTCGGGATATTTGGCAAACAAAGCTTTGAGGGCTTCCATGTCAGTGCAATCGGCTTCGACAAAATCAGGGCGAATGCCTGAAATGCGCTCGATTCCATCGAGTACATCGCGGTTGCTATTGGATAGATTGTCGATTATTACAACCGGATATCCGGCTTTTTGAAGTTCTACGACGGTATGCGAACCGATATAACCGGTACCGCCTGTAACAAGAATCCTGTCTTTGTTCATAATCTTAATTTTAAGGTATTATTATTGTCGCAAATTTAATCGTTTTTCACATTGTGTGCAAGCAAATCGACATACATTATGCACTTTTTGCAGTTAAATTTGAGCTTGAAAACCGATGATGCAGAACGCAAGTATAGTTCTCGCGGCCATTCCCGGCCTTGTGGCGTGTTGAGACAGCGGTTTAACTCGCGGCGTATGCAGTAGCGCGAGGTCATTACCCTCGAACATTTTTCAACGCCCGAATTGTCGGTTTCAACGGCGCGTTTTATGCTCGTAGCGCCATGATCGCGGTAAAAGGTCTCGGATAATCGGTTTGCCACATTTTCATCTTCGGTTATTTCCGTAACGTGGAGCTTGGCGCCCTCCTTTTTCGGGCGTCGGTAATCATATTTGTAAGTGGCTTTTATCGTCGAGCTTAGGGCTTGTAATGCATTGCGTCGCAATTGGGTCAATGTCGATGCCGCGATGAAACGGTGAGGTATTAAATCGTTTATTTCGTTTAGTTCAAAAATCGTGTCGCCGGTTTTCGACAAAATACGACGTCTTTGTTCGGTTTGACTGCTCAGGGCCTTGTCGTACGTCGAATTTTCAGAAACGCTTGCCATGTGTCCTGATTCGTCGATGGCATCGAGTATAATGTTGTCCCCCGATTCTCGTAGCGTCATTGCCACTTTGATGCGACGTATCGCTTTGGCCGAAGAAATTTTGTCGTCCCACTCTTTGTCGTAATTTCTATACAATGTGGTATTTGCGGGTATTTTCACGCTTTCGGCCAGATGCAGCTCCGAACCGATTGCCTTGTTGATTCTGAACCCGGAGAATGTGCCTTCGGAGTTGAAATATCCTATTCCATCGCCGTTGTGAAGCGGCACCGAAAGATTGGCCTTGATTATTTTACCCATCGATTTGACCGTTCGGCCAATTGGCTCGCCTTTCCATTTAGGAGTGTCGATGGCTGCCATCTTTGATTGGCCATCGGGCTTCTCAAGGCAAAATTTCGTGAATCCGCGATTGAAGCTTTTGTATGCGTCGGGTATGAATGAAATTCGCGACCGTCCTATCGATGACCGGTGATACAGGTCGGGATGTTGCGAGATGGCCATGTCGATCTTTTCACGATACAAGGCCACTACATTCTTTACGTATGCCGAGTCCTTCAGTCGGCCTTCTATTTTAAATGAGGATACGCCGGATTGCAGCATTTCGTTTATGTCGGCGCTGCGATTGAGGTCGCGCAGCGATAGCAAGTGTTTTCCTTTTACTATCACGTTTCCATCGGCATCGCACAGGTCGTAAGGCAATCGGCATAATTGCGCGCATTCACCTCTATTGGCGCTGCGATGCATGGTCAGGCAACTGGCTCTGCAAGCTCCGCTATAACTTACGCATAACGCTCCATGCACAAATGACTCCAACGGAACGTCGACGCATCTGTATATTTCGTTAATCTCGCTCAGCGTGAATTCGCGCGGCAGCACGAGTTGCGAAAATCCGACGTCGGCAAGAAACTTTGCTTTTTGCGGAGTGCGTATGTCGCATTGCGTACTCGCGTGTAAGGCAATAGGGGGTATGTCCATGCGCAATATGGCCATATCCTGGACTATCAGTGCATCCACGCCTATGCGGTATAAATCATGGATCATCAGCTCTACGTCGCGCAGCTCATTGTCATAGATTATGGTATTGACCGTGACGTAGACTTTTGCATTGAATTGGTGAGCGTGGTCGACTACTTTCGAAATGTCGGATAGCGAATTTGAGGCCGATGCGCGCGCGCCATGCGTCATGGCTCCTATGTAGACGGCATCGGCTCCGTGATCGATGGCCTCCATGGCTATCGATGCATTACGTGCCGGGGCTAACAATTCTATTGCTCTGGATTGCATTGCTTGAATCGCGTTGAATGTTTTTGCAAAATTACTGAAAAATGGCCATATCGCGACTATGAATTTCATCCGTTATTATTCGGCTTATGGCTGTCAATGCTCATTGAGGCCACTTTTATGCCGTTTCCGTAACGGTCGGATGCGTTTATGGCGTCCATTACCTTCATTAAATTTTTGCGTCTGCTGAGATTGTCGTGATCGGAAAACAATGAAGGTTGGGAGTATTTATAGTTTGATAAGTGCGATAATGTGACACCGGAACGTTTGTAGCCGTAGCCTTCTCGATATATGCCATTCAGAACCCGATGCGACATCTTTATTATGCTCATCGTGTCGTCGGTGGGTTCGTCGAATTTGAGCTTCGCTTCGTTGTTGTATTGTGCCGTGCCATGAAATGGGTTGGTGGCGATGAATACCGATATTTCGCCTGCCATCAATCCTAATTTCCGCGCCTGTAATGCCGCGTTTGCAGCGTGGTTGCTTATCGCTTCGTAAAGTTCCGCGCGATTGAATACGTCATGCGGAAACGTGCGAGAACAGGTTATCGATTTTCTGTTTTCGGCATCATGCGATTTTTCTATGCACGGCATGCCGTTGAGTTCGCGCCATGTGCGCTGCGCGGGCAGATTGTATTTCGCTGAAATGCGCTCAAATGGCATCGATGCGAATTGATATGCGGTGGAGATGCCTATTTTAGTCAGATGGCTGCTCATGCGTCGCCCTATGCCCCATACGTCGCTTATTTGAGATTTCGTAAGTGCCAGTATTCGTTTTTCGTCAGTATCTATAATGCATACGCCGTTATATCCTTTGTGCTTTTTGGCAAATCGGGCTGCCACTTTTGCCAACGTGCGTGTAGTGGAAATGCCAAGCGATACGGGTATGCCGGTAGTGCTTTTTATGGTATCGACCAAATAATGACCGAAATCGGCCAGCTCGTTTCCGCTGAAGGGAAGCTCCATGAACACTTCGTCGATTGAATATACTTCAATCCGGGGCACTATGCTTCTTATTAATGACATGACCTTTTGCGACATTGACCTATAAAACCGATGATCGCCCGAAATGGTGGCTACGTCGTAACGTTGCACTATCCCTTTGATTTTGAACAATGGAATTCCGCGCGTTATGCCCAATGCCTTTGCTTCGTTTGACATGGCAACCACGCATCCGTCGTTGCTGCCAAGCACCACGGTGGGATGACCAATGAGCTCGGGCCGGCGAGTCAGCTCGCATGAGACGAAGAAATTGTTGCAGTCTATCAGGGCTATCATATTATTTTAATATGTATGTGCGTTTGACTAAAAAAATATTCGCGCGGGTGTCTCTGCCGACATGCCGCGCGAATGATGGTTATTGTTCTCTTAATTACTATGCTTTGCAAAAAGATGTTTTTTTCGATTGGTAATATAGATTTTATATCTTATTTGTTGGTTTTACCAAGTTGACTTAATTTCTTTTGCAAAGGTAATCTCGAGGTGTTTCTAATGTGATACATCGAAGTTACAATGCGTTTACAATTTGGCATGTTGTGGCCGAGTTAACAATATTTAGCATTATTGCCGCCATTTTTCGAGTGTGAACAAAAATTCCAAACCACCCGTCGAACGGTTGTGAACCGATATGGTGCCACCAAGGGCTTCGACCGTATTTTTTACGATTGGCAATCCAAGTCCGGTTCCACCTGCTTTGCGTGTTCGGCCTGCATCTATTCGGTAGAATCGCTCAAAAAGATGTGGCAGATGTTGCGGCTCCACGCCTACGCCGTTATCGCGGAAACTGAAAGTGTAGTATTTTTTTGATTCAATGACTAATTTCAGCTCTATTTCAGTGCCGCGAGAGTGTTTTGCCGAATTCTTTATCAGGTTAGACACCATTCCATTGAGCAAGTTGTAGTTGCCTTTGACTACGCAATTGAGGGGGATGTCGTAGCTGAACTTCATATTACCGTTTAGCCCCGAAGCATCCAGATCGCTCTCAATGGAATATACGAGATCATGGAAGTTAACGTCAGTAACGGGAATGTTGCTTGACGCTTCTTCAAGGCGAGTCATCGTAGACACGTCATTGAGCAAAGTGCATAGGCGCTCGATGTTTTCCTGAGTGCGTTGCAGAAAGTGGTTTCGAGTCGACTCATCCATATCGGGCGACGATATGATGGTTTCGATGTAACCCTTTATTACTCCGATGGGGGTTTTTAGTTCGTGGTTTATGTTGTTGGTGAGCTGACGCTTTATCTTGCTTTTTTCCTCAAGGGCATACAGGGCGATCTGATGCTCCTTTTCGCTTTTCAGCACGGCTTCGTCTTTCTCGCGATATAGCTTTACGATCTGGCGTGATATGTCGCCGAGCTCATCGTGCGGAAATTTGCTTTCGTCGATGGTGGCCGATTGCTTTTCGGCCATTGATACGAATTTGCTGAGCAAAACTACGTTGCGCGACAGATATCTTGTGGAGTAAAATGATATTATCGTCACCACGATGGCCATCGATACCAGTATTACCCAGAAATCGGACTCGGCCGAAATGGCATCGCTTATCGACATTGTGTAAGGTATGGCGGTATGTACGTATATTTCACCGTCGTCGCTTTTGCGAACGGTGAAATAGAACATATTTTCACCCGATGAACGTTTGTCGCGTCCTGAACCGAACAGTTCGGCATTTTTGAACTCGGCCATCTGCTGAGTCTCCGAAAAGTCCTGTATTACGGGCGTGCCTATCGAATAAATAAGTTTTCCGGTACGATCAAATACGCTTATCGACATTGCATCGTATAACGAATTATCGAAATAACTGCTCAAGAAGTTGATGAATGGGATCAAGTCAATCTCATTTTCGTAAGCATTTATTATTCGACTGTTTATGAAGTCGATATTACTCTCTATCGTACTTATTCGATAGTTTATCTGTTGGCGGTACTGATATATCATGAGTACGCCAATGGTGAGCCACATCATTCCCACTACGGGAATGAACAGGCGCCACTGATAATTAAACTGTTTCTTTGAAGCCATAACCGAATCCCAGACGTGTAACAATATTGTCGCTGTATTCGCCAATCTTCTTTCTGAGTCGGGCTATGTTAGTATCAATGGTCCTATTGGTTACAACAACGTCGCTTGACCATACCTGACGTATTATTTCGTCACGTGAATATATGCGGTTGCGGTGTGTCAAGAGGAATAAAAGTATATCGAACTCCGTTTTGGTCAGATTGATTTCTTCGCCGTTAAGGAAACAGAGCTTTTCATTTCGGTCAATTCGCAATGTGTGGAACGTAATATCGGGCTCGTATATGCTCTTTGACACATTGTAGGCCCATTGGCGTGATGCCTGGCTGCGTCGCAACACGGCGCGAACACGTGCCAACACTTCGCTGATTACAAATGGCTTCGTGATGTAGTCGTCGGCTCCGATATTCAGACCCATGACTGTGTCGTCTTCGCCATTAAGTGCCGAACAGAATATTATCGGCGTGTTTTCGGTAGCTGTGTTGTTTCGGATGCGTTTTGCAAAATCGAATCCGCTCAGATGTTCCATCATGATGTCGACTATGAACAATGAATAGCCGGCTAAGTCCATTTCAAGGGCTTCTTCCGCGCTATAAGCACAGTCGACTTCGTATCCTTCTTTTTCAAGATTGAATTTTAAGATCTCGCATAATGATTCCTCATCATCGATAACAAGTATTTTTATCCTCATTGCCGTTAAATTTGTTGTTTTTGTGAATGTAAAGGTACAAATAAAAAAACATTCCTATTTGTTAAAATGGGTTAATTTTGCTTATAGGGGTGAACAAATGTAAGCACACAATGTTTTGAAGGTATAATTACTATATTTGCACTGTGTTTTTTCATGGTATTAGATTTAAGGTTAATAGATAAGGCCGTCGAGAGACGGCCTTATCTATTTTAGATGTTACGTGCTTGTTTTCAGCGCGTTAGAGCGGAGAATGCGTTAATTGTTCATTACGGCTGCTACGTCGTCAATCAGTTCCTGACCTTGCTTGTCGCGACTTACTATGTTGCCGTCGGGATCGAACAGAATTATGCACGGTATGCTCGAAATTCCATAAATATCGGTTGGAATTGTCTGCGCATTGATTATTTGTTCCCACGGCAATTTGTGTTGCTCGATGGCCGTAAGGGTGTTTTCAGGTTCATCCCATACTGCTACGCCCAATATTTGCAAGCCTTTGCCGGAATAGAGTTCGTTAAGCTGCTTGAGCACCGCTGTTTCGCGAATGCAGGGGCCGCACCAGCTTGCCCAAAAGTCGACCAACGTATATTTTCCTTTGCCTACATAATCGCTTAGTCGCTTTGTGGTGCCGTCGTACGTTATTTCGAAGTCTTTAAACGGTTTCCCGACAGAAGTTTCTTCTTTCAGTTCGAGGGCCTTCAGCAATTTGTTTATTCTGGTCGATTTTTTGAGCGATGGCGTTTTTTCGAGTGCGGCCTTTAATGATGCCATGTCTGATTCGTATGCCTTGTAGTCGAGAAACAAGTATTGCCCCAAGGCATTGTCGGCATTGTTTGATATTGCGGTATCGAGCATTGCATTGAATTTCGCATCATCGTAGCCCATAAGCTCCTTGCCGGCGCGGTTTATGGTGGTGAGCTTGTCGTTGAGAGGCGTTCCGGTGGCAACGCTGTCAACAACGATGTTGCCGGGCTCGAGGATGAATACTCTCGAACGCTTGCCGTTGATTATGGCTCTTGCCGACAGAGTCGTGTCGATCGATCCGTTAAAAGGAGCCATTCCATCGATTATTACGGTGCTGTCGATTTTTTCGCCGGTGTCGAAGTTGGTTAAAAATGCCGTTTGTCCGTTGAGCGTGGAATCGACTGCAATGTTGACGGTGTAGCTGTTGTTGCATTCAGGCGTTCCGCATGCGCTTAGCATTAAGAGCGCTACGGATATTAACGTTAACTGTTTCATGCTGGCTTAAATATTATTTGCCTTCCATGGCCTTGGTGACATCATTGATCAGGTCCTCGTTTTGTTTGTCGCGGCTGACTATGTTGCCTTCCGGATCGAATAGAATTATGCAAGGAATGCCCTGAATGCCGTAAATGTCGGTTGGAATGGTTTTTGCATTCAATATCTGAGGCCAAGGCAAATCATGGTCCTTTATGGCTTTTATTGTGTTTTGAGGTTCATCCCATACTGCTACGCCCAGAAAGTCGAGACCCTTATCGGCATATTTAGCATACAGTTCCTTCAATACTTTGGCTTGACGGATGCAAGGACCGCACCAGCTGGCCCAGAAATCCACGATGGTGTATTTGCCTTTACCCACATAGTCGCTAAGTCTTGAGGTCTTGCCGTCGAATGATACTTCAAAATCCTTGAATTTTTTACCTTCCGAGGTCAGTTCTTTATTGATAAGTATTGTTTTCACCTTGTTGATGCGTTCTGAGGATGCAAATTGCGGATGCTTTTGGAGCATGTCATTTAACGTTTGCAAATCCCATTCCGCACATTTTTGCGTAAACAGCATGAATCCGATGGGATTTTCGATGTTATCGTCGAGCATTTTTTGTGCATTTGCATCATATTCGCTGATTATTTCTTCCTGACGTTCGGGGGTAGTGGCCTTGTTTCTATACTCCGATGCCAGTTTTTGCTGCTTTTTGAAATAAGCTACCAGTTTATCATTGAGGGGAGTGCCTGTAAAAGAACGCATTTCCGCATCGAATGTGGCATTGCCGGGTTCGAGAACGAGAATCATTTTACGACCTTCCAAAATCAATTCGGCAAAGACGGGCGTTTCTATTGAACCGCTGAACACGGCTTTGCCATTTTTTACCACGGTGCTATCGATTTTTGTTCCGTTGTCGAAATTGCAGATGTAAGCTTTCATTCCATCTTCATCTTCCGTAAGGGGAAGTGTTACCTTGTAATTGTCAGCAAAGGCCGAAAACGCTGTGCAGGCGGCCATTGCAATAGTAATAAGGTTCTTGTTCATTGTTGTAATTTGGTTATTGATTATGGTGCAAACTTAGTAAAAAAATCGTAATCGTATGTCTTAAATATCAAATAATAACCCAAAAATATCCATATTTTAGATTGTCACGCATCGGCGAAAACGATGTGAACTACGCGTTCATTTGCTTCTTTAATTATTTTTAGTTTGATATATAGTGTAATTATTTATAAAAGTTCATAATTTTGTATGATTATAGTATTATGTAAAGTTGAATTAAAATAAAAATGAAGCGATCGATAATATATAAACTTGCCGCAGCATTCGTGGCAGTGACATTTACCATTGGGTGTTCGCGCTCATTAGGCGATGCGGCTGAAACATCGCAGAGCTATCCGCCCATATATCCCGACTATCCCGATTGTACAATACCGGTAAACATTGCGCCGTTGAATTTTAGAGTGCGAGGCGTAGATGGCATAAAGTCTGATTTTAAAATCGATGGAAATGTAATACTGTCGGTGTCGGGCAAAAAAGGACTCATCGACATTCCAATGAAGGAATGGCGCAAAATGCTTGAAACGGCGCAGGGGCAAAAAATTGAAGTGGAGGTGTCGACGTGGAGCAACATGCATCCTAATGGCATTAAATATAAGCCATTCGACATTTTCGTGTCGCCTGATTCGATTGACGCGTACGTGTCGTACCGACTGATAGAGCCCGGTTATGAAACCTGGAAAAAAATGGGCATATATCAGCGTGAACTTTGCAGTTTTGCCGAGAAAGCAATAGTAGAAAACGATGTAAACGATTCCGGTTGCCTGAATTGTCATTCGTATCGTAATTATTCGCCATCCACAATGATGTTTCACGCTCGTGGCAAGGGGGGTGGAACGGTGATGTATAAGGATGGAAAACTGAAGAAAATAAATTTGGCAACCACGGGGCCGAAAAAGCAGGGCGTTTATCCGATGTGGCATCCGGCGGGCCGATACATCGCTTTTTCTTCAAACGACACGCATCAAACTTTCTTTGGTCGCAAGGGCAATCCGATAGAAGTATATGACATAAGTTCCGATTTAATAATATACGATACGGAGACCGACTCCGTAATAACCGATCCGCGATTTAGCGAAACTTCTCGATGGGAGACATTCCCGGCATGGTCGCCTGACGGAAAATATCTGTATTTCTGTTCGGCCGATAGTTGCGGAATGCCGTTAGGTCGCAAAGATTTGCATTACGATTTGCTGAGAGTGGGTTTTGACGCTTCGACCGGACGAATGGGGGAGACCGTTGACACAATCCGTAGCTCGGCGCTTGAAGGCGGTAGTGTATCATTCCCTCGCATTTCGCCTGATGGGAAATATCTGATGTATACCTTGGCTGAAAATGCCACATTCCCGATATGGCATAAGGAAGCTGATCTTGAAGTGATAAGATTGAGTGACAATGAGATTATAGATGCCTCGTTGATAAATAGTCCGGAGTGTGAGAGCTACCATTCGTGGTCGTCGTCGGGACGATGGGTGATATTCAGCAGTCGCAGGCTTGATGGCCGATATACGCGTTTGTTCATCGCACATATGGATAAAGATGGCGAGTTTGGCAAGCCGTTTTTGCTGCCTCAGTCAGATCCGGAGCATAATATGCTTCGTATGAAGTCATATAACATACCGGAGCTTATGAGAGGTGAAGTGAAGATTGAAAAATCGAAGCTCAAAGATTTGTTTAATGATAAATAACGACAAAGACTGATGAAGCGTATATTCTTTACACATAGTGCGATAATATTAATAGGCGTGTTTTTGCTGTGGTATGTGGGATATCCCAACACCCTTCGGTGGATGGAGGGCATATCTTTTTTCTCTACGGCTCCCGATTTTGTAAATTTGCAGGTCGACTTGCCTTCCGATGCATTGGCTTATGCCGGTGCGTTCATCCTTCAACTTTTCAGGTGGCCTATTGTCGGAGCATTGATACAGGCTTTTTTTGCATGGGTGATAATGATGTCGCTTGATGTGGCTATCTATCGTATAAGTGGAAAGGAATGGCTTACCGGATTGGGATTTTTTGCAGTGGCATATTATGTGACCTGCCAGATTGATTATCCGAATCTGACGGAGTCGTTGGTATGGTGCCTGATATCAATTTCCATTATGTTGGTGTCGTTTTTCGTTAAACGGAAAAAGGAATCGCCTAAGCAAGACAAGAAATCGAGGATATTATTTTGGTCGGTCGGAGCCGGATTGCCACTCGTTTTGACTGTAATATCTATAATAATGGTGTTGAACCGTTTCCCGAAGCGATTCAGCGAACGAATGTTCGGACTTGAATATATGGCCGAGGCAAAAGATTGGAATGGCATATTAAAGGATGTCACGCCTATGGATTCGCATTCAAATAACGTGCTTCGTCGATTTGCTTTGTTGGCGTTGCTCGAAACGGATCAATTGAAGAATCAGATGTTCATATATGGCATAAGTGATGCTGACGATATGATTTTTGCCGATTATGACGACACGGAGCTTCAATTGTTTAATACTATGTTTTATGAAGCGCTTGGAGTTGAAAATGAGATAATACATCAAATGTTTCAGATAAGCGCCACTTCGCGATTCGGAATGTCGTTTAGGGCTATGCGTCGCATGATTGACTCATTCATACGTCAGGGCGATTTTGGCCTTGCCGAAAAATATCTCATTGTAATGAATTCGGCGCCCTTGTCGCGCGGCTGGGTGAAAGATAAATTTGCCGACATGCAGGTTGCGCGCGCGGAACCAATTGCCGTAGATCCGCATGACGGTGAAGTGCCCGTGAGGGTGAAAAGCGAAACGCCATTGCTGTCGGATGTGGTCAGGTTGGTGGATGCCTATCCTACAAATCGCAAATATGTCGATTTGCTCTTGTGCGGCTTGCTGGCTTCGAAAGATACCGGCAAGTTCTGGGAGATATTCCGTCGAGTGGCTCCCCACGTTTACGGTCTTGGCGCAAAGCTTCCGGCATATTACGAAGAAGCGTTGCTTTTGGCTTCGCGTGAAGACCCTTCGGCCATTCAGATGTATCCTATCAGTAATGAGCGAAAAGAAGCATTCAATCGTTTCGTTAAGATGATGGATTCAAATCAGCGAAACATGATAATACCCGCATTCCCCAATACTTATTGGGCTTATGTGTATGGACGCTAAATCAACCAAATGACGGTTTTTATTGTTCCTAAATCAAAACAAATTCAAGTATGAAGAATCAGACAAACATTAATGCATACATATTGCAGGCAATTCGTGATAATCGTGACCGCATGGCTTTAACCGATTTTCATAGCGAATCGTTTCAATATAAAGATGTGGCTCGTAAAATAACCAAGCTCCACATATTGTTTGAAAACTCGGGTATAAATCGTGGCGACAAGGTGGCTTTTTGTGGTAAGAACTCTTCGAATTGGGCCATGGCATTTCTCGCAACCATTACATATGGTGCGGTGGCCGTTCCGATTTTGCATGAATTCAAGCCTGACAACATACACCACCTGGTGTCGCATAGCGATGCGAAATTGCTGTTTGTCGATTCATCCATATGGGAAAACCTCGATTCAAGCCTGATGACCGGGCTTAGCGGGGTGATTAACATTAGCGATTACTCGTTGCTCTTTTGGCGTGACAAGCGTTTGCGCGAGGCAAGGTTACACCTGAATGAGGCTTTCGGTATGATATACCCTGACAGGTATACCGTCGACGACTTGAAGGTTTATGACCCGAAACCCGATGATGTTGCCGTAATTAATTATACGTCAGGTAGCACAGGATTTTCGAAAGGCGTTGTGCTTACATATCGGAGCTTGTGGTCAAATATCCAATTTTCAATTGACGGATTGACATTCCTGAAACCGGGCGATGGAACAGTATGTATGCTTCCGCTGGCGCATATGTTCGGATTGACCATTGAACTTCTGCATCCGTTCGTCAAGGGTTGCCACATAAGTTTCTTGACGCGCACGCCTTCGCCCCGTGTCATAATGGAGGCTTTTTCCGCAATACGGCCTAAATTGATCATATCGGTACCTCTTATTATAGAGAAAATAATCAAGACCAAAGTGTTCCCCGTTATCGAAAAGCCGATGATGAAGTTGTTGCTGCATCTTCCTGTGATAAACAACGTAGTTTTGGGTAAACTTAAAACTAAGCTTCTTGGCGTGTTCGGAGGACAGTTGCAGGAAATGATAATCGGTGGCGCGGCCATTAA
This sequence comes from Muribaculaceae bacterium, assembly GCA_017621225.1. GTDB lineage: Bacteria > Bacteroidota > Bacteroidia > Bacteroidales > Muribaculaceae > Paramuribaculum. The sequence goes on along the minus strand of JAGATN010000023.1, from coordinate 31,518 downwards.
CAAAGATGTGGAGAAGTTTTTGCGTCGCATAGACTTCCCGGTTACGGTTGGCTACGGAATGACTGAATGCGGCCCGTTGATTTCGTATGCTCCGTGGCGCGAGGCGCGAAAAGGCGCGAGCGGTAAAATAGTGGAGCGAATGAATGCACGTGTCGATTCGCCCGATCCGGCGCATATCCCCGGAGTGCTTTGGGTTAAAGGTGACAACGTCATGAAGGGGTATTATAAGAATGACGAAGCTACGGCTGCCGTTTTCGACAAGAATGGCTGGATGAGTACCGGTGACATAGGATGCATAGATAAGGATGGATATATATATTTGCGCGGACGTGACAAAAATATGATACTTGGTCCGTCGGGGCAAAACATATATCCTGAAGAAATAGAGCAACAATTGAATAATATGCCGTATGTAGGGGAGTCGGTGGTCGTTGACCGAAATGGTAAATTGGTAGCGCTCATTTATCCCGACATGGAATTGGTTACGAGGGAGAATTTGTCGTCTGACCGAATAAAGGCGATAATTAACGATAATGTGGCATCGCTGAACAAATCGTTGCCGGCATATTCACAAATAAGTAATGTGGAGGTGCGGCATGAGGAATTTGAAAAGACTCCCAAACGTTCGATCAAGCGATATCTGTATAAATGATGTACGAATATATTAATTGAATAGGAGGTAAACACTCTTTTATTGGTGTTTACCTCCTACTCCATTTTATGCTGTAAATATGTATTCGGCGGCTACGTTGGCAATGGCATCGGGATCGGGTTCCCATTGTCCTGGATTCGTAACGCTCATGCGCACAAAATCCATCATTGGATAATAGTCGCAATTAGGCAGGTCATTATCGGGATCTGCTATTTCCATATTCAGGTTGGTAGTGTCGATCTGAAGCTGCACGTCGTCGCTGTAAGCTTCTTCGGTTGCTATATATTCGTTTACTAAATTTGTGAGACTTTGTATGAAATCAGATGTGTTCATTTTTAGTTCAATATTTAATTGGGTTGACTGTTTAGAAATCAAAAATCATATTGACTGAGACATTCCAACCGTTGGTGTGATACTTGGCATCGTTGGGTGCTTGTTTGGCTCCGTTGCCAATGCCAAAGCGATATCCGCCTGTTATTTGAATGAAATTGGCGATGTCGATTCCGATTCCGGCATCCCATCCCGGTTGAATGCGTTGGATGGCGAGCGCTTCTGATTTTCCCGAATCAGTGCGAACCATAATCGACGGCCCCGTATACACTAAGGGGCCGAATATGTTGCCAAATTTCGATAGCCAGAATTTATACTTGGCGTGTAACGGTATTTCGATGAAATCCTTGCCAACGCTTTCTTTGGCGCCTATCGGTGTCAGAAGCATTGCATTGTATCGTGTGTACAATACGGCAATATCGGCGGCCATACCCGATTTGGGCGATTGATACTCAAACATGATGCCGCCACTGAATCCGCTGCCATTAGATATCGAATAATTATCGGCATTTTCGAGCGATGCGTTTGTGAAGCATCCGCCAAGCCTGAATCCATATCTGAATTGGGCTTCGGCGTTCATTGCCATTAACGAGATGGATACGAGTATTACCAATCTTTTCAACAGTCGAATCATCATATCGTGATTTAATGTTAGAATGATGTCAATGTATGTGTAAACATCAGTTTACCATTATCTCGTCAACGAATAAAAATCCTTTGTTTCCGGCGCCATTATGCCATTCGGGAATCACATTCTCGGTCTGAGCCGTAACTATTACGTATCGTGCGTCCTGCGGCTCGAACGATAATCTGTGCGGCACTATGCCCTCAAAATGTCCGGTCATGGTTGGGTAATGTTCCTCTTTAACGGTTGTATATTTTTCACCGTCGGTCGAAACTTCTACTTTTATTCCTTTTGCATCGAATATCCAGTCGCCCGTAACCACGCAACAGCGCAGCGTGACTTCGCTTATCTTTTGTGTTTTTTGCAGGTCGATGACGGCTTCAAGATCATTATTGTAAAATCCTACCCAGAAACCGCTGCCGTAGTTGTCGGGGCCTAACTTGCCGTCGACAAGCGTCGCTGCTCCTTTGGCTTTATAATTGGGGTGTGGCTTATATGTTATGGCAATGGGGTGGGCCGTCGATTTGCTGAATGATACGCTGTCGGCAAAAATTTCACTTGTTCCGTTCGGTCTGATTGCAATGGCCTTGATTACGGTCGTGGAATCGACCATGAACGGGCCTTCGTATTGATTGGAGTTCTCGTTGGGCGTCGATCCGTCGAACGTAACGAATATCGGTGCATCATCTACGGTTGTGAGCGTAACCTTTATGGCATTTTCGATGGTGTCGGTTTCGAGTTCGCCTTTGATGTTGAATATATGTTTTGCGTAATTATATCCGTTTGCATCGTAGTGGGCTGTGAGATTGGGCAGACGAGATGCAAAATCTTTGAAATCTTTTTTGCCGGGATCGCTCCATTGTGTTTCGCAGAGAGCCGCCATTCGGGGCAGTTCCATATACTGGGCTTGACTGAATGTGGGAATGTATTCGGTCCAGAGGTTGGCCTGAACGCCTTTTATGAGCGATGCTTGTTCGGGCGTGAGACTTTTCGAATAAGGTTCGTATGAATACACTTTTTCAAGAGGCAGATAACCTCCGATGGCTTCAGGCTCCTTGTCGCGGTCCAGTGACTGATAGTAGTCGAAATACATATATGTATTGGGAGTCATTATTACTTCATGGCCTTGACGGGCTGCTTCTATGCCTCCGCTTTCCCCGCGCCACGACATTACGATTGCTCCGGGATTTAATCCTCCCTCGAGAATTTCATCCCAACCTATCAGCTTGCGCCCGTGCGCGGCGAGAACCTCGCCCGCATATTTTATTATGTGACTTTGAAGTTTTTCTTCTTTTGTGCTATGTTTGTCGGATGTAAGTCCGAGCTCCTTTATTTTGGCTTGACATTTTTCACATTCCTCCCATCTGACTTTCGGGCACTCGTCGCCACCTATGTGTATGTATTCCGATGGAAATATCTCGGTTATTTCAGTGAGCACTTCGTTTATGAATTGGTAGGTGGAATCGTTGCCCGCGCACAGCACGTCGGGTGACACGCCCCATTGCTGCCATACTTCATACGGGCCGCCTTGGCACCCCAGATTGGGATATGCTTTGAGCGCGCCGAGCATATGTCCCGGCAAATCAATCTCCGGTATTACGTTTATATGACGGTCGGCAGCGTATTTTATTATTTCGCGCGCCTCCTCCCCGGTGTAGAATCCACCGTAAGGTATGCTATCGTATTGTCCTGAATTATGTCCTATTACGGTTCCGTTTCTGACAGATCCGAGTTCGGTGAGTTCCGGACGTCTTTTTATTTCTATTCTCCAACCCTGATCATCGGTCAGATGCCAGTGAAAGGTGTTGATATTGTGCAATGCGAGCATATCGATAAACGTCTTTATCGAATCTACGGGGAAAAAGTGACGCGCTACGTCGAGATGTGCGCCACGGTAAGCGAATCGTGGCCTGTCGGTTATTTTGGCTGACGGGAATAGTACGTTTTGTTTCTCATTGATTGCGGGAATCGACTTTCTCAATGTCTGTATGCCATAAAATACGCCGGCGTCAGTCGAGCCGTTAATTGTAATGGTTGATGGATTTATGGTTATCTCGTATGCTTCAGGATTGTCGGTTATGATGTCTGACCGTAATATTATGGCATCGGACGAAGGTGCCGAAGTAACTATTTTGAGATTATGCCCCGTCAGATTTGCAATGTATTCAGACAGAAATTCCGCTTCATTTTTTAATGAATCATTGTCGTCGGGGTACGAAATGACGGTTGAACCGGATAATTTAAACGGTTTTTCCGCTTCATTTACGGAAACGTCATAGGGAGCCGGTATAATTCGGTAATCGGCAGTTTCTTCTTTCGTTGTGCAGCAGGTAAGCATTGCGGCTGCAATCAGCGATGAAAATAAAAGATGTCGTTTAATCATGATTTCAATAAATGTGATGTATAAACGTTGATGGTTACGTGTAACGGATGATACACAAAGATAATTAAACTTTTCATATGTGATAAGCTTTTTTTGATTAATTTTGTAGCTAAGATTTCAAAAGCGTATGCATATGCGGAAGTTTAATCCAATGAGCCTGTTTGTGTTTGTGGTGGGCCTGCTTTTGGGTGGATGCAATGCCCCCAAATTGTCAGTAGCCGATGAGCAGATGGCTCGTGGCGAATATTTTGATGCATCGCGCAGTTACCGAAAATTTTACAAGAAACTGACCAAACGGTCCGACCGTGAATTGAAAGGTCAGGTCGCATTCAAGATGGGCGAGGCATATGCCAAGCTCGGGCAATACGAAAGCGCTGCCTCGGCATTTTCAAATGCATTGCGTTACGGATATCCCGATTCGGCGGCAGTGATAAATATGGCGTATATGCTCCACGGTGCGGGTAAATATGCTGAAGCGGTTAAGGCATACGAACGATACATGTCGGAATACAAGCCTACTCCTTTAATCGAAAATTCATATAAAGGAGCCAAAATGGGCGTTTCGTCGGGTGGAAGTGGTTTGACACGTTATAATGTAAGTAAACGTAACCTATTTAATACCACACGATCGGAATTTGCACCGATGCTCAATGGCGACGCATTGTATTTTACTACTACGTCCGAATATGTAACCGGTACGTCGAGAAGCGAAATCACCGGCATGAAGCGGAGCGACATATGGGTGTCGCGCAAAAACGAATCGGGCGTATGGCAGCGGCCCCAGGCATTGGAGGGGGAAATAAATACTGAAATGGATGAAGGCGTAGCATCATTCTCGCCCGACGGAATGACGATGTATGTTACCGTGGCCCGGCGAGAACCGAATGCCGATACCCGCGTGGCGATATATACTTCAAAGCGCGCGGATGCTCGGTGGAGCGCGCCGGTAAAGCTTGAGATAGAGGGCGACAGTTTGTATGACTATGGTCATCCTTCGGTAAGTGGCGATGGGAAATACTTGTATTTTACGAGCAACAGGCCCGGTTTTGGCGGCAAAGACATATGGCGGATAAATCTTGAGAAGCGGGGCGTCATGACACCCGAAAATTTGGGGCCGTCAATAAATACGGGCGGAGATGAAATGTTTCCCTACGCTCGTACCGACAGCGTGTTGTATTTTGCTTCGAACGGGCATCCGGGGTATGGCGGCTTGGATCTGTTTAAGGCCACGCTTAAGCCGCTCGGCATATGGGAGGTGGAAAATATGGGTCGCCCCATCAATTCGCATGCCGATGATTTCGGCATAACATTCGAGCCCGGACGTGAAGCCGGATTTTTCAGCTCGGGTAGGGGTGACGCGCGCGGATATGACAACATTTATTATTTTGAACTTCCTGACATAAAAATATCATTGACGGGAAACGTGTCGGATGCCGATGAAGAACCCATAGCGAAAGCCGTGGTGCGAATAATTGGGAATGACGGATCCAATCAGAAAATGATAACTCGTGACGATGGCTCATTTGACTTTACATTGCAGCGCGGCACGAGCTATGTGATGCAAGCAGGCGCACAGGGATTTCTCAATGCGCGACAATCGTTCGTGTCGGATGACGCGGAGGAAGATGCCGAGTATAGAGTGGATTTCACGCTCGTTTCGCTGTCGAAGCCTAACATAGTGGAAAATATATTTTATGACTATAATAAAGCCACGCTTCGCGAGGAGTCGAAAAAGGCGCTTGACGAAGTAGCCGAAATGATGCGAGAAAATCCCAACATCACCATTGAGATGGCATCGCATACCGATAGGGTGGGTAGCGACGCATATAATAATGATTTGTCGCAACGACGAGCTAAATCGGTGGTCGATTATCTCATAGAATCAGGCATTTCGCCCGACCGTATGAGCCATAAAGGTTACGGAAAGTCTCAACCCAAACGAGTGACCAAGCGAATAAAGCGATTGTATCCTCAATTTGACGAAGGCATAGTGCTCACGGAAGATTACGTGATTACGCTTACGCCCGAAGACCGTGAAATTGCAGATCAGATAAATCGCCGAACGGAATTTAAGATATTGTCAACAGATTATGGATTTTGATTATGATGTTGCTCGATAGTGATTTTAGGACAAAAGTGGTTTCACCCCCAAGGCAAGGACTTATCGATTATGATACGCCTGTAACTCTTTTGGGGTCTTGTTTCAGTGACAACATCGGATTGCGTATGACTGAACGATGGTTTGATGTAATGTCCAATCCTTTCGGTCCGTTGTATAATCCGGCATCGATATCAATGTGGATAAAGCGATTGGCATCAGGAGCGGAATTCAGTTCAGACGAATTGTTCTATGCCGGAGGCCGATACGGTTGTTATTGGTGCCATACGGCATTGTCACGTTCCGATAAAAAAGCCATGCTCAATGAGCTAAACGATAAGTTTGAATATGCTCGCGACCATTTGTTGCGGAGCAAATTGGTGATTCTGACATTAGGTACGGCATACGTCTACTCGCTCGTCGAGGGTGGGGCGGTTGTTGCCAATTGTCATAAGATGCCTGCATCTACTTTTACGAGGCGCAAGCTTAATGTAAACGAAATTTCGTCGGTATTGATTGATGCGATGGCCCATTTGCGTGCCGTGGTGTCGCACGATGTTGAGTTCATGTTTACGGTGAGCCCGATACGTCATCTGTCGGATGGCTTTCACGGCAATCAACTTAGCAAGGCATCATTGCTATTGGCAATAGACGACATAATGGCACAAGATAAGAGCGTGACGTATTTTCCCGCCTTTGAGATAATGATGGATGATCTGCGCGATTACAGGTTCTATGATCGCGATATGTCGCATCCTTCAAGTCTGGCAGCGGATTACATATACGACAATTTCAGCAATGCATACATGTCTGATACGGTACGAGAAACGGCGTGTCAATGTTATAAAATAACGAAACGCGCTTCGCATCGACATATGACCGACGATCTTGACGTGATAAAAAAATTCAATGACGAAACAATACGGCAAGGGCTGCAGTTGGTGGATAAATATCCCAAACTTGCAGTTACCGCCAATAAGATATTAAAAATACAATGACTTATACAATTTCGACCATAGCTTCGATACTTAACTTGCCCGAACCTGTCGATCCGACGGCAAGAATAAGCGTACTCCTAACCGATAGTCGTTCGTTGACATTCCCCGAACAATCGTTGTTTTTTGCAATTCGTACCAATAACAATGACGGACACCGTTACGTATCGGAACTTTACGATCGCGGAGTGCGCAATTTCGTATTGTCATACATCCCCGACGATCTTACACCCGATGCGATTAAGAATTCCAACATACTCTTGGTTTCAAGCACTGTCAGCGCATTGCATGCCATCGCGAAATATCATCGGTGCAGATTCAGCATTCCGGTAATAGGCATCACCGGGAGTCGTGGTAAAACTACCGTGAAAGAGTGGCTGTATCAATTGCTCTCGGCTGATTATGACATTGTCAGATCTCCGCGAAGTTATAATTCTCAAATTGGAGTTCCGCTGTCGGTATGGGAGCTGAACGACGAAACGCAATTGGGTATATTCGAAGCCGGAATTTCGTTGCCCGATGAAATGACATCGCTTCAGGCACTCATACGCCCGAACCTCGGAATAATAACGAATATAGGCAGCGAACATTCCGACGGCTTCACGTCGGTAAAGGCCAAATGCTACGAAAAGATAACCCTGTTGCGCGATTGCGACTGCATAATATATAACGGAGACGACGAATTGATAAGCGAAGCGGTGGCCGATGCCGGATTTACCGTAAAGGAGATAGCATGGTCGACCGTCGATAGTGATCGTCCGTTGTTCATTTCAAAAATCGACAAACATGTCGATACTACCGATATATATTACTCATATCTTCGTACTGACGGCATAATTACCATTCCGTTTACGGCCGATTCCGACATACAGAATTCGATACATTGTCTTGCCGTACAACTGTATCTTAACAGGCCGGCTGATGTAATCGCTTCGAGAATGTCGATTCTCGCGCCCGTAGGCACGCGCCTCGAAGTGATAGAGGGAGTGAACAATTGTATGTTGATATACGACTCGTACACGTCCGATTTTCATTCGTTGGCACCGGCAATAGACTTTATGTCGCGTCGTCGAACGTCGTCCCGATCCATGACGATAGTGCTTAGCGACGTGATGCATGAAACTCTTGAGCCGTCAAAGCTTTATCAATCGGTAGCCGACCTGCTCAAGCATAAAGGAATAGAGCGAATAATAGGCATAGGCGAAGAAATAAGTCGCAACAGCAGATATTTTGGTCCCGATGCAATGTTCTATCCCACCACGTCGGCATTTCTTGCATCGAGTTCGCCAAGCGACTTCGACAATGAGTTGATACTGGTGAAGGGGGCATCGTCATTTCATTTTGAGTTGATAACCGACATGCTCGAAGCCCGGCAGCACGAAACGGTGTTGGAGGTAAATCTCGATTCGGTGGTGCATAATTTCAATATGTTTCGTTCGAAGTTGAAGCCTACCACAGGCATTGTGTGCATGGTAAAGGCATCGGGATATGGAGCCGGATCAGATGAACTTGCCAAAACTTTGCAGTCGCAGGGAGCAGCCTATCTGGCGGTTGCCGTATTGGACGAAGGTGTCGATCTCCGCAAAGCCGGCATAACCATGCCAATAATGGTATTGAATCCGAAAGTGGTCAATTACAAAACGCTGTTTGCATATAATCTTGAACCCGAAATATATAGTTTCGGCATATTGCACGAAATAATCAAGGAGGGGGAGAAATATGGAATAACCGATTATCCGGTACATATAAAACTTGATACCGGCATGCATCGCTTGGGATTTATAGAGGAGGAAATACCCGAGCTTGTAGAAGTGTTAAAGCATCAGAAGGTAATTCGCCCGAGTTCGGTGTTCAGCCATCTTGCCGCTGCCGACGAACCTACCATGGATGATTACACGCATCTGCAATTCGATTATTTCGACAGATGCTACAATTTGATAAGCCGTGAGTTCAATTACTATATAATGCGTCATATATTGAACTCCACCGGCATAATAAGATTTCCTCAGAAGCAATTCGATTTAGTACGTCTTGGCATCTGTCTTTATGGCATTCCAACGATGAACGATGGATCGCAGGACGGATTGCGTCAAGTGTCGTCGCTGCATACCGTCATAATATCTATTCGCGAATGGCCGGCCGGCACAACAATTGGCTACTCGCGACGTGGCGTTCTGACGCGCAAATCGCGCATAGCTACGATTCCCATTGGGTATGCCGATGGCATAAACCGACATCTTGGCAATGGTGGCATGAAAGTGTGGATAAATGGTTTTAGGTGCCCGACGGTGGGCAACATCTGTATGGATGCTTGTATGATTGATGTTACGGATGTAGACTGCGCCGTAGGGCAATCAGTTGAGATATTTGGAGAAAACGTGCCGGTCAGCGAACTGTCCGACACGTTGAATACTATTCCGTATGAAATTTTAACTTCTGTGTCACAGAGAGTTAAAAGGGTGTACTACCGAGAGTGACAGTTAAGTTAAATGTCACTTCGGTAGCTGACTCATTAGCGAATGCGGTCGTATGAGCGTAATAGGCGCTGATCGGCCGATATTCCGTGATAGGCAGCTCCCAATGCACACCATGTGGCTATGAGGAGCAAGCCGCCGCCACCCCATAGTGTTCGAGTGGTGTACTCCGGATTTTCGTCGATGAGACCTCCTGACAATATATATATTACCACGCCTATGCATGCTCCTACCAGCAATGCGGAAATGATGACCATAAGTTTTTGTATCGACGGAGATTTAAATGTAAATATGGCCAAAGCCAGAGTGAGCAGGCATACTGAGATTGGTATTATGAGTCCGATGAACATGATGCCCTTTAACGGTTCCTCAACGGTCGATCCTGTTACGGCATCGGTGAACTGAGTGTAGCCGAAAGGCATGAAGAAAAATGCTGTCATCAGCGCAATGGCGATGATGAGATAGAGTGTTTGAATACGTTGAATGACCATGATTAAAAATGTTTTTATTGTTTATACTACAAAGTTAAACAAATAAAAGGCATAAAGAGGATATTTTAATTAATTTTGCGATGTAGATTTTAACAAAAAATAGGATATGGCAGACATTAGACCACTTATATTGATAAGCAATGACGACGGAATTGAAGCTAAAGGATTGCGTTTTTTGATAGAATGCGTTAATGACATAGGGGAGGTGATTGCCGTTGCCCCGTCCGGACCGCGATCAGGCCAATCGTCGGCCATAACGGTTGATGCGCCGCTACGCATAAAGCAGCATCCCGACTATGATGGAGCCGGAATGTATTCGGTTACGGGTACCCCCGTCGATTGCATAAAGTTGGCAATGCACGCCATCGTTCCGCGTAGGCCCGACATAGTGCTGTCAGGCATAAATCACGGATCCAATTCGGGTAATTCGGTCATATATTCCGGCACCATGGGAGCTGCCATGGAAGCCTGTATGCTTGGCATTCCGGCCGTAGGCTTCTCATTGCTGCATCATTCGCTCGATGCCGATTTTACGGAGTGCAGGCCGATAGTTGAATCCATAACGCGCAATGTGCTTGAAGATGGCCTGCCGAAGCAAGTTTGTCTGAATGTTAACATCCCGGCATTATGTGTTCCCAAAGGGATAAAAATAGTAAGGGCCTCAAGGGGATACTGGACTGAAGAATATGCCGATTACATCGATCCGCATGGCAAACCGTATTATTGGCTCACAGGGCGGTTCAAAGACGAGGACCCCGATAATCCTGATACCGACAATTATTGGCTTGAAAGAGAGTATGCAACCGTAGTGCCGGTACGGCCTGACCAAACGGCCGTTGACCACATTGACGGATTGAGGTTTGAATTGTAACGGCTATTCAATCAAATTTGAATGACTTGATTACGGGTATGTCAAATAATCCCGTTTCCATTTTCAGGCATATCGAGTCGCCCGATGCGAATCGTCGGTATGTATTGTGATTTATGCTTATGGTTTTTACGATGCCGTTGGCAAACCTGACATCCATAAAATATACTTTATACTCATTTCCTACGGGAAGATATTTCTTGCCTACACGCTTGTTTTGATGTCTGATTTCGTAATACAGCTTTTCAACGCAGCAGGCATTGTCCGTATGGCTTGAATTGGGTATGGAAAATTCATAATTGACTGACAATGTCAGAAACATTAGAATCACCGTAAATGCCACCGATTGTGTAATGAAGCCTATTACAAACCGATTGGAGCGAATGATTTTGTTCCAAATGCGCCGGGTGAATCCACTGATTACGCACCCAGCCAACAGCGCCGGGATGGCAATGTAATAAAAAGGCACTATGCTTCGTGCATAATAATATATGCATGTACCGGCGAGCATTAGGATTATGATGGCAAGTAAAATACGAACCGTATTACCTTTACGTATCGACATTTTCAGTTATAATTAAAAAAATCAAGTAATCCCTATGATGCGAGTTACTTATTAAAAAATAGAAGCTGCATCTCGTATTGACGATGCAGCTCCTTATGTGGTACTGTGTTATTATTTGTCAGATGTCTCTGTTGTCGGTCGGGTATATCCGTCTTTTGAGGCACGATCGTTAATGTGATTTATTCGCGATTGAGTGTCGGGATGCGACGAAAACATTTTGTCGATATAGCTTTGCTTCACGTTGTTGCCCTGCTCAAGGTTAAGAAGCTTCTCAAAAGCCATGGCCATGCCATACGGATTGCGTTTGTTTTTTATCAAGAAATCATATCCGCAATCATCAGCTTCTTTTTCTTGCGATTGTGAGTATTTTGAGTTTACGAGTGATTCGCCCAACGTGCCCAACTGCGATTCGGTCAGGGCGGCAGCCTTTCCACCTGTCGATGCTACGGCATCTTTTAATGCGCCGGTAAGAAGTTGAGTACGGAATGCATTTTTTGAATGGTGCTTCATGACGTGGCCTATTTCATGGCCGATTACTCCGAGCAATTCATCGTCGTTCATAATGTCCATAAGCGAAGAAAATACTCTTACGCTACCATCGGGGCATGCAAATGCATTGATGTCGATTACATTATACACTTTGAAGTTCAAAGGTATTCCATCGGCTTCGGTAATGCCTTCGGTCAATCGGCGCAATCGTTGTGTATACGGATCGTCTTCAGGCAGCACAGGATTGTTCTTATCCATCCAGTCAACCGATTCTTTCACGTATGCAGCCATCTGCGCATCGGTCAATGTGGCTGCTTTTACACCTTTTGCAGCTGAGCTTACGGCCTTTTTAATGTTAAATTGAGCTTGTGCGGGCACAAATGCGGCAAAACATATACAAATAGCCAAAGCCCTTGAAATAATACGTTTCATAAACATTCTTTAATAAGCGGTAAAAGTTATACTGTAATTTCTAATCACGTCAGATATTTGCATTTTGTCTTGTATACAAATCGGTCACAAAGGTAATGATTTTTGATCAATTATTGTTATGGATAGTGGAGTTGTAATAATGGGTGATGCTGCGTTTGCTGCGGAATTGACGTCATAGCGGATTGTCGGGAGCGTTTGACGCGCTGACGGGCAGATGCCCGTCGAACCACTGACTGTTTCGTTGCAAGGCCATTTTTATTCGTTCGGCCCTGAAACGGGCGGTATGTGACGGATCTTCATTCCATCGCTCACAGTCATTTTCCAATGCCTTGTCAAGCGGCAATATTACATTATCGATGTAGCGGTAGATTTCTGATATTCTTTCGGGATACACCTCCTTCCATACCTCCTCCACGGCTTTGCAGAAGATGTCGTACTGTATGATATTGCCTATCCAATGGGGTGTGATGCCATAATGCACTTTCATTCTGAATGTGTAGTCAGTTTTTTCACGATTGTAGCATAATAGATCCCAGACGGGGCCTGCCACCCATTTTGAATTTTCAGCCAAGTCTTTATGAAGATAAAAACTGCCGTGAAACCCGTCGGGATTGTCCATTACCTCTTGCAGAATGAAGAAACGCGCTATGCTCTCCACGTCGATGTATTTCTCCCACTCGGTCGAGGTCTTGTCGGAAGAATAGATAGCTGCGTTTATTGCCTTAAACTCGTTGGTAAGCCATTGCAGTTGGGCATCAGACAGATTTTTCGGCGAATGATATCGCAGTGTCAGGTTCCATCTGTCGTTTTCGGGAATGGTGATTTGACATACGTCCTTGTAGTTGTCGATCTCAACGAGCCATCCACCCTTTATAAAATCGGGGTTTGTTTCTCGGTCTTGCTGTTCATGGATATTTACTCGGTTTTCGTCTATGCGTATTGTTTCGGTTAGGAAATACAGACCGATATAATCTCCGTTCAATACCACTTCGACAGGTCTAAAACTTGGTGTCCACGCCATTCCCATAAGTTTGCCCAACTGCAATCCGGCGACGGTGTTTTCAGTTGGTTTCAGCAACGCCCAGTGTTTGCTCTCTTTCATACCCATTATGGAAGTCTTTTGGCCGAGCTTGATTTTATACGGTTTCTTCGGTCCTTTCCATGACGAGTGGCCTCGGCCTCGTATCTGCATAGGCTGCGGATTATCTTCCGAACCAATGGCTTCAACGCCTGCGGTATTCATCGGATCAAGGCGATAAGAGGCATTTAGATATATGGTTTTAGATATGATGGGCTCGTGATTTTCCGTTTCGATATACATTACAGGCAATGTGCCGGATATGGATGCTATCGGTGGAATGGGGGGATTGGCCATTTCTGATTCATCCGAGCATGAAAAGAGTAATAATGCGATTGAAAGACAGATGATTATATGGATGGTATTTTTCATAACTGCTGTTTTAATGATGAAAGTAATTTGTATGTAGCGTGTATGTCTGACAAAGGTAATAAATTTTTGCCCGAATATTCCACCATATCGGCAAATGCCTTTATTTCCGACAAAAATCCTTGCGTATAAAGCTGATTGTTAACTGCAAGCGGATTGAAGTTGTTCCGCTCTATGAGTGTACGTTCGGTATTCGTAAACAGGCCCAATTTTTCAATGGGTATTCCGGCAATCTTTTTTGGATGTGGGTAATGGCATAGCCGTTCCATCTGTTTAAGTCGATATTCTCCGGTCGGAGTGTTGACATAAAGCAATTCTTTTGGATTTGTCCATGAATAAGCGGTGGATAATTCAATAAAGCCTTTGGTCGCTTTATGAGAAAGTAATCCATGAATGGTCGTTGTTCCATCCCTATCAATCCGTTGCACTGACTTTAATTCGGCATTACCGAATAAATATAATGCCAGATCTACCGGGTGAATGAACAAGTCTGTGAAATGGTCTCCTTCGAGATACGCACCTGTATGATACGATAATGTATAGCTTAAAGGTTCGTTTTTTGACAATTGTTTCTTCAATGATTGTACTAATGGCGAGAAACGTTTCTGCATACCGACCATAGCCACTTGTCTTTTATCGGCGGTGATCAATGGTTCAAGTTGGTCGAGCGTCAGACATGGTGGCTTTTCCACAAACAGGTATTTGCCTGATTCGATCACTCGGGTGCAGATGTCGTAGTGCGATTGTGGCGATGTGCAAACAAACACGCCCTTTACTTCGGTATCATTCAGAATGATATCTAACGACGTTATTGCCGTCACTCCGAAACGGCGTTCAATCAATGTCAGCTTGTCAGGCGACTTACAGCAAATGTATTTTAGTCGTATTCCAATATATTGCAACACAGGGTAAAGGTTTTGCAACGCATGGCTGCCCACGCCTACAAATGCGTACATTGCTGAATATGTCGATTGCAGCATTTTACGGTTACGCTGTGACCGCCAGCGTTGTATGCCGCTGCATATAAGACCTTTCATCTCGTGATTGTTTTTAGATATTTTCGATAAGTAAGGCGATTGTCCGCGCACCATTGGTATTTTCCATACGACATTTCAATAACACTCTTGGGCAAGATTTTCTCCAGGCTACGGAGCAGTATGACGTCATATTTCCGATGAAAGTTAATCCAGCATCCGTTGCATTCTTTTGAGTAGCGGCATTGCGTTGCAATGCTTCCATCGGAGTTGAAAATCTCGTCAAGCGATTTATTCCTGATGTTGCCGAGAATTATATCAAGATTCTGGCAGACGGGCACATTGCCGTCAGGGTGAATTACGAGCGAATTGGTGATTGAATGGCACCGCAGTCGAAGATTGCCGTTTCGCCATTGGTCATAGAGTGCCACGAAATCATAATTTTCCTGTGTGTTATGTATGTTGGCAGGGATTTGTGAGATATATTCCTCTCCTTGCGCCTGCAACATTTCGACTTTCGTGTCAAAATATGCCATTGTGCCGTATATGCCTATGCGTATGTCAATATCATGGCGCTTTGCAATGTCGATGGTATATTCCATATCCTTGAAGCTGTTGAAAGGCGAAAGGCAGAACATAAGCGATATGGGGATTTCATCTTTTAGTTCTTCGATGACTCGTATCACGTTATCGTAGCCGTCAATGCCGCGCATTTTTTTGTATGTGTCACGGTCGCCGTCAAGCGACAGATACAAATGTATGGGGCGGTAACGTCTTGTCAAGTCTATTACCTTTTGTGGCAGGAGGCAGTTTGAGAGCAGCGTATAGTTGGGATGGTTTGCCTGAAACCACGCCATTATCTCGTCGGCCTGTGGATGCAGCACGAACTCGCCGCCCTCAAGCCCTACCGTCGTATGGCGGCTTATGCATCGGCTCGACATCAACGACACTATTTCATCTTTTGAAAGCGTGTCATGGGGCTTCTGCCATATAGAGCAGTGTCGGCAGCGCGACTGGCAGCGGTTGGTGGCGTAAATCATAAGTTGTGCCAGTTTTTTGCTTCTTGGAAACATAGTGTTTCGTATAAAAAGCGCTCCGTTTCGTATGTAGTCTGATGGTTTATACATATCTTCGGTTTGGGTAATTTCACCGTATAGATGAAATCGCACTCCAAAGACTGCATATGGCTGCGGATCATTTCAATTACCATGTCAATCTCAATCCAATGGGAAGGGTAAATTCAAATGGCTTTTCCTGTCGTATCGTCTTGATGCCGTTACCGGAATTGAAATAGTAACGAAGCGAAGGTTCGGCATAAATGCTTAACGACGGAGTGAAATGATACTGGATTCCAAGTCCGCCATCTACCGACCACTGCAGAGGAGCATGGATATGGCGCAAATCGTTGGTCGTTGTACCCGGTTTAGGTGAATATTCCCAAATGGACTGAGTGCCATAAATAGGAATGTCGAATGCAACGCCTCCCTGACCGTATAGCGAAAAACCGTTATATGTTAGTATGCGATAGTTGAATTTAAGCGGAATCCCTATATAATGTATGCGCTGTACAGTCTCTTTGCTTGCCAACTTACTTTCTGATAGGAAATCGGAACGAAGCAAGGTGTATCGTATGCCTGTTTCAATGCTCCAACGAGGGTTAAGACTCTTACTCAGTGATAGACCTATCACCACGGGCATATGATGGCGTGTCTTTTCTGTTACCTCAATTTCGCCGGTCGGGCCTTCTACATCAGGAAGCTCCGGATTGGGTATCCGATATCTGTTATCGTCATTTTGTCCTAGCGTACCCGAATATGCCAGCGATAACGACAGGTCGTGATTTTTAGTGAGTTGTGTGCGTGGCAAGCCTTCATAGGCAATATGCTCCGTATGGTCTATGATATTTGGTATTGACTTTGTGGCATTATTAGTGACGTTGTCGTTCTTAACGACAGGGATGCTGTCGGCCGGTAAGGTGGCATCGGCAGTAAGCTCCGGTGTTCGGGTAGCATCTGTTTTGTATATTGTCTTCGACCGTTGAATTATGCTGTCGGTTCTTGTTTTTGCATCAGTTATCGAGTCAACGATTATTGTTGTCGACTTGTCCGTGTTTTTGCTTACTGTCGGTGTGGGCATTGTATTTTCCTTATGCCTGAATATTCCGTGCCATAAAAGCAATATTATGGCCATTATCGAGAATATGCCCATTTCCATCCTATATTCTTTTATCATTCGCCTCATCATTGCCTTTGCGTGCGAAAGCTGCGAGGATGAAGAATGGGGAGCTATGCCGAGTAATGCCCCGATCTCTTTGTGTGACAAGCCGTCAAGAACGGCCAGACGAAAAACCTTACTGTAACCCTCGGGGAGTTTGTCGATAATTCGGTTAAGTTCGTCCCAGGTCAATTCGGAGTTTCTTTGATTGTCAACGTCGTTGTCATTGGCAATGGAAACGTCTGACAATGGAACGTATACGTGGTTTGATTCCTCTTTAAGATACTGAAGGGCGAGGTTTTTCATTATCGAGGTAAGCCAAGCTTCAATTTTTTCGGCGTCTTTCAGAGAGCCTATCGATGCAAATGCAATAATGAAGCCGTCGTGCAGAATATCCCATACTGCATCCGAATTATTGACGTAATATCTCACCGTATCGCGCATCGGGGTAAGATACGTCTGATAAAGAATCCCGAAGGCTTCTCTATCGCCCGACTGACATAGCTTTATAAGGTGTCTTTTATTCATTGATTCAAAACTACCTTAATAGATGCTCGAAACATCAAAAGACTGCATATGCCATCGTAAAATATATATATAATTTAACATTAAAATGGTCGGCGATGTCGGCAAAACCGTGGCTCTCAAATTTCTTCAAATCGGTTTATGGCAAATTTATTTTATCGGCTTCCCGGTCAATAATCGCGCGCTTCCGTGCCGTTCCCCATCGATAATTTCCTATTTCGCCCGATGCACATACGACACGATGACATGGTATGAGTAATGCTACCGGATTATTCCCGACGGCGGTGCCTACGGCCCTATAAGCAGATGGATTGTTGATCATTTTTGCTATTTTGCCGTATGTGGTCATATTGCCCAATGGGATACTGAGAAGTGCTTTCCATACTTTAAACTGAAAATCAGTGCCTTTAAGGTGTAGCTTTATTACTTTCGACTGATTTTGAGTAAAGATTGACAATGCGTCTTGTTGCAAAAAATCGCATTTGCAATCATAATGTGCGCGTGGAAATTTCAGTCTCAGATTATTGTAAGCTTCAATGCGGTCTTCAATGAATTCAAGGCTGCATATGCCCTTATGGGTCGAAGCAATCAGAATGTCACCGAATGGCGTAGGCGCAAATGAGTAGTTTATGCATAGGTTAGCACCTTTGTTTTCATATTCTTCAGGAGTCATCCGTTCGACGATATATGATGGCCGGCTTTTACCCGATGCATTCATTTTACTGTTTTGTATTTACTGGAGTAAAATATGCTTGCGGCATCTGATATGCCTTGTGTAATGGATGTGGGGAGTATTGATATGAGGTATGTGGCTATTCGAACGAGCAATGGTATTTTGCTGAT
The DNA here is from genome assembly GCA_017621225.1 of Muribaculaceae bacterium. Taxonomy (GTDB): domain Bacteria; phylum Bacteroidota; class Bacteroidia; order Bacteroidales; family Muribaculaceae; genus Paramuribaculum. The sequence goes on along the minus strand of JAGATN010000023.1, from coordinate 13,113 downwards.
GTGCAATATATGTTTGTTTACTTCGGGAAATGTCGATTTCCATTTTTCCACATCCTTATATGCTCCACGGAGATATTTTATCTTGGCGCAATATTTCAATCGAGTCAGAAACTTGTCGAAATGTAGAGCTTTGTCGTTGTCCACAAACCACTGTTCAAGCAGCAATGCACACATAAGGTGATCGCGCAGCCTCATTTCGTTTGATCGGTGGGTTAGGGAAGTTGGAGTGTCGTTGAAATATTCGTATGTGGGGGCATCGATTATTGAAAATGACGGATTTAAGGCCATTATGCGGGCAAATATGCTTACGTCCTCCCAGCAGTCGATATGGGGAAATGGCCTTATGTCGTTGTCGGATAGCAGCTTCGTTCGTATCAGTTTGTTGCATAACGAAAAATTGACAGTTGTGATCGACATGTCGTTTAGCGTGTTTTTGTCAATCTTCGGACGCAATATTCGTTTGCCTAAGAATGATCGTTTCGTAATGCGCATCGGCGCGCACACCACGTCTATTCGCTCTTTGTCGGTCGCATCATACAGGCGTTGCAAAGCTCCGGGCATCATTCTGTCGTCTGAATCGCACCGCACTATGTATCGGCCGTTGGCATTGCTTATCCCAACGTCGTTTGCTCCGGCAACGCCACGCCTGAATGGATATCCGAGAAGAAGAAGCTTGTCGCCAAACGAGGGGTTGAGCATCGCGAAATCACGTATTATCTCGACGCTCCTGTCGGTGCTTCCATCGTTGACCAGTACGAACTCGCAGTCATTCATCGTTTGAGACTGTAATGACCTCAATGCACGCTCTATGGTCGACTCGGCATTGTGAAATGGCATTATGACCGATATGGCTACTGACATTTAGAGTATGTTTACTTTTGGCTTATGTTAAGATTTAGAGAGAATTTCATAAAGATAAAAGTAAACATACTCTTAGAATACATATCCGATTGAAAGTGATATGATGGCCGATGAATAGTTTTTGGCAAGTAGATATTTGGCTTCCAATGCAAGCTTCATTGTCGACGTGGCGTAATATTCAATTCCGGCTCCCATGTTTGCTCCCAATCGCGACGTGCGCGTACTTGAATCGTCAATCGAGCTGTACGAATCGGCATTGTTTATTTGATTCCATGATGTATAATTTAAGCCGGCAAGCGGATACGCTCTGATTCGTTCGGATCTGAGTGCTATCGGCATATGACAGTTGAGATTGATGGAGTAGGCGTCTATGCCATTATGACGGAATGTGTAGTCGAGATTGGGAGATATCCTGAATGACTTGTTGAAGCTATATTGGAAATATAATCCGGCCGTGGCCGATTTGTTTTTGGATGTATAGCCTCCTCGTATGCCAACGCTTTTTTCCCCTTTATGATCTATGGCGAATGCCGAATCAGGTACTATGGTGGCGATGGAAATCGTAGCCAATATTGCGGCGATGATTCTTTTTATCCTCATAATGTAAATATGTATGTTGAAACGTAAGTGCAAATATAAGCTATTATTTTTTATGTAATGATGAACATCGGCAAAGAAAACGCACTCAGTCGAGCATAAGTGACATCTGAGGGCGTACTGACGGGAACCCTATTATTTTTCCAATGCTTTCGGAGCTGAATACAATTCGGTTGAACACGTCGAGCGTCACGTCGAGATCGAGTTTATGCTTGCAACTGTCGTCTATGCCACACTCGCCGTTTTCTATTATGTATATGTGGTTGTTATCGTTGAGCATATTGTCATACACTCGTATTTTCGCCTTGTAGTCGGGATGGCCTTGAGCTATGGCATCTAAGCACAGCTTTACGTTGACAATTCGTGCCATGCCGCGATCGTATAATTTTCTATGCTCGTCGAGTGGGGGAGCAAGCACTTTCATTGGTTTTTCGGGATTTAACTTGCGCAACTGCCTCAATGCGGCTTTTCGTGAGTTTGAATCGTATCCCATAAGTTCCCTGACTACCACTACGTCGTCAATTTCCGATGCCCAAAGCATCGACACTATGCGTCGCGACTGATCGGCCATTACAACGAATTGCCCGCCATCTATTTTCAGATCGTCAAGTATGTTGAGAAAATCTCGTTTTGAATGTATCACCGAACATTTGCGTCGGGTTTCCATCGAGTGAAACGCGTCATATACGTCTGAACTATAAAAGTCGTCAACCGGAAAATACTCGCCCTCTGTCGGAAATGAGTGCAATGATGTGAATCGTTGTGGGTCGACGTAAAAAACTGTCGAAAATCCGAATTTTACGTAGTAGAAATAAAGCCAGTCATGAGCCGGAATGAGCGAACACATCATATCGCCGCGCTCCACCGAACATTTTAGGGCATTATGCATCAGTTCTGCCATATAACCGCGTCCGCGATGGTTGCGGCGCGTGGCCGCACCGGCAATGTAACCCATCGATAGCTCCTTGTCGTGAAATAACAAAGGGTATTGTTGCAGCAGCAACGAACTTACAATCTGTCCTTCTTTTGCCAGTGTCATTGCGTCTTCGTCGCGATACACACGGCTGAAGTACATATCGACATACGATTGTGAATCGTTGAAGCACTCGCGCCATATTTTCTTTATTTCATCTCTCTTGTTCATATCATTAACGTATGGTTTGTCCGTCGGTATATCTCTCTGTATTATATAACGCATCGCGCCCCACAAGTGTTTGAGAAGCGCGATGAGTTATTTTTATGCCATTGCATCAATTTTGATGTGACGGACGTAGCAGGTCGTTCACGGTTTTTACCGGATTGAATGTTTCTATCGGAACTTCGACGAACGCTGTGTTCCAGTCGCTCATGGCTCCATTCCACAATCCGGGGAGTTCCAATGCCTTCAGTTCTTTGCCATGGCTCGATTTTGAAGAAATGAATCCGGTTGCAGGATCGACATATTTCGGAAGATTATACTTTTTGCCATGTCGGTCCTTTATGTAGCATACCAGATCTACCGGATTGAAATGCGTGGCCTGTGCCATCATTTTCACGTATTCGGGATTCGACATGTCGATTTGATGGCTTTCGAGTATTTGAAGTGATGATGAGCCGTCGGGATTTTTGGCTATGAACGGACCGCCTCCAGGTTCTCCTTCATTACGTACCATACCGCATACGCGCAACGGTCTGTCGAGTTTGTCGTGTAGGTATACTGCGAGATGAAGTTCGTCCATTGAATCTACGGCCGCATCGCTCCAAGAGAATGTCGTGGCCATAAAGTTCTTTATTTCTTCGAGCTTTGCAGAATCGTAATTTCCGTTCGAAAGGTCATTGAGATATTCAATCACTTTGTCATGCAATTCGATTAAATAACCTCCAATGGCTTTTTTATATTTCACGGTTTCGCCACGACGGTTATCAGGCACAACATTGTCGATGTTTTTGATGAACACTACGGCGGCATCCATGTCGTTTAGATTTTCGATCAAAGCGCCATGTCCACCCGGGCGGAACAGCAACTCTCCGTTTTCTGTAAACGGCGTATTATCGGGGTTGGCGGCAATTGTATCAGTCGAAGGCTTCTGTTCGCTAAGAGTTACGTTAAACTTAACTCCGGTACGTTTTTCCGTAGCGGGAATTGCCTCTTTCAGCTTTTCTTCGAATATCTTACGATGATTAGCCGATACGGTAAAGTGCAGATTTACTATTCCGTTGTTGTCGGCTGCGGTTTGAGCGCCTTCGGTTAGCTGCTCCTCGATTGGCATGCGGCTTCCCGTTTCGTATGAATGGAATTTCAACAATCCTTTTGGAAGACCGCCATAATTCATGCCTTCGGGCTTTATCAGTGCCGATATGATCTTTTTGTATTCGTTCGCGGCTTTAAGCGTATTTACATCTTTGCCGTAAAGGTTGATGCAGGTGTCATCAAGTTCGGCTATGAACGGAAGTTTGCTTGGATCGGAAAGCAATGTGGCAACCGGTGAGTTTTCTGCCGGAATTTCATTCTCGCCGTCAACAAATTCAAATAATGCTTTGAACATACGCGAGGCCGCGCCCGATGCGGGCACGAATTTTTCGACTTCGCCACCCTCCGAAAGATATTTTTCCCATCTTGCCGATGCTTTCTCAATGTCCGATTCCGACAACACTGTGATTCCGCGCGCGGGGAGCGCCGGCGCTATTATTGTCAGATATGGGAATCCTTTTTCAAATCTTTTTAATTGAGCTTCGACTTGAGCTTCCGTGATTCCCCTTTGTTGCAATGCTGCAATTTCTTCAGGTTTTAACATGATAAATTATTGTTTATGTAAAATACTTAAGTCTTGATTATTTTTTTGCAAAGTATCTGTCGATTCTTTCGGGTGACAACATCTGCCATAGTGAGGCTACGGTCCATCCCGGTGCAAAAATGTCGTTGTAGAAACCTTTTCCGTTGCGACCGTAATCCCACGTAGTGTGTTGCACTACTTCCGGATAATAGCCTTTCTTTGCAATGTCAAACATTCCGTCTTCGCGAGGCATTAGCTGCAACATCGATGTCTTTATTACTGATGAGAAGTCGGAGAATCGCTTGTCGTTATAATTTTGAGCGAGTTTGTCGAGAACGGTTGCAAATTCAAATATGAACACGTCAATGTGGTTGTTTTCAACCGATACATTGCCCCATCCTCTCGATTTGAATCCGACGTCGCCAAGCATTTGCCCTGAAGCGAAAGGCACATCCCATAGATAGTACCATGACAAGCAGAAAAAGGCCGATTTACGACACATGTCCAGATAGTGTTGGCGTTCGTCGCCTTTGGTTATGCATGACAAATAGTACATGGCCGTCGATGCATACAATGATGCTTCCTTGTCTTCACAATTTGCATCGAGTGTCGATGAAAAGTAATCGCCTTTGCCGATTATTTCTTTTTCAAGATATTTCGCAGTGGCGCGCGCGCTTTCGATGTAGCGTTTGTCTTTGAAATATTTGTATGCCATCGTCAGGGGTAGCGTGGCTGAAGGGGTGCTGCCGCCCGATTCGTCGACTACGTTTTTGTTGTCGTTGAATTTTCTCGGGAAACTTCCATCCGGCAGTTGCATTTCGAGCATTGTGTCGAGTAGCTTACGCAATTTAACTTCCCATTCGGTATGGCGTATTCCAAGTTTGCGGTCAGCTTCGAGATAGTTGAGTATGGCAAACGCGCCTTCCGACTGACGGCGTATGCTGTACACGTTATTGTCATTATTGTTGAATGTTACCGATTCGCGGAAAAATCCTCCCGGCGTAAATCCATTTTCAAGAACGCTGGCAAATATCGATTCGGCCATTTTGGTAATATCGGTACGGTTGTTTTCGCGGCCGTACTCCAACGCATTGAATGCATTGAGCAGCACTCGTCCGATGAACCCTACTTCAAATTCATTGCGTTTGTTGCAGTCGGCCGTGCGCAATCCCACTCCGGCAAAAAATTTCAAATCCTGATTGTCAACATAGCTTTGGGTGAAAAAATTAGACAGGTAGTCCTTGGCTTTTTGCGCATCCAATCCTGTTTCGACAGGTTTTGGCGCCATGGTGTCAAACGTATAATTCCACACGTCGGCTATGAACTCGGAATAATCGGCTGCATTCGATCGGCGTATCTGCCACTTCAATTCCACTGATTTTCCTTTGTCAAGTTTTACGAACGTTCTGATCGGGTCGATGAGCGTTAGTTTTCGGATGTATCTTTTGGGCGTTTCTTCGTAGGGATATCCGAATACGAGAGCCGAGTGTCCGTCGACATTTTTAAACCCGGTGAATCCTATCGATGTGTTTCCCGTCAAAATCACATCGCCCGACAAGTTTTGCAATACGCAATCGTCGCTGCCATTATTCATTCGTAAAACGGTGTATGCGTCGCCGCTTTCCGGATTATACACTCCTGTCAGGGGAGAGCTCAAGCGATCTTCTCTTACCGTCCAACTGTCGGATGTGTGGAATGAAGGCGCCTCTTTAGGCGAACGCATGTTTTTGTGATACCAGAACCCCGGCATATAAAAATCGCAGTTATCGTGCTTGAATCCGTCAAGCTCGATTATTTCCTTAAGGTTAAACCAGCATTTGTCGTTGGCCGTGATGACGTACTTTAGTTCGGTTACGTTTCCATCGGTTTTGTCCGTTTTAACTATGTCAACCGGCAATGTAATGCCTGTTGCCGACATATGCCCGTTGCCGTTATCGGTCAGTTCATATGACGTGGCGACTCTGCCGGGCGATTTGAGCGTAAGCATTGTCTTTGCCGATAATGTGCTTATTGACAAAGCCAAGCATACAATGATCAGATTGTAACGTTTCATTTTGTTGCAATATCGTTGGTTATTATTTGTTTAGGCTTTATAATGGAAGTCGAATCAGCTGTTATGTCGTACGATCCGTTGTCATTCAATTGTTTTTGCAGCGTTATTATGCGCGTGCGCCTGGGATGTACTACCGAATCGGAATTATGCACGTGGTACACATATCGCATATTGCCATTCAAGTCGGTGAAGATGTCGCCGTGGCCGGAACCGTTCTCACCAACTATCGAACGATGTATTATGGGATTGTTCGGATTTTTGGTCCAAGGGCCTAACGGCGAGGTGGCCGTGGCATAACCTACTGAATAGTCTATGCTGCGATAATCGTTTGCCGAATAAAACAGATAGTACGTATCGCCGAGTCTGATGACCGTCGGTCCCTCCATGATGGGTACGCTCTCAAAAGCATCGGTCGCTTCCCAAGGTTGGTCGTTGTCGAAACATTTTGTCAATGTTTCATAATTAATTTTTCCGCTTTTAGTATCAAATTCAGCTACCCATAAGTAATTGCCATTGTTAAAACGCACATGGTAAAGGTAGCTTTTGCCGTCGGAATCCGTAAATATGAATGGGTCAATATTGTTGTTTGTCGTATCGATTGCTTCCGGCTTCTCCTGCGTGTAAGGGCCTTTCAAGCTATCGCACTTGGCATACGCCAGATATGTATTGGCCGTATAGGCAAGAGCGTAGCCTTCATCGGTTTTTAATATCTGAGGAGCCCAAAAGCCTTTTGTGCCAAATGTGGCATCGCTTGCCGTGAGAATCATCGAATCGGGCATCGCTTGCCAATCGGTGAGATTTTCCGACTCCAATAATGCAAAACCACGCGGGTTTTCACCGCGAGTTCCCGAAAGATAGTATTTGCCGTTTTCCACGAATATTGTCGGATCGGCATATAATATTTCAGTTGAGTCTGTTTCATTTGATTCAGTTGCAGTTTTCCCCATGGAGCATGCTCCGGCCATTAGCCCGAGAAAACATATGGCACCCGAAACGATTCCTTTTGATTTAGTATCCATTGCAATGTAGTTTTGTGATGATTATGGACTATGCCATTCATATTAACGATGTAACGCAAAGATACAATAAAATTCTATATGATAATTGTATTTGTCATTTAAAATTTGACGCATTATATCCATAAAACCAAGTGTTAAAAAACGAAAAAAGAAGCCGAAATAAAAAATATATCATTACATTTGCCGATGTTAAAATAATATCAAAATAATATCAACTATTTAGTGAAATTATGGAAAATTTAATGAATGAGGAATCCGAATATAAAGGATTGGTGTTTAATGGTTTTGCCATGCTTGCAGTGGTATTGATAATGATACCTGCATTAATTGTGCTTACGATCAAGTTGTTGTTGGAGAACGATATGGTCGATCTTGGTGCGGCAATTGTAACGGCTTTGATTTTAATTGACGTAATAATGTTGGTGGGATTCTTTTCTCAGCAACCCAATCAGGCTCGTGTAATGATATTTTTCGGAAAATATCGTGGCTCGTTTAGAAATACCGGCTTCTATTGGGTAAATCCCTTTATGAACCGAAAAAAGCTTTCATTGAGACTGCGCAATATGGACATCGAACCGATTAAGGTAAATGACAAAATCGGCAATCCGGTGCTTATAGGAATGGTATTGGTCTGGAAAATCAAGGATACCTACAAGACGGTGTTTGATGTCGATTGTCCGACGCCTGTGGCCGGCGCTCAAACTAACACTTCAAAAAATGCCCTTGATGCATTCGTGAGGATACAAAGCGATGCTGCATTGCGCGAAGTAACCGGCCAATTTGCTTATGATGAAACCGATTCGAACGTTAGCGGCGAAACGACGCTTCGTAGCGGCGGTGCAGAGATAAACGAATTGCTCGAAAATAAGATAAACGAACGTTTGGCAATGGCCGGAATAGAGGTGGTTGAAGCCCGACTCAACTATCTTGCCTATGCTCCTGAAATTGCAGCTGTGATGCTTCGCCGACAGCAAGCTGCGGCAATAATATCTGCCCGCGAAAAAATAGTTGAAGGTGCCGTTTCGATGGTCAAAATGGCCCTTGAGCAGCTTAAAGACGAAAACGTGGTGGAACTCGACGAGGAGCGCAAGGCTGCTATGGTGAGCAATTTGTTGGTGGTATTGTGTGCTGACGAGCCGGCCCAACCCGTTCTCAACACAGGGTCGTTGTATCAATAAATCCACTGATGCAATATGAATGATAAAAAACCGGCAAAAGGTTTTTTATTGCGAGTAGATGCCGACACGATGGCCGAAATAGAGCGTTGGGCTGCTGATGAATTCAGATCGGTAAATGGGCAATTGCAATGGATCATAAATGAGGCATTGAAAAAGCATCGCCGCATGCCTAAGGGCAACAATGACGATGGATCTCGCAAATGAATTCAATGTATTGAAAAAAATCCCCACATTACTCATCTCGAGCATATGTGGGGATCATTATTATTTGTAAACGTATACCTTTAATTTGTGTCTCTTTGAAATTATAACAATTCGCGGAGAGCGTTGTTCGCGCCATAGGCTCGAAAATCACGTTAATCGGATATACTTAGCAATTTGCCGGTTTCGTTAAAACGATAATCGTCAAACTCTACGCCTTCCAATTCGACTTTGTATCCGCTTTTGCCGTGCTTTATCGATTCGACCAAATTAGTCACCTTCTGTTCTTCAAGCCACAAATAGGCCGTGGCGGGTATGACAGCCTTTATTATCGATGGCTTTAACGTTGAAAAGTTGCCCGATTCAATTTCGATCCAATCGCCTTTGGCATTAAATTCTATCTCTACGCCGTCAGAAAATTCCACATCATATTCGCTGCTTGAAAATTCCTTTTGGCATTTTACTATTGGTACTCCCGCAAAATGTTCGTTTATGAATTTACGGGCCGAGTCGGGCAGGGCGGAAGCCTCTATCGAACCGGCTATTACGGGGCCTACGCCATAATTCAGTATCGGAACGTCTCTTTTCTGGGCATTTAATGTAATGCCAAACATGCATATCATTGCAATTATGCACGATATGTTCAACAATCTTGTTTTCATAATACACAATATATTATTGTTTAATGAAAACAACATATGTGAAGTGCTATTGGTTCAGGGTCTTAGTTCATCTATCTCTTTTAGCCACATTTTGGCGCTCGCATCTGACGGCATGCGCCAATCGCCACGGGGCGAAAGGCACACGCTACCGACCTTAGGCCCGTCGGGCAGGCATGAGCGTTTGAACTGTTGGTTGAAGAAACGTCGGAAGAATATGCGCAACCACTTCAATATCGTTTCACTTGTATGGTTTGTGAATGCCTTTTTGGCGAGAAAATATATGCGCCGAGGCGAGAATCCGTATCGAAGCGTGTAGTATAGGAAAAAGTCATGCAGTTCGTATGGCCCTACGAGATCTTCCGTTTTCTGCTTGATGTTGCCATTTGAATCTGCCGGAATCAGCTCCGGGCTTATCGGCGTTTCAATTATGTCGAACAGCGTACGGCTTTCAATTTCATTGTTTGTGCGCAACGCGAACCATTTTACGAGGTATCTGACAAGAGTTTTGGGGATTCCTGCATTTATGCCATACATCGACATGTGGTCGCCGTTGTAAGTGGCCCAGCCCAATGCAAGTTCCGATAAATCGCCTGTTCCGAGTACTATTGCGTTTTCTTGGTTTGCTGTGTCCATCAGTATTTGAGTGCGCTCGCGAGCCTGCGAGTTTTCGTATGTGGCATCATGCACCGAGGCGTCGTGTCCTATGTCCTTGAAATGCAACGTTACGGCATCGGCTATTGAGATTTCCCGTATCGAAACGTTTAGGCTCTCCATTAACTTAATGGCGTTGTTGTAGGTGCGTCCGGTGGTGCCGAACCCCGGCATAGTTATCGCTATTATGCCGCTTTTGTCAAGCTTTAGACGATCGAACGTATTTACCGCAATCAGCAGAGCCAGTGTCGAGTCAAGCCCCCCTGATATTCCCACTACCAACTTTTTGCAATTGATGGCTTTGAGTCGCTTAGCCAGTCCGGCCGTCTGTATGTTGATTATTTCGTTGCAACGTTCGTCAATTGCATTGTCGTCTGACGGAACGAATGGCATAGGATTGATGGTGCGATATGCGAGGTTGAAATTGTCGTCAAAAGTCACGGCCGGCGAATGAGTGTTGACGATGCGCGTATCGTCAAGCTCGGCATAAGCGCAATCACTGAACGTAGTGGTGTGGTAGCGGTCGCGGTTTAATGCTTCGATGTCAATGTCGGCTATGGCGTAGTGTCGCGAATTGTTTTCCCAAGGATCACATTCGGCAATTATCGCACCGTTTTCGGCTATTAGGTTCTTGCCCGTGAATACGAGGTCGGTCGACGATTCTCCAAATCCGGCTGATGCATAGGCGTATGCTGCAATGCATCGGGCCGATTGTTGAACCACAAGCGACTTCAGGTAATTGTATTTGCCTATTAAATCGTCCGAGGCCGACAAGTTAAACAGTATCTGAGCTCCGGCCAATGACTGACGGCTTGACGGCGGAATGGCAACCCATAGATCCTCACATATTTCAATGCCTATTTTTGCGCCATGTGATTCGAACACATTTACGTCGGCCGACGATTCGTTTGATGGCGCAAACCATCGGCGTTCATAAAACTCGTTATAATTGGGTATGTATCGTTTTCTGACTATATCCACCGCGCCATTATGCACGAATGCCGCGCAGTTGTATATTGCATTACCCATTCTCATAGGCAAGCCCACGATGAGATGCATATTGTGATTCGTGCTCCACGAAATTATTCTGTCGAGGCCCTTCGATGCAGAGTCGAGAAGCTCTGACGAGTGAAATAAGTCGCCACAGGTATATGCCGTTATGCACAATTCCGGAAAAACGGCTATTTCAACGCGTTTTTCTTCCAACAAGTCTGCCGTAGCTATTATTTCATTCACGTTATATTCTACATTTGCCACCTCCAGTGCCGGCGATGCGGCCGCAATGCGCACGAATCCGTTAGTCATAATTTAAAATCGAAATTTATTTAAACGACGGCAAATTTAGCCACATTTTATGGTCCAAACAAACAAATTGGAGTTGAAACCGACACACGTTGGCAAATAAATTAATGCATTATGTAATTATTGTTGTAAATTCGCATATTAATACAATTTTAGAAATTTAGAGATATGGAATACCGTAAATATGACATAGCGGGCGAAACGGTAACGATCCCCATCCCACACAGCTACTCCGATTGCGCAGAGCTGATACGAAGCGACTCATATCGTCATAATGGACGGCGCGATTCGCTGTTCAGAATATGGCTTAGTGGATTTACTCGAATAAGCATCGGATTTTCATTTTGGTTTCGATTGGCGCAACACAAACGCGGTTGGCTATACCCATTGGCCAAATGGCGTGCAAAAAGCTATAAACGCGGATATGGATTGTTCATACCACCACGCACGGTCATAGGGTATGGCATGTACATACAGCATTGCCAAGGAATCATTATTTCGCCCGGCGCCGTAATTGGTAATAATGTCAATTTCGGACAATTCACCACGGTAGGATCAAACACCGAGAATGCGGCCCGAATAGGAAATGGCGTATACGTCGGCCCGGGGGTGAGCATAGTCGACGACATTGAAATAGGTAGTGGCGCATGCATAGGTGCCGGAGCGGTTGTGACGAAAAACGTCGCCCCCGACACTACCGTAGGAGGCGTTCCCGCGCGGCCCATAAAGGCACAGTCGCATCCGGAGTACATACGCAACCCGTGGCCGTTGCCCAAACAGTGATTTATTTCAATAAGAGCTTTAATAATAAATTGTAATCAATTTAATATGAACGTTTCAAATCAAGCATTTGAGCTTATGCTTAGTTTGGTTGCCATAATAGGAGTAAGATATATTGAGCCGTTGGTGAAAAAGAAAATAACCAATAAAGTACTTCGATATTTAACAACATTTATATCTACCGGCATAGTGGCAATTAGCATAATAATTGTTTATAAAATAATACGTGATGCGGTTTAATGCGTTGACGTGCGGCGCATTTGGCTGTTTGATTGAAGTACATCTTTAAACGACGAAAACTATGACTGAATCTGAATTTAAAAAACTTTCGAATGAATTGCGCTCATGCGTAAATAACATACCCAAGCATTGGGGTGCGGTGCAAAACGATAAATTCGATTCTGATTTAAATGTGTTTGAAATCTATTCGTTTGAAGAACTCGAACGTATGATAGCCAATCTCCCGACAAAACGTCAGATGTATAATCGCCGCCGTTGGTTTATTAGGATGTGCTCGAAATGCGATGAATATCTATTTTATGTCAACAAAAATGTGACGCCAAATCCAAATACACGAAGCAAGAAATACGACATCGTATTTAATGGCAAACTATACTTTGATGTGAAATGCTCCGTTATTCCGGGGCCATTGTTGAACGACGTGGAAAAATGCATTGCCGATCCCAAAAATCTCATCAAACATTACTATGAACATCAAAGTAACGGGGTTCGTCATCACTTTCAGAATCGATTGTTCATAGTTCATTACTACTGGTGCGATAAAATCGCGTTGGTTTAGAAATCATCAAATAAAGAGAGATCTTTGACATTTTGATTTGAATTGGTTGACAAGTCTTGCTTGGTTAGAAGTTGTCGTAACTCGACACGTTCCAAAGCAGAGATTCTGATAAGGGTTGCCACTTCGGTTATAGAATACCAGCTTTTATAATCGGCCTTTATTCGAGCTACCGTAAGATAGGCAATGACAGCAGTCCAAAGATGGATTTTTACAGCGTTCTCGGAAAATCCCCAAAGGGTCTTCACGACAATATTCTG
>JAGATN010000022.1 GCA_017621225.1 Muribaculaceae bacterium | reverse complement strand
TGGGCTAGGTTGCCTTCGGGCTACGCCCTCAGTCAACTCCGCCCAGGGATAGGACCCGGTCAGTCAACCTTATCCAGAGATAGAGTAAACCAATATCAGTAAACATACCAAACCGAGTCAACCATTTTCAGGAACGGACAGTACTGTTGACAAATTGCGACTATGTGAACGTGAAAAAAGCTCCTTCTGGAGCTTTTTTGGGGATGAGGGATCTTCTCCCCAAAAAAATTATGTAAAAGATAATGCCGGCATATAGAAACCTCTCAATTTTTACTCCCGATCTCCGTTTCGGGTTCGTTATTGTCTGTGAAATATCCGTGAGAATGTACGGTCGAAATCTCAAAATGTGCTTATAATCCCCCAAATCTATGCTTTTACACCCACTTTTGGGGGATTATAACGAGGTTTGGCAAAGAAAAAAGCTCCAGAAGGAGCTTTTTTCAATTCAATATGTCGTATCATCAAATTTACCTTACTCGGCCAAAATGGTTATTTCGGCACCGGAAGCAAAGTCCTGTCCGTCTTGCGAATTCATACCTTTGAAACGGATGTAGCGTCCTTTCACGGGCTTGTCGAATTTCACGGTTTTCAGCTTGGTGTTACGTTCAAAGCTACCCTTTGCAACGGGGGTTCCCCAATTGTTGGGATCGTTGCTCACGTATATTTCGTAATCCTTGATGTTGCCGTTATAGCTGTCCTGGCGCGGCAGATAGGTAAGCCCCTTTATCGATTTTTCTTCTTCGGTCTTGAAGTCGACGAAGTGAGGATAGTTGGCTACCGTAACCGAATAAGTCGTATGCCAGATGGTGTTGGGGTCGCCGTCGATGAGTCGTGATGCTTCCTCGCCCGGTTCCTGGCTGCTGGTGTTGATTACTTCAATGTCGTCGATGGCATCGTATTTCGGCAATGTAAGTTCGATGCTTGTAAGCGGACGGTCTTTAACCCACGCCTTTAATGTGCCGCCCTGCTTTAATTTGATGGGGGCGGTGTAGGTCGAAGGCTTTTTGGCACCGTCGATGGTATAGAGCACTTCTTCATCACCGTAGGGCGACGATATTGTCAGTGTGCCTTTGCGGCTGTCGACGATGATGGGTTTCAATCCCGACGGAGCCACGTTGGCAGCGGCATTGAGGTTCGATGCTTTCACGGGGCGTATGATGAATGAGAACATTTGCGACGCAGCCCTTACTCTGTCTGATTCAAACGGTGCATCCTGGCCGCAGCTCGTTCCGCCGAGGCCGGTCATTCCTAAGTCGAGGTGCAGATATGTGTCGCCTGCCTTTGGCAACTGATAGGGATGTGGAGCGTACATCAGATCGAGTTCCGAATACTGAAGGGCCGTGGTCGACATGTTGTCGGGCGCAATGAATATGGCGCCGTCGCGGTTGTCGGTGAGGGCTGCCCACCTTACATCCTCATGGTTGGCCATGTTTTGAGGCTTTGCATAATCCACGAACTGGTCAGCCACTTTTGAGCTGTATTGCGATACGAATTGACCCGTCTTGCGGTCGGCATAGTTCTCAATCGGGCCTCGTCCGTAATATGTGAAGTTGTCAAGATCCTTGTTCACCTTCATCTGATATCCGAGGCGCGGCAGTATGAGCTGCGGATTGTTTGAAGTGATGGCCGATTGCAATTCGATTGACCCGTCGGGATATACCGTCCATATCTGGTTGGTTATGAACTTGAAGTTGTCGGGTCCGAATGTGTTTTCGGTGTTTTCCACAATCTTGTTATGGCCCGAGCTCGTTCCGCCGAGTATGCGTGCGCTGTTGGGCGCTTGCGATTGCACTATGAACGAAAGCACTACTCTGCCGTCGTTTTCGGCATTTACTTGCGTCGATAATGCTTTGTGTTGCAGATTGTGCAATCCGTTTTCAAACCATGTGGTGTATATCCAGTTGTCGTTGTTGACGAATGCTCTGAATGCATATAGTTCGGGGCCGTTTCCATCCGATATTATGTTCTTGTCGCCATATTGCAGCGAGTATATCGTGCCTTTGTTGAGGTCGAATTTTGCTTTGAAGCCATCGCCGTTTATGGTTATGAAGCCATCCTCATTTACCGTAGTCGGTTTTTTGCCCTTGGCAATGTCGAGTATCGGGGTGCGGCTCGTGGCGGCTTTCACGGGAAGTTGTTCGTCCATCTGCACGTATCCTGCCTTTGCCCACGGCTTGTCGTTTGCAAGCTTGAATTCTACCGTTGCGAAATATTCGCTTTCGGGTTTGAGCTTAGAGTAGTCGTAAGGTATGGTGTATGTCATCTTTTGGCGCGGGCCGAGGGCCATTCGCGGGCCGATGAGGGCATCGCCGCCATCTACCTTCACTCCATCCTCGTAGAGCGACCATCCGATAGTGTAGTCGGTCAGGGGTATGAAATAGTTTTTGTTGAATATGTCTATTTTGCCGGCTTTTATGTCGACGGGCTCAACTCCTACGTTCTGATAAACCTTCTTTACTTCGAAATATTGAGGCTTGGGAGTCATGTCGCCGAATATTATGCCGTTCATCACAAACTGGCCGTCGTTGGGGAAATCGCCGAAATCGCCGCCATAAGCCAGATAGCGGTCGCCGGTCTTGCCGTCGTAATTATACAGGCTTTGGTCGATCCAGTCCCATATGGCACCGCCCATTAAGAAGTTGGTGCTCTCGATGGCCTTCCAGTAGTCAACGAGGTTGCCCACTGCATTGCCCATCGAGTGTGCATATTCCGATATGTGGAACGGATATTTGATCTTTGATTTGCCCTTCACCACTTCTTCTACCCAGGGAACGGGAGGATATTGGTTGGAGCCTATGTCTACTATGCTGTTGTTGCGTTCGTATTGTACGGGGCGCGACGTGTCGAACTCTTTGATGGCATTGTAGGCAGCCACGAAGTTTTCGCCGGAGCCGGCCTCGTTGCCGAGCGACCATATCACTATCGAGGGCGAATTTACGGTGCTGTGTACCATTTCCATGTTTCGTGCCACGTGAGCGTTTTTCCATTCTACGGGATGCGACAGCGATTCTTTGCCATAATAATATTCGTGCGATTCGATATTGGCTTCATCTTCGAGGTATATGCCGTATTTGTCGCACAGGTAGTACCAATATGGATCGTCGGGATAGTGTGAATTGCGCACGTGGTTGATGTTTGCGCGCTTCATCATCATCACCTCGTCTTCCATGTGTTTGCGGGTTATTGCGTGGCCGCGATCGGGTTGGGTTTCATGGCGGTTTACGCCTTTCAGCTTAACGGGCATGCCGTTTACGTAGAAGTAGCGTCCGGCGAGTCCGAATTCATCTTCCGATGCCGGGGTGTCCTTTACTTCCACTTTTCTGAAGCCGACGTATGTCGATACCGTTTCCACCACTTTACCTTTCTTGTCTTTGAGTTGTGCCACGAGGGTGTAGCGGTAGGGCGCTTCCGCGCTCCATTTGTTGGGATCGGTTACGTTGATCACCGACGAGGTCGATATTTCGGCGTTTTTGGCCACGTTGAATGCGGCCGTAGTCACGTCAACTCCGTTTACGGGTGTGTTGTCGTCGGAATACAGCTCGTTTGCGTAAAGCGTGTATTCTATCTTATAGTCCTTGACATTCTTTTTGCTGAGGTTGCGCACGCTTGTCGTCACGTTGAGCTTGCCGTTTGTGTAGTTGTCGGTCAAGTCGGGTATGACGGTAAGGTCGCGAATCTCTACCTGGGGCGTCGATATGAGTGCCACCGTGCGGAATATGCCCGGCAGGCGGAACATGTCCTGTGCTTCGAGGAATGAGCCGTCGGAGCTGCGGTACACTTCCACCGCCACCGTGTTTTCACCCTTTTTCAGGTATTTGGTTATGTTGAATCGCGCGGCGTTACGCGAGTTTTTGCTGAAGCCTACGTATTTGCCGTTGATCCAAAGGTAGAAGAATGAGTCAACGCCGTCGAAGCTGATGTATGTTTCGCGGCCTTCCCAGTTTTGGGGAATGGTGAATGTGCGGCGATACGATCCTACTTCGTTGCGCGCGTTATACGTTGTCCACGTGGTGGGCGGGGTTCGCATCACGCCTCCGCGCCAGTCGCCGACTTTACGCTCATGCATGAATATCACCGGCTGGTTTACGTAGATGGGGGTGCCGTATTTCTGCGTGCCGTCTTTTTGTATGCCTGCAATGTTCCAGCTCGACGGCACTTGTATGTCGTCCCAGCCGGTTACGTCGTAGTCGGCAAGATAAAAGTCCTTGGGGCGTTTGTCGGGAACGGGTACCCAGTTGAATTTCCAGGTGCCGTTGAGCGACATCCAGTAATGGCTGTTTTCCGGAAGCACTTTTCTTGCATTGTCAATGCTTTCGAACGGATAGATCGTAGCATGTGGAAATTCTTTGTTATAAGCCAATGAATCGACCGATTGCCATTCATGACCACCGGGAGCACTGTCATTGCCGTAAAAAAATCCACCAAGCTGTGGGGTGTCGGCCATTGCTGCGAATGCCAGACACGGAATAGCTAAACTTAAAAGGGCTTTTTTCATGGTGAAAAAAATGCTGATTGGTTAAATTATTAAATCACAAAGATAGTTTTTTTTGACTATATACGAAAAGCTTTTGAGGCAATTAAATTATTTTTTCAAAATCAGGCGTGAGGGTAGGGGGAAAAGTCGTAAATTTGCGATTATGGTTGACAGTGAACAAAAAAAATGGAAGGTGCTTTCAAGCGAGTACCTGTTCAGGCGTCCGTGGCTGACGGCGCGGCGCGATTGCGTGGAACTCCCCGACGGACGCGTTAATCCTGAGTTTTATGTACTTGAATATCCTACTTGGGTAAATACGATAGCCATTACCAAAGAGGGAAAGTTCGTCATGGTCGAGCAATACAGGCACGGGCTTGGTGAAGTGGGCATCGAATTATGCGCCGGAGTGGTGGAGGAGGGCGAAGATCCCGAAACCGCCGCGCGGAGGGAGCTTGCCGAGGAGACCGGTTATACGGGCGGCACATGGAGCCTCTGTTGCGTAATATCGGGAAATCCGAGCGTTACCAATAATCTGACTTATTGCTATCTGGCCGAAGGCGTGGAGCCTACGTCGCATCAGTCGCTTGACGATTTTGAGGCTCTGACGGTTAAGTTGCTGTCGGAAGATGAGTTGTATGAGCTTATGCTTTCCGACAAGATGAAACAGGCGCTTATGTTGGCTCCGCTATGGCGCTATTTTGCCCTGAAACGAACTCTCGAATGACAATTGCGTGATATCCGATGACCTACGCTGAAGTTTTGTTGCCGTTGCCGCTCTACGGATCGTTTACCTATTCGGTGCCCGAAGCGTTGAAAAGTTCCGTGAAGCACGGGTACAGGGTTATGGTTCCGTTTGGCCGAAAAAAGTATTACACCGGCATAGTGATGTCGGTGTCGGATGTGCCTCCCGAAGGATATGATGTCAAGGAGATAGCGATGGTGCTCGATGAGGCTCCTGTGATACGCCGGCCTCAATTGCAGTTCTGGGAATGGCTGTCGGAATATTATTTGTGCTCTCCCGGCGACGTCTACAAGGCTGCCGTGCCGGCCGGACTTAAGGTGGAGAGCGAAACGTGCATCGAATCGGCTCCCGATTACGAAGAAGATGCCTCCGACCGCTTGTCGGAGCGCGAATCGATATTGCTTCAGGTGCTCGACCATGAGGGCAAGCGGCTGAGCATAGCCGATCTTGAGCGCCTCACCGGCTTTTCGAACGTGAATGCCGTAGTGTCGCGCATGCTCGAGAAGGGTGCCGTGATAATTTCCGAAAAGTTGGTCGAACGATATGTGTCGCGAAAAGAAACGTATGTCAGGGTAAATTGTGACAATGCCGATTCGCAGGCCCTGCACATGCTTTTCGACTTGGTGAAGGGTGCCAAAAAGCAGGAGATGGCTCTCTTGGCTCTGCTTGAGCTGTCGGGGGCAATGCGCAAGTCGGCCGAATCGCGCGAAGTTACCGTGAAGGAGTTGGTGGAGCGCACGGGAGTGACCGTGCCGATAATAGCGGCAATGGAGAAAAAAGGCGTGGTAGCGCGCTATCGCAAGGAGGTGAACCGTTTCAAATTCGCCGGACACGCCGACGGAAAGTTGCCCGAGCTCACTCCGGTGCAGTCCGACGCTCTTTCCAAAATCCATACTTCGTGGCTCGATGTCGACATAACGTTGCTGCACGGAGTTACGTCGAGCGGCAAAACCGAGCTCTACATGCATCTCATCGACTATGTGATGAGGCAGGGTCGTCAGGCTTTGTATCTCGTGCCCGAAATAGCCCTTACCACGCAGCTCACCTCTCGGTTGCAGCGCGTGTTTGGCGACAAGGTGGTGATATATCACTCGAAATTCTCTGACAATGAGAGGGTCGACATATGGCGCAAGATGCTTGACGATGGCGGGCCGTTCGTGGTGATAGGTGCCCGCTCGTCGGTGTTTTTGCCCTTCTCGTCGTTGGGGCTGGTGATAGTCGACGAGGAGCACGAAACGAGCTATAAGCAGCAGGATCCGGCTCCGCGCTACAATGCGCGTGATGCCGCTTTGGTTTTGGCGCGTATGCATGGCGCAAAGGCTTTGCTCGGCAGCGCGACTCCCTCCGTCGAAACGTATTACAAGGCGCAGACGGGGCGTTACGGCCTTGTTGAGCTTATGGAGCGTTATGCCGGAGCGTTGTTGCCCGACGTGGAGCTTGTCGACATGAACAAGGCTCGTTTGAAAAATGAGTTGAAGGGCGCGTTTTCATCGCGATTGCGTGGCGTGGTCGATGAGGCTTTGTCGCAAGGACGTCAATCGATATTGTTTCTTAACAGGCGCGGATTTGCGCCGATGGCTCTGTGCCGAATGTGCGAGTGGGTGCCGAAATGCCACAATTGCGACGTGTCGCTGACCTATCATAAGCGGCTTGACCGTATGGTGTGCCATTATTGCGGTGCCATATATCCGCTGCCCACGGTGTGCCCGGCTTGTAAATCGCCGGCCATAGAGGTGGTGGGCTACGGCACCGAGCGCGTGGAGGATGAAATAGAGGCGTTGTTTCCCGATGCATCCATATCTCGCATGGATCTCGACACCACGCGCAATAAAAACGGGTATGACGATCTGATAAAGAATTTCTCGGAAGGCAAATCGCAGATACTCGTTGGCACGCAGATGGTGTCGAAGGGGCTTGATTTTGCCGGCGTGAGCGCCGTGGGCGTGGTCAATGCCGACGCCATGGTGAGCATGCCCGATTTCCGCTCGTCGGAACGAGCTTTCAATATGTTGGAGCAAGTGGCGGGGCGCGCGGGCAGGCGCGACAAGAAAGGTTTGGTGGTGGTGCAGACGCGTCAGCCGTCGCACCCGATATTCGCTTTCCTTACCGCCCATGATTATAAGGGCTTTTACGAATACGAGATAGGGGAGCGGCGAAAGTTCTGCTACCCGCCGTTCACCCGATTGATATATATCTACATAAAGCATCGCGATGCGCGTATGGTCGATGACATTGCGATGGCCTATGGCAATATGTTGCGACAATTGTTCGGCAACCGCGTGCTTGGGCCGGAAGAACCGTCGGTCGGAAGGGTGCAGACCCTTTACATACGCAAACTGATGCTGAAAATAGAGGTCAATGCTTCCATGAAGAAGGTAAAAGAGATACTTCGCAAGGCGTATGAAGATCTGGTTGGCTCCGGCGTGTCGGGAATAAAATCGGCTACGGTGTACTATGATGTCGATCCGTATTGAGAGATTGATTATTTTTTAGTAATTTCGCGTTACAGACAGACATTGAATGAGATTATTCTATAAAATATTACGAATGCTGCTGGCCATGATACTGGCTTTATTGTTCCTGTTGCCTGCGGTATTGTTTGTTATATTGTCATTTCCATCGGTGCAGCACGACATTTGTCGCAAAGCGGAGGTGGAGCTTACGAAGCTTATCGACATGAACGTCGAGATAGGCGACGTGTCGATAGCTCCGTTTAACAGGCTGACGCTTCACAAGGTGGTAGTGGCCGATTCGGCGGGCGATACTGTGATGTCGGCCCGGCGGATTGGTGCGGGGATAAATCTGTTCGATCTGGTGGCAAAGCGCCGCATGGTGTTCTCGTATGCCGAGATAGTCGGTCTGGATGCGCGCATAAGCCGCGACAGCATCGGAGCTCCGCTAAACATTCAGCCCATTATCGATGCTTTGTCGCCCAAGGACAAGAATAAGCCGCCAACGAAATACGATTTCAGAATCAATACGGTGGTCATTCGCAAATCGAGCATCAGTTACGATGTGCTGTCCATGCCCGAAAAAGATATGGTGTTCGACCCCAACCATATTCAGATAAGCGATCTGCGCGCGGATATGCGAATTCCCCGAATTTCGAACGACGAATATGATGTGAATCTCCGTCGATTGGCCTTTTCCGATCGCTCGGGATTCACGCTCAAGAGCCTTAGCGGCGATTTTCACATAACGCCTGTGGGGGCTGAGATATCATGCTTCGCAATCGACCTCGACGATTCGCACATTGCGTTCAACGACATTTCCGTGCCGTATGCATCGTACGCGTCGATACGCGAGTCGCTCCCCTCTATTCCTGTCGATTTCTCCATTGCTCCCGACAGCTATGTGGAAGTCGAAGATTTGACTCCGTTCGTTCCGGCGTTTGCCGGCCTCGATGCGCGGGTGAAGCTTAATCTCGATCTGTCGGGGCGTGTTGACAGCCTTGTTGTCGACAATCTTGACCTTTCGACCGACGATGGCAATATATGGCTTCGCGGGGAGGGCGAAGTGCGCAACCTGCTTTCGGGAATAGATGCCGTGGAAGCCGACGTGCCCCGTATAAGCATAGGGGCTTATGGCACCGACATTGCCGACATTTTGCAGTTCCTGTCGCCCGCGATTGACGGCAACGTCACGAATATGTGCGTCAATTTAGGCCATGTCAACCTGCTCGGATCGTTGTCAGGAACACGAGAGTCGGGCCATATGACGGCGCAGCTTCTCACCGATCCCGGTGTCATAGAGGCTGAGGCCGACTATCGTCGCAAGCAGTCGTCGTATAAGATATACGGAAATGTTCAGATGCCCGATTTCGACGGCGTGGCGTTGACCAAGAATGCCACCGGCATGCTCGCCGCGCTGGGCGGAGTAAGCGCGAAAGTGACGTGCGACCTCAACGTGGGTGCCGGCGTTGCCGACGGCAAGGTGGCCGTGGAGGTTGGCAAGGTGGTCTTCAAGGAGCATGCCTACACCAATCTTATGGCTTCGCTTGACATAGAGGGCACCAAAGGCCATCTCGACCTGGATCTTGACAATCCCGGCGCAAGCATTATGCTGGTGGCCGATGCCGATTTGGGCAAGAATGGGAAAAGCCTGAACATGCAGATCGATGCCGATGATATAAGCCTCTATCAGCTGAATGTGATAAACCGTTATCCCGATCACCGGTTGTCGATACATGGCGGAGTGGAGCTTGAGGGGTCGAACATCGACGACATATGCGGTTCGATCGATTTTCAGAACATTAAGTTTGTCGACGATGACGACCGTGGGCTCAATCTCGGTTCGCTGAGCGTTGAAGCGTCATATTCTCCCGATTCCATTCGCACTATGGTGCTGTTGAGCGATTTCATCGAGGGGCGCATAGACGGAAATTATAGCTTTATGGGAGTGGTGCCGGCCGTGCGCGATTTGATGTCGCACATATTCCCGTCGCTGATAGAGATGAGGGATTCCGTGGCCATACACTCCAACCCGCACGTGGCCGTTAACGACTTTACCTACAATTTCGTTATCAAGGACACCGAACCGTTGGGCAATCTCATAAAGTTGCCGGTCAACGTAATATACCCTATGACCATAAGCGGTGAAGTCGATTATCCCGCGCATGCTTTCAGCTTCGATCTCGATGCGCCATATCTTCAGCAAAAAGACAAACTCATCGAAAACACCTCTTTACGGATAAACGTCGATGCCGGAGAGGATGCCGGCAAGCAAGCCGACATGTACTTCACAATGCTTTATCCTACCAAGAAAGGCGCTATGACGCTTATGGCCGATGCTTTTGCCGTTAACGATCACGTCGACTTCGATTTTTCATGGAACGTGGCGCGCGACCGCACATTCAAGGGCGACGTGCGACTGTCGGCTTCATTCGGCCGTGATGACGAAAACCGTCAGACCACCCGCGTTAACGTAAATCCGAGCGAACTCGTGTTTAACGATACGGTTTGGAACGTGAACTCGGCTTCGATCGACATTTCTGACAACAGGGCCAAGGTAAACGGCTTCAGGGTAGGCCGACAGAATCAATACATCTCGATAAACGGGCAGGTGTCATCGACGCCCGACGACAGCCTGACTTTGGTGTTGAAGGATGTGAACCTCGACTACATATTCGAAACGCTCGACATAGGCACTGCAATGTTTGGCGGCATTGCCACCGGCACGTTCTATGCCTCGTCGTTGTTCTCTCCCGCGCCTTGCCTGTACACTCCGTCGCTCGACGTGCAGAATCTTTCGTATAACAAATCGTTGATGGGCAACGCATCCATTAAGTCTGAATGGCTTCCCGACGAAAAGGCCGTCACGATAAATGCCTTGATCGATCAGCCCAACGGATGCAAATCGAAGATACTCGGAGCCATATTCCCGATGGCCGATTCGCTCGACTTCCATTTCGACGCGGATAAGATAGAGATAGGCTTCATGAAGCCGTTTATGGAGGCTTTCACCTCCGACGTGAGCGGATTCGCTTCTGGAAAAGCCCGATTGTGGGGCACGTTCAAACTCATTGACATGGTGGGCGACATATATGCTCAGGACGTTAAGCTCAAGCTCGACTTCACGAATACATATTATACCGCCACCGATTCGGTGCGGCTTACTCCGGGACGCATCGACCTCGACAATATAACGTTGAGAGACGTAAACGGAAACACCGCGTTGCTCAACGGATGGATAACGCACAAATGCTTCAAGCAGCCGAGGTTTAACTTTGCCATTACCAATGCACGCAACATGTTGGTGTACGATGTGCGCGAAAATCCCGAATCGATATGGTACGGCACCATTTACGGTAATGGCTCGGCCGGAATAGTAGGCGTGCCTGGCGAGGTTGACATAAACGTCAACATGTCGACGGCGGCGCGCTCCACGTTTACGTTCGTGTTGTCGGATGCCGAGCAGGCTTATGACTATAATTTCATAACCTTCCGCGACCGCGATCAGGCTCTGAAAGATTCGTTGCGCGCCGATAACGCTACGCCGCAGATAGTGCGCGAACTAAAAAAACGCATAGCCCGCAGCGAGGAGGGGGGCGGCTCGAGCGTCTATAAGATGAACATTGCGGTCGACGTCACTCCGTCGGCGCTTGTAACCCTTGTGATGGATCCCGTGGGTGGCGACCGCATAAAGGCTTACGGCTCGGGCAACTTGCGAATGTCGTACGACTCGGCCAACGAGGATTTGAAGATGTTCGGCACCTACACTCTTACTCGCGGAAATTATAACTTTACGTTGCAGGACATAATAATCAAGGATTTTACCATCAGAGACGGTAGCTCGATATCGTTTCACGGCGATCCCTACTCGGCGCAACTCGATATAAAGGCCGTATATTCGGTAAATGCCAACCTGAGCGATCTCGACGAGTCGTTCCTTGACGACAAGGAATTGAACCGAACCAACGTGCCGGTCAACGCCCTGCTCAACGTGAACGGCGACATGCGTCAGCCCGACATAAATTTCGACCTCGAATTCCCCACGCTCACGCAAGACACTTACCGAAAGGTGCGAAGCATAGTCAGCACCGAGGACATGATGAACAGGCAGATAATATATCTGTTGGCGTTGAATAGGTTCTATACGCCCGAATATATGAACACTACCAAGGGCAACGAGCTCGTTTCGGTGGCATCGTCGACCATCTCGTCGCATCTCGGCAGCATCCTGGGGCAGCTCAGCGACAACTGGAGCATTGCGCCTAACTTCCGAAGCGATCGCGGCGACTTTTCGGACGTTGAGGTCGATCTCGCATTGTCGAGCCATCTGCTCAACAATCGCCTGCTGTTTAACGGTAATTTCGGCTATCGCGATAAGTCGCTTAACAACAACTCGTTTATCGGCGACTTCGACATCGAGTATCTGCTCAATCGCAGCGGCTCCATCCGATTGAAGGCTTACAACAGATATAACGACCAGAACTATTACGTGAAAAATTCATTGACCACGCAGGGAGTGGGAGTGGTGTTTAAGCGCGATTTCGACAATGTGTTCTCCTTCCTCAGGCCATTGCGTCGCAAGTTCCGCAAAAAGGAGGCTGAAAAGCCGAAACCGGTAGAGGCCGACACCACCGTGACAGTTGACACCGTTGACAAATAAACAGTCACAAATAAATCTGTAAGTTAATAGTTTGCGCAATCAAAGATTTGTGGTAAATTTGCATATCGACTTACCGTGAGAATTCACTTTACAATCAATTATAATTTTTGACATGACTAATTATCGATTGACCTTTTTGATGGTTTTTTCTTTGCTGTTAACGCAATTTGGCAATGCCGCAGGTCTCGGCAACGATGTGAAGCGTTCCGTGAATCCGATATTGCCCGGATTTCATGCCGATCCCGAAATTCTGCATTCGCAGAAAACGGGCCGTTATTACATTTATTCAACCACTGACGGCACTCCTGGGTGGGGCGGATATGAATTCAGCGTCTTTTCGTCGCCCGATCTCGTTAATTGGACTGATGAAGGGGTGATGCTTGACGTAAAGTCCGATCAGGTGAAATGGGCCGACGGCAATGCCTGGGCTCCTGCCATAATAGAGCGCAAGATATCGAAAAAGAAGTATAAATATTATTTCTATTATAGTGCCAACGTTCCGTCGACAGGCCGTAAATCCATAGGCGTGGCCGTGTCCGACAATCCTACCGGGCCGTTTGTCGATTTCGGCAAACCCATAATTACCGAGTCGCCCACCGGCGGCGGTCAGCAGATCGACGTTGACGTGTTTCAAGATCCGGTATCCGGAAAATATTTTCTCTATTGGGGCAACGGATACATGGCGGGTGCCGAACTCAATGACGATATGACATCGATTAAGGAGGAGACCATAAAGGTGCTTACTCCCGAGGGTGGCGACTTGCTTACATATGCTTATCGCGAAGCTCCATACGTGTTCTATCGCAATGGCATATACTACTTCATGTGGTCGGTCGACGATACCGGTTCGCCCAACTACCACGTGGCATACGGTACGTCCGATTCGCCTATGGGCCCCATTAAGGTGGCTTCGCCGTGCAACGTGCTTAATGGGGTGCCTCGCCGCAACATCTTCGGCACGGCCCACAATTCGGTTCTCAACATACCGAGCACCGATGAATGGCGCATAGTGTATCACCGAATCAACCCCGATTACATTGACCGCAAGAAGAATCCGGGCATTCATCGCGAAGTCTGCATCGACAGGATGACTTTCGATGCCGACGGTGCCATACGCCCTGTTTTGCCCAACGCCGACTCCGATGGAAATTATCGCTTCGAGGCTGCCGGCAATCCGTTCATAACGCATCATTACACGGCCGACCCCGCCGCGTTTGTCGAGGGCGACACGCTTTGGCTGTTTACCGGCCATGACTTTGCCGGCGGTCAGTCGAATTACAAGATGAAGGACTGGCTTGTATTCTCGACTACCGATATGAAGACATGGACCGAGCATCCCGTGCCCCTGACCGTCGACGATTTCCGTTGGGCAAAGAGCGGCGATGCGTTTGCCGGACATGTGATAGAGCGCAATGGCAAATACTACTGGTACATCAGCACCAACTGGTCGGGCATAGGCGTGGCCGTGGCCGACAAGCCTCAGGGCCCGTATAAGGATGCGCTCGGAAAACCGCTGCTTACCAACGACGATTGCTTCGCTTCGACTCATTCGTGGGCCTGCATCGACCCGGCGGTGTTTATCGACGACGATGGCCAGGCATGGCTGTTCTGGGGCAACCGCGAGTGCTATTACGCGAAACTCAAAGACAACATGGTGGAGATAGATGGCGAGGTGAAGCGCGTGGAATTTCCCGGACTCGAATTTACCGAAGCCCCCTGGGTGCACAAGCACAACGGCAAATACTATCTTAGCTATGCCACCGGATTTCCCGAACGCATAGCATATGCGATGGCCGATAACATAGAAGGCCCGTATGTGTACAAAGGCATATTGAATGAGTTGGCAGGCAACAGCAATACCAATCATCAGGCCATTTTGAAGTTTGGCGACGACTGGTATTTCATATACCACAATGGCGGCATACAGACCGATGGCGGAAGTTACAGCCGTTCGGTGTGCGTCGATAAGCTGCAATATAATGCCGACGGAACATTGAAACGTGTGGTGATGACCACGGAAGGATTGAAATAACCGATAATAAAAAGATATTAGACTATGTTTAAGAAAGAAACTTACGTAAACCGCCGCAAAGCCTTGAAAGAAAAGGTGGGCAGTGGATTGTTGCTATTCCTTGGCAACGACGAGTGTGGTGCCAATTACGAGGACAATACATATCCGTACCGACAGGATTCATCGTTTTTGTATTATTTCGGATTGCCGTTTGCCGGCTTGAATGCCATAATCGACATTGACAACGACCGCGAGATAATATTTGGCGACGAATTGACCATCGACCACATAGTATGGATGGGTACCCAGCCCACGCTCCATGAAAAGGCTGAGCTGATAGGCATCAACGAGACATTGCCGTCGCGCGACATCACCGCATATCTCGACAAGGCCGTGAAGTCGGGCCGAAAAATACACTATTTGCCGACCTATCGCCCCGAACATAAGCTGAAACTGTGGGAATATCTTGGCATTAAGCCCGGCACAGAAATGCCTTCGGTGGATATGATACGCGCCATAGTCGACATGCGTAATCATAAAACCGACGAGGAGATAGTGGAGATAGAACGTGCCTGCAACGTTACGGCCGACATGCACATCGAAGCCACGAAGGTGCTTCGCCCCGGCATGAAGGAGTATGAGGTAGTGGCCGCGCTCGAGGCCGTGGCCGCTGCAAACGGATGCGGACTGTCGTTCCCCACCATTGCCACCGTTTGCGGACAGACGCTCCACAATCACTATCACGGACACACCGTGAAGCCGGGCGACATGCTGCTCGTGGATGCCGGTGCCGAAACCGAGATGGGATATGCCGGCGACATGTCGTCGACCATCTGCGCCGATAAGAAATTCACCACCCGTCAAAAGGAGATATATGACATTCAGGTAGCTTCGCATCTGGCTGCCGTGGCCGCTCTTAAGCCGGGCGTGCCGTTTAAGGATGTCTACGAACTTTCGGCGCGCGTGATATGCCAGGGACTGAAGGATCTTGGCATCATGAAGGGCGATCCTGCCGAAGCAGTGGCCGCCGGAGCGCACGCAATGTTCTTCCCTTGCGGCCTGGGCCATATGATGGGGCTCGACGTGCATGATATGGAGAACCTTGGCGAAGTATGGGTAGGATATGACGGACAGCCCAAGAGCACTCAGTTCGGTCGCAAGTCGCTGCGTCTTGCCCGCCCGCTCGAACCGGGATTCGTGCTCACCATAGAGCCGGGCGTGTACTTCATTCCCGAACTCATCGACTATTGGAAGGCTGAAAAGCGGTTTGAGGATTTCATCGACTACGGTAAGCTTGAATCGTATCGCGACTTCACCGGCATTCGCAACGAGGAAGATTATCTGATAACGGCCGACGGTGCGCGCCGACTTGGAAAGAAGATACCTTTGACTACCGACGAAGTAGAGGCTCTGCGATGAATTCAAATACAAAGTCAGTGCTGTTGGCTTCGGTGGCCGTATTGAGTTGGTCGACCGTAGCCACGGCTTTTAAAGTAGCTTTAAGCCACCTTACCTATTTTGAAATGCTGCTCGTGGCTTGTGTGGCGGCATTATGCATATTTACGGTATGGATAACCATAGAGCGCAAGTGGGCCGACGTTCGTCGGCTCACGGGTCGCTTGTGGGTGACGCTTGCGTTGCTCGGATTGCTGAATCCGGTGGCTTATTACTTAGTGCTGTTCAAATCATATTCCTTTTTGCCGGCACAGGTGGCCCAACCGGTCAATTATCTTTGGCCGATAGTGCTGCTGGTGCTGCTTGCCGTGTTTGACAAAAAGCCGATCGCGCCGCGCAAGTACATCGGTATGGCGGTGTCGCTCGGCGGCTTGACGCTCATATCGCTTGGCGGCAAGGAGATAGAAGGCGGCATTTCGATTGAGGGAATAGGTCTCGCCGCGATGAGCGCATTGCTCTGGGCAAGCTATTGGATGTTTAACAACAAGCTCAAGGAGCGCGTGGACGAGTGCGTAAGCCTGTTCGTGGGTTTCTTGTTCGGCACCATATATCTTGTCATAATGACATCGTTTATGCCGGTCGATAATCTTGGCTCGGTGTCGGGATTGTTGTCGGGCATATACGTGGGATGCTTCGAAATAGGCATTCCGTTCATATGCTTCGGCCTGGCCATACGTCTGACAAGCAATCCGGCGCTGATAAACCAGATGTGTTATCTCGCGCCGTTCTTGTCATTGTTCTTCATTTCGATGGTTCTCAGGGAATCTATCGTGCCGACCACTTACGTTGGTCTGTTGCTGATAGTTTCGGGAATCGTATATAATCAGTATTTTGCCGAACGACGCCGTGTCGAACGACACTCGGCTCAAATATAGGCGTGAATCGACGTTCCGTTGCCCGTGATGGTGACTGAGGTTGCCATTGCGGGTATCAGGGCGCTTTCGCCTGCTTTCAGCGACACGGAGTTGTCGCGATCGTCGGTAATGGTAAGGTTGCCCTCGTAGCAGGTTATGGTGAAGAATGACTTGATGTCGGGATATAGTATCTTTTCACCATCCACTCTTACGCGATACACCGTGAAGTGATCGCAAGCCACAAGTTTTGTTATGCCGTCGAGTTCAACCGACGGTTTTGTTATATATGAGGGGTACACCGTGTAGTCGATGGCATCTTTTGCAAGGTCGACGTGCAGTTCGCGCGGTTTGCCCGTTTTTGCGTCGACGCGCCCGAAGTCGTATATGCGATATGTTACGTCCGACGTTTCTTGTACCTCTATGAGCAAATTGCCCGCGCCTATGCTGTGTACGCGCCCTGCCGGGAGGAAAAATACGTCGCCCGGATGCGAAATGTGGTGAGCCACGATGTCCATCAGCGAGTGGTCGGCTACCTTTTCCACATATTCGTTTGGCGTTATCGACCGCGACAAGCCCGAGCATATGAGTGCGTCGGGTTCGGTTTCGAGTATATACCACATCTCTGTTTTGCCCAATGAATTGTGTCGTCGCATGGCGAGCTCGTCGTTTGGATGCACCTGAAGCGAAAGGTCGTCGGTGGCATCGATTATCTTTATGAGCAATGGAAACTTGTTGCCGAACTTGCTGTATATTTTGTCGCCCGTCAGCAATCCCTTATATTTGTCTATCATCTGCGATAAGGTAAGGCCTGCATCGGGTCCGTTGGAAACTACCGACTCATTGCCGGCCACGCCCGATATTTCCCAGCTCTCGCCTATTTTATGCTGGTCGCTCTCAATGCCTTTCAACTTGGCAATTTTCTCGCCTCCCCATATTGTGCTTTTCAAAATGGGTTCGAATTTTAAGGGTGGTATGTTTGCTTTTTCCATCTCTGTTACAAAATTGTTTTCAATCGGCGGCAAAATTATCAATAAAAATTGATATGGCCGAATTTTTTTTCGTGCATTGTGCCGGCGGCATAAATAATCAAAGCCATCGTCAGATTTATTCCTGAGCGATGGCTTTGATGCAAGCTGAAGTTAGGTATATCTTAATCTATGAGATTACTTAATCTATGAGATTACTTGTCGAGGTGTTCGTAATGGAGCGTCTTGGTGGGCTGATCGCATACTTCCGACGGGCCGAAGTATTGTATCGGGCCGGGGAATACGTATGAGGTGTTGAGTGCCCATTCGTCGCGTTTTGCAGCGAAACGACGGAAAGGAGTTCCGTCAAGACGAACGAGAGCCTTTTGTATAACGGGCTTCATTTCGCCGTGGCGGCGTTCCATGTTGAACATCATGGTGATGGGTATGCCACCTGCAAGCCACTGTACCGAAGGTTTGGTGAGGTTGCGCAGGCTCGACATGTAGCCGGTAACGCCTTCGTTTATGAGGCATGCGGCGTTGTAGCCCAATGCGTAGCAATAGTCGGCATCGAAGTTCGAGGGAGCAGCGCAGCGTCCTTCGTAACCGAAGAAGTGGTGCAATGCCGAGAATTTGCCGTTGTAGCATCCTTCTTTCTTCATTTCCTTGAGTCGACGGCCTACCATTTCGCTGAGAAGCTTTTCGGTTTCGATGAGCGATACCTGTACGTTGCCGTGGGGGTCGCGGTCGAGAGTAAGCTGACGTGCCACACCTTCGGGCAGCGACTGATATACGGCTGCATTGTCGGTCGAAAGGTTCTTGATGACAAATTCGCGCTGTTCGGGCGCTGAGAGCGATGCAAATTCGGGCGATTTAGCCAGAAGGTCGTTGAGCTCGGCGATGAGGCTTTTCATTGCCGGGATGAATTCGATGAGGCCTTCGGGAATGAGCACGGTGCCGAAGTTGTTGCCGGCGGCTGCGCGCTGTGCCACTACGTTGGCTATCGAATTGACCACGTTTTGCAGCGTGAGGTTCTTGGCTTCAACTTCTTCCGATATTATGCAGATGTTGGGCTGAGTCTGGAGCGCGCATTCGAGTGCTATGTGCGAAGCCGAACGTCCCATGAGCTTGATAAAGTGCCAGTACTTCTTGGCTGAGAAACAGTCGCGCTGTATGTTGCCAATGAGTTCTGAATAAACCTTTGTTGCAGTGTCGAATCCGAACGAAGCTTCGATAACTTCGTTTTTGAGGTCGCCGTCGATGGTCTTCGGGCAGCCGATTACCTGTACGCCGGCGTCGATGCTCTTGTAGTATTCGGCCAATACGGCAGCATTGGTGTTGTAGTCGTCGCCACCTATTATTACGAGAGCCTTGATGTTAAGCTCTTTGAGTATTTCGAGACCCTTGTCGAATTGTTCTTTCTTTTCGAGCTTGGTGCGGCCCGAACCGATTATGTCGAAACCGCCGGTATTGCGATATTCGTCGATTATGGGAGCGGTGAGCTCGATGTAGTCATGGTCGACGAGTCCGCCGGGACCCATTAAAAATCCGTACAGACGGCTGTCCTTGTTGATTTTCTTGATACCGTCGAAAAGGCCGCAGATTACGTTGTGTCCGCCGGGAGCTTGTCCGCCGGAAAGTATTACGCCTACGTTGATGGGCTTGCCTACCACGGGATTGGGATTTTTTTCGAATCTCAATTCAGGAAGGCCGTATGTGTTGGGAAACAATTTCTTTATTTCTTCCTGATCGGCTACTGATTGGGTCGGAACGCCTTCAACCGCTTTTACAGCACCGGTGAGTGTTACCGGCAATTTGGGCTGATAAGCAGCGCGGGCTGTCTGCAGAGCACTTTTCTTCATATGTTTAGATTGTTAAAACGTTAATAAATTGTCGTTATTGATTACGATTATCGTAATTACTGCAAATTTCGCAATTTTTTTTCACATATATGCGGCTTAAAACTTCTTTTTTTTAAACGAAGTGCGAGTACGCGATTATTTCTGTCGATTATTTCTGTCGGTTGTGCCGCCGTGGTTACATTTTTGTTATGTCGCCGGCCACAACCGTCATTGCATTTGCGGGGTTGAGGTATTTTTGTGACATCTCAACTATCTTTTTGGGGGTGATGGTGTCGATGGTGCGGCATCGACGAGCCATGTATTCGGTGCCCACGCCCATGGTTTGCAAACCTTGGTAGCAGTCCATTATCGAGAAAGGCGAGTCGAACGTTTCGAGTAGCCCTGCCGTGGCTTGTTGCTTAAGTCTTTCGAGTTCCGATGCTCCGCACGGGTTGGTTGCCATTTTGTGCATTTCGTCGAATATCTCGTTGATGGCCGGGTTTACGTATCGGTTATCGCAGTTGGTGGCTATCTGCACGAACGATCCTTCGAGGTATCCGAGCAGCGATGCGTTTATGCCGTAGGTAAAGCCTTTGTCCTCGCGAATGTTGCTCATCAGGCGGCTTCCGAAGTACCCGCCGAGCGCATATACGGTGAGCCACAGCGCGGTGTAGTCGGGATGCGAACGGGCGATTGCCGGCAATGTGATGCGCACTGAACTTTGCAACGCGCCGTGACGGTCAACGTAGTAACGGTCGACGTCGGTTTGCGGCGCGAATGGCTGTATGTTGGGTTGCGGTGTCGGAGTGGAACGACGCGAAGCAATCTTCGAAAACCGTTGCTTTATCATGCGGTCGATTTGTGGCGTTATGTTGCCGGCCACGAACACCGTCATGGCATCGGGCCGATAGTGCCGGGCGTGAAATTCGCGCAGCATGTCGGGCGTTAGCGCCCTTATGCGTTCGGGGTCGGGCACGGTGGCAAGCGGATGACCGTTGCCCATCGATAACCGCATCGACGAATAGTTTGAATGGAAGTCGACCTCTTTTCGTGCGGTCTCTATTTTGGCCGCTTGATTTTCACAGACCGTTCGGAGTGCCTTTTCGGGAAACGAGGGCTGAGTGAGCATGCCGATTATGGCCGGCAGCACGTGGCTTAGCCGCGAGTTGAGCGAGTATGTTGATATGGTGGTGTAATGAGCATTTGCCATCCCTTTGTACCACGATCCGTTGAAGTCGAGCAGCTCGGATATTTCCGATCCGCTCATGTCGGCCGTGCCCTCGCAAAGCATGTTGGCCATGATCAGCGGGAGCTCGGGCGCGCCGGCCGATTCGGCCTCGGCGCCGGGCACCATCACGGCAATGCGGTTCACGTCCTGATCCGAACGATTGTATGTCACCATCTTTATGCCGTTGGGCAACGTGTCGTATTGCACTGGGGGCAATGACATGTTGCGAGGTCTGTCGGTCTTTGGCGCTTTTGAACGGTCGGGTGTATTCATATTGGCCTGTATTGATGGTAAAATGTATGCGTTGCCTTGTCGGCGGTGTCAGCTTTCGGCGAGCAGTCGGCGTGCCGCTTCGAGGTCGGCCGGCGTGTCGATGCCTATGGTGTCGACGTTGGTGATGCCTATTTTTATCTTGTATCCGGCTTGCAGCCAACGAAGCTGTTCGAGCGATTCGGCTATTTCGAGCGACGATTGCGGCAGCTTGACAAGCTCCTTGAGTATGTCGGCGTGATAGGCATACATGCCTATGTGCGTGTGAAATTTAGCTTTGTTGAGCCATTCCTTCCATTCGGCGTTGCGCACGTAGGGTATTATCGAGCGGCTGAAATAGAGCGCGTTCATATTGTCGTCAAACACCACTTTGGGCGTATTGGGGTCGAATAGCGCGTCAAATCCCTTTTTGGGGTCAAACTCCCTTACGAGCGTGGCTATCTGGCGGCAGCATTGGTCGGTGAAGCAGCTTTTAAGCGCTTCTATCTGAGCCGGGTCGATGAATGGTTCGTCGCCTTGTATGTTGATTATCACGTCGGCTTTCGACGCGATGTTGCAATACGCTTCATAACATCTGTCGGTACCGCTGCGGTGCTTGTCGGATGTCATTATGGCATTTCCGCCAAAAGCGGTCACGGTATCGAATATTCTGGTGTCGTCAGTGGCAACCCATACGTTGTCGAGCGACTTTGACGCTTGGCGATACACTCGCTCTATCATTGTCATTCCACCTATGTCGGCGAGAGGCTTGCCCGGAAAGCGGGTCGAAGCATATCTGGCCGGAATGATGCCTACGAATTCCATAAGTCAAGTAATATTAGGTATGCTGATGTTTTGTTGAAGATATCTTGTCGAGCATTTCGAATGCCGTGCCGCGCGACGCGTCGATGAGGTTGGGATAATGGGCATCGCTGTTCACCACTATGGGCGTGTCGGCTTCGACGAGTCGCGGAAGCAGGTTGATGGCCGGGAACATCCTGCCGTGGTCGGCCCATGCCTTTGTGTTTATCTCTACCGTGACCTTCTTTTCTATTATCAGGTCGATCAGGTCGTTGACGAGCGAACGATACCAAGGCTCATCCTCTATGCCCAGTTTGAAGTGACTCGCATTATGGCCTATCTTGTCGAAGTGGCCTATTATGTCGAATCCGCCGGCTTCGAGCATCTTGGTCGATTGCGAGTAGAACGATTCGACGACGTGGCGAATGTCGTTGTGGAAATATCGGTCCATCTTCAATTTAAACGACTCGAACCGGCCGTCGATGTCGACGAACCCCTCGTCGGATGGAATGAAATGTACCGAACCTATCCGATAGTCGAGCGGTAGATTGGCAAAGTAATCGGATGCGGGGCCGAATTGCGGCGAAAGATAATCGATTTCCATTGAAGCATAGAACTTGATGGGCCTGTCGGCATACATGCGTCGTATCGATTCAACTTCGGCCAGATATACGGGCACGTCGGCTTCGGCCATATTGCATGGCGACTCGATGGGAATGGGGGAGTGCGGAGAGAATCCATAATGCCTGAAACCCTCGGCCACGGCTTGCGCGGCAAAGTCGCGCATCGTGGCGCGACCGTCGCAAAACTGAGTGTGAGAGTGCAAGTTGTAGCGGCGCTCGTTTTCGAGCAATCGTATTATCGGATTCAATGTCATTGTCAGTTTTGTAATGCAGTGGTTTTTGCTATTCGTCGGGTGTAATCGAAAAATATCAATGCAAATACGGTGGCTACGATGATTCCGGCTCCGCAGGCTATGCTGATGTCGAGGCCGAATCCTTCGGGCGTGCGGGCAAACAGCAGGTAGCTTACGCTTACGGCGGTCATGAACATTGCGGGGCCGAGCGTCACGATGTATGCCTTGTGATTGCGTGCCAGATAAACGGTTACGGCCCATAGCGTAAACACGGCAAGCGTTTGATTGCTCCATGCAAAGTATCGCCACAAAATGTTGAAGTCAATCATCATCAGCAGGAATACCGCGATGAATATGGGAACAGACACGGCAAGACGCTTTATCATGGTGGTTTGCGGCACGTGCAGGAAGTCGGAAACTATGAGACGTGCGCTTCGCAACGCCGTGTCGCCGGTGCTTATCGGAGCCGCTATCACACCGAGCAGCGCGAGTATGCCGCCGGCCGTGCCGAGCCATGTGAACGATATCTCTTTTACGAGCGCGCCGGCGCTGTTGCCGTGCGCGGCCATATATTGGTTGAGCTCTTCATATCCGCCCGTAAACGTTATTGCGGCGGCGGCCCATATGAGGGCCACTATACCTTCGGCCACCATGGCGCCGTAGAATATCGGACGCGCAAGCTTTTCGTTTGTAAGGCATCGCGCCATCATTGGCGACTGGGTGGCATGGAAGCCCGAAATGGCTCCGCAGGCTATGCTGACAAACATCATCGGGAATATGGGATGCGATGACTGGTCGGTGGCATATCGATTTGACAACCCGTCGGCAAATCCGTCGGGAATCACGTGGCCTCCAAACAGCAGTATTACCAATATGCCGAGTGCCATGAACAGCAGCGCGAACCCGAAAACGGGATAGAGGTTGCCTATCAATTTGTCGATGGGCAGAAGCGTTGCCAATATGTAGTAACCGAATATTATCAGTATCCAGAAACTGCGGTCGAACCATTCGGGTGTCATTCCCGAAAGCAGGTCGGCGGGCGTGAGCACGAATACGGCACCTACGAGTATGAGCAGTATTACCGAAAATCCGCGCATCACTTGCTTTATGGCGTTTCCGAGTTCATTGCCGACTATCTCGGGCAGCGACGCTCCTTTCGACCGTATCGATATTACGGCCGAAAGAAAATCGTGCACGGCACCTCCGAATATCGTTCCGAGCACTATCCATAGAAAGGCTGCCGGTCCGAACATTATGCCCATTATGGCTCCGAATATCGGGCCGAGTCCGGCAATGTTCAGAAATTGTATCAGGAATA
This sequence comes from Muribaculaceae bacterium, assembly GCA_017621225.1. GTDB lineage: Bacteria > Bacteroidota > Bacteroidia > Bacteroidales > Muribaculaceae > Paramuribaculum. Next base: position 48,826 of record JAGATN010000022.1, on the reverse strand, counting down.
TGCGCCAGGGCGCCATCGGTATGAAGTCGATGTCGTCGCGCTGGGTCAAAGCCGGCATGGGAGTGGTGCGGCTGGTGCCGATCACTTTATCTACAAACAGTCCGTAGATGAAATATCCGCCTATGAGTATTGCAAGTGATATTAGAAATGAGGTCATTGTGCGGTCCTTGTTATTTTGTGGTCGATGACGATGTGGGGTTTGCTATTATTTCGCGCATGGTAGTGTCGGCCTGCATATTTTTCATGCGGTAGTAATCCATTATGCCGAGATTGCCCGACGTGAATGCTTCGGCCATTGCCTTGGGCAGTTCGGCTTCGGCTTCAATCACTTTTGCGCGGGCTTCCTGAGCCTTCGCTTTCATTTCCTGTTCGAGGGCTATTGCCATGGCTCTGCGTTCCTCGGCTTTTGCCTGGGCTATGTTTTTGTCGGCCTGGGCCTGGTCGATCTGCAGTGCGGCTCCGATGTTCTTGCCTATGTCGATGTCGGCAATGTCGATCGACAATATTTCGAAGGCCGTTCCCGAGTCGAGACCCTTGCGGAGTACGAGCTTCGATATGCTGTCGGGATTTTCAAGCACTTGTTTGTGGCTTTCCGACGAGCCTATCGACGATACGATGCCTTCGCCTACGCGGGCAAGTACGGTGTCCTCGCCGGCGCCGCCTACGAGCTGTCGGATGTTGGCGCGCACTGTCACGCGGGCTTTTGCTATCAGCTGTATGCCGTCCTTGGCCACGGCGGTGACGGGGGGAGTGTCGATTACTTTCGGGTTTACGCTCATCTGCACGGCCTGGAATACATCGCGTCCGGCGAGGTCGATGGCGGTGGCCATTTTGAATCCGAGGTCGATGTTGGCTTTGGATGCCGATACCAGTGCGTGCACCACTTTCTCGACGTCGCCGCCGGCAAGATAGTGCGCTTCGAGGTCGTCGCGCGTCACGTCCTGCAGGCCTGCCTTGTGAGCTTCGATCATAGCGCGTACTATTACCGATGCCGGAACTTTACGTATGCGCATCAATACGAGTTGTATGAGCGAGATGTGAACTCCGCTTACGCGGGCCGAAATCCATAGGAAGAACGGTACGTAATATAGAAATACGCACAATGCGGCTACTATGACTACGCATAAAATGATGATTGTGATGTCCATTGACGTTTGGTTTTATGTGATTAGTTAATTTTATTTCTCGGCTTTTACTATGTCGTTAACCCGTCGTTTGAGGTCGGAAGCGGTTGTTTCTACTTCGCGCTCAAGTTGCTTTATTTCAGCTTCGGTGTTCTTGTCGCCTTTGGCATAGGCGGCTCTCAGGGTGGCAAGCTTTTGTTTCGTCTTTTGCAATTCGGCTTGCGCGTGCAGGTAGTCGGTCATAAGGTTGCGCGTGGTCTCCGACTTGAAGTCGGACAGCGACGTGTATACCCTTCGTCCGGGAAGCGCGAAATGGAATTCGGCTTTCTTTTTTGACTTCTCGTTGTCGAGATTGGCTATCTTTTGCAATTCGGCACCGTAGTCGGCTCCGGGCTGCCATGTGTTGCGTATGCTTTTTACTATGGCAAGGTCTTTCAGCCCCTCTTGGTCGACGGGGTAGTTGATTCGTAACTCTTGCGGTAAGAATATGTAGATGGTTACTTTGTCGTCGATGTTGTTGCGGTCGGTAGCCCACCAGCCTATCCCCGACACTTCGTCGATGGCCAGGAGGTAGTCGTTGTATGGTGAGTTGTAGGGCATACCTATGTTTTGCGGGGCAAGAAACGACGTTCCGTCATTGCGTGAAATGAATATGTCGTAACCGCCGAGCGAGTTTTCGCCATCGTTGGCATAATATAGCGTCACGCCGTCGCTCATGAGGAAGGGATAGTTGGCATCGCCGCCTTCGTTGAGCACGGTGCCTAAGTCGGACGGCGTTTCCCACGACCCGTCGGCAAGGCGGTTAGTCTCTACCAGTACGTAATTTTCAAGCGAGTCGGGTTTAGCCCATACCATGCGGCTTCCTGACTCGGTGACGTATACGGTGGTGGGGTCGGCTGCTTCGAAATCATTCGGCAGCTCGTTGGCCGATACGATTTTTCCGGTCGGAGCCGATAGCTTGTAGAAGTTGAAAAAGTCGTCGCGATCCACGTTGATGCTGTCGATTATCGTGATTTTTTCAACGCGGTCGAGCATCGACTGACCCATTTCGATGCGTTGGCGCACCGCTTCGGCATCGGGCGATTCAGGCTTGCGTGCCTTCTTTTGCAATTCGGCATATTTGTCGAGCAGCTCTATTCCATCGTCGAAACGATAGTCGTAGAAAGCTATCTCGGCAAGATGTATCTTTGCTTCGTTTGAGCCTCGGTTGAGGTATTTTATTGCCGCATCCGAATCGCCGGTTCGCATCAATGCTACACCGGTCATAAGGTTTACGGATTGATTTTTAGGCTCTTTATCGGCTATGGCTTGCAGGGTGGGGAGAGCTTCGGCATAGTCGCCGTTCTCGAAAGCTTTTTTTGCTTCGTCGAGTGTCATGGCATAGGAGAAAGCGCAAGTCACACCCGTGAATATCGATAATAATATGTGGCGTAATTTCATTTTCATTGTCGTACTCTTTTAATGCTCCAAAATTACAAAAAAAATCGAGATTGCCCAATAACATCGAGCTGTTTAGCACATTATAACACGAAAGCTTTGCCATGCGTAGTGTGGGGCAGGGCAAAGCTTTCGTAATGTCGTGAAGCGGGCGTCGTTACCAGAGGAGGCGGAACAGGCGTTCGGGCTGGTTGGTGGTTATGAAATCGGCTCCGTTGTCGATGCACCATTTCATGTCGGCTTCGTCGTCGACGGTCCAGATGTTTATTTTCAGTCCGAGGTCATGAGCTTCCTTTATCCATTGAGGATTTTTGCGGAATTCGTTTATGTGGTAGTCGGCTCCTGCGGCACCGAGGTTTTTGAGCTCGGCGGGCGACAATCCTCCCGACAGATAGTAGGTGGGATTATTCGGGGCCAGTTTGATTAATTCCTCGAGACCCGGACGCGAGAAGGTAATGTACTCGGTGCGTTCGGTCAGTCCTTTGGAGTTGATGGCTTTTACTATTTTTTTAGCTGCTTCGATGTCGGTTTTAGGATTGGAATGAGCCTTCATTTCGCATATGAGCTTCACGTCGAGATCCTTGGCTGCGTCGAGATATTGGTCGAGCGTGGGGAGCTTTTCGCCGTTGGGCAGCGTTATGGCAAGTACTTTTTCGGCCGGAGATTCTTCGATTACGAGTCCTCCGAATTTGCGGTCATGGTTTACGACGAGTACGCCGTCGGACGTTGACCATACGTCGAATTCAGAGCCGAAGCAGTTGATTGAGTCGGCCTTTACTATCGAGCGGATTGAGTTTTGTGCCGAGCCGGCCGGCACCCAGTGTCCTCTGTGTGCTATCACTTTGGGCACTGCTGCCGAAGCCGTGATGGCGGCTGCGGCAAAGATTGCTGAAAAGAGAGCGTTAAGTCTCATAGGTATGATTGTTTAGTAGGTTATTGGATGTTCAGTATTTTATGGGTTTGCAGCGACAGCCGCCAATGTGGATGGGCCATGATGTAGCCGATGGTCTCCGCTGTGTTCAGGCTCGAGCAGGGCTGCAGAAACAGGTGCGGGGCGTTGAAGCGTTCGGCAATCGCCTCTACGTCTTGCCCTTGATATACTATTTTTAGCTCGTCGACGCGATCTATGTTCCACGGCTCCTCTTTGGGCGAACATGTAACCCAGTCGACCATCGGCGGAACGGGCAATGATCCGTTGGTTTCCACGGCAATGAAATATCCGTCGGCCTTTAAGGCAAGCAGCAACGGCGTTGACAGTTGCAGCAGCGGTTCGCCGCCGGTCACCACTATGTGATGCGAGTTAAACCGCCTTACTTCGGCCATTATCTCGTCGGTCGTCATCGTGGTGTATGCGCTATGGTCGGTGTCGCAAAACGGGCAGGCCCTGTTGCATCCGCTGAACCGTATGAATACGGCCGGAGTGCCGGTGAAATAACCTTCGCCTTGCAGCGAGTAGAATATTTCGTTTATGCGATATGTTTCGTCAGTCGACCACATATGATGCAATGTTTCCTTCGCTTTCCTGCACGTCGACGCGATAGCATTCCGGAATTTGATCGCATATCCAGCGCGCTATGTTTTCGGCTGTCGGGTTGAATGGCAGCAGCTCGTTGAAGTTTCCGTGGTCGAGGTGCGACATTATGAGCTCTTTTATCCGGGAGAAATCGGCCACCATGCCATTTTCGTTAAGCTCCGGCGCTTTGCAATGTACTGTCACTATCCAATTGTGTCCGTGCAGGTTGCTGCACTTGCTCGGATAGTTGAGCGAGAGGGCGTGACAGCCGGCTATCTCCATTCGTTTTGTGATGTAGTACATTATCGGTCTATTGGATGTAAGTTAATCAATGCGGCTTTTTCGAGCAGTAGCTTGTAGGCTGCTTCGCGTTCGTTCGGAATCACTCCGTCGAGAATGGCTTCCTTGATGGCGGCTTTCAATTCGCCCACTTCCTTTGACGGCTCGATGCCGAATATGGCCATTATCTCGCTTCCGTCGATCGGCGGTTGGAAGTTGCGTATGTGGTCGCGCGCTTCGAGCTCCACCATTTTCTCGCGCACGTGGTTGAAGTTTTCGAGGTGGCGTCGCACCTTTTCGGCATTTTTCGAGGTTATGTCGGCTTCGCACAGCAACATAAGGTCGTCGATGTCGTCGCCGGCCTCGCATATGAGCCTGCGCACGGCCGAGTCGGTCACTTCATCCTCGACGAGCGCTATGGGGCGCATGTGCAGCTCCACCATCTTGGCCACGTATTTCATCTTTTCGTTGAGCGGAAACTTCATGTTGCGGAATATGCGCGGCACCATTTTGGCTCCTATGAAGTTATGGTTGTGAAACGTCCATCCTATCTTGTCGTCCCAACGCTTGGTGCGGGGCTTGGCTATGTCGTGGAGCAGCGCGCTCCAGCGTAGCCATATGTTGTCGGATTTGCGCGCCACGTTGTCGAGCACTTCGAGCGTGTGGGCAAAGTTGTCCTTGTGTCCGCGCCCGCGCACTATTTCCACTCCCTTCATGTCGTTGAGCTCGGGGAATATGAGCGGCAGCAATCCTGAATCGTCGAGCAGTTCCCATCCTATCGACGGCGTGGACGATGCCATTATCTTCATAAGTTCGTCCATGATGCGTTCGCGCGATATTATCTTTATGCGCTCGGCATTGCGCCTTATTGCCGCGAACGTTTCGGGGCATATCTCGAAGTCGAGCTGCGTGGCAAACCGTATGGCCCGCATCATGCGCAGCGGATCGTCGCTGAACGTGATGTCGGGGTCGAGCGGCGTGCGTATTATGCCTTGTCGCAGGTCGTCGAGGCCGTTGTATCGGTCGATGAGTTCGCCGAACTGCGATTTGTTGACGCATACGGCAAGGGCATTGATGGTGAAGTCGCGTCGGGCCAAGTCTTCCTCGAGCGTACCGTCCTCCACTATGGGCTTGCGGCTCTCGTGCGAGTACGACTCGCGTCTGGCTCCAACGAATTCTATCTCCATATCGCCGCGTTTCACCTGTGCGGTGCCGAAATTGCGGAATACGCTTAGCGATGTGCCTTTTCCGAGTTCGGCGGCAACGGCTTTAGCAATGTCGATGCCGCTCCCGACGCTTACAAAGTCGATGTCCTTTGAGTGTCGGTGCAAAAACACGTCGCGCACGTATCCGCCCACCACGTAGCACGGATAGTTTAGCTTGTCGGCCTGAGCGCCCACAAGGTGAAATATCGGCATGTCGTAATTGCTGTTGTCGGTTTTTGTCATCGTTTTCTTGACGTATGGATTTGGGTGTTTATTCTAAGTTGATGAGCTGTTCGGGTGCGTTTGTGAGCGACGTGAGTCCGTCGGCCGTAAGCACGTAGGTGTTTTCGATGCCTACCGCGCCCACTCCCGGAATGACGAATTTCGGTTCGAGTGCCACTACGTTGCCTATGGCGAGTATGTCGCGGCTTCGTGGCGCTATTACCGGCGCTTCGTTTATCTCTATGCCCACTCCGTGGCCTATGAAGCCGGCTTTCTGACGGTGCCCCATGAAGTAAGCGTGCAGGTCATGCTCTGCCACTATCTTTTCGGCCAATTCGTACAACGCTTTGGCTTCCATGCCTTGACGGGCCGTCTTGGCTATCTCGTGGCATATGGCGATGGAGCATTCGTGAGCTTTTGATGCAAGCGGCTCCACGTTGCCCAATGAGAATGTGCGGGTCATATCGGTCATATAGCCGGTGTAATTCCCATTCAGGTCTACCATTATCGTTTCGCCCGGGCGTATCACCGATCCGTTGGCTCCGACGGGCAGCGACGGGTCGATGCCTTCGCCTCCCATTGCAAAGTCGTAGGGCGTGGGATTGTCGGCGTTTTTACCGGTTAGTATGTTGCCCATGAAAAGTTCCATCGAGTTGCCGCTTATGCGGAACTGCCCCAAGCATCCTTCGAGACGCGATATGCGCTCTATCTCGATTTGAAATTCGATGTCGGTCATTCCCGATCGGAATATGTGCGGTATGCGTCGGTACACCCGCTCATGCTTTACGCCCGACTGTCTGATCAGCTCTATTTCGTAGTCGGTCTTGACGGAGCGTATCTGCGACATTATTTTGGATACGTTGGCCATATCCGACGAGCTGAATATTTTTTTCAGTCTCTCGGCGGTGGAGTAGGGGGTTACGTCGAGTTCCAGACCTATGACGTGAGGCATGTTGAGGCCTATCGATGCGGCCATCTCCTCGGGCTTGCGCACGTAGATCACTCCGTCGCCTTCGAGCCCTACCGGGCGGCGAACGAAAAATATGGGCATGCCCTCGGCCGGTATGTATGCCGAGCCTGAGAATACGCGCCCCGTTATGTAGTATTTATTGGCGTTGTCGGTTATCAGTGCGGCGTCGATATGTTGTGCCGACAAGGCACGTTGTATGTTGCCGAGGCGTATGCCGTACTCTGTGTCGGGCAGTATGATAAGTTGTGACATAATATCGTGAAGATTTGGTTATGGTTGTATGGTTATTCCTATTTGCTGTATGCCGCGTAGCGTGTCGGCCCGCATGATGTGGCGTATCTTTATCTCCGCTCCGGGTCGGTATTCAAAGCGTTCGAGCGGTGGCGTTTGAAGCTGGTATGAAACTCCTACTCCTTTGCCGGCCCAACGTCCGTATATGTCGGCCAACTGTATGTTGAGCGTATCAGTGGCCGTCGAGTCGGCCGTGGGGTATTTTATTTCAAGCCAGGCGTTGCTGAACTCGTATGAATTGTCGTGGCGCAACGACACATACAGCTTTTTGTCGGCGGTGGGTTGCGAGAGCGTGTCGATGGCGAATGTAAGCGTGCGGCCATAAGGCCATTCGCCCGATTCGATGTCGGCAAACTCAGAATAGCAAGAGCTGTGCGACGTGCAGGCCGCACAGCTTATGATAAGAGCCGAACATAGCGATAGCTTATTCATCAGGGTTCTGATTTTTTTGTCGGCGTTCGCTTCCGTTGCGGTCTCGGTCGGGGCGTTGTTCGTTCTTTTGCTGTCGGTCGGGACGTTTGTTTGTGCGCGGTTTCCCCTCCGATTGCGCTTTGGGCTGTCGTTCGGGTTTGTTGCGCTTCTGCTGTTGGTCGTTTGGTTGCTGTTGGTCCTGTCCGTCGGTTTTCGGCTTCGGCTTTCGCTTTTTCTTTTTCTTGTCGAATCGCGTTATGTCTTGTCCGAGTATGTCGTTGAACTGACGTTTCGAGTCGGGTTTCTCGTCGCCTTCGCGCAACAATGATTGCGGCTTTTCGCCTCGCTTGTTCATCGAAATCACCTCAAATGCTCGGTCGGCATCGATGGTCACGAGGTTGGCGGGGATGTTCTTGTCGGTCGAATAGGTTATTTCGCGCTTGAATACGTCGTATTTGAAGTGGAAATAAGTATTGTCGGCGGTTTCGAGTCTGACATCCTTCGAGGGCATCCTCTTTACGCTTTCGACGTATGAGTCGACTTCGAAGTTCAGGCAACATTTTAGCTTTGCGCATTGTCCGGCAAGCTTTTGCGGGTTTAGCGATATGTCCTGATAGCGAGCGGCGGCAGTGCCTACCGACACGAAGTTGGTCATCCAGCTTGCACAGCACAGCGGTCGGCCGCAGGGGCCTATGCCGCCTATGCGGCCTGCTTCCTGGCGCGCGCCTATCTGCTTCATTTCGATGCGCACCTTGAACGTTTCGGCCAACACTTTTATGAGTTGCCTGAAGTCGACACGCTCGTCGGCTATGTAATAGAATATCGCTTTGTTTCCGTCGCCCTGATACTCAACGTCGCCTATCTTCATATTCAGATGCAGGCTTTCGGCAATTTTTCGGGCACGAATCATGGTGTCGTTTTCCTTGGCCTTTGCTTCCTCGTATTTTTCGAGGTCGCCGGGTTTGGCCTTTCGGAATACGCGTCGTATCTCGGCATCGGGCTTTATGTTGGCCTTTTTCATCTGCACGTCGACGAGGCGTCCGGTCAGCGTTACCTGGCCTATGTCATGTCCGGGAGCCGATTCCACGGCCACGAGGTCGCCTATTTCGAGCGGCAGGTTGAGGCTGTTGCGGAAAAATCCCTTTCGAGTGTTTTTGAATTGTACCTCCACGATGTCGAAGTCGGCCATGTTGCCTGGTACGTCGGCCAACCAGTCGTAGCAGTGCAATTTGCCGCGCGGCGCTTCCTTGCCGGAGCATCGGCAGGAGTGTCCGCAGGGGTGTTGCGCTCCGTCGACAAAATCGTCGGTATGTTCGTTGTCGTCTGTGATCATAGTCGCTGAAATGTGGTGTGACTATTTTGCGAAGCTTACCGAACGAGTCTCGCGGATTACGGTTATTTTCACCTGTCCGGGATATGTCATTTCGTCTTGTATGCGCTTTGCTATTTCCGACGACAGCTTTTCGGTTTCGATGTCGTCGATCTTGTCGGCTCCCACTATCACGCGGAGTTCGCGGCCGGCCTGTATGGCATATGTCTTTATTACGCCCGGATAAGAGAGCGCAAGCTGTTCGAGGTCGTTGAGGCGCTTTATGTAGGCTTCGACTATTTCGCGGCGCGCGCCCGGACGCGCTCCCGATATGGCGTCGCACACTTGTACTATCGGTGCCAGGAGGCTCGTTTGCTCTATTTCGTCATGGTGAGCTCCGATGGCGTTGCATATTTCAGGCTTTTCCTTGTATTTTTCGGCCAGCTTCATGCCGAGGAGTGCGTGCGGCAATTCGGGCTCTTCGTCGGGCACTTTGCCTATGTCATGCAGCAATCCGGCGCGACGTGCTTTCTTGGGGTTGAGTCCGAGTTCCGATGCCATTACGGCGCACAGATTGGCCGTTTCGCGCGAGTGCTGAAGCAGGTTCTGGCCGTAGCTTGAGCGGTATTTCATTTTGCCCACGAGGCGTATGAGGTCGGGGTGAAGTCCGTGTATGCCGAGGTCGATGGCGGTGCGCTTGCCGGTTTCGATTATTTCTTCCTCCACCTGTTTGCGCACTTTCGTTACCACTTCCTCTATTCGTGCCGGGTGTATGCGGCCGTCGGCAACGAGCTGATGCAATGCCAGGCGGGCTATTTCGCGGCGCACGGGGTCGAATCCCGACAACACTATTGCTTCAGGGGTGTCGTCGACTATGATTTCAATTCCCGTTGCGGCTTCGAGGGCGCGGATGTTGCGTCCTTCGCGTCCTATTATGCGTCCTTTTATCTCGTCGGAGTCAATCTGGAACACCGTCACGGAGTTTTCGATGGCGGTTTCGGTGGCTACTCGCTGTATCGACTGCACCACGATGCGCTTGGCCTCTTTGTTAGCGGTCATCTTCGCTTCGTCCATTATGTCGTTTATGTAGCTTGCGGCAGCCGTTTTGGCCTCGTCCTTAAGCGATTCGATGAGCTTTTCCTTGGCTTCGTCAGACGACAGACCCGATATGTGTTCGAGCTCGTCCTGTGCTTTGCGTCGCAGAGCGTCGAGTTCGTTTTTTTTCGATTCGGCAATCTGCAGCTGTTCTTCGAGTTTCACGCGGGTTTGCTCGTTTTCGTTTTTGTTGCGTTGGTTTTCGCTTTGCTGCTGATTGAGCTGCAACTCTCGCTGCTTTATGCGGCTTTCGGCCTGTTGAGCTTTCGACAGGCGCTGGTTGGCTTGCTTTTCGGCGTCGGTCAGTATCTTGAGTTCTTCTTCGCGGGCTTCAAGCATCTTGTTCTTTTTTATCACCTCGGCTTCCTTGCGTGCCTCGCTGACTATTATCTTGGCGCTGTTTCGCGCTATCGTTTTTTGGGTAATTATTGTGCCAATCACCCCCATGGCAGCGGCAATCAAGATTATTGCCGCGTAGATCAGGATATTTACTAATGTCATATCAAATTGTTGATTAGTAGTTTATAAAAAAATCTGCACCAACATTTTGCCGCTTTTCCGACGCCGGAGGCTATTCCGACGCCGAGTTGTGGCGCGTGTTGTGCAGGATTGACGGTTCACACTTTATCGTTGGTGAGAAAGCGATAAGTCATGCATGTGCCTTGCCAAGCCTCCTCTGAGGCTTTGAGCCGTATAGGCTTTATATCATAGTGCCGTCATTGAGGCGTAAGAGCAGATTGTCAAGCTCATCCTCAAAGTCGGCTAATGTTGTATCAACTTTGTCCTCATGCTTTCTCTGTATCAAGAAAGCTTTGGCAAACAGAAGGGTCACCATGGCCATAAGTTCGCGGTTGGAACGGTTGGCAAATTTTTTGCGCCATTTTTCCAACGCTATGTTTATTTGTCCGGCGGCCTCTCTGAGCAGCTCCTCCTCGCTACGATCAATCGTCATTCTGAGGGCAACGTCGCCTATGCGTAGGTTTATATCAAGCTCGTCTTTCATTGCGTCAGTCGTTTAGCTCTGAAATGCACTTGTCGATTTCCCGCACTAATTCAGTCAGAATGGCCCGGCTTCGCTGTACGTCGCTTCGATCGGGTGATATGGTTGCCGCTACTTTAAGGTATTCCACCTGTTTGTTCAGGCGGGCTATCTCTTTCCGTTGGCTTTCGACGGTGTCGAGTAGCTCCTCAATCTTTGAGTCGGCGGCTATTTTCGATTGACGCAGGTGCTCGTAATGCTTTATCAGCATTTCGGCTTTGTTTTGTATCCTGTCAATCCGTTTTTCGAGAATGCCACCCATTCTGATTCCAAATTTTTACAAAATTAGTTATAATTTTGGAATTCGGAAAGCCGAAATGTAAAATTTGTATGCTTCGGTCGTAAAAATAGGTTAAATCGTCGAGCCGTGGCGGGGTGACGATAGCAATGGTCGCATGGGCCGTTACAATATGGGGCTAAGCAGGCGCAATATCGATTCCTTGATTTTTTGCAGCAGCGGTCTGTGTCGCCATTCCGAGGCTTTTATGCGGTCGCTTTCGTCGATGTCGGCCAAGAACTGACGGGTGAGCTTGGCGTTGACGCTGTGCGAGTAGATGAACATGTTGGCTTCGAAGTTGTGCTCGAAGCTGCGGAAGTCGATGTTGGCCGACCCTACCGAGCTGAAGTCGTCGTCGATCATCACCGTTTTGCCGTGCAGCATTCCGGCATTGTAGAGATATATCTTTATGCCAGAGCGCAGGCACTCGTTTATGTAGCTGTATGACGCGTAGGTGAGTATCACAGAGTCGCTGTGGCGCGGAATCATTATGCGCACGTCGAGGCGCGCCAGCGCCGCTGCCTGAAGGGCTCGAAGAAGGCTCTCGGTGGGCAGGAAGTAGGGCGTTTGTATGAACACGCGCTTTTTGGCGTTGCCTATCGCCTTAAGCAGCAGGAAGGCTATGTTGCTCCACTCGCTCGTAGGGCCGCTGACGAGCATCTGCATTCCGGCCGAGTCGGGCGAGTCGGATGCTTTCGACTCCACGGTTTCGGTGATCAGAGGCTGCCCCATGAAGTTCCAGTCGACGGCAAACGAAAATTGCAGCGCCGCTATTGCAGGACCGGTTATGCGCAGATGCGTGTCGCGCCATTTGCCGAATTTTCCGCCGGTGATGTATCGGTCGGCTATGTTCATACCACCGATGTAGCCTATCTCGCCGTCGATTACGCACAGTTTCCTGTGGTTGCGCCAGTTGATTCTTGTGGCGAAGGGCGGAAAGGCCACTTTGAAGAATGGATACACTTCTATTCCGGCTTCTTCCATGGAGCGGAAAAACTTGCGGCGCACGTGTATCGACCCGATGTGGTCGTATATGACGCGCACCGATACTCCGGCTTTTGCGCGCTCTATGAGCAGTTGGCGTATTCGTCGCCCCGTCTCGTCGTCCTCGATTATGTAGTATTGTATGTGGATGTAACGGCGGGCGTTGCGTATGTCGCGCTCGAGGGCGGTGAATTTCGACCGTCCGTCGTTGAATATGGTCACGTCGTTGCCGTCATAAAATCGTGCGCCGGTGAGCGATCGGGCCAGTTGTATCTGCTGGCGGTGTTCGGGCGGCATGTCCGACACGCTCGGTTCGCGATAATCGGCTCCTTCCGACTGCAACAGCTTGCGCTTGTTGCGCCGCGATATCATATGGGTGTTTTTTATGCTCCGGCCGAAAAATATGTAGAGTATTATGCCTCCTATCGGAAACAGCAGCAGTACCGTGATCCACGCCAGCGACTTCAGCGGGTTGCGATTTTCGAGCAATACCACCCCGATTATTACGCATACGGTTATGGCATAGCCTATTATGAGGGTCCAGTAGATCCACCACAAACTTGAGTATGTAGCTGCGCAAACCATTGTTTAATGAGGCATGGGTATGGTATGATTGGCCTAAATTACAAAACATTCTTAAAATCGGAGTAATGATTGCACATAAAATTGTAGTTCGTGCAATTTTTGCGAATGCTTTGACGTCGGGATATAAAAAAAGTCTGCCCGATGCGAATGCACCGGGCAGGCGTTATGTCGATCGGATGTTGATCTTATTCAGAAACTACGGTGAAAGGAATTTCAACCGAGACTTCCTTATGTAGCTTTATGGTGGCAACGTAGTCGCCTACTTCCTTTACAGAGTCCTTGAGGATGATGGTCTTGCGGTCGATGTTGTGACCGAGCTTCTCAAGCGCTTCGGCGATCTGTATGTTGTTTACCGAACCGAATATAGTGCCGGTAGAGCTTGTCTTGGCACCAATGGTGAGCGTAACGCCCTGCAAAGCAGCTGCGGTAGCTTCGGCATCGGCTTTGATTTTGGCGAGCTTGTGGGCGCGCTGACGCTGGTTTTCGGCGAGAACCTTAAGAGCCGAAGGTGAAGCGATTACGGCCTTGCCGGTGGGAATGAGGTAGTTGCGGCCATAGCCGTCTTTTACGTCAACCACATCGTCCTTATATCCGAGGTTGGAAATGTCTTCCTTCAATATTATCTTCATAATTCCTTTGCTTTTAAGAGTTTTATTTCATCAAGTCGGTAACGTAGGGCAGAAGTGCGAGATGACGTGCACGTTTCACTGCTTGTGCCACACGACGCTGGAATTTCAGCGAAGTGCCGGTGATGCGGCGAGGAAGAATCTTACCTTGCTCGTTGAGGAACTTCTTGAGGAATTCGGGATCTTTGTAGTCGATGTATTTGATGCCACTTCTTTTGAAACGGCAGTATTTTTTCTTCTTCACGTCAACCGACAGGGGTGTCAAGTAACGGATTTCTGATTGAGATTGTGCCATGGCTTAGTCCTCCTTTGCTTCTACGGTTTCAGTTACTTCAGCTTCTTTGGGAGCGGCAGCTGCCTTACCGCTTTTGATGCTGCGACGCTTTTCGGCGTATTCTGCGGCATATTTGTCGAGACGGAATGTAAGGAAGCGAATCACGCGTTCGTCACGGCGATAAGCGGTTTCGAGCTTCTTTACGAGTGTCGGTGCGCCTTCGAATTCGATGAGGTTGTAGAATCCGGTCGATTTCTTTTCGATCGGGTAAGCAAGCTTGCGCAAGCCCCAATTTTCTTCGTTCACGATGGTGGCACCATTTTCGGTGAGCATCGAAGTGAACTTTTCTACCGCTTCCTTCATCTGGGCGTCAGACAAAACGGGAGTTAAAATGAAAACGGTTTCGTACTTCATGTTTTTGTAAATGATTATATTAATGTAATGTTTGTTGAAAAACGCCGCGAAGTTACTGTTTTTTTTCGAATTATGCAAATCATTTTTGCGCTCCGGTTTGAGAATGACACGACTTTGGGTGTCGAGGAGTCGTTTATGTGTGAAATGGCCCCGTATGTTCGCTTAAATGCAGCCGGTTACATCGCATTTATCCGATTACATACCTGTTGCACGTGGTCAAGACCATATAGTAAGGAATGGCTGTCTATCCACATCCACATAAATAGCTTGTGAAGTGTTTGATACGCATTGAGGATATAAAAATAGTGCTGATGCGTGGCTGACGGCGGGCGAAACAGATTGGCTCATGGTGGGCTATGCGGTTGCGCAGAATGTTGATTCCGTCAAGCTCATTGAACATAAAAGTGTTGTTATATTGAATGGCTGCAGATGAACGAGGTTTGTTCGGAAATATTTTTAGCAGTATTTGACCTGTCGCACTATATTGTGGATTGGCAAACATGTACTTCCACACTCCGAACTCCATTTCAGCAAGGAGTTTGTGGTGGGTGTATTTTCCGTCTCGTAGCAATCTGTTGTATGACTTTGTAATGATTCTTGCGCTGTCCCGACAACCCGGAATGTCGAATATGCCGCCGCTAAATACTGAATCACGCAGCCAATCTGACCCTAAGCGAGCCGTCAGTTCCCGATCTATCGCATTTCTCAAAGCCACCTCGAAACAACTTAGTAGAGTAAAAACTTCCTGCGATAGATTAAGGTTCATACGATAAAGTGACATGGCTTTCCGTGTGTCGTTGCCACAGGTCGTAACGTATCTGTTAAGCCTTTCCGGGGATAATATGTTCTGAAAATCGGCGAATTTCACTTGCTTTATGATCTTTTATGTGCCAGAATTTGTTTTAATCAAAAGGAAACACTATTTTTGTAGTGTTGATTCCCGGTAGCCCCTGACTCGTCAAGCTATCGGGTTTAGTCTTTTATAAACACAAAGATAATCACTTCAGTCGGATTGGGTAATAGCGAAAAAAGGAACGTCTCGAAGGCGGGTTGCGTTTGGTCGGCGGCTTGAGCCTACGGATTGGCGATGGTCTTCAGCTTTCGCGGCTGATGATTCAGGCGTAGCTGTGCATGGAGCATCACGTAGCTTGGCAGCACGTTTGTGTAATATTCCGATCGTCCTTGGGCGTTTATGTTGCAATGCACGTTGCTGAGTTGATGGAGTATGTCGAATCCGTCGATCATTACCAGCAGCTTGCCCTTGATGAATGTGCGGCTCAGGCGGGCGTTCCATACCAGGTCGGTGGTGTTGAGCTCCTTGTTGCCGTATCCATAGCGCGAATAGAGGGTTATGTCGGTCGATGCGCTTAGTCCGAATGGCAGTTTGAACGAGCCGGTAAGCCCGTAGTTGACGTCGGCCATAGTCAGGTTTTTGAAGTTGTCGCGGCGGCTTGAGGCGTGTCGCATGGTGGCGGCTGCTTTTGCCGTAATGCTTTGTTGGCCCATCGACATGGAGAGCGACAGATTTTCGCGAAGGTAGTTATTGTTGATTATGCTTTTTTGAATGGCATCGCCTTCAAATCCCACCATGTCAACGTCGTGCCCATACGTATAGTTGGTGCTGTTTTTCAATTCGAATTGGTGCGTGTGGCCAAATAGCATTTTCATTTCGTATGAAGGCCCGAGGTTCCATGTGCCGTCGACGTTGAATCGTTTGTAATACCTTATGCCGGTCGATTGGTCGAACGAATAGCCGTTTACTATGGCATCGGGTCGTATGTCGGAGGTTATGGCAAATTGGTGCAACATTACGGTGTTGCCCTTGCGTATGTTTATGGGAGGCAGCATCAAACGCATCGAATGTGTCGACGCATTGCGTAGTTGCGGGTTCGATATGGTTATGCTCAGGGGGTCGGAGGTGTTTCGGGTGTCGACATACGACATCAGTGGCGCAAATTGCTTACGGTATTCGTAAGTGAAAACCGTGTTTCGATACGATGCCCTGACATTGGGGGTGAAAATGAAATTGGTTCGTGTTACGGTGGTGTCGAGTGCCTCGCGTGCAAAGTGCAGGCTTTCGTCGTTTATGCCCACCGTCACTCCGCTCGATATTGATGCTCCCGGCGCGAATGAGTGTGTATACGCCACGTTTAGCATATGAGTGTCATTACGGGTTTTGGTGGTATGGGTGTTTTCCGGGTCTATCGATATGTCATATTCGGGTTCGCCGTAAGCTATCGCTCCATAAATCATCTCGCGCTCGGAGCGTTCGCGCAGCAGCGCCAGCTCGGTGGCCTCGTGCTTTTGTTCGTGGCGGTAGGTGTATGACATGACGAGGTTTAGCGGTGCGTTGCCTCTGTATATGAAGGGCGAATATTGCAACCGGGCGCTGTATCTCAGGTCGTGGCTCGGCTTGGTTCGGCTATGTTGCAGGCGGTGGGTGGAGGGTTGGTTGTCGCCATATGCTATGTTGTAGTCGTCGTAGTCGTCGCTCGACATGTTATGATAGGTCATGTCGGTTGTCAATGTGATGATGTCGGGTGTTTTAGGCACTTTAAACATCACTTGCACGTCGCCTCCCAACGTCGATTCTCTATTGTTGCCCGAATATCTTGTGAGCGCACGGTTTATCAGGGCTTCACGCAGGTTTCCCGGACGGCCGTCGAGCAGATTGAGTATGTCGTCGCGACTTACGCCGTCGGTCAACTCTCTGTCGAATGTGGCGGCATCGGTGGCTCCATGGTAATTGTACCGTTTAAACGAGAAATTTGGCGATATTTTGGTGGTTGTCGAGTTATTGCGCACCATTAGCGTATGCGACGAGCTGATGTCGAGTTGCTTCGAGTCGCTCGACGAATATGACTGCCTGAAGGTGTTGCCTTGAGGCATGAACGATAGGGCTCGTGTTTCAGACCGATTGTTGGAGTCGTAATGGCTGCATGTGGTTTCGCCTTCGAGCGTCCAGGGTTTGCCCGTTTGCTCTATTCTGTAATCAAAGCCTCCCATTTTGTTGTGCCTTACGCCGTTGCCTATCGATGGAGCGTTGAATATGTCGCTTTCGCCCGGACGGCTCGAATTGTTCAGATTGTTTAAGTTGCCTATCAGTGTAAAGCGTGCGCGGTCGGTGAATGTCATTGCAAACAATCGCCCTATGTAGCGTTTGTCAGATCCTATGCCTGCTTCGATGTTGAATATGGTTCCCACCGAATATTCTTTTTTGAGTTTCACGTCGAGGGCATATCTTGTGTCGCCCGATATTTTTCGGCCTGCCAGTTGGCTTGCTTCGCCGGCCTTATCGTAAAATTTCAACTGATCGACGGTGTAGCTGCCAAGCGATTCGAGCACGAGTTGTTTGTGGCGATTGAAAAATTGCTTTCCGTTTAGCAGCAATTCTTCCACCACTCGTCCGTTGTGGGTTATTATTCCATTGCTGTTTATTTCGGCTCCGACAGCCTTTATGAGGTCCTCGAGCATCGATCCGTCGGGCAGGTTGAATGCATCGGCGTTATATACCAATGTGTCGCCGCGATAAAAAAACTTTACTTTCGATGTCACCGTAACCTCATCGAGCTTACGCGCTTTGCGGTATATGTTTATGCGTGGCACTTTGCGCCCTCGTTCGCGTTTGCCCAAATGTTTTATCGACACCAATGCATATGCGGTGTCATATTTTTCGCCTTTGGTGGCCTTTATTATGTAGGTGGCCTCTTTTCGGGGTATGTTGAAGCCATAGCCGCCATCTAATTTTACTAAATTGCCTTGTCCGTCAGATTGGCCTTCGGCGGCGGCTCTCTTTTTCATTTTTGCAATATCCATCGACGTTTGGCCTGCCACGACTTTCGATATCACGGTGCCTGTCGAGTCGCACAGCAGCACTGTTGCACCGGTGGCGGGCTGGTTCGTTTCGGCATCGTACACTTCGCCGCTTAGGCCAATGAACATGGCCATCATTTCCTCCACTGTCTTGGGTTGTGGCTGTTGGGCATATGCATTGGCCGAAGCCACAATGCTCCATAAGGCAGCCAATATGCAGGCCGCCATACGTGATGGTTTGTTTTTCAAGGTAGATATTGCCATGCTTATTTTTTAAGGATTGACTGTTGGATTTGGGTCTTCAAATGTTACGCCTATTGTACTTCCCGGCGTATTCAACTCAGTGGTTACTGTAAATGTATATGGTGCAGGGGTTGACTCGTTTGTATAAAAATTTAATACGCGTACTTCATCTTTTTTTAACTTGAATGAGCTGCTATTATTTAAGTCAAAAATCTTTCCATCTGCGGTCTGTTCTGATACGGGCTTGTCTGGTGATGATTCAGGATATTGGGTTAGGTTTCTAATCGTTATTTTGATGTATTTAGAATATGTTACAATATTAAGAGTATGGCTGTTAATATCCCAAGTTGTATAGGTATATACGTATGAGTTATTCGGTGAAACCGGATTTATTATTAATTGTGCATTTGCATTAAAAGAACAGCACAAAGCGATGGTGATTAATAAGTAAGTAGTTATAGTTTTCATAATGGTAAATTTTAATTGCCGTAAATGTAGCTAAAAATATTATAAAAACAAAAAAAAAACAGCGGTTTAACATTTTGGAAATGTGATTGCCATTTCAATTTGGACTATTATCTATGGGCTGTCCTAAATTTTAGGACACTGCTGCATTTATTTTTGAAAAGTACGTTTCGAGAACGGATATAGACGCTGATACTCAAGGTGTTGCCGTATGAAAAATCACAACCGTTTTGCGTCAATGCGGCTGTGATCTTTTGATTTTTGTATGCCCGTAGGGAGTCGAACCCTAATCGGCGGAACCGGAATCCGCTATTCTATCCATTGAACTACGGGCACTCGCTGTGTTGCGAACTGATGCTTGCAACGTCATATTATGGCTTTATGCAGGCACAATTCGTGTGCAAATGTAGTAAAGTTTTTGTAGTTTTGCAAAGAGAAGTTACGAAAAGAGAGTATTTTTAATTGGCGAATTTTACGTAAAAAACGTATTGTGAAATGGCGATTTTTACAGATTCAATCTTAAGACACTTCTGCCACATTTTTCCGTATCCCATTTTTTGTATTAAATTTGCATAATATAATTGATTGGAAGCTTATGGATGTAAAAATAGAGCCGTCTTGGAAATCGCAACTGTCGGCCGAGTGGAATAAGGATTATTTCGTGAAGCTTACTGACTTCGTAAGGGCCGAATATCGCACTAAAACGATATTTCCTCCGGCAAAGAGCATATTTGCCGCTTTCGATGCATGTCCGTTCGAGGCGGTTAAAGTGGTCATACTCGGGCAAGACCCGTACCATGACTACGGCCAGGCCAACGGATTGTGCTTTTCGGTCAACCCCGGCGTTGCCGTTCCGCGATCGCTCGTCAACATATTCAAGGAAATACATGACGATACGGGAGCTCCGATTCCGTTCGACGGCGATTTGAGCCGCTGGGCGCGTCAGGGGGTGTTGCTGCTCAACGCCACGCTTACCGTCGAAGCCCACAAGGCCGGTTCGCACCAAGGCCGTGGATGGGAGGAGTTTACCGACGAGGTGATAGCGCGTCTGTCGGCCGACCGTCAAGGGCTGGTGTTCATACTCTGGGGCGCCTATGCGGCCAAGAAGGGTGCCGTGATTGACCGCTCGAAGCATTTGGTGCTTACGTCGCCGCATCCGTCGCCGCTGAGTGCGTCGCGCGGATTTTTTGGTAATCACCATTTTTCGCGGGCTAATGATTATTTAAAACAGCAAGGAAAGGAACCTATAATATGGTAAACGATAATAAAGGCCCGTTGACGGCCGACCAACGCGTGGAAAAGGCGTTGGCGTTGCGCAAGGAAGGTTATAACTGCGCACAGTGTGTGATGATGGCGTTTGATGACCTGCACGGCCTTTCGGCCGATATGTCGGCGCGCATATCGGCAGCCCTCGGTGGTGGAGTGGCCGGTCAGGGCGAAATATGCGGCGCGGCATCAGTGATGTCGATGCTTGCCGGATATGAATCGTTTGGCGCACCGGCCGATAAGCCTGCCACTTATTCGCGCGTGCGCACTCTGTGTGGCGAGTTCACAGGTCGCAACGGCTCAATGGTGTGCAGGGAGCTGAAGGCCCGAAAGCGTCCTTGCCCGGAACTGATAGAGGATGCCATAAGAATATTGCATAAATCGTTGGATAATTGAATCGCTTTGTCGAGGCATTGGTGGCAGTGTGGGTGTGCGGCGCATTGTGCGCTCCCTGTCTGCGAGGAGCCGACGATACCCGGCATGGGGTGTCGGCACCCGGATTTCACACGCTTCAGGTGCGCGTTGACGACAATCTGATGTCGCCGGCCGTCATAACCCTCGACGGCGACGACAAGCTGCATGTGAGTTTCGACGAATTGGCCGATGAGCATCGCTATCTGCGCTATTCGTTGGTGCATTGCGATGCCATGTGGCGTGCCGACGGATTGCTTGACTCGGAGTTTGTCGACGGGTTCAATGAGGTGCCGATTACGGAATATGAATATTCTAAGGCCACGTTGACGCATTACGTGCATTACTCACTGACGCTGCCCAACGACGAGATTCGATTGAAGGCTTCGGGCAACTATCTGCTGAGGGTGTATGACGAAGCCGACGTAGACTCCGTGTTGGTTCAGGTGCGCTTTTCGGTCAGCGAGGCCGCCGTGGCGGTGCAGGGGAGCGTGTCGCCCAAAACCGACATCGACCATATGGATGCCCATCAGCAGCTTTCGATAGAGGTGGACACGCGCAATCGCGACATGGCCGATCGGTTTGAGAGCGTGACGCTCGTGGTGGGGCAGAACGGACGATATGACAATGAGACGGTGATCGCCAAGCCGCTTTCGCGCTCGGCCACTGTGTTGCGTTACGAGCACTTGCCACGGCTCATATTCGAGGCCGGCAACGAATACAGGCGATTCGAGACGGTGTCGCTTACTTATCCTGGAATGGGGCTGGACGACATCGACCATGACCATACGCAATACCATGCAACGGTTGCTACAGATTATCCCCGCGAAGAATACCGGTACGACGAAACGCAGCGAGGCCGCTACGTGGTGCGTGGGGCCGATTTGCGTAACGACGATACTGAGGCTGAATATGTCATGACGCATTTTTCGCTCGAAATGCCTCGGCAATATGGCGTTGACATATACCTCGATGGCGATATGACGTGCCGTCGACTCGACGACACGTCCAAAATGCATTACGACGGCGCTACCGGACGATACGAGAAGTCGCTGCTGCTGAAGCAGGGCTCATATAATTATGCGTATCTTGTGCGGCGCGGAAGTGGAAGCGCATCGCCGTCGGTGGTAGAGGGGAATTTTTACCCCACGCAGAATGAGTATCTTGTAAAAGTGTTTTATAGGGAGCCCGGAGGCCGGTACGACCGACTTATGGGTGCTACAATGATTTATCCACAATGGACTGATTAATGGAAACGGAGGAAACTTATATGCTTCAGATTCAAAATGCATTGGTGTCACTTGACCTTGCCGAACGTTTTTTTTGTTGCGATCTCGATGCTTGCCTTGGCGAATGTTGCATCGAAGGCGATGCGGGCGCTCCCATCACTCGCGACGAATATGAAAAGCTGAAAAGCCTGTTGCCTGAAATATCTGACGAGCTCATGCCGCAGGCGCGCGAAGAAATCGAGGCTAACGGAGTGGGCTATGTCGACGAGGAGGGCGATCTGGTGACGTCGATCGTCGATGGTAGAAATTGCGTGTTCACCTGCTATGCGCCGGGCGGCAAGTGTCTGTGTGCCGTCGAGAAGGCATTTCGTGAGGGGCGCGTGGATTTCCGCAAGCCAATGTCATGTTTTCTGTATCCGCTGCGCCTTACCGAGTATCCTACGTTTACGGCTGTGAACTATCATAGATGGAAAATATGCCGTTGCGCCGAAACGTTGGGGCGCAAGTTGGGGCTGAGGCTTTACCAATTCATGCGCGAACCGCTGATTGAGCGGTTTGGCAAGGAGTGGTACGATGAATTGTGCGAAGCTTGTGAGGCTTATTTGGCCGAATACGGCGAATCGGATAAATAGTCGGCCCTGAAATACTTTCGGCCTATCACCGACAGCGCCGCGCCTCGGGTGAACAGGTAGCCTATGAAGGCCAACCACAGGCCGTGATTGCCCATAATGTCGAATAAGGCTGAATAGATGGCAAAAAACACCGTTGTGGCCATTGCCATGGATATCAGCATCGATCGGGTGTCGGTGGTGCCTATGAACACGCCATCCCACGTAAACGCGGTGAATCCGGCAATGGGTATGGCTACGGCCCACCAGAAGTATTCGGCCGATTTGGTCACTACGGCATCGTCGTCGCTCAGCAAGCGTATGAATTCGGTTCCCGATGTTACGTATATGGCCGTGAACAGCAAGGCTATCGCCGCGCCGCATTTCAGCAGCATTTTTATGGTGGCGCGCAGCGAGGCTGCATTGCCCTCGCCTATGAAGCGGCCGCATAGGGCCTCGCCCGAGAATGCAAATCCGTCCATGAAGAATGAGAATAGCGTGAACAGCTGCATAAGCAGCGCGTTTACGGCAAGCATCACGGCTCCCTGCATTGCACCTACGCGCGTGAACCACATCGTTACGCATACAAGGCATATGGTGCGTAGAAAAATGTCGACGTTGATCGAGAAAAAGCGTTTCATCGATTGCCATCTGATCAATTCGCGCAGGGCTATCCGCTGCAGTCCGTAGCGTGTCAGGCATATTGCGGCTCCGAGTATGAAGCCGGCCCATTGCGCGCACAGAGTGCCGGTGGCGATGCCTTCCATACCGAGATGAAAGGCGTAGACGAGCGTCAGGCTCAGAGCTACGTTAAACACATCCATGAATATCGACACCCACATTGGCGCGCGGCTGTTCTGCATGCCCAGAAACCATCCCGTGAGGGCAAAGGTGCCAAGTACGGCGGGCGCTCCCCAGATGCATATGCCATAATATGATTCGGCGTATCCGCGCGTGTCGGCATCGGTGTCCATTATGTCGAGTATGGCATTGCCGATGGGATGGCGCAGGAGTATCATGGCCAGTCCGATGGCCATTGCTATGGTCAGTGCCCGATACAGCACTGCCGATGCTTCCTTGCGGTTGCCGGCACCGAAGCATTGGGCCGTCATTCCGCTCGACCCCATGCGCAGAAATCCGAACAGCCAGTAAAGCATGTTGAACATGCTTCCCCCTACGGCTATGGCCGCGATGAATACGGCACTGCCCATATGCCCCGCGATCGTCACGTCGGCAATACCCAGCAGAGGGGTAGTTACGTTCGTGACGATCGAGGGTATCGACAGGGCCAGAATGCTACGGAGCAGCTTCCGGTTGTCGGGCGATTTTATGCTTTGCGTGCTCGAAGGCTGTCCCATATGAGGTAGCATATCAAAGCTGCGTATATCGCAACGCCGAGACCTTGATTGAGCGCGGTATCCATCCCGGGATTGTATTCAAATCCGGCAAATCGCGTGAGGGCGGCAAATACGCCAAACAGTGCGCCGCCGGCTATGAGGCCGGATGAAATGAGCGTTCCACGGTCGCGGCGACGGTCGTTGACCTCTTTGTCGGTCGAGCGTGAGCTTACGAACCAGGCTACCAAGCCACCGATGAGCATCGGGGTGTTGAGCTGCAACGGAATGAACATTCCAAGACAGAATGCAAGTGCCGGCACTCCGAGCCAGTTGAGGAGCAGTGCGAGTATGGCTCCTGTCATATACAGAATCCACGGAGTTTCGCCGCCCATCATTATCGGTTCTATCACCTTGGCCATGGCGTTGGCCTGCGGGGCCACGAGCGCATTATCGCCGGTGAAACCGTACACGTTGTTGAGCAGAAGTATCACGCCGCCGACAGTTGCAGCCGATACCAATGTGCCGAGGAATTTCCAGCTTTCCTGCTTTTTAGGCGTAGAGCCGAGCCAGTAACCTATCTTCAGGTCGGTTACGAATCCGCCTGCCATTGAGAGGGCGGTACATACTACGCCACCTATTATCATCGATGCCACGATGCCCGAAGTGCCGCTTATGCCGGCTGCCACGAATATGGCCGATGCTATGATGAGCGTCATGAGCGTCATTCCCGATACGGGGTTGGTGCCTACGATGGCTATGGCATTTGCCGCAACGGTGGTGAACAGGAAGGCTATTACCGTAACCACTATCCATGCCACGAGCGCCTGCCAGAAGTTGTGCAATACTCCGCACCAGAAGAATACGAGCACGGCCACCAACGCTATTACAATGAAAAACATTATGTGTTTCATTGAAATGTCGCGTTGCCAGCGTATGGTGGATGTCTTTGCGGCACCACCCTTGAATTCGCGCCCGGCAAGTCCAGCGGCCTGTACTATTATGCCCCATGACTTTATGATTCCGATTATGCCGGCCATTGCAATGCCGCCGATGCCTATCAGGCGAGCGTATTCCGAAAATATGTTGGTGGGATCCATCGTGGTGAATTCGGCGGCTCCATATGTGCCCAGGAGCGGTATTATGACCCACCATACGAATGCCGATCCGGCAAATATCACGAATGCATATTTCAATCCCACAATGTAGCCGAGGCCGAGAAGCGCGGCGCCGGTGTTGCAGCTTACTATTATCTTTGTCTTTTCGGCAAGGGCCGTTCCCCACGTAGTGGCCGCCGTGGTCACGTTTTCGGCCCATAAGCCGAACGTGGCTACCACGTAGTCGTATATGCCGCCTATGAGCGACGCTATTACGAGCGTCTTGGCTTGTCCGCCGTTGGAGTCATCTTTCGATTGAGCGCTTACGAGCACTTGCGTGGTGGCCGTAGCTTCGGGGAAAGGATATTTGCCGTGCATATCCTTGACGAAATATTTTCGGAAAGGTATGAAGAACAGAATGCCGAGAACTCCGCCAAAGAGTGAGCTAAGGAATATCTCCAGGAAGTTGACCGTGATGTCGGGATATTTTGCCTGAAGTATGTACAGAGCGGGGAGGGTGAATATGGCACCGGCCACTATCACGCCCGAGCAGGCTCCTACCGATTGTATTATTACGTTTTGGCCCAATGGGTTGTCTTTCTTCAGCGCGCTCGACAGTCCTACCGCTATTATGGCGATGGGAATGGCGGCCTCGAATACCTGTCCTACTCTGAGTCCGAGATAGGCGGCTGCTGCGCTGAACACTACGGCAAGCAGAAGGCCTACGCCGATGGAATAAGGGGTCACTTCGCGATAATCGCGTGCCGGATGCATCACCGGTCGGTAATGCTCATCGTCGGCAAGCTGTCTGAACGCATTGTCGGGCAGCGCGGCCGGGTCGGCATTTTCGTAGATCTCGGGGTTGAGATCGCTGTCTGTTACTTTTTTCATCGTTATTATGATTTATATTGATTGATCGGTAATTGTCAGGGCTGACGGCCCAGTACGTCGAATGTCTCGACGTATATTTCGGTAATGTTGTGCTTTAGCGCGTTACGGTCGACCCATACTCGGGTGCGCAACTTTCCTTCGATGTAGAGCTTGGAGCCTTTGCGAATGTATTTTTCGGCAAATTCGGCCGCCTTGTCGCGCATCACTATGTTGTGCCATTCGGTGCGCTCGGGCACCGACACTCCTGCGGCGTTGGTGTATGCGCGTTCGGTGGTGGCCAACGAAAACTCCGCAAGCTGGCATGACCCTACGTATCGTATCGACGGATCGCGTCCGACATTGCCTACCAATATCACTCTGTTTACGCTCATGGTGTAGTGTTATTTAAGTTCGAACGTGGCGGTTGATTTCACATTGTCGCTTGCAGCTGCCGCATGGGCCTTGAACTGTCCCGGTTCGGCCACCCATTTGTGGCTCTCGGCATCGAAGTAGCTCAATGCGTCTTTGTCGATTGTGAACGTTACGTTTTTTGTTTCGCCCGGCTGGAGATAAACCTTTGCAAATCCTTTCAGCTCTTTCTCAGGACGCATTACCGAGCATTTGGGGTCGCTGATGTATAATTGCACCACCTCGGCGCCCGCTTTGCTGCCCGAATTTGTTACCGGTATGGTAAACGTAATGGTTTCGTCGGCCGTCATCGATTTTCGGTCGGCGGTTAGTTTGCCATAGTCGAATTTCGTGTAGCTCAATCCGTGTCCGAAGGCAAACAGCGGCTTCACGCCTTTTTTGTCGAACCATCTGTAACCTACGAGTATGCCCTCGTTGTAATGTTCATCCCATATGTCGGCATCGTTGCGCTTCGTGCCGGGATATTCGCCTGCCGAATGAGCCCCTACGTCCTGAAGGCGCATTGGGAATGTGAATGGCAGCTTGCCCGACGGGTTGGTTGCTCCGAACACTACGTCGGCTATCGAATTTCCGGCTTCCGAGCCGAGATACCAGGCTTGAAGTATTGCCGGCACCTCTTTAACCCACGGCATGGCCACGGCGTTGCCGCTCACGTTTACCACTATAAGGTTTTTGTTGGCCTTGGCCAACGCTTCGATTACGGCATCCTGCGCGTATGGCAGCTCGAGTCCGGCACGGTCGGAGTCCTCGCAATCCTGATGGGCACTCTTGTTCAATCCGCCCACGAATATCACGTAGTCGGCTTTCTTTGCTTTCTCCACGGCTTCCGATATTAGTTCGTCGGCCGAGCGGTCGTCGGCGAGGTTTTGCCCCGACGTAACGCCGTCGAAGTTGCCGCTAATGTCGCCGACGTATCCGCGCGCGAAATTCACGTCGGCCTTGTTTCCGGCAAATGCGCGTATGCCGTCGAGCGGCGAAATTTCGTGTTGCACTTTGAGTGACGAGCTACCGCCACCCACTGTCATCATTTTTATGGCATTTTCGCCAACCACGAGTATGTTTTTTTTGCCATTGTCGAGGTTTATCGGCAGTACGTCATTTTCGTTTCGCAGCAAAACTATTCCGTCGTTGCCTATTTTTCGCGCTGCCTCGTAGTGACTCTCGCTGCACAGGCTTCCAAACGGTTTGTCGCGCTTCATTGCGGTGCGGAATATCAGCTTGAGCACCCGGCGCACCTTGTCGTCGAGTTCGGTCGTCGACACCTCGCCCGATTCTATCAGCTTGATGTATGGTACGGCAAGATAATAGCTGTCGTATGCATTTTTACGGCCTTCGGTAAGTCCGTTGGTCCACGATCCGAATTCGAGGTCGAGGCCGTTGGTTATTGACTGACGGGTATCGTGCGCTCCGCCCCAGTCGCTCACCACAACACCGTCGAAACCCCATTCGTTTTTCAGGATGTCATTAAGCAGATACTGATTGTGGCAGGCGTGCTGATCCTTGTAGAGATTGTATGAGCCCATTATGCTCCATGTGCCCCCTTCGGTCACTGCCGCCTTGAACGCCGGCAGGTATATTTCGTATAGCGTGCGGTCGTCGACGATGGCGTTGGTGGTATGGCGGTTAAGTTCCTGATTGTTGAGCGCGTAATGCTTGACGCACGTAGCCACTCCGTTGCTCTGTACGCCTTTTATGTAAGGCACCACCATGGTGGCCGACAAATAGGGGTCTTCGCCCATATATTCGAAGTTGCGGCCGTTGAGCGGCGTGCGATAAATGTTTACGCCCGGGCCGAGCAATATGTCTTTCTCGCGATAGCGCGCTTCTTCGCCTATCGACTTGCCGTAGAGGGCCGCCATTTCCGGATTCCACGTGGCGGCAAGGCATGTCAGTGCCGGGAATGCCACGCACGAGTCGTTGGTCCAACCGGCCTGGTTCCACTCATCCCAAAGCACTTCGGGGCGCACTCCGTGCGGGCCGTCCGTGGCCCAAAGCTCCGGTATGCCAAGGCGCTGTACTCCTCGTGAGCTGAATTTTGATTGAGCGTGCAGCAGTCCTATCTTTTCTTCGAGCGTCAGGCGCGACAAAGCGTCGTCGACGCGCTCGTCCAATGGTTTCGATTCGTCGAGATAAGTCGGTTTCGTTTCATCGCCGGCCGAAACCGAAAGGCCCATGGCTATCGTCAGCCACAAAGTAAAAGTAAGTATACGCATTGTCATGTGATTATTGGCTTTGTTTTGATTGGTTGTTATGTTTTTTCAATATGTCGGGTATGCGCCGTTTCAGTATGTGATGCGCCGGTGCGGCCATATCGCCGTGGTTGTAGCCGTCGAGTTCGTATATCTCCGTTTCGGGGTGGCCCACCAGTTTCATCATTCGCCACATATATGCATTTTCTTCATAGCGTCCGTAAAGCTCATCGTTGCGGTCGCCGGTTATTATGATGTAGGGAGGCGCATCCTTTCGCACGTGAAACAGCGGAGCGTACTCGTCAATCATGGGTTGCAGCTCCGACACGCCGTTGAGTTGTCGTTGGGCGAAGTGCGTTATGGCTTGTCCGCTGTACGGAAACAGTCCGGCTATCGAATCGGCTTCGATGTCGTATTTGCGTAGCCATTTTCGCTGTAACCCTACCATGCTCGTCAGATAGCCTCCGGCCGAATGTCCGGCCACGAACACCTTTTCGGGCGATCCGCCATATTGGGCGGCGTGCTCGAAGGCCCACGCCACTGCTCGCGCGGCGTCGTCAATGCAATCGTCGAGCGACGCTTTCGGCAGCAACCGATAGTTGGGCGCAATTACCACAAGTCCGCAATCCTTAAGCTCGGAGGGGATGAACTTGCCACCGCCCGTCAGACCTCCTCCGTGAAACCATACTACCACCGGGCAGTCGGGCGATGCGTTTTCGGGATAATATATGTCGAGCTTGCACCGTTCGGAAGCATACTCGTCGTTTCCGGTATAGTATGGTATGTCGGTAGTAGTGGCATATGTCAATGCATTCGATGCAAATGCAATTCCGAGAGCTATGGCTGCCAACGCCATTCGTAACGTGGTTTGTAGTGTCATGACTTATCTTGTTCTCTATTTGGCGCGATTTATTATCTTTATGCCCTTGGGCGCAACGACCTTGGCTTTCGCCTTGCCGTCCGAGCCGCGTGTCACGCTGACCGTCACCGGGCCTTTAGGCGTGGGGAATGAGCCCTTGGCCCACTTCAGGTTGCCGAGGTCGGGGGCTATCTCTATCGTGGCGCATCCCGGCTCCATCGGGCGTATGCCAAGCACGTTGGCGGTGAGCCACGGAGTCGGTCCCGATGCCCAACCGTGACAAAGGCTCAGGCGCAACCCCACGTAGCAATATTTGCCTCCGTCGGCGTGTATGTCGTATTTGCCTGCCGGCGTAAACGTGTCGATGGGCGATGCCTTGTCGGCATTGGCATAATCAAAGTCCTCCCAGAAGGTCGTGGCTCCGAGACGGAGCATCGAGCCCCAGAAGTCGGATATGATGTCGAGCGCCTCGCTCACTTGGCCTGTGCGGGCGAGCGCTTCGAGCATGTAATAACCGTAAAAAGTGGAAAATCCGTTGGCTCCGCCATCGAGCAGCGCTTTGGCATCCGCTTCGGGCGATTTGCTCTGTCCCGATATTATCGACAGGGCGGCGGCCTGCTTGTTGCCGTTGTGCGGCAGGTTGACCGATTTCATCTTGGCCAATTGCTTTTCGGCATTGGCGGTCAGTTCCTTGTCCGACGTCCAGCGACCAATGTCGGCGGCAGCGTTCAAGGCCATAATGGTAAGCGATTGCAGTCCGCTGTGTATGGCTTCGGCGTTTTCCGACGACGGCCAGTCGAGAAATCTGTGTCCGTCGAGCTGTTCCACCCCGTCGTCCGATATTTTGGTCGACAGCATGTCGACCAATCCTTTCACGTAAGGCACCTGTTCTGACAGATAGCTCTTGTTGCCGGTGTGCATGTACATATCGCGCTGTATTATGAGCCACCAAAGCGAATATGCGCTCATTCCGTTTATCCATCCGGGCAGCGGAGTGTCGTCTTTTGCAAAGTCGAGCGACCGTTTCACTACGTCGAGTTCGCCCCATACGGTTCCGGCCGTCATCACTTCGGGGTGCATATCGCCGAGCCACACGAGTCGGTCGCGCTTTATTCCATCCCACACATAATCTTGCATACAAAGCTTTACGGTGTATGCGCCGGTGTTCCATATGTCGTTGAGACGCTTGTCGGAGCATTCGAAGCTGCCCACGTCGGGTATGTCGCGGATAAACGACCGCGCTTCGACGTATCGCAGCGGCAAAGTGTCGTTAGCGTCGATGAAATCGATTCGCGCGAATCGGAATCCCGATTTGCCGCATTCGGCGCTGCCGAGCCAAGGAATGGCGGCCTCGAAGTCGCGCAGCGAATGCTCGTTGGTCGGATTCTGTACGTTTCCGGGAATGTCGGTATTGCTCATGGCTTCGGTCACCGACTCTCCGAGGCATATCCTCACGTGCTTCGGTTTCTGGTTGCGATGCATGCCCGAATAGAGCTTCAGCGAGCCGTATATCTCCTTTCCGAAATCTATCAATATGGAGGGCTTGTGTCCGTTGGTCGATATCAGCATTGCCGACTTCGCGGCATCGTTTACGCTTACTTGCCCCGAAAACGGATTCAGCAGCGTCTCGATGTTTCGTATGTTGGTGCCGGTTGAATCTGAAATCCATATTATTTTGGCCGGCGGCAGAGTCGATTACTTTATGTCACCGTCGTTGGCCCGTGCATGGCCCGATAGGAGGCCCGGCAGTAACAGTGCAATGGCACAAAATCGTGTCGATGTTGTTTTAAACGTGTCCATGTGATTGTAATTGGTTTAGAGTATGTTTACATTTAACGTTTAAGGCCAAAAGTACGCATACACCTTAGTAAGATGCGAATTTACGCATAATTATCGGATGTGCAAAAATTCGGTTAAAATTAAACAATGAGTGCCAGCGTTGGCACATTCGTATATTTTAGCTAAATTTGTACGTTAAATATTAATAAGTAACTTTTAAAACAGAATTATATAATGTCGCTTCAATGTGGTATAGTGGGATTGCCGAATGTCGGAAAGTCCACTTTGTTCAATTGCTTGTCGAATGCCAAAGCACAGTCAGCCAACTTTCCGTTCTGCACCATAGAGCCCAACGTGGGCGTGATAACCGTTCCCGACGACCGACTTACGAAACTCGTCGACATGTGCAAGCCGCGTAGCGTGGTTCCCGCTACGGTTGAGATTGTCGACATAGCCGGATTGGTGAAGGGCGCAAGCCGTGGCGAAGGTCTCGGCAACAAATTTCTTGCAAACATTCGCGAGACCGACGCGATAATACACGTGCTCCGATGCTTCGATGACGATAACATAACCCACGTTGACGGATCGGTGAACCCGGTGCGCGATAAGGAGATAATAGACTACGAATTGCTCATCAAGGACCTCGAGACCATTGAGGGCCGAATGGCTCGTACGCAAAAGCAGGCGCAGACCGGCGGCGACAAGGTGGCCAAGATGCAATACGAAGTGCTGTGCAAGTATAAGGAAGCTCTCGATCAGGGGCTGCCCGCGCGCTCGGTTGAATTTGAAACCGTCGACGAGCAACGTTTTGCCCATGACTTGTTTCTGTTGACCAATAAGCCGGTGCTTTACGTGTGCAATGTCGACGACGCATCGGCAGCTACCGGAAACGCATATGTCGATGCGGTGCGTGAAGCTGTTAAGAGTGAAAATGCGCAGATATTGGTGGTGGCCGCACAAACTGAGGCCGAAATAGCCGAGCTCGACACCTATGAGGATCGACAGGAGTTTTTGGCTTCGATAGGTCTTGAGGAATCGGGCGTTTCGCGACTCATCAGAGCCGCATACTCGTTGCTCGACCTTCAGACATATTTCACGGCCGGCCCCGACGAGGTGAGGGCATGGACCTTCATGCGTGGCAGCAAGGCCCCCAAGTGTGCCGGAATAATACATACCGATTTCGAAAAAGGCTTCATACGTGCCGAGGTGATAAAATATGACGACTATGTGTCGCTTGGCAACGAGGCTGCCGTACGCGCCGCCGGAAAGATGAGCATAGAAGGAAAAGATTATGTGGTGCAGGATGGCGACATAATGCATTACCTGTTTAACGTGTAACCCCCTCCCACCCCTCGAAACCCATATATGAGTATGAAAGCGAAAAAGTTGGCTAAGTTGTTGTTTGCCATCGGCGTGTCGGCATCGGCAGCGCAGGTTGGAGCGTCAAATGACGTTGGCGGCATTACTCCGATGCCGTTTAACGAAGTTACGCTTACCGACGGTTTCTGGAAGCATCGCATGGCCACGGAGCTGCGCGTCACCGTGCCGTTTTCGGTAGAGCAATGCGCTCCCGCCGTAGAGCGTTTCCGTCGTGCGGCCGCCTTCAGGGCCGGCAAGCCAACGGAGTTGCCCGAAACGCACCGTTTCATAAGTTCCGATATGTATAAGGTGATGGAAGGCGTGGCATATTCGCTGATGCTTGAACGCAACGAGCGTCTGGAGTCGTTCATGGACGAGACCATCGAACTGATAGCGGCGGCACAGGAGGATGACGGGTATCTGTACATATCGCACACGTGCGGCAATCCGAACGTCGATGAGATGGGCCCCAAGCCATACAGCTACGTGCTTCACAGCCATGAATTGTATAATGTGGGGCATCTCTACGAAGCTGCCGTGGCTTATTATCAGGCCACCGGCAAGCGGCGTCTGCTCGACGTATGCATAAAAAATGCCAAGCACGTGAACGAAGTGTTTTTTAAGGGTGGAAATCCGAAATACAACGACGGGAAGCCGGTGATGCAGGCTCCCGGCCATGAAGAAATAGAGCTTGCTCTCTGCAAGCTTTATCGTGTTACGGGCGACAAGCTTTATCTCGACATGGCTAAAAAGTTTCTCGACATACGCGGCGTGACGTTCCACACCGACGGCACGGGAGTGATGTCGGCTACTTATGCGCAGCAGCATCTGCCGGTAAGGGAGCAGACCGAGGCCGTGGGGCATGCCGTCCGTGCCGCCTATCTGTATACCGCAATGGCTCAAGTGGATGCGCTTACCCGACTGGGCGACTATGACAATGCGCTCAACAGCATATGGTCGAATTTGGTGTCGACGCGAATGCATATAACCGGAGGCCTCGGTGCCGTGGCCGGAGTGGAGGGTTTCGGCGCGCCTTATGAGCTGCCCAACCTCACGGCTTACAACGAAACGTGTGCTGCCGTGGCCAATGTGTTTTTCAATTTCGGCATGTATCTGGCCAGCGGCGATGCCAAATTCCTCGACATTGCCGAGCTGTCGCTATATAACAATGCGCTGGCGGGTGTAGGACTCGACGGCAACAGCTTCTTCTACGTAAATCCTCTCGAAGCCGACGGTGAGTTTAAATTCAATGTAGGGCAGGGGGGACGTGCCCCTTGGTTTGGATGTTCGTGCTGTCCGCCAAACATTTCGCGCCTGATACTTCAGGTGCCGGGCTATATGTATTCGTATGACGACGACAAACTGTTCGTGACGCTATACGGCGGAAGCCGCACAACCGTGCCGGTGGCCGGAACCGATGTTGACGTGCTGCAGACCTCGCAATATCCGTTTGACGGCAACGTGAGCCTACGTTTGAATCCGGCAAAGAAGTCACGCTTTTCGTTGCATCTTCGCATACCCACCTGGACATCGGCCTATCGGTTTGTTCCCGGAGGCATGTATTCGTATGAAAACCGAAACGACGCCAACGTGGAGATTCGCGTAAACGGCAAACGCGTGAAATATAAAATGGAGAAGGGCTTTGCCGTAATCGACCGGAAATGGAAGGAGGGCGACAATGTTGAGCTCGTGCTTCCGATGCCTGTCAACGTGGTGCGATGCATCGACAAGGTGGCCGAAAACAGGGGAAAGGTGGCCGTGACTCGCGGTCCGCTCGTGTATTGTGCCGAAGAAATCGACAACGGCCCGTCGGTGCGCGAAAAGTCAGTTGCGGTGAGCGCGGCCACATCGGCCGAAGTATCGGAGATAGGTTCGGGCATATTGTCGGGCCTGAAACAGATAAAGATGGGCGGCGGAGCCGATGCCGTTACGTTAGTGCCCTACTACTCATGGTGTAACCGTGGCCCCGGCAAGGCCATGACGGTGTGGGTCAATGCCACCGAATGAGTGCACGTGCGGGCATTGAGATTAAAAATGGTTAAAAAATAGAGAATTAAGGATTATTCATTAATTTTGCAAAAGTTATTGAAATAAACTCATTAATACAATAATCACTATGTCAAAAGTAACAGTTGTGGGCGCCGGTAACGTAGGTGCCACTTGTGCCAATGTATTGGTTACGCAAAGTATAGCCGACGAGGTTGTGTTGATCGACATTAAGGAAGGTTTGTCGGAAGGCAAAGCCATGGACATTATGCAGACTGCCAACATACTCAACACCAACACTCGTCTAGTAGGCGTTACGAACGATTATGAAAAAACAGCCGACAGCGACGTCGTAGTCATCACTTCGGGCGTTCCCCGCAAGCCGGGCATGACTCGCGAGGAGCTTATAGGCGTGAACGCTGGAATCGTAAAGTCGGTTACCGACAACGTTCTCAAGCATTCGCCCAATGCCATAATAGTATGCGTTGCCAACCCGATGGATACCATGACATATCTTATCCATAAGACTTACGGCCTTCCCAAAAACCGCGTGATCGGTATGGGTGGTGCATTGGATAGCGCTCGTTTCAAATATTTCTTGAGCTTGGCTCTCAATGCTCCCGTTGCCGAAATAGAAGGCATCGTAATAGGTGGTCACGGCGACACTACCATGATACCTCTTACCCGCTACGCCGCTTATCGTGGCATACCCGCATCGACTCTTATGCCGGCCGATCAGCTTGCAAAGGTGGCCGCCGACACTATGGTGGGTGGCGCTACGCTGACAAAGTTGCTCGGTACTTCTGCTTGGATTGCTCCGGGTGCCGCTGCCGCACAGGTAGTAGCTGCCGTGTTGCATGATCAGAAGCGCATGATCACTTGCTCGGCATTGCTCGACGGCGAATATGGCGAAAAAGACCTTTGCATCGGTGTTCCCTGCATACTTGGTCGCAACGGTATCGAGAAAATCGTTGAATTCGATCTCAACGCCGAAGAACTCGAATTGTTCCACAAGAGCGCCGAAGCCGTACACAAAACCAATTCAGCACTTCCTTGCTGATAAATGGGGCTTTTTAGCTTGAAATAAAACATTTGCGCCGGGATATTCGTTGTAATCAATGACGTTCCGGCGCATAATTTTTTTGCATCATTCAGGCCGGATATTTAACCATACAAGTATATGACAGAAATAAAGCCGACTGACATAAAAGAAAATTTAATCAAGCTCATATCGAAGGATTGGATGCTCGTGACGGCAGGATCGATTGACCGGTTTAACACCATGACCGCAAGTTGGGGCATGATGGGCGAAATGTGGGGTATGGATGTGGCCGAAGTAGTGATCAGGCCGCAGCGATATACCAACGAGTTCATCGAAAGCAACGATCGGTTTACCATGTCGTTTTTCCCCGATTCGATGAAGCCGCTGCTCACCGCAATGGGCACCAAAAGCGGTCGCGACATCGACAAGATGCACTATCCGGGGCTCGAGGCCGTTGAGTTGCCTTCGGGCTCGTTGACATTCAAGGGCGCCAAGCTTGTGATTGAGTGCGAAAAAATTTATGTCGACCGATTTAACCCCGATGCCTTCATCGACAAATCGATAATCGATCGTTGGTATGAGGGCGATTTCCATTATCGTTACATAGGTAAGATAGTGGGGGCGTGGGTCGACGACAATGATAAATAGACAACATTAATATTTGAAATTATGAAAATAGCTCGTTTAGCAATGATTGCAGCCGTGGGCTGCGCTTCAGTTTGGTTCATGGCATGTTCGTCGTCGTCATCGTCGAATGCCGAGACAGCTGAAACTACTGAAACGGAAGAAACCGTAGAGGCCGCAGAATTGGTTCCGGCAACGGCCGTTGAAGTGGCGGTAGCCGAATTTACCGATTCGACCAATCTCGCCGATTATAAGGAAAAACCGTTGATGATAGATTTCTGGGCAACATGGTGCGGTCCCTGCATGCAGTTCAAGCCCGTGTTCCATAAGGTAGCCGAAAAGTATGCCGGAAAGGTTACGTTTGCATCTGTCAACGTCGACCAATGGCCCACTATAACCAAGCAGTTTGGCGTTCAGTCGATACCTCAGATTTCCATAATAATGCCTGACGGCTCTACTGCAAAGCAAGTAGGTTCAATGACTGAAGAACAGTTCACTCAGTTGGTCGAAAACGTTCTTGCCGGCAAATTGCCCGCTGAATAATCCTCGGCCTTTAGAAAAAGATTCGGCACGACTTTGCCTGCGATGGCGGGAAAGTCGTGCCGTTTTCGTTATGTATCGATGGAACGTCCAAAAACGGTGTAACTACCCATTAACGCTGACGAAATGACGATATTGTGATACAATGAATTACATTGCGAAATATTAATAAAATCCAAAATGAGGGTTGCATTTATAAAGAAATGTTTTTATATTTGTGGTCAATATCTCTCGCCGAAGCTCGAAGTGGGCGTGGGCGGGGATTGAGACATATTATATAGCGTTTATCTTACGCTAATTCTTGACCTGTAGGAATCTCGCAAATTCGTTATTGGAGTCGAGAATGTAGCAACGGTAGATGTCTTTCGGGTATGATTATTACTGACAGCTCAGTGATGAGTTGGCTGTACTTCATCATACAGCGTGAGGCTTCGGCGTTGCTCTTTCTACTCCAATGGGCAATGCGAGAGCCTCTACAGGTGGGAAGGGCAACAGATTCAGGCCTTCACGCTATTTTTTTTATAAACCAGTCAGTCGGAATCCGGAGAGCCTATACGATCTGAGAAGATATTAATGAAACAAACCTCTAATTGCCGATCACCCTCCAATATAAGAAAGTTAGATACATTAATGTCAACATTTGACAATGCGTATTCCAAATATCCATCAAAATCTTTCGATATATGAAAATCGGGGATTTGCCAAGGATGTATGGAGCTACTGACATAGGCTCTTGTATATGAATTTCAGTATGCTTCTTGAGAGTCGGAAGCGGTCTGGTCTGATGAATTGAGCACTAAGATCAGATTATTAACATTGCTCAGAAAAATAATTATGACAAAGAAAATCAAATTGTTATCAATGTTGCTTGCATTGATGTTTATCCCTGTCGTATTTTCGTCTTGCGGGGGTGATGATGATGATGATGAACCGATCTCATCAAATGGACTTGTAGGGTATTGGACGTTAGAAGAAGTCTATGATTCGGATGATGGTGACATCAGGACGTCCGTTAAAATGACTTTGAAATTCAATAAAGACAATAGCGGCGAGATTGTAGAAGAATTGACGTCTGAGTCAAGAGCTTCCACGCATAAAACTTACACTATGAAGTTCAGTTGGTCGACAACTTCTGATTCTAATGGCAACGATATACTCAGAGTCAGCTACATATCGGGCGACAAGACTACCATGTTGTTCCCCGGAAGCTCAAATACCGTATTGTGGACTCGTAGATATGTACGTACCGGAAATATACTCAATGTATACTGCAATGATGGTGTCTTGGTTTTCAACAAGAACTAACACGGCGGTATAACGAATATGCAATTATAAGAAAGAGGATGTGCCAATATAAAGTTTGGTGCATCCTCTTTCTATTATGTGTTAGATGTTTTAGCGCTTGTCGGCGTTGCCTTCGTAATAGTTTATGTATGCCTGGTTGACGAGGCGTATGCCGCCCGGGGTAGGGTAGTTGCCTGAAAAATACCAGTCGCCGGGATTGTTGGGAACGGCGAGTCGCAGGCCCTTTTCGGTCTGATATATTATTTCGACTTCGGCGTTAGTGTCGGCGGGCGTAAGCATTTCGGCTATCTTGTCGGATATCTCTTGTTGCGAGAATGGCGCATATATCGATTTTACGCAATTTTCTATCTTATCGTCGGGAAGCGATGCTTGCGCTTTGCATCGTTGGTAGGTGTCGTGAAGTATCTGCTCCATGCCTTTTTCGCGAAGTAGCTCGACGGCTGCTTTGAAAGCTATGAACTCGCCCATTCGCGACATGTCGATGCCGTAGTAGTCGGGGTAGCGCACTTGGGGCGACGATGAAACCACTACTATCTTCTTCGGGCAGAGGCGGTCGAGAATGCGCAATATGCTTTGACGCAACGTGGTGCCGCGCACTATGCTGTCGTCGATCACTACGAGCGTGTCGACATTGTCGGTCACGCATCCGTAAGTCACGTCGTAAACGTGAGTGGCAAGGTCGTTGCGTGCCTCTCCTTCGGCTATGAATGTGCGCAGCTTTATGTCCTTTATGGCTATCTTTTCGATTCTGAGCTTGTTTGACATTATTTCGAGCAACGAATCGTTGTCGAGCTTTCCGGTGGCGCTTGCTGCGAGAATCTTGTCGGCTTTGAGCTGATCGAGGTATTTTTCAAGCCCTTCGACCATGCCTATGAAAGCCACTTCGGCCGTGTTTGGTATGAATGAGAATACGGCGTGGTTGAGGTCGTAGCCTATGCTTTCGAGTATCGACGGCACGAGGTTGAGCCCGAGGGCTTTGCGTTCGCGATAGATGTCGGCGTCGCTGCCTCGCGAAAAGTATATGCGCTCAAACGAGCATCTGGCGTTTTCTTTTTCGCCGAGTATGTCGGTGATTGAAACGTTGCCTGACTTGTTGACTATTATGGCCGATCCGGGCGTCAGCTCCTTGACCTCCGAAAGGCGAACGTTCATGACAGTTTGTATCACAGGGCGTTCGGATGCCACGACCACTATCTCGTCGTCGTGGTAATAGAATGCGGGTCGGATGCCGTGCGAGTCGCGCAGGGCAAACATGTCGCCCGAGCCTGTTGCGCCGCATATCACGAATCCGCCATCCCACGTAGGGCCGGCAAATCGCAGCATTTCGGTGATGTCGAGGTTGTCTTCTATCTTGCGAGTCAGTTCGGGTTCGGAGAGGGTGTCGCGATACTGACGGTATATACGGTGATTCTCTTTGTCGAGGGCATAGCCGAGCTGTTCGAGCAGCACTATGGTGTCGCTGTAAAGTCGGGGATGCTGTCCGCGTTGCACTATCGACTCGAATATCTCCGACACGTTGGTCATGTTGAAGTTGCCGCACATCATGAGGTTGCGCGATGGCCAGTTGTTGCGTCGCAGAAACGGGTGGACGTAGTTGATGCCGCTTTTTCCGGTAGTGCTGTATCGCAGGTGGCCCATGTATATGTCACCTATGAAGGGGGCGTATTCTTCCACTCTGTCGGCCGGGCCGTTTTCTACGTCGTTGGCTTTGAGCACGGGGCGTATCTTGTCGAATATTTCCTGGATGGCTCCGGTGCCCAATGCTCGTTCACGGAACAAATATTCGTTTCCGGGTTTTGTTTTTAGTTTTACGACTCCTATCCCTGCACCTTCTTGTCCTCGGTTGTGCTGTTTTTCCATCAAAAGATAGAGTTTGCTGAGCCCGTAACAGTATGACCCGTACTTCTCTTTGTAGTATTCAAGCGGCTTGAGCAGGCGTATCAGCGCTATGCCGCATTCATGCTTTAGTTGTTCCATCGGTTAAAACCTAAAATTTGGCGGCAAATATACTAAAATTTGCATTATGCACAGCGGGGGAGCGCCTTAATTTTGGTGCTCCCCCGCATAATGTCGGGTCGACTTTTCGTCGAGCTTATCGTACTATGGTGTATGAACCTGATTTATATTCTTTTGATTCGGTTTCGCCGGGTAGCGTCACTTCGGCCACGGCACCCTTGGGTACGGTGAATTTCCATATCCACTTGTCGCCGTCGTATTTCCAGTGACTCTTGATGAGGCCGGCGGCAGAGGCGTATTCAGCTTTCACGAAGCCCAGGCGCTTGTCGGGAACGGGTTTCATGATTATGCGTTTGAAGCCGGGGGCCGATGTGTCTGACGATATTCCGGCCATGGTTTCCCACATCCACTCGCATACGCATCCGTAAGCGTAGTGGTTGAAGCTGTTCATGCCTTGCGGGCCCATGCCGTGCTCAATCATGTAGCTGTTCCAGCGTTCCCATATGGTGGTGGCTCCATTGTCGATCGAGTACAGCCAGCTGGGATTTTTGCGTTGGAAAAGCAGCTCGTAGGCTACGTCGTTCATGCCGTTTTCGGTTAGCGTGGGCATGAGGATGGAGGTGCCGAGAAAGCCTGTCTGCAGGCAGTTTCCGTGGTCGGCGAAGTTTTGGCGAAGACGTTTGATCATGTTGTCCTTTGCCGTTCCCTCGACGAGATTGTTGCGGAGAGCGAACAGTGCCGGAGTCTGCATGGTGTTGAGTATTTCGGTCTTAAATGTGCCGTCCTCGTTGAGAAAGCGGTCTTTGAGATAATTCTTCGATTCGAGCTCCATGGCAACGTATTTGTCGGCATTGCGGTTGGTGGCTTTTGCCATGTCGCGCATCATTTCCGAGTTGCTGTGCCAGTAGCAGCCCCAAAGGAAGCTCCAGTATTCCAGCGCATCGGGATTTACTACGTTCTGACCATCTTTTTGCATCCAATATTTGCCGCTGCAGCTTTCGAGGGGTTCGTAGCTGAGCCAGTCGGCCCATTGGAAATTGCCGTTGATGTGCTTGAGGGCGGAGTGATCGAATTTGTGGGGTGCGCCGAAGTTGATGTATTTTTCCATGGCATCCCAGTTTTCGTCGATCACTTTGGTGTTGTTGAATTGTTTCCACATGGTCCAGGGCACTATGATGCCGCAGTCAGACCATCCCACGCGGCCCACTTCGTTGCTGCCGTATTGTGCGCTTGGAGCCACGCCGGGATAAGCGCCTTCTTCGGTTTGAGTGTCGCGCATGTCGCGTAGCCATTTATGGAAAAAGTCGGAGGTGCGGGCGAAGAATGAGCCGGTTTCGGCAAATGCCTGGGTGTCGCCTGTCCATCCGAGGCGTTCGTTGCGCTGCGGGCAGTCGGTGGGCACCGACAGATAGTTTGAGCGCATGCCCCACATGGTGTTCGATATCAGTTTGTTTATCATATCGTTTCCGGTAGTTATTTTGCCTATCTCCAGGTCTTGGGCTATGGAGGTTACCGGAATCGATTTGATTGATTTGATGCGTACTTCGTTGTCGGCCGTTATTGAGGCGAAGCGGTAGCCGAAGAAGGTGTATCGGGGCTGATACGTTACGTATCCGTCGTTGCCGGCGAATGTGTAGTCGGCTCTGAAGGCTATGTCGGGAGTGCGCAGGCTCAGGCGGTGAACGCTACCCTCGGGGCCGTCCATGCCACGGCTTTTCGCGCCGTTGCCGTCGTTGAGTATCTCGGAAGGGAGGAAGCGAAGCTTCGTTCCCTCTTTTGCAGCGAATACGAATTCAGGTACGGCCGAGCTGTTCTGGCCGAAGTCGACAACCAAGTTTTCGCCCGGTTGCAGTACTATTTCCTGGCCGGGGGCAAATTCCTTGGTTATGGTCACTTTGCCGAAAGCATCGTCGGTGTTGCCCGTAACGCCTTTCCATATGTATGCCTTTTGCGGAGTCATGGCAAGGTCGTTGCGCAGATATATCTCGGCACCTTCCGACGGTAATATCTCGCCGTTGAACTCGTTGTTGATTTCGGGTTTCGACAATTTTTCGGGAGTAAGATATCCGGGCTTGATGCGCGCATCGTATTCCTCGCCGTCGAATATGTCGGCATGTGTCACCGGGCCGGCTATGCCTGCTTTCCAATCGGTGGTGTTGGTGCCGTAGCATTTTTTTGTGCCGTCGGCAAACGTGAGTTCAAGTACGCCACGAAATGCCACTTTTTTGCCTATCATTCCGTCGATTCCGCCGGGGGTTATGATTTTGTCGGCCCACCATCCGGGAGTGACCTGTACGGCAAATACGTTTT
The DNA here is from genome assembly GCA_017621225.1 of Muribaculaceae bacterium. GTDB lineage: Bacteria > Bacteroidota > Bacteroidia > Bacteroidales > Muribaculaceae > Paramuribaculum. The sequence goes on along the minus strand of JAGATN010000022.1, from coordinate 7,057 downwards.
CGGCACCGGGCTTTTTCGAGATGGCATCGGTAACGTCGTATGTAAATGAGCGTTTGGTCTTGGCGTAGTGGGTGAAGCCGGGTTTTAGCACCTCATCGCCTATGGTTTTGCCGTTTACAAACAAGTCGTAAACGCCCAATCCGGTGGTCATCCATCGTGCCGAAGTTACTTTCTTGTCGTTTTTGACGGTCGAAACGAACCATCCGGCACCATCGGCGGCGCGCTCGTTAGTTCCGGATATCGGCCCCGTTACCACCGGCGCATTGGCAACTGAAATCCATTCCGACTGATTCCAAAGCGTGTTGTCGAGCGCCTTGGCGCGCTTGCCTGCATTCTCGGATTTTGAGGATGCATACGCTAATGCCGGTATCATGATGATGCCGATGGCAAGCGAAAGTGCAAAATTCTTTTTCATCTCTTATGTGTTAGGGTTTATAGTTTTTCCGGTCGTTGTGATGCATATGGGCTATGCAGCCTTAAAGTTAAGCATTATTTTCGTAATTGTGTATGAGTTTTATGAATATAGTTTCATAAAGTGGAATAATACGGATAGGTGATGTCCCAGAGATAAAGTGCCTGCGGCGGCATCGAAGTGCCGGCTTCGCATCGGTTGCGGGCGTTGATCACGTCGAGAAACTGCGATTCCGACATTTTTCCTCGCCCTACTTCGACGAGCGTGCCTACGATGGAGCGCACCATGGTGCGCAGAAATCGGTCGGCGGTTATCTCAAACATCCACCCTTTGTCGTCGATAGGGCTCCACGATGCGCGGGTCACCTTGCATATGTTGGTCTTGGCGTCGGAGTGTAGCTTGGCAAACGAGGTGAAGTCGCTGACCGTGGGCAGAATGGCGGCCGCGCGATTCATGGCTTCGAAATCGAGGCGGGGAGAGGCTTGCCATGCCAACGTGTGGAAAAATGGCGACTTGACGGTGGTGGCAAAATAGCGGTAGGTGCGCGACGTGGCGTCGAAGCGCGCGTGCGCGTCGTCATGGACGCGCGTTATGGAGTAGATGGCGATGTCGCGGCCCACGAGCGAATTGAGGGCGACCACCGTCTTTTGCTCGTCGGAAAGCGGTTGGTCGACGTCGAAGTGCGCTACCATTTTGCGCGCGCTCACCCCGGTGTCGGTGCGCCCGGCACCGGTTATTTTTATTTGGCGGCGCATTATGGTTGACAGCGCTTGCTCGATTGTCGACTGCACGCTCACTGCGTTGGGCTGTGACTGCCATCCGTGGAATGGCGCTCCACGGTAGGCAAGATGCATGAAATATCGTGGCACCGGCTTGCGTGTTTTGGGTTATTCTTTTTCGAGATACGTATAGCCATATAGCCCCGAGCGATAGTTGCTCAGGAATTCGCGTCCTTCTTCGGGCGATATCTTGCCCGATTTCATGGAGGCGGTTACCCATGTCTCTACGTTGCGCACGAGCTTCTTGGGGTTGAACTGCACGTAATCGAGCACTTCGGCCACCGTTTCGCCGTCGATCACGCGGTCGATTTCGTAGCGATCCTTGTACACGCTTATGTGCACGGCATTGGTATCGCCGAACAGATTGTGCATGTCGCCGAGTATCTCCTGGTATGCCCCCACAAGGAATACACCTAAATAATATGGCTCGTCGGGCTTGATGGAGTGAACGGGCAGTGCCGACGTCACGCCATGGTTGGTGATGAAGTGCGATATCTTTCCGTCGCTGTCGCAGGTTATGTCCTGTATCGAGCATGTGCGGTTGGGCTTTTCGTCGAGTCGGCTTATGGGCACTATCGGGAATACCTGGTCGATGGCCCATGAATCGGTGAGCGACTGGAATAGCGAGAAGTTGCAGAAGTATTTGTCGGGGAGCATTTTTGCTATCTTGCGCAACTCCTCGGGCGCGTGCTTCATGCCGTTGGCTATGTCTCCTACTTCGCGCGCTATTGACCAGAACAGTTTTTCGATTTGTGCGCGCGTGCGCAGATCGAGCATGCCCAGGCTGAAAAGGTCGAGGGCTTCTTCGCGTATCTGAAGGGCGTCGTGCCAGCTTTCGAACAGTCGCGGCTGATCGAGGCGATCCCATATTTCGTAAAGTTCGCGCGCCAGCTCGTGATCGTCGGGCCCGGTTTCTTCCGAGTCTTTCCATTCGGGCAGTGAAGTGGTTTCGAGTACCTCGAACACGAGCACCGAGTGGTGTGCGGTGAGCGATCGTCCGCTCTCGGTTATTATGTTGGGCTGCTTGATGCCGTTTTTCTCGCAGGCATCCACGAGCGCCGACACGGAGTCGTTGGCATACTCCTGTATCGAGTAGTTCATGGAGCTTTCGGATGCCGAGTTGCGTGTGCCGTCGTAGTCGACGCCCAGGCCGCCTCCTATGTCGATGAAGTCGATGTTGAAGCCCATTCGCGAGAGCTGCACGTAAAATTGCGTCGCTTCGCGAAGCGCATTCTTTATGCGGCGAATTTTTGTGACCTGACTGCCGATGTGGAAGTGTATGAGCTTCAGGCAGTCGACCATTTTGTTCTTTTCCAGAAGGTCGAGGGCTTCGAGCAATTCGCTCGAGTTCAGGCCGAATTTCGATTGGTCGCCTCCCGATTCTTCCCATTTTCCGGCTCCCGAAGCCGACAGCTTGATACGGATGCCTATGTTGGGCAATATCTTCAATCGTTTTGCCACGTCGGCAATCAATACCAGTTCGTTGATCTTTTCGACCACGAGATATATGCGCCGACCCATCTTCTGTGCCAACAGCGCCAGCTCTACGAACTTCTCGTCCTTGTAGCCATTGCATATTATCAATGCGTTGTCGGCAATGTTGGTAGCCAACACGGCGTGAAGCTCGGGTTTCGAACCGGCTTCGAGTCCGATGTTGAATTTACGGCCGTGGCTTACTATTTCTTCCACCACCGGACGCATTTGATTGACCTTTATGGGGTATATTATGAAATTCTGGGCCTGATAGTTGTATTCCTCGGCAGCCTGCTTGAAACAATTGGAGATTTTTTCGATGCGGTTGTCGAGAATGTCGGGAAATCGCAGCAAAAGCGGAGCCGTGACATCACGAACCTGAAGCTCGTCCATGATTTCTTTGAGGTCGACCGAGGCATATCCCTCGCGCGGGGTTACAGCAATGTGCCCCTTTTCATTTATGGAGAAGTATTTTCTTCCCCAACCATTGATGTTGTACAGCTCAGCACTGTCTTCAATGCGCCATTTTCTCATCGGCAAAAGATTGAAATAGTTATTGGATGTATTTATTAAAAATGAGTGTCGTTGTTTATGACTATGACTTAAAACAAAGCAAAATTAGTCATTATTCATCATTTTGAGTGCCCATTATGCGATTTAATTGAATTTTGCATTAAAAAGCATATAAAATTAGCGTATGTTAACCGTTGTGAAGTTAAAAATCACTATATTTGCAGTTGCAAATTGTGGGGCTATGCCCACTGCCAATCGTTTTAACTAAATAAACATTTCGTATACACAAAAAAATCAGTTATGAGAAAGTCAAATTTGCTCGCCCTCGCAATGGGCGCGATGCTTGTGATGACAGGTTGTAGCAAGAAGATGGGTCAGTTTAAAGCTGACTACTTCACTACCAATCCTAATCCGCTTGAAGTAGTGGGAACCTCAGTTCCGGCCACTGTGTCGGGCAACATCCCCGCCAAGTTCTTTAAGAAAAATGCTGAAGTAACAGTTACTCCCGTACTCGTATATGCCGGTACAGAGAGCACTTCGGCTCCCGTTGCCTTCCAGGGCGAAAAGGTGCGTGGCAACGCATCGGTCATCAACTACAACCGTGGCGGCAATATGACCATCCCCGTGAATTTCGCTTACACTCCCGATATGATGAAGAGCGAACTCTATCTTAACTTCGACGTTAAGCAGGGCAAAAAGCAGTACGTGCTTCCCCGCGTCAAGGTTGCTGATGGCGTAATCGCTACCGCTGCTTTGGCAGATGCAGGTTCGGTTAACCCCGCACTTGCTCCCGACAAGTTCCAGCGCATCATCAACGAGAAGTACAAAGCTGACATTCTCTTCCTTATCAACGTGGCAAACCTTCGCGAAAATCAGCTCAACTCTGATGCCATGAAGGCTTGGAACGAAGCTGTTCGCAATGCAAACGCCGACACTTCTCGCGTTATCGAAGAACTTAACATTTCGTCGTTCGCTTCACCTGACGGTCCGTATGCATTCAACACTCAGCTTGCCGAAAAGCGTGAAAAGAACACCAAGGGTTACCTCGAAAAGACTCTCGCAAAGGAAAACATCACTGAATTCGGTGAACTCACCGCTCAGTTCACTCCGGAAGACTGGGAAGGTTTCCAGAAGCTCGTTGAAGCAAGCAATATCCAGGACAAGGATCTTATCCTCAGTGTTCTTAAGATGTACAAGGATCCCGAAGTTCGCGACCGCGAAATCCGCAATATGTCAAACGTATTCGACGAATTGGCTAAGACCATCCTTCCTCAGCTCCGTTACTCTCGTCTTACCGCTTCTATCAACGTAATCGGCAAGAGCGATGCTGAAATCAACCAGTACTTCAACACCAATCCTTCGGCATTGAACGTTGACGAACTTCTTTATGCTGCCACTCTTACTGAAGACAATGGCCGCAAGATGAAGATTTACGAAGCTGCTACTCGCATCTATCCTCAGGACTTCCGTGGCTTCAACAACCTCGGTATGACTCAGTACATCGCCAAGAACTATGCTGCTGCTCAAAAGAGCTTCCAGCAGGCTGCCAAGTTGGCTCCTCAGAGCGCAGAAGCTCAGATGAACCTCGGTTTGGTATCGCTCCTCAACCAGGACTACGCTGCTGCTAACCGCAGCTTCGGCAATGCCGGTGGTTTGAAGGAACTTAACGACGCTCTTGGCGTGTTCTACCTCAAGCAGGGTGACGCTGCCGCTGCCGTTAAGGCATTTGGCGACAGCAAGAGCAACAATGCCGCTCTTTCTCAGATCCTCACCAAGGATTACAGCAAGGCTAAGAACACCCTCTCGGCTGTTAAGAACCCCGATGCAACTACTTACTACCTGATGGCTATTCTCGGTGCACGTACCAACAACTCTCAGATGCTTTCGTCGAATCTTGCACAGGCTATCAAGCTTGACAACTCATTCGCTAAGATTGCAGCTAACGACCTTGAATTTGCTAAGTTCAACATCTCTAACCTCGTTAAGTAAATAATACTATAACGATATATAATGTAGCAGGGTCATGCCAAATGGGGCGTGACCCTGCTTGCTTATGTTTGCTTGCTTATGTGCCGTTTCGTATGACTGTGTATCGGCTCTATGGCTTGTAAGGCAAAAATTCGTCGTGAAGATATTTTTATGGCTGTGATTGCTGAATGTTTCAATATTTTCATCTAAATTTGCACAAAAATAGAGTGGGATTATTGCGGTAGTAGCTCAGTTGGTAGAGCATCAGCTTCCCAAGCTGAGGGTCGCGAGTTCGAGCCTCGTTTGCCGCTCCATTGTAAATCTGACAATTAACTTCGGTTAGCTGTCAGATTTTTCTTTATTTGATATTCAGGAATTCTCTGTTTTGACATTGTGGAGTTAAACCAAGAGTTAAACCGTAGAGAAATGTCAAACGCAACATTTTCAGTAGTTTGCTACAAGTCGAAAACCCTTGCAAATGGCGAACACCCCCTGATGCTCCGTGTTTGCAAAGATGGAAAGAAGATTTATCGGAGTTTAGGTATATCTGTCAATCCCAAACATTGGAGCTTTTCTAAAAACGCACCAAAAGCAAGTTGCCCAAATCGTGAGCAAATTCTAAAAATCATCATAGCTAAACAAGCAGAGCTACAAAGCCGTGTACTCACACTAAACTCAGAGCAACGAGATTATACAGCCTCAACCCTCCTTAAATCGCAGAGGGACAATTTTACTCCAAAGACGGTAGAAGAGTTCTACGTTGAACTGATTGAAGAATACGCACGTTCTGAGCGTTGTGGCAATCGTCTTATCTATAAAGGGTCTTATAATTCCCTGAAAGTCTTTAACAAAGGTAAACTTGATATTCCTTTCAGCCATATAGATATGGAATGGCTCTGCAAATATGAGAGGTGGTTACGGTCAAAGGGAAACAAAGAAACGACTATCAGTCTATTGTTTCGCACGTTGAGAAGTGCGTATAACAAAGCTATTCAGGCAAAATGTGCTCGTAAGTCAGACTATCCGTTTGATGATTACAAGATTAACAAATTTGATACTTCCACTCAAAAGAGAGCAATCGCTAAAACGGATATTTTAGAAATCAAAGAGTGTCAGCCGATAGAGGGCAAGCGTCAGTACATGGAGTTGAGCCGAGATATTTTTATGTTTAGTTATCTGTGCGGTGGTATTAACTTTACAGATATAGCCAACCTGACAACGGAGAATATTACAAATGGCAGATTAAATTACGTCCGTCAAAAAACAGGAAAGAAAATCACCATTGGTTTATGCGATGAAGCTAACGCTATTCTCTCTAAATATGAGAATGGAATAAACGGTTATTTGTTTCCTATTCTTGATAAGGCAGTACACAAGACCGCACAGCAGAAGCAGAACCGTATTCACAAGATATTGGTAAAGGTCAATTCAAATCTCAAATATTTAGCAAGACAATTAGGCATCGAAGCAAATCTGACTACCTATGTTGCCCGACACTCATTTGCGAGTGTATTAAAAAAGTCAGGTACAAGTGTAGCTATTATCAGTGAAGCACTGGGACATTCAGACCTTACCACTACGCAAATCTATCTTGACAGCTTCGACAATGAGCAGATAGACAATGCCATGAAAAACTTGCTCTGATACATTTCCCATATAATTACAGAATCCGCTTATTCACAGATAGGCGGATTTTTCGTAACTTTACAACCCTAAAATAAAGCACTTTATGGAAAACCCAATAAATGCGAACAACGAAAGTCAGTTCAAATACATATACAATATCATAAGAGGTCAGGGAGAACCATATCATACGCCTGACGGTACTCCTATATATAACAGTATGGTTTATCTTACTATGCCGTTTGAAGCAATGGATATTTTTGAAGAACGGTATAATTCAGGTAAAATA
>JAGATN010000021.1 GCA_017621225.1 Muribaculaceae bacterium | reverse complement strand
GCCACGGTAGCATCGTTCATGCCAAAATTAAGTACGGTGTCCATCATACCCGGCATGGACGCGCGCGCACCGGAGCGAACGGATACGAGCAGGGGATTAGCCGGATCGTTGAATTTGGTTTTGGTGAGTTGTTCAACGTGAGAAATAGCTTCTTCGACTTCCTTCTTGATTCTTTTCACTACTTCGTCACGACCATACTGGGTGTATTCGGTACAAACTTCAGTAGTGATTGTGAAGCCGGGAGGTACTGGCATGCCCAGCAAGTTCATTTCGGCGAGATTAGCGCCTTTACCGCCAAGGAGATTGCGCATTGAAGCGTTGCCTTCAGCTTTGCCATCTCCAAACGTGTAGACTCTTTTCATTGGTTGAAAATTAAATTAATATTGAATTTCGATAACGTAAAAATCCATTTGATTTTATTAGTCCGAGGAGAGTTTACTGCAAAAATAGAACTTTATTCCCGTATTTGAAATTATTTTTAAAGATTTTATTAGAAATGGCCGATATTTTATGTTTAATGTGTAGCTTTGCAACTTGTTTTATCAATTAATCACAAACAAGTGGCACGTAAACGAAAAGAACTTCCATTGCTCTCTGAAATACAGATAGTAGATGTGGCTGCCGAAGGCAACAGCTTGGCGAAAGTCGACGACTTTGTAGTATTCGTACCATACGGCGCGCCCGGCGACATAGTAGACGTTAAAATAGATAGGAAAAAGCGCAATTATGCCGAAGGGCACATTGAGCGAATCGTAACCCCGTCGCCAATAAGGATGACGCCCAAATGTGAGCATTTCACCGTGTGCGGCGGATGCAGATGGCAGCATTTGCCATACGAATATCAATTGAAATGCAAGCAACGCCAGGTCAAAGATGCCCTTGAGCGCATTGCAAAAATCGACATTCCGGAGATATCGCCGATATTGGCTTCGAAAAACATATGGGAATACCGTAATAAAATGGAGTATACGTTCTCGAACAAAGCATGGCTTACATTCGAGCAACTTCGAAGCGGATTGGATTTTCCCGATCGCGATGCCGCAGGATTTCACATCCCCGGAGCATTCGACAAGGTGCTTGACATCAAAAAATGTCATTTGCAGGACGACCTGTCGAACAAAATCAGATTGTTCGTGAAAAATTTCGGGAAAGAGCATGGCTACACCTTTTATGATTTGAAAGCGCAGCAAGGATTGTTGCGCACGTTGATGCTGCGCATCGCGTCGACCGGGCACGTAATGGCCGTAATGGTATTTGGCTGCGATGACCGAGAGCGCATAAACGAACTGATGGAAGCCATAGCTAATGAATTCCCCGAGATCACATCGCTTCAATACGTGGTCAACACTAAGGTAAACGACACCATAGCCGACCAAAACATAGTGCTTTACCGAGGCATGCCTTACATAGAAGAAGAAATGGAAGGCTTGAAGTTTAGGGTAGGGCCCAAGTCGTTTTATCAGACCAATTCCATACAGGCCTACGAATTGTATAAGGTGGCGCGCGAGTTCGCGGATCTCACCGGCAATGAGCTGGTCTACGATTTGTACACCGGCACCGGCACCATTGCAAATTTCGTAGCCCGAAAAGCCAAGCACGTAATAGGAATAGAATATGTGGCCGACGCCATTGCCGACGCAAAAATCAATTCAGCGGTGAATGGAATTACGAATACCGAATTCTATGCCGGCGACATGAAGGACATACTTACCGAAGAGTTCATTAACGAGCATGGTCGTCCGGACGTTATGATAATCGATCCGCCCCGAGCCGGAATGCACGAAGATGTGGTAAACGTAATTCTCAACGCCCAACCGCGACGCATCGTGTACGTAAGCTGCAATCCGGCAACGCAAGCGCGCGACCTCGCGTTGCTCGATGCCAAATATGTGGTCGATGCCATACAGCCCGTTGATATGTTTCCTCATACGCAACATGTGGAAAACGTCGTTAAGTTGACCATTAGGTGACCATAACTCTCGAAAAATCCCTTACCACGACTGTAAAACGTCGGTAATACGACAAAAACGGCCAAAAAATAATAGATAAATAATTGTTCGGGAAGTAAAAAATGTGTAATTTTGCACCCGCAAAACAATACAAAACCAAATTAATTAAATTTTTAAATGGCAACAAAAATCAGATTACAACGTCATGGTCGCAAGAACTATGCGTTTTATCCTATTGTTATCGCCGATAGCAGGGCACCACGAGATGGTAGATTTATTGAAAGGATAGGTTCTTATAATCCGAACACTAATCCTGCTACAATAACATTGAACTTCGAACGGGCTTTGTATTGGGTAAATGTTGGTGCTCAACCCACCGACACAGTGCGCACCATTTTGTCGCAGGAAGGCGTGCTTTTGATGAAGCATCTCCTCACCGGCGTTAAGAAGGGTGCATTCGACGAAGCTGAAGCTCAGCGTCGTTTTGAAGCTTGGAAAACCAAGAAGCAGGCATCTGTAGATGCTCAGCGCACTTCAATGGCAACAAAGAAGGAACTTGATGCCAAGCAGCGTCTTGCCGACGAACAAGCTAAAAATCAAGCCAAAGCTGAAGCAGTAGCTAAGAAGAAAGCTGAAATAGCAGCTGCAAAGGCCGAAGCTGAAGCAGCCGCAGCAGCTGAGGAAGCCGCTGCCGAAACGGCTGAAGAAGCAGCTCCGGCAGCTGAATAAGTTGCTTGATTGCAAACAATAGAGGGTGGGCATTGCCGGTAAGGCTTAATGCTCACCCTTTTAAAGTATGTTTACTTTTAACTTTATGAAGTATTGCCAAATTCAAACATACTCTTAATTTTGTCGATTGAATAATTAGCATTAAATTTGTAGCTAATTTAGTAATAATAGATAGTAACATATAAAACATAAAGGCTATGGCGGAAAATGTTGAATCTGAAAACGCTGAGAAAAAAGGGCTTAACTTCGTTGAGCAAATAGTATGGGATGATTTATGCGCCGGTAAAAACGGTGGACGACTAAACACCCGATTCCCGCCAGAGCCCAACGGCTACCTACACATCGGACATGCAAAGGCAATATGCATGGACTTTGGAGTAGCCGAGAAATTCGGCGGCACTTGCAATTTGCGTTTTGACGACACCAATCCTGTGAAAGAGGATGTGGAATATGTAGATTCGATACGCGAAGACATTCACTGGCTCGGATTTGATTGGGGCAACAGAGAGTATTATGCAAGCGATTACTTCCCCCAGTTATATGATTTGGCCATACGTCTCATCACCGAAGGAAAGGCGTATGTCGACGATCAGACTTCCGAAGAAATTGCACAGCAGAAGGGCTCGCCTACGGTTCCGGGAACCGAAAGTCCGTATCGAAACAGATCGGTCGAAGAAAATCTTGACCTGTTCAAACGTATGAATGCAGGTGAATTCGACGAAGGCGCCAGAGTGTTGAGAGCTAAAATCGATATGGCGTCGCCCAACATGCATTTTCGCGATCCGATAATGTATCGAATCATAAAGCATCCGCACCATCGCACGGGCAACAAATGGAACGTGTATCCGATGTACGACTTTGCACATGGCCAAAGCGATTATTTCGAAGGCGTTACACATTCAATATGTACGTTGGAGTTTGAGGTACATCGTCCGCTGTATGAATATTTCGTAAAAGAGCTTGCCGACGAAAGCTATTGCCCCCGACAGATTGAATTCAATCGCCTTAACCTTACATATACGGTTATGAGCAAGCGCAAGTTGCTGCAACTTGTGAAAGAAGGGCTCGTGGCCGGATGGGATGATCCTCGAATGCCGACCATTTCAGGTATGCGTCGTCGCGGATTTACGGCTCGTTCGATACGCAATTTCGTAGATAAGATCGGATATACTAAATATGAAGCCCTTAACAGCATCTCGTTGTTGGAGCATGCCGTTCGTGAAGATCTTAACAACATAGCCACCCGAGTAATGGCCGTAATCAATCCGGTAAAGGTAGTCATTACCAATTATCCCGAGGATAAGGTGGAAATGGTGACAATGGAGAACAATCCCGAAGATTCGGAAAGCGGCACTCATTCAATGCCGTTTAGCCGAGAAATATACATAGAGCGCGACGACTTTATGGAAAATCCGCCAAAAAAATTCTTCAGACTTGCACCCGATGGCGAAGTCAGACTGAAAGGCGGATACATAATCAAATGTACCGGAGTGAAGAAGAATGCCGAAGGCGAAATCGAAGAAATTTATTGTACGTACGATCCTGATACGCTTAGCGGCATGCCCGGAAGCATGCGCAAGGTAAAAGGTACGCTCCATTGGGTGTCGGCAAAGCATGCCATAAATGCTACCGCCCGTATATACGATAGATTGTTTAATGTCGAGAATCCGGCAGCTGAACCTGATCGCGACTTCCGTGAGATGCTGAATCCCGATTCACTTCAAGTAATAGAGAACATAAAGGTAGAGCCATTCCTTGCCGAAAACGCTACTCCCGGACGCCCGTTCCAGTTCCAGCGCATAGGTTACTTCACGCCCGATAAAGACTCTACATCCGATAACTTGATATTCAACCGCACAATAGCGTTAAAGGACAGTTGGGAAAAGACCCAGAAAAACAAATAACGAGTCACAGCTCATAGTATGGAGGACAATCAGCAAGACGACCGCATTGACCTATATCGTCGATTTTTGGACGAAATTGCAAATTCGCCACAAACGGTTTATTTTGACGAAAATGAACTGATCGACATATATGATGCCGCATCGGATGCAAACGATGATTTTGCCCGTATGGAGGTGCTTTTGTGCGGGGCTCGTCTTTTTCCCGATAGCGTGGAGCTTGCAGAACGTAAGGCATACCTGTATTACGACATCGGAAACCATGAGGCTGCCAAAAACGTAATCGACAAGCTCCCGGATTCGTCGGTGATAAAGCGATTGCTCGATACGCGCATAAATGTGTCGGATCATGATCAGGCCATACAGCGTCTTGATGAAATAGTGTGTACCGGAGCTGATTTCAGTGACGAAGAAATAATACAACTTGTCGATACGGCCGGCGATTTCGGGTTGTACAATTGGCTTAAGGATAATAAGTCGAAGATAATGGCATTGACCGATTATCCTCAGACATATCTTTACGAGATGGTCAATTTGGCCGAAATGAGCGGCGATTACAAATATGCCATAGGACTGCTTGAGGAATTGACCATGCTCGAGCCGTTTAACAGCGAGTTTTGGGAAATGCTCGCGGGTATGGACATTATGTATTTCAGCGATGCAAACGCGGCACTCAATGCCGTAGACTATGCTTTGGCCATAAATCCCGATTCGCGCAAAGCCTTGCTGCTGAAAGCTCAATGTATGTATGAGCTTGGAATGTCGTTCGATGAAGTCGAATCGTCGCTTGAGCGACTTATCGAATCGGACCCCGACGATTCGATTGCGGTAAATTATCTGGCATTCGTAAAAATATCAAGAAATAATGATGTGGCTGCGGCCATGGACATCCTTGACAAATACATAACGAAACACAAAGACGATAAAAATACGGTCGACTATATGCTGACCATATCCGAAGGACGGGGGATGGAGCCGGTCATGGATGATTTTTATCTGTCGACGGATATGAAAATTGAGGATGACTGGCAAAAATGGGCTAAAGCACAATATGATGAAGGCCATTATATGGCTTCGGCTACGATACTCAAGACATTCTTGCGCAATAGCGGCAACATATCAGATGTCGATCGTCTCATTCTTGTGTTTTATAGGGCCGGATGGTTCATTGACGTGGTAAAAACGTATGAGCATTTTAACGAAACGAAATCGGAGGACAAAAGATTGTCGAATATGTCGTTTTGGCTATATGCGATGGCTCGTTTAAGAATAGGGAAGAAAGAGGGGCTTTTGGAAATGCTTGAATCGGCTTTCGCTACAATCACGAAAAGCAACTACGTGCCCGATACGGTAGAAGAACATCTTCAGACAATCGGCGTAGCATTCAAATTGGCCACCATGATCAACATAATAAAAGGTCTTGACGACGGAAACATCAACGACATAGACCCTTTTTCAGCCAAATAAATAAGGATTGTGCAATCGTTCGTATCCGATGGTAGTAGAAGGCCCATGGCCCGGATATACAACGGTATCGTCGGGTAAAATGAGCAATTTGTTCCGTATGCCATCAATCAATTGCCTCTGACTTCCACCCGGTAAGTCAGTTCGTCCAATGCTTCCGTCAAATAACACGTCGCCCGAAATCAAAAAGTGATCGACCGGCGAATACAGCACGATGGAGCCGGGCGAATGTCCGGGAACTTCAATCACCTTTAAATATTCGTCGCCAATACTTATCTTATCCGATTCTCTTAAATGTACCGATATTTGGAGAGGCGAGAGAGGCGATATTCGCAAGTGAAACATCTGGGCTTGCTGTGCCCTGGCTTTGCCGAGAAAATCGTCGTCATCGCAAGCTTCAAGTCCTACATTGTAATGCTGTTCAATGAAGTCATTGCCAAATGTATGGTCAATATGCAGATGAGTATTGATGAGATGTGTGATTTTAAGATTGTTATCTGATATAAAATCAGTGAATATGGCTTCTTCTCGAACGTTTTCCATCCCGGGGTCGATAACGGCGGCTTCATGCGTGGATTCGTTCCACACCACATATGTATTTACACCGAAAAGGTTAAACTCGAAACTTTTTATTTTCATAATTCAACGTAAATAAGTTTTTTAGTCTCAAAAAACGGGTCGCTAAAATAGTCGGATAGCGGAACTTCGATTATAGGATATTTTACACCATCCATTTCATCGGAAAGATCGCCTCCTTTTAAGCATAACAATCCATTGGGGAAGGCGTTCTTGTCTTTGGGCAAAATATTTTTTCTTATCAGAGCAACCAGTTTGTCGAGCGGCATTACGGCTCGGCTCACCACATAGTCAAACTTCTGATGACACTCTCCGCTGTCGCCATGTTGAAACGTAACGTTTTTTAATCCTATCTCATTTGCGATTTCAGAAGCGACTTTTATTTTTTTACCAATGCGGTCAATCAAATGGAACTTGCAATTTGGCCATAAAATGGCAAGCGGTATTCCGGGAAAGCCGCCACCGGTTCCAAGGTCTAAAAACGAAGTGCCGTCAATTGGCGTTATGAATTTGGCTATTGAAATAGAATGCAATATATGGTGTACGTAAAGATTTTCGATGTCTTTACGCGATATCACATTTATTTTATTGTTCCACTCGGGATATAATTTCCCGATTTTAGTGAATTGTCCCACCTGATTTTCAGTTAAATAGGGGAAATATTTAAGTATCTCTTCCATATTGCAAAATTAATCATTATTATCTTAATCAAGTAATTCGGATGGCATTTATTTAATAAGTAACTCTTATAAATTAGTTATAATTAAAAAAACTCGAGTAGCTTTACGGGCTGACACATCCTTATTCGTCTTTTCGGCGCTTTTCACGCTGTCGTTCAGTCGTGTAGCTCGCTACACTCCTTCTCTCCATCGCGAAAATCACTCGAAAACCCTTCATAATTATGTATCAGCTAATTTATACGAGTTACTTAATAGTTTTATTGGCACATAAGTTGAATAATTTTGAAAATAAAATGTAATGATTGCCATAATAGCAGGAATGCTTAACTTTGCAAAATAATGAGAGGAATAATCAGATACATCATATTTTCGTTGTTGACCGTGATGTCGGTTGGCATCGGCCGGGCGCAAAATGCACCAATTACTCATCTGAAAGGGCTTGTCAGAGATTCCGTGACGCACGAACCATTGCCGTATGCATCATACCTGTTAGTGGGTAGCGGCATAGGTGGACTTACGGATGAAAACGGACGTTTTGAGGTTAAAACCGGCAAATCATTTTCGATGGTTGAAGTAAGCTTGCTCGGATATACATCCAAGCGGGTTCCGGCTCGTCGCCGCACTGCATCCGACATTGTAATAGACCTTGCCCCCGATGGCGTACAGTTAAACGAAGTAGTCGTAACGAAGCAAAAAGATAAGTATTCGAAAAAGAATAACCCTGCAGTAGAATTGCTTAATAGAATAATTTCGGCTAAGGAACTTACCGATCCACGTCGGAATGATTTTTACAATTACAATAAATATGAACGCATAAACATAGCCCTGAATGACTTTAATCCCGATTCCGGGCAAAATTCGTTAGTGCGGAAATTCAAGTTCTTAAAAGATCACGTTGACACATCCGAAGTGTCGGGGCATCCGATATTGAATATATCCACACGCGAAAAATCGTCGCAAATACATTATCGAAAAAATCCCAAAGACGAAAAGGAATATGTAACCGGAATACGCAGGGTAGGGCTTGATGACTTTCTTGACCAACAAAGCCTTCAGACATTTTACGAAGATGTGTTGCGTGAAATAGATTTATATGGTAATGACGTAACGATGCTGCAAAACAAATTCGTCAGTCCGTTGTCGAGAATTGCCGCTGATTTCTATAAATTTTACATTAACGATACAATAGAAATGGGCAACGAGCCATGCATCGAATTGCTGTTCGTGCCACGCAATTCGCAGACATTTGGCTTTACGGGACGAATATATGTGTCGACGGCCGATTCGACCATGTTTATTAAAAAAGTGACGATGGGCGTGCCCAAGGATATAAATCTCAACTTCATCGATAAGCTGTATATCGAACAGGAGTTTGATAGGGCACCCGATGGCTCGAGATTGAAGACGCGCGACGACATGACGGCTGAAATGAGCATTGTGCCCGGAATGCAAGGAATGTACGTTCGCCGAAATACGGCGTATTCCGACCACGACTTCGCTCGACGAAGCGATGAAAAAGAATTGTTCAAGCCCATGGAACGAATCGTGGAAATGAAAGATGCCATAAACAAGACCACGGAGTTTTGGGATGACCACAGGCTGATACCGATGTCGGACAGCGAAAACAACGTGGAGAGCATGGTGACCAAATTGCGCTCGATGCCGCTGTATTACTGGACTGAAAAGGTTGTCAAGATATTGGTGAGCGGCTACATCCAGACCGGTAAAAACAGCAAATTCGACGTAGGCCCGATGAACACCACCATCAGCGGAAACACCATTGAGGGATTGCGTATGCGCGCGGGCGGAATGACAACGGCGAATTTGTCGAAACGATGGTTTATGCGCGGATATGGCGCATATGGCACAAAAGATCACAAATGGAAGTATCGCGGCGAGGTGGAATATTCGTTTCACGACAAAACGTATCATTCTCGTGAATTTCCGATACATTCACTGAGAGCCACGCAGATGTATGACGTAGATATGCTCGGGCAGCACTATGAATTCACAAATGCCGACAATATGTTCTTGTCGCTCAAACGAAAGAGTGACACCCAGATGACATATCATCAAGTGTCGCAACTTGAATATACTCTCGAGCTACGCAACAATTTTTCCATTTTGGCCGGCTTTAAATTCGAACGTCAAGAATCGACCGTCTACATGCCGTTTACGAATGGATTCGGACGTTCATTCGGCCATTACGATCAGGCTCAATGGAGCCTGCAACTGCGTTATGCTCCGGGCGAAAAATTTTATCAGACAAAAAGTTATCGCATTCCCATAAATTTCGACGCTCCGATATTCGTGTTGACGCACACATATTCCCCAAAAAATTTTCTCGGAAGCATGTTTGACATAAATAAGACCGAAATGAGCATACAGAAGCGATTTTGGTTTTCGGCGTTCGGCTATACCGACATAATATTGAAAGGGGGGCATGTATGGAGCCGCTCGGCTTATCCCAATCTATTGCTGCCGAATGCCAATCTGTCATACACCATTCAGCCTGAGAGTTATTCACTTATGAATGCCATGGAATTCATCAACGACAGTTATGCGGGTTGGGATGTGACATATTATGCCAATGGCACCATATTCAACTACATACCCTATTTCAAAAAACTGAAGCTGCGCGAAGTGTTTTCATGCAGGGGATTGTTCGGACATTTGAGCAAACGAAATGATCCGGCATACAACGACATGCTATTTCGTTTTCCGGCCGATGCCCACACTCAAAAAATGAATCATACGCCGTATGTAGAAGTAGGTGTGGGAGTTGAAAACATCTTTAAGTTCCTTCGAGTTGATTACGTTTGGCGTCTTACGTATCTCGGCAATCCGGGCATCGACAAAAGCGGCCTTCGCATAGCATTGCATTTCACGTTTTAATGACAGGCTTTCATTTTGTGGGATGACGGAAAATGCTTATTTTTGTAAAGGCATAAACGTTGACGACCATGGTAATACGAATACCCGATTACGACATTACTAAGCACAACACTTTTGGAATGACGGTGAAGTGCAATGATTGGATTGAATATGATTCAATACACGACTTGCCGTCAATAGCATCTGAAATAAAAGACAAGAAATGGATGCACATAGGCGGCGGAAGCAATCTGCTGTTTACCGGTGATTACGATGGCTACATATTGCACTCACGCATAGCCGGAATCGAAGTTGAAATGCTCGATGACAGAAAAGTGCGCGTAAGCGTCGGCGCCGGTCTGAAATTTGACGATTTGATCGATTGGGCTTGCACACGCAATCTTTGGGGCATAGAAAATCTTTCGGACATACCCGGAGAGGCGGGCGCTGCCGCAGTACAAAACATAGGTGCATATGGCGTAGAGGTAAAAGACGTGATAGAAAGCGTGGAATGTTATGACGTAATGACCAATGCATTCCGTGAATTCAAAAACGCGGAGTGCGCATACGGTTATCGAGACTCCATATTCAAACGCCCTGAAAATCGGAAACGATATATAGTGACGGGCTTAAAAATGATACTACAATATGACGGAACGGCAAATCTCGATTACGGCAATCTAAAATCGGAAGTCGCGGACAATCCCACGCCATCGGATGTCAGGAGTGCCGTAGGACGCATACGCGCCTCCAAGCTACCGGCCGTTGAATCGGTGGGGAGCGCGGGGAGCTTTTTTAAGAATCCGATAGTGAGCCGCGAATTATACGAAAGCATAAGTCAGGATTGCAACGTTCCGCATTACGACGTAGAAGGAGGGGTTAAGATACCCGCTGCATGGCTCATAGAGCAGTGCGGGTGGAAGGGTAGCACTCATGGCGGAGCCGCCGTATGGCATAAGCAGCCACTCATAATAGTGAATTCGGACGGACATGCGACTCCCAACGATGTGATTGAATTGGAAAACAAAATAATAGATAGCGTTAGGTTGCGCTTCGGCATCGAATTGCATCCTGAGGTTGACCATGTAAAATAAATATAGAATAAGCTACAAATGAATACATTCATAATAGAAGGCGGACATAAATTGTCGGGGTCGATAGAACCTCAAGGTGCCAAAAACGAGGCTCTGCAAATAATAAGCGCTACGCTTCTCACATCATCGCCGGTAACCGTATCAAACATACCTGAAATATTGGACGTGCGCAATCTGATAGCGCTCCTGGAGGGTATGGGTGTAAAAGTAAGGCGTTTGGGCAAGGGAAAGTACGTGTTTCAAGCCGATGACATAAACACCGATTACATATCGAGTCGCGAATTCGTGGAGCGTTGCGCTTCGCTTAGAGGTTCGGTAATGGTAGTGGGGCCGTTGCTCAGCCATTTCGGCATGGCATATTTCGCGAAGCCCGGTGGCGACAAAATAGGCAGACGAAAAGTTGACACGCATATAACCGGTCTCGTAAATCTGGGAGCCAACCTTGACTATGACGACACGAAAAAGGCATATCATCTTACGGTAGGTGAGAGCGGTAGGTTGAAAGGCACATATATGCTACTTGACGAAGCCTCCGTTACGGGAACCGCCAACATAATAATGGCATCCGCGCTCGCCGAGGGGGTAACGACGATATACAATGCCGCATGCGAACCATACATACAGCAGCTATGCCGCATGCTCATGGCAATGGGGGTAGAGATTGAAGGCTTGGGGTCGAACTTACTGCGCATACACGGCACGGAATCCATCAAAGGAACCGAGCATACCATTCTGCCCGATATGATTGAAGTAGGTAGCTTCATCGGCATGGCAGCGCTTAACAGAAGTGCCATAACCATAAAAAATGTGTCGTATGACAATCTGGGCATAATACCCGATAGCTTCAAACGTCTCGGCATTGCCCTTGAGCAGGTAAACGATGACATATATGTTCCCGAACAGGACTGTTATGAGATTGAGACTGCCCTTGACGGCTCGATTCTAACAATAGCCGATGCTCCCTGGCCGGGGCTGACGCCTGATTTGCTTAGCGTCATGCTCGTCGTGGCGACGCAGTGTAGCGGTAGCGTGCTTATACATCAGAAGATGTTTGAAAGCCGATTGTTTTTTGTCGACAGGCTCATTGACATGGGCGCCCAAATAATGTTGTGCGATCCTCACAGAGCCGTCGTCATAGGTCTTGACCACAAATTCCCATTGAGAGCCAACCATATGCTTTCGCCCGACATCAGGGCCGGCATAGCCATGCTGATTGCCGCAATGTCGGCTACCGGCACGAGCGAAATTGGGAATATCAGTCAAATTGATCGCGGATACGAGGACATTGACGCCCGATTGAATTCATTGGGCGCAAGAATTTACAGAAAGTAATTTTTTACTGCTTATAACGGATTGTTTTCACACCGGTATTACCATCATGGCAATGTCGGAGTGAAACAACAATCTGTGCGCTATGCCGGGATTAAACAAACGGGCAAATATGTTTTTCCGCTTGTTTGGCACCACAATCAGATCTACGTGGTTTTTGCTAATGCGTTTGTAGTCGTCGTCAAGGCTTTTTAGATTCAGCTTCTCGAGATTGAAGTCGTAGTCAACGTAATGTTCGCTGCAATATTTCAACAGGGCATTTATGGGCCCGTCAACGTTTGAAGGCTGCTTCTTCGACGGTATATTAACCAATGTTACGGTCAGATGCCTATCGGGCAGAAGACGATGCAACGAGTCGAGGGCCAATATGTCTTCCTGATCGAGGTTGCTGAAGAATACGGCATGGTTTATGTCGGCGTCAGATGATATGTTGACAGACTCCGGAATTGTAAATACCGGATATCGACATGTGTCAAGCACTTCGGCCGTAACGCTGCCAACGAGTTCGCGCTCCTTCGTGTCGGTGCCGCGCGTTCCCATTACTATCAGTTGCGGATTATGATCCTTTGCATACTGATTGATTACATCTTCGGGGATGCCTTCGGCAATTTCAAAATTGAATTTTACGGGCGGCAACAAGCCTTCTTTTATGTTATTGCGGATGTCGGCGATAAATCGATCCATCTGACGATGGGCTTCCTGCTCAAAACATTCGTAATTTTCAGTATTTGCTATGTCGTAGCTTAGCGTATCGGTAAGTTGCAGCGAATTTGATATATTGGGATTGACGTATGAATGGAGTATGGTTATCGACGTTTTATGCGACATTGCCAAATGAAAAGCAAAATCGCATGCCCGACGTGAATAATCGGAAAAGTCGACCGGGACGATTATGGGTGATTTAGTGCGTGTTGAGTCGGCCGATATCTTGGGATTTGAAAATATTTCAGCGTTTTCGATTATTCTTAGCGCCAATGGGAGGTCGCGCTCCATGATGCGCACCCTTACTCCGGATGCAACTATCGGGTGATCGAGGTTGACATTTTGAAGCGAAACGGTGATGCCTTCGCTTTCCAAAAGGCTTTTCAATTCCAGAGCCCTGTCGTAGGTGTGGATGGCAACGGTAATCAATCGGTCAACCATATTCAATCAAATTAATGTGTGTCAAGGAATAAAGGGGGTAAGTGGAGAGAGAAGATATGAGTATTGTTTATTTGTTGTGCTCTTGCGTCAGTCTTTATTCTGTTCCTTGAGTATTTCGACTGCCATATCGTATATGGTAGTATCATCGAGCACTACAATGCCCCCGTCAGGTCCGGGTTCAATGTGAACGCCGCAATTTTTACCGAACTCATAATTGCTTCCCCCAAAATAATTGCGAACGGTTTGAACGGTTATGTTTAACTTGTCGGCGATTTGATGGGTAGCGCCATCGGGAAGACTATCTTTCAGACGGCGTAGATCGTTGAAGGTAATTGTTTTAGCCATAATGCTATAAGTTTTATTGGTAAATAAATAAATTCAGTGTTTAAATAATCGACATAAATATAGGCCATATATTTTAAACATACAAATTTTAAGCCGTAATAATCATGTGTTTTATAACATATGAGCTTAAATTTTTTCGATGTCAGATGACTTAATCCATGCTCTGTGTGCGTTATCTACCTGAACGTCATACCATTTTACGTTGGTAGAATCATTATGTGATGACACGGAGTCACGGATTTCAACTTTAGTACCTTCATGGAGCAACATGGCCTCCTCGTTTCGATCCTTGGGCACACGCGGCGATGTGCTTAATATGGTGGAAGGAGCCGTTATTATGGCAAAATTCTTGTTGTTGCTCAATGATGCGCTATGAAATGAGAATATCATACAACTTATGCAAAGCAACAGAACTATTATGCCACCAAAAAATCCGACCTTTCGAAGCGGAATGTTCGACGTGAAGGTGTATATGGCCACTGCGGCTATGAATACGATGAATAAAACGAGCGAAATCCAAGCCCACGAGTCGGATCCCAAAAAGAATGAGATGTTATCGAACGTGTTGCTTATGAATGTTCCTCGTTCACCCTGTCGATCGATTATCTTATCATTTACGAAAGCTAAATTGGCTTTTGCGTCGGCATTATTGGGGTCGAGTCGCAGCGCGCGCTCATATGCCACTATCGATTGCCCCAATTGCCCCAGGCGATAGTGGCAATTGCCGATGTTGTAGTATAATGACGACGACGTGCCGTGGGTGGACGCTTCGTTGTATAATTGGAGTGCTTCAGCAAAGTTGTCCTCGGAATATGCCGAATCGGCTCGTGCAACGAGCGAATCGGATGCCTTGCATGACAAAACGGATGTGAGTACTAATATTGCAAACAGATATATGGTTCTCATATTATACTTTTGATTTTTTGCGTTTCAGATTTTCCATATTATTTATGGCTTCGGTAGCTTTGGCATATATTGCTTCAGTTTGACCTTGGGTCTGAACGGGAGCATATCGAGCCATTTCGCAATCGTCAAGCACTTCGATTATCGATTGAGACAAATTGTCGGGAGCTCCGAATTTGGCAAGCTCGGATGATATGTTGTCACGCGACAATTGTGAGGCCGGAATCGACAGTTTGTCGCTCAAATAGCCCCATATGGCCTTCAACATTTCCTCATAGAAAAGGTCGGTGTTGTTTTCAACCATGAATTTATGCGATAGCTTAAGGCATCGTTGTGCAACCTTGTTGGCTTTGGCGAGACGCAATCCGGTTACGTCGGCCGAACGCTTGATGTTTCGGCTATACACGTAAAGCACTCCTGAAAATGCCATGATGATAATGACGTATATCATCCAATACCACCAACGCTCTATTACGGGTGTATGATCCGATTTCAGATTCTTGTCGCCAAGATGTATGTGAAGTATGTCGGTGTTTTTGGCTGCAATGTTTTGTTTTCCCGTTTCGGTAGATGCCGATGTCAGGCCCTTGACTACTTTTATGTTGTAAGCCGGAGTAGTTATGGTCACATACTCTTTCTTATCGACGTCAAAGTAGACGAAGTCGTCACTACCGATTTTGAAATCTCCGACGCTCTGTGGTACGAACGTGTACTCAATGGTCATTTTGCCCGTTACATTGCCGCCCACTACATTGTCAACGATGTCACTCTTAGGTGTGTATTGTTCGAACTCCGAGGGGAAATCAATTACGGGTTCCTTTATGTACTTAATGTTTCCCGTGCCTGAAATGGTGTATATGAGCGTTGCCGGTTCGTTGGTTCGGAATGAATTTCCTACGAGTCGGCTGTCGATGTTGAATTTACCTACTGCACCGGTAAATCCGTCGGGTTGCGGGAAGGGGAGTGGCTTTATATTTATCGAAGCGGAATTTGAGCTTACCTTTATGTCGCGTTCCTGTGGATTGCGAACGGTAAAGAATCCCATGTTTACATTGTCGTATTGCACCACCTTTATGTCATAATTGCCCGAGTTGATGGTAAGCTTACCCGATTTTTGAGGGAATATTATGCATTTCTTTAAAATGGCAGTCATGTAGTTTTGACCGTTATACTGCTCAATTTCGTTTAACGCCGGCTGCAAATCGAGTTCCTGAATCAAGAAACCATCAAAGCTCGGCTGCTTGGTGGGGAAGAACGATGAAATTGAATATTTGGTGTATAACTTTATGGTACATTCAATGGCTTCTTGCTCGTAAGCGGTAGCCTTTGACAGATATATCTTTACGAATACATCGTTTGACGACACTGATCTGTCGGCCGACTGCGTGTTGATGTCATCAATGTCGACCGGGGCTTGCTGCGCGGAACCCGACTGCGCGCCCGAAGGAGCGGGAACGATGGTCAGCGTAGCCGACTTGGTGGTCATTGGTTTGCCATCGGCAATTATGGAAGCCTCGCCAATGGTATATGTACCTTCTGCTTCCGCGCGGTAATAATACGTATAGTCATGTCGCGAAGAAGATGTCATACGACCGTTTACGATGTACGAGCTGCGGCTCGTCGATTCGCTCGGCCCCATAAGGAGCTTACACCCGCTGATGGTTGGTGCTTTTAGTGATGAACCTTCGGCATTTTTCAATTGAAATGTCACCGGAAACCGTTCACCGACAGCAACTCTTGAAGGTGCGATCAAGGTGAACGATACCTGAGCAAACGCCAAGGATGCCATGGCGATTATAAAGGTTAATGTAAATATGCTTCGTTTCATAAATCGTATCTATTACCAAGGATTTATCACACGTTTACGTTGAGTTGCAGCAGCTTTCTTCTTTTCAGCTTCGACTCGGCGGCGAGTAGCCGCTTCCTCGTTTTCCATAGCCTTAAGAATCTTATCGGCATTTGCATCGCTTATGCCCTGTTGCTGTGGCTGTTGCTTCTTTTTATCGTCTTTATCTTCTTGTTTGTCCTGATCTTTATTTTGATCTTTGTTTTGGTCTTGATTCTTATCTTGGTTTTGATTTTGATCCTTATTCTGATCTTTGTTCTGGTCTTTGTTTTCCTCCTGATCCTTATTCTGTTCTTTATTTGACTTTGAGTCTTGTTGCTCTTTGAGCTTTATTTGAGCAAGTCGCAGATTCTCTCTTGTCAAGTCATTGTCAGGATTTTTACGTAGGGAGTTTTTATACATTTCAATGCTTCGCTCATAATTTTCTTGATTAAAAGCGATGTTGCCCAGATTGTAAAATGCGAGTTCGGCTATGTTGATGTCTTTAGCCGTTTTTGATAAATCACCAAGAATCTGTTGTGCAGATTGCAAGGGATTGTTTTCGGCATTCGGATCGGCCGAGCCCGACTGACGTATCAACGATGCCGCCAAATTGAATGCGGCCGTTTCAGATGAAGGAACTTCGTTCAAGGCTTTTCTATATTGTACTTCAGCGTCGGCAAAACGCTTTTCACGATATAGCTTATTTCCGTTACGAATGAAGTTGCGTTCTTGCTTTGTGGTCAATGTATTATCATCGGCATCTGCAGCATTGGCCGGCATTGCGGCAATGTTGAAAAGCAATAACATACATATTATGGAACTATTTATTCTATTCATCGCTGTCGTTCTAATTTTTAGAGAAGAAATTAATGTCTTTTAGCCATTGAATCTTGCTGTATGGGAGCAACGTATCAATCAGGAGCAACACCAATGCTATTACTATGGCTATCGGAAATAACTCGCCGGCGGGATTCACGGCTGCAACTCGATGATATTCGGATTTTGACAGCTTGCTCAATTCCGCATCAAGGTCGCTCACCACAGAAGTATTATTCCCCGAAACATATATTCCTTTGCCTGCGCTTGCTATTTCGGATGCCATTTTTTCATTTAGGGCCGTTATGACTTCCTGTCCGTTTTGATCGCGCATAAATGCGTTTCGCGACGAATTGATGGGTATCGGAGCGCCTTTGGGCGTGCCTATTCCTATTACGTCGACTTGTATTCCGGCATCGGAAGCCCTCTTGGCTTCTTCTACTGCATTATCTTCAAAGTTTTCGCCGTCGGTAATGATAACTATGGCCCTCTGGAAATCGGAATCAGGCGTAAATGAGTTTATCGCCATGTCGATGGCCGCTCCGATGGCAGTACCTTGTGTCGGTACCATGTCTGTCGAAATATCGTTAAGAAACATCTTAGCCGATATGTAGTCAGACGTTATGGGTAACTGAGTATATGAATCGCCGGCAAAGACTATTAGTCCTACTTTGTCGTCGCTCATTTTATCAATCAATTTTTCAAGTATGAATTTTGCTCGTTGCAATCTGCTCACGCCATTGGGGTCGTCGGTCGAAGAAGCCAGCATGGAGTTTGACACGTCAAGACATATCATTACTTCGATGCCGCGAGTCGACTGTTCCTCCGTCTTTTCGCCTTCGCCTCCGGGCACGAACGGGCGCGCGAGAGCGATGACCATAAATGCCAGGGCAAACAGCCCTATCGTCAATTTAATCCATCCCATATAGCGCGATGAATCCGGCATAAGATTAGCTATGACTTTAAGTTGGCCAAAACGTTCGAGCTTACGTAGCCGAGCCCAATGGGCCCAAATAAACAATCCTCCGATAACCGGTATCAGCAGGAGGAGATACAACATATGTGGATAGGCAAAACTAATCATACTTCTGATATTTTAATGATCAAGCTATGGAATGCGTCGTAAAATGGTATTTCGCATTACGAGTTCCAAAGTCAACAATATTAAAGCCAATAAAGCCCATAGAAGATAATTGTCTTCGGTGTGGCTATAATTCTTTACATCTATCTGAGTCTTTTCCAATTTATCTATTTCATCGAATATTTCGGAAAGGACATTGTTTCCGGTAGCTCTGAAATACTTTCCGCCGGTAATGTTGGCTATTGTTTGCAGCGTCGCTTCGTCTATTACCACGGGCATATTCACATATTCTATTCTACCGAATGCATTTTCGGTGGGATAGGGGGCCATGCCATTTCGGCCAATGCCTATGGTGTAGACCTTAATGCCTAACTTTTTAGCTATTTCAGCAGCGGTAATCGGCGCAACGTTCCCTGTATTGTTCGAACCATCGGTAAGCAATATTATGCTTTTCGATTTTGCATTGCCTTCCTTTATTCGATTTATCGACGTTGCCAGGCCATCGCCTATGGCGGTGTTGTCCTGAAGCATTCCCATGCGGATGTCATGTATGTAATTCGAAAGAAGCGATCGATCCGTAGTCATGGGCACTGCCGTAAAGCTTTCACCGGCAAATATCACAACGCCTATGTTGTCGGATTCGCGCCCGGCTACGAATTTCGACGCCACATTTTTTGCCGCTTCAAACCTGTCGGGCTTGAAATCGCGAGCAAGCATACTGGTCGATATGTCGAGAGCAAGAATTATGTCAGTGCCCTCGGTTTTCGTAGTGCTCCATTTGTCATGCGTCTGCGGGCGCGCCATTATCACTATCAATGTGGCAATGGTCAATAATCGCAGCACGAATGCAAAATGTAAAAGATATTCTTTATAAGAGCGTGGCAGCTTTGCAAATGGCAATGTTGTCGACATGCTCAATGATGCATACAATTTACGTTGCGATCTGACGTACCATATTATATAAGGTACGAGGACCAGTAACAACCATAAGTATTTAGGATGAGCTAAAAGCATATCTTAATCTTTTTTGTCTTTTAAAGAGTCGTCATTAGAAGTTGCGTCGTCCGCCGCCTCGTTTTCCGGCACTTCAACCGGCTTTGTATCTTCAACAAATTTCAATGCCGAGCGGAATGACTGCACATTGTCGTCGGGTAACGGGCGCACGTTTGCAAATTTAACGAAATCGGCTGTCCGTAGAATTTCAGACATATATTTCTTTGGCACTCTGGTTGCTTCGTTTGAAGTAAGTGCTTTTAGAATCTGAGTAGTGGTCATTTCCATGGCGTTTATGCCGAATCGAGTTTCAAGATAAACGCGCAATATGTCGGTAAGGCGAGTGTAGAATGCCTTTTCTTCTCCTCGTTCGCAAAGCTTTTCTTCTTTCAGATCTTCAAGCTGCTTAATTGCCAATTCGTAAGGCGGTATCGGCTTCTTGGTGGGTATGAGAGGAATCTTACCTTTTCTGAGCCATTTGAGATATACGAATATCGACGCGCCTATGACGAGCAATGCCAATATTATCCACAATCCGTAATCGGTTGCCCAGTCAGGCATGAAATCAAACACGTGTCGAGGCGGATTTTTAATATCGGCATAGTCGTGAACCGTTTTCAAGGTGTCGACAGGTACCGGAATGACTTTAAGTGCCAGTCTGTTTGATTGTGCCATTTCATCGCCTTGGTAATATATTACCGGAGGCAGATTATACAGGCCCGAGTCAAACGATTGCAATATTATGTCTTGCTTCAATTCCTTTCGACCATTCCCGAGATCAGTTATGACCGGCTCCGTTATCGATGAAACTTCAACGTCGGTCCATAGTGAATCGGGGGTCAATATTTCACCCTTTTCATTAAGTTCGCCCACTACTTCGATATGCATAGCAGTACGCTTACCCATAAGTAGATAAGCTGAATCAAGTTCGGCTTTTATGGTTATGTCGGGAGCGCCCGACATTGGCATGGCCGAAAGGCTTAACACTGCTCCACAAATAAGAATATGTCGTATATAATGTTTCATCAGAACGTTAATTGATTTATCTTACACCTCTTTTTTTGAACAATTCCATCAACGACTTGACATAGTCTTCGTCGGTAGCTATTGAAATTGAATCCACGCGGCATTTCTGGAGAGTGTCAGTCATATATTGCTGACGCTCGTACCACCATCTGTTGTACGTTTTTCGCACCTTGCCCGACGATGTGTTCACCCATTGTTCTCTACCGCTCTCAAGATCCTGTATTTTAATCAGACCCACGTTGGGGAGCTGTGAATCACGCTTGTCATATATCTGTATGCCTATGACATCGTGTTTGTTTCCGGCTACCGACAATGAGGTCTGATAATCATGCTGATCGATAAAGTCTGAAATCAAGAATGTGGTGCATCTTTTTTTCAAGGCATCGGTAAAATATTTGAGTACCAACGAGATGTCCGTACCGCTATTTTCGGGCTTGAAATCCAGTAGTTCGCGTATTATGAACAATATGTGCTTTCGGCCCTTTTTAGGCGGTATGAATTTCTCTATTTTATCGGAGAAGAATATAACGCCTATCTTGTCGTTGTTTTGAATGGCCGAAAATGCAATCGTGGCGGCAACTTCAGCTATCATTTCACGCTTCATTTCGCCTACGGCTCCAAAGTTGCGGCTATTCGAAACGTCGACCAGAAGCATCACCGTGAGCTCGCGCTCCTCCTCATACACTTTCACGTATGGGTGATTATGACGGGCAGTAACGTTCCAGTCTATGTCACGTACATCGTCGCCATATTGGTATTCACGTACCTCGGCGAAAGTCATGCCTCGTCCTTTAAAAGCAGTATGATATTCGCCCGCGAAAATGTTTTGCGACAAACCGCGTGTCTTTATTTCTATTTTCCGAACTTTTTTAAGCAATTCAGATGCTTCCATAGTGCATTGGCTAATACGTGAATGTTAGATGTCTCAATTTTTTTACTAAGTAAATAGTGCTATGCAAAACCTAATGGTCGAAATTATCAGGGTACTTCAACCTTGTCGAGTATTTCCGATATGATTTCGTCGGTGGTTATGTTGTTGGCTTCAGCCTCGTACGACAATCCGATACGATGA
Source organism: Muribaculaceae bacterium (assembly GCA_017621225.1). GTDB lineage: Bacteria > Bacteroidota > Bacteroidia > Bacteroidales > Muribaculaceae > Paramuribaculum. The sequence continues at coordinate 158,529 of JAGATN010000021.1, read as the reverse complement.
CGCAATACGTCGTGGCAAACGGCACGAACATCTTCGGGAATCACGTATCCGCGCTGACGCAAGAACGCATACGAACGAGCGGCTTTTGCAAGGCTTATTGATGCACGTGGCGAAGCGCCGAACGAAATTATATTGGTAAGGTCTTTCAACTCGTAATCGCCGGGGAAACGGGTGGCGAATACGATGTCGACAATGTAGCGTTCTATTTTTTCGTCAAGATATATCTGTTCGACAATCTTTTGGGCGTCAATTATTTCATCGGGTTTGAGCAATGGCTTTATCTCCACTTTGCGAGGCGATATGTTCTGACGTATGATCAGCTTTTCGTCGTCTTTGGTAGGATAACCGATTACCACTTTGAGCAAGAAACGATCGACCTGTGCTTCGGGCAACGGATAGGTACCTTCTTGCTCGATGGGGTTTTGCGTGGCCATTACCAGGAACGGATCGTCGAGTTTGAACGTACGTTCGCCGATAGTAACCTGACGTTCCTGCATGGCTTCGAGCAATGCACTCTGCACCTTTGCCGGAGCACGGTTTATTTCATCGGCAAGAACGAAATTGGCGAATATGGGGCCGCGTTTGATTTGGAACTGTTCCTTCTGCACGCTATATACCATGGTGCCCGTTACGTCGGCAGGCAAGAGGTCGGGCGTAAACTGGATGCGGCTGAATTTGGCATCGATAACCTGAGCCAATGTCTTTATGGCCAATGTCTTTGCCAACCCCGGAACACCTTCGAGGAGTACGTGACCATTTGACAGTAATGCTATGAGCAATGAGTCGACAAGGTGTTTCTGGCCTACGATGGCCTGATCCATGCCGCGTGTCACCAGGTTTACAAAATCGTTCTTACTTGCGACGAGATCGTTGAGTTCTCTGATATTAACCGATTCGTTCATAATGATATTGATACAATAAATAGTTTACGATATAAGTTAATGCTTGAAGCATTTCAAGCACAAAATTATATATTATAACAGCTAAACGTGAAAATTGGATGTTAATTTTATTTATTAATAGTTTACCATTATGAATGGTTAGCTATTAACATAATAAATAGCATAGCCTGCGAGAGCGAGCGCGCCAATGGCAAGTCCGACCACAAGACCCAAAAAGAACCATTTCATATGATTGCCGGCATCCTCCGTCGGAATGGCCGGTTCGGCTGAAACTACGGGCGTCGATTCAGCCTCTGCGATTACAGGCGAGCCGACGACAAGGGAAGTCGTGTCGATGTGTGGCGGCTCTGACAGCGTGGGGGTAGTAGAGTGCTCTACTTCTACCACAACACTTTCATCAACGGCTTTGTCAACGTCGTTGCTTGACTCGTTTTCTTCGATCGTTGAATCGTCGACAGGCTTTACATCCATCTGTTGAACGTCGACGGCCGAGGGGAGTGGTGTTTCGTCAACGCACGTTTCGGTCGAATCATCGTTTGGCAATTCATCATCTACCACAACCGATACTTCTCCGATTTCAGCAACCGGAACTTCGCTATCGTCTACCTCCATCGAGGGCATTTCTTCAAGCTCTTTCACGGTATCAGTCTCGATATCCTCAAGATTCGACACTACATCGGCGGCCTCCGATTTTGGTTCTACGTTTTCAACAACGTCGCTGCAAGTCGACTCATCGGCACTGTCGACAACTTGCGCTTCCGAATCTACATCGTCGAGCATCTGCGACGTTACGCTATCATTAAGAATTTCAGGCTCGAATATGGCAAACGGAGCGTTTATCCTATTGGCTAATTCGTCGTCCGGTATAAATACGACCGGCTCGGATGTCGATCCCGACAGAGTGAATCGCCCGAGACCTTTAATGGTTACGTCATCGCCATTATGAAGCTTTTCGGCTATGAGCGTGAAAAAATTTTTTATGAAAGATTCGGCATCAGTGTCGGTGCATCCTGCATGTGCCGCTAATTTCAGCGATAATTGCTTTATTGGAATTTTTTCATTCATCGATTCAGTTGTTTTCGCAGTACAACACTTGATTTAAACTCAATGCATATGGCAGGCGGCAGCAATATGCGTTTGCCGGTAGACGGATCTTCTTCCAGCTTTTCGTTAGTCTTTACCGGTTGGAAAGTTCCGAACCCCGGTATTGCCACTGCATCCAAATCGGCACAAAAACCTTCGATGGTTTGCGACAACGCTTGAGTCAAAACGTCTATTTTCGATGATTCCAGACCCATGGCATTGGCCAATTCGTCCGTGAATGTATCATAATTCATAATTTCAGAGTATGTTTACTTTGGGCTTATGTTAAGATTTAGAGAGTATTTCAGAGTATGTTTGTAGATTGATTGAAGGAGTTATGGGGGCGCCATAACGACTGAATGAAATCGCCAAACAAATCTGAAAGGACTCGAAAGATTTCATAAAGTTAAATGTAAACATACTCTTAATCAATTAAATAATCACTAATGGCATAGCGCGGTCGCTGTTTCACTTCGACAAATATCTTTCCGATGTATTCGCCTACCACGCCCAAGCCCATCAGTATCAAGCTTCCGAGGAACCATACCGACAGCATCAACGAAGTCCATCCGGGTATTACGTCGTGCCCGAAATACGATATGAATACATATATCGACATTGCAACGTCGAGCAACAGCAATATCAGCCCGATTATAAATATCATGCGAATGGGGCGTGCCGAGAACGACGTTATTCCATCGATTGAGAAACTAAGCATTTTTCCCAACGGATATTTTGACTTTCCGGCGACTCGTTCGTGGCGATCGTAGGTTACGACATCGGTCTTTAGGCCGATCAACGGAACGATGCCTCTCAAAAACAGATTGCTTTCGCCATATTCGCTAAGAAGATTGAGCGCTCTGTTGCTCATCAAACGGTAATCGGCATGGTCATACACCGTATCGAGGCCCATGCTTTTTTGGAATGAGTAAAAGCCTCGTGCCGTCGTGCGCTTGAACCACGAATCGGATGCCCGGCTGGCTCTTACGCCATATACAATTTCGCATCCCTCATTGAACTTTTTGACCATTTCAATTATGGCATTCGGATCATCTTGAAGGTCGGCATCGATGGATATTGCAGCGTCACAACGATCTTTTACGGTCATGAGTCCGGCAAGCAGCGCATATTGGTGTCCTCTGTTATGCGACAATGATATGCCTTTTACGCTGCTGTTTTGGCTATGGAGCTTCTTTATTATGCCCCAGGTATCATCCGTACTGCCATCGTTGCAACACAATATGTAGCTATGCGATGATGCGATGCCTTGTTGGTCAAGGCATCGCAATATCGACAATATGCGTTCAATCGAAAAAGGTAGGGCTTCTTCTTCGTTATAACATGGTATTACAATGGCTATTACAGGCAGTGACATACCAAAACATCAATAGTTACGTGCAAATATAACCCTTTGTGCCGATGGCTTTCCGGTAAATATGCAAGTTCCGGGTGTCTTATCGCCATCCAACGGTATGCAGCGTATGGTAGCCTTGGTTTCATCTTTTACGCGTTCTTCGGTTTCGGTAGTGCCATCCCAGTGAGCGAGTACGAATCCACCTTTTTCAATGAGTTCTTTGAATTCGTCGTATGAGTTGGCAACGTATGTATGTTCTTCGCGGTGGCGCAATGCCTTGCGATATATGTTGTTCTGAATATCTTCGAGCAAATCGCGCACGCGCGCTGCAATGCCTTCTCTTTCCACCTCGCTCTTTTCGAGGGTGTCACGTCTCATTATTTCAATCGTGCCATTCTCTATGTCGCGGGCACCGAGAGCCAAGCGAACGGGCACGCCCTTTAATTCGTAATCGGCAAATTTAAATCCGGGACGTCGATTGTCGGCATCGTCGTACTTAACGCTAATGCCCATTTCACGTAATTGAAGTACGATGGGCTCTACGACTTCGGTAATGGCCTTAAGTTGCTCGGCATTCTTGTGAATGGGAACTATTACTACCTGAATAGGTGCTAAATGAGGTGGCAATACAAGGCCGTTATCGTCGGAGTGGGTCATGATCAAGGCACCCATCAAGCGGGTCGATACGCCCCATGACGTGGCCCATACATATTCAGGCTTATTTTCTTTATTTACGAACGTTACGTCAAATGCTTTTGCAAAGTTCTGACCGAGGAAGTGCGAAGTGCCGCTTTGCAATGCTTTTCCATCCTGCATCATGGCTTCGATGGTATATGTCTCAATGGCACCGGCGAATCGTTCGTTTGCACTCTTGGTTCCCTTTATTACGGGCACAGCCATATACTTTTCGGCAAAATCGGCATATACGTTTACCATTCGTATGGCTTCCTCCATGGCCTCTTGCATGGTGGCGTGTGCGGTATGTCCTTCTTGCCACAGGAATTCGGCCGTTCTAAGGAACATTCGTGTGCGCATTTCCCAACGGAACACGTTGGCCCACTGATTTATCAACAAGGGCAGATCGCGATATGAATGAATCCAGTTTTTATAAGTATTCCATATGATGGTTTCAGACGTAGGACGTATCACGAATTCTTCTTCCAATTTAGCTTCAGGGTCTACGACCACTCCGCTTCCATCAGGCGCATTCTTCAGTCGATAATGCGTTACTACCGCACATTCTTTGGCAAATCCCTCTACGTGGTCAGCTTCTCGGCTTAAGAATGACTTTGGAATCAACAATGGGAAATATGCGTTTTGAACGCCTGTTTCCTTAAACATACGGTCGAGATGCTGTTGCATTTTTTCCCATATGGCATATCCATACGGCTTGATTACCATACAACCTCTTACTGCCGACTGTTCGGCCAAATCGGCTTTAACAACCAGTTCATTATACCATTGAGAATAGTTTTCCGCTCTCTTGGTCAAGTCTTTGAGTTCTTTTGCCATTGTAATTATGATGATTTAATTATATTTCTTTTCAATTAATTTGCAAAAATACTAAACAATAGCCACATGATAAGCATCATGTCGACATTTATTGCAGTGCTTTTTTATGAGCCAATTCTATCATTTTGGGTCCGGGGATGAAATATATTTCAAGACGCCTGTTTTCGCTCCTGTTTTTACGAGTGTCGTTAGGAACCAACGGCAGAGACGAACCCATGGCAAACGGAATTATGACGAGATCCTCGCTGAGTTCGCCATTTTCAATCTTTTCCATAAACATATCGTATATGGAATTCATTCGAACCGTGGATAAATAATCGCAATATTTTTTTGATCCCGTATCATCAGTATGCATCGCAAGCACAATCTTGTACATCAATGGATCTGACATAAGCTTGAAAAAAGGATCAAACCTATTCGATGCATCATCCATAAGCAATGAGTCATTTGGAAGAAACAGTTCGTCGGTAGGTATGGTGACGATGAACACTTCATCATCTCGCATGAGATCGACGGTGACATCTTTCGATAACCCCTCGGCTACTTTTCTGACATATTGCTTTACTGCCGCTTTCTCTTTTTCGGGAATTTTCGGCGTGGCAAGATTAGGCTCAAAATCCATATCCATAAAAAATTCTTCGCTATACTTGAAATCCGAGTTACCGGAATGCGAATTTTGCGCCTGAAGGTTATGAGTCATTGACATTATGGCAATGACAATCAAACTTGTCAGATTACGAATTATATTATGGGGATTCATATTAATAAAAATGAGTTTCGTTTATATGCCTTCGTCAAGGGTTGACTCATATTCTATTTCCGCTTTTATTATCGGTTCGATATGCTCGAGTCGCATCACGGCACTCTTGTCCTTTTTGATCATACGCTTGGCATATTCAATCAGATCGTCGAGCAGAGCATCTTCCTCTATGTCTTCGTCGCCATCGATGTCGAGCAACCCGTTTTCTTCATAAAAATCCCAAATCAGGTCGATGACGTTCAGATATTCATCATCGTCATATGATTTTGCCACGTCATCGGGAAGACTGCGACGCATATATTCAATGGCTTTATTTTCGTCATATTCCATATTCGGTATGTTTTATAAGTCTGACATCCCCTCGGGTAATGTCATGGTTATTTTTTTGTCATTAATGTCAATGTCGGTTATGAATTCATCAACTATGGGTATGTACAACGTATCGTTGTTCGGCGTATCTAATATGAAAAGCATATTTTGCGTCGAATCTTCAATGTCGGCTATGGTTCCCAGTTTTGTGCCCGAATCGCCGTCGATTACGTCAAACCCGATAAAATCCGACGCATAAAATCCGTCTTCATCCGATTCGTTGACGTTAAGGTCCGATTTAAGTGCGTAGATTGGCTTGTTGGAAAAATCCTGGGCCATCGTTTCATCTGAAACGCCATCGATGGTAATCAGCAACGTATCGGCACTCTTTGGACGTATTCCGGAGATGAAAAAAGGCACGAGTATGCCATCGACATCCATAATTATGCATCGCAGAGAACTTATGTCGAAATCAATGTCGAACGTAGCCGATATCTCGCCTTTTATTCCATGCGGTTTGTTGAATCTACCTATTTGGCTTACACTTTCGATGGTTATCATCTGAATGAGCTGTTATTTTTTCTTTTTCTTTTTTCCTGTTGTCGGAACCGGCACTTCCTTGAATTCGTGCAGCTTAAGCATCGACGGATCTATGCGTATCGCACCGTGCGACATCTCAGCCAAGTCTTTGAATATCTTGGCATCGTCAACGCCATCCTTGTTGACAGCCAACATAAGTTTCTTCATATGATTGGCAATGAGCGATATGAGTACATTACGCTCATCTCCTTCAGGCATTTCCATTGCCCGATTTATGATCCACTCAATCGACTTGCCGTAATGGCGATAACGTATGTTGTGCGACATGTATGGCACGGGGGCGGGATGCGACATCAGGTTGTCCGGACGAATCACATCAAAAGGATAGTCAATGTCGAGGCTGAAATCCGACATTATGGCAAGATGATCCCACAGTTTATGTTTGTAATCGTCTACGTCGCGTAATTCGGGGAATAGGTTTCCCATTGTTGCTATTATCGAGCGCGCGCATATGTTACGTTCTTCGCGGTCGCTTATTGTCATGCAATGATCGACCATACGCTGTATATTACGCCCATATTCAGGCAACACAAGTTTCTTTAGTTGAGTATTATAACTTAACATATCGAAATAAATTTCCTCAAAGTTACACAATTTCCTATTAAATAGAAGAAAATCTCGCCGACTTCATCCTATAAGTCGGCGAGATTTAAGTATTTTTATATTTACGAGAGTAACCTCGCATTACATATTCATGCCTCCGTCAACCTGTATTACCTGACCGGTAACGTAGCTTGACATATCAGAGGCGAGGAACGTGGCTACATTTGCAATGTCGTCGGTTTGACCGGCACGACGCAAGGGTATCTTCTGTGCCCATTCTGCACGAACGCTTTCGGGCAGAGCTGCCGTCATGGCCGTTTCGATGAAGCCCGGAGCAATGGCGTTTGCCCTTATGCCTCTCGATCCAACTTCCTGTGCTATGCTCTTTGCAAGAGCTATCAAGCCTGCCTTTGATGCTGCATAGTTCGACTGTCCGGCATTTCCATGTACGCCTACAACCGAAGCCATATTTATGATGCTGCCACCGCGCTGACGCATCATTATGGGGAGAACCGCATGGATAAAATTAAATGCGCTCTTGAGATTGACGTTGATAACGGCATCCCACTGCTGTTCGGTCATGCGCATCATCAATCCGTCCTTGGTTATGCCGGCATTATTTACCAAAATATCAATGCGTCCAAAATCTTCTTTCACCTGCTCAACCACCTGCTTGGTTTGTTCGAAATCAGCGGCATTTGATGCATATCCTTTCGATTTAACGCCATAAGCGGCTATCTCCGCTTCTGTTTCTTTTCCGTTTTCGTCAATTACAAGGTCGGTGAATGCTACATTGGCTCCTTCCTGGGCAAATTTAAGGGCAAGTGCCTTACCAATACCGCGTGCCGCGCCTGTAATCAACGCGGTCTTTCCTTCAAGTAATTTCATAATTTCTGTTTAATGTATTATATTTCAACCATAAAGGCTCCGCATGAATAGCCGCCGCCAAATACGGTCAGCCCTACGCGTTGGCCTTTTTTGAATTTCTCTCTGTTTTGTGCGAATACAATGGCTGCCGAAGCCGATCCAGTGTTACCAAATTCTTCAATATTGTTCAGGAATCTGTCATCAGGCAACGATAATTGATTGGCTACGTTGGCTACGATGCGTTTATTGGCCTGATGGCAGATTATGTAATCAAGGTCGGTAATGGCAAGCCCTTCGGGTTTGGAAACCTGATCGAGCGCATGCACCATGTACTTGCAGGCATGCATGAACACGTCGCGCCCGTCGGGCATGGTTATGCCATCTTCCTTGGGACGTAATTTTACTCCTTCCGGGCCTTTGCTCACATTTCCGAGTCCACAAGTGTATATCTGTTTGATTTCGGGTTCGTTTGGCGCAACCGGCTCGGCCGACAAGAACATGGCCACGGCACCATCGCCCCACAGATGCCCGCATTTGGGATCGCTTTCGTTGCTGTAATATGTATTGTGTTCCGAACAAACGAGCAATGCTTTCTTGGCTTTGTCCATAGCGAAGTAACCTTCTACTATTTCCAAGCCGTTGACAAACGACGAGCATGCCGACGAAGCATATACGGCCTTTGCTCCGGCTATGTCGTATTTTTGCTGTGCCACATGTGCAAGAGTGGCCACGGTGTCGTAGGCGGAGTATGCGGCCGATACTATCAAATCGACATCCTTTATGTCATATGGCAACTTTTTAAGGGCATCGTTTATGGCTTCAAGCCCCATTGAGTCGTGGCCTTCGTTCTCTCCGGCCTTAGAGCGGGTAGAGATGCCCGTTCGCTTCAATATCCAATCGCTCGTAAGTCCGTTGACATTGAAAAAATGCTCATTGTCAACACGACCCGACGGAATGTAATATCCTGTAGAATTGATAAACATATTTGAATTATTTTTTGATTCCTTGTATTATAAATTTAATGACTTCGTCGCGTATGCGGTTGATGTCGGGGCCAACACTATCGAAATTGTCGCGCATATGGCAATAATCTATGCCTTGAAACATCAGAGCCTCAAGAACCGGCAGTCTCGATGCCTGCTCCGCATCATATACTCCGGCTGCCACTCCTTCGTTCAATACTTTTTTGAACAATACGCTCTCCTTGTCAATGGCAAGCCTCCATATGCGTTCTATTCTCCTGTAATCCCGACCAAATATGTATCTCAGCGTATCATGCTTAGGAGTCCTGTCGACAACTACATTGAAACGCAGCATTAAATATTTTTCAAGCTTTATTTCAGGTGGCATATTTGAATCTGCCACCTCCCGCAACTGACATATAAGCCTATCGCTTTCGCGCTCTATTACGGCATTATATATCTCGCGTTTGTTTTTGAAATATGTGTATATCGTGCGCCTGCCTTTGTCGGATGCAGCTGCGATGTCGTTCATGGTAGTGTTCTCCACTCCCTTGTAAGCAAACAATTGTCGCGCTACATCAATAAGCTTTTCGCGAGTCTTAATTACCATATTTCAATTGCTCATTTTTTCTTTTTCTGTGCGAAATTAAACAAAAATCCTTAATAAACGGCAAAGCACGCTTAAAAAACTGAGTTATTGTGCCTTTTTTTGTAATTTCGTTGTCCCAAAATTGAGTTTGAATGAATATAAAGGTAATTATAGCACTAATCTTACAGTTAACTGTCTATGTATCATCGTATGCTGATACTTGCTACGACAATCCGTTGAATTTGTCGAACTCGCCCAAAGCAGTGGTTGGGTTGTACATAGAAGATCTCGCCACCGGCGATGTTTTATATGATGTCAATGGCGAAACTCCGTTAATACCGGCAAGCATAACAAAATCGGTCACGACCGCTACGCTGCTAAGCATGAAGCCGGCTTCCGACAAATTCGAAACGAGGGTTCTGGCCGCAGGTACCATTAAAGGTGGCAAGCTGAATGGCGACGTAATAATAAAGGCGGTAGGTGATCCAACCATCGAATCATCATATTTTAAAGAATATGCCGGATTTGCCGACAGCATAGTCGCCGGACTGGAGCGGTTGGGCATATCTGAAATTACCGGCACCGTGGTGGTGGATCAGTCGGCCGTACCGGAAGAAGACATTCCGTTGGGATGGGCCGACGAAGACCTTGTGTGGTCGTACGGCACATCGCATCATGCCGCAAACTTCAAAGACAACAAATTCATACTCACGCTCCCGTCTAAAAAATCGATTCCACACATTCCCGGATTAAAGGTCAGCCATACGAGTGCCAAGTCAAAATTGAAAGTCGACCGAAAGCGCAACAGTAGCGTGATATTGTCGAAGGGCATCATCCCGAAGAAAGGGCAAAGCATGACCCTCGCCAATCCGTTGCCGGGCAAATCCATGTGTTATGCAGTATTGTCGGCCATACGCAAGAATGGCATCAACATTGGCAATACGCAATTAAACAAGCATGACGTTGCCACCGAAATATATGTTCATCAATCGCCAAAGCTGATTGACATAATGCGTAGTCTCATGTTTCGAAGCGACAATATGATGGCTGAATCGATGCTACGCGCATTCGCGCCCGGCGAAACTAGGACGGAGGCGACGAAACGCGAGCTGCAACTCTGGACAATACGCGACGTCGACACATGCGGAATAGTAATCGAAGATGGCAGCGGATTGTCGGTAAACAATCGCCTTACGCCATATTTTCTCGCCGATATATTCGTATGGATGGCTTCCCATCTCAAAGCTTCTGACTATGTGAGCCTGTTTCCTAAGGCCGGTTTGGATGGAACGATGAAATACTTTTTGAACGAATCGCATCTCAAAGGCTCCATAGCCATGAAAACCGGCAGCATGAAGGGCGTTCAGAGTTACGCAGGTTATAAACTTGACAAAAATGGTTATCCTACACACGTCATAGTGGTAATAGTGAATAACTTTGCGTGCTCAAGAGGCAAGGTCAAGACTGAAGTGGAAAATCTTTTGCTTAATACTTTCCCCGAATGAATCGCCATCGGGCTTCGACGGTCAACTTCAATCAGCGTCAATTATCATAACGAATCCATCGGACGGCAATACGGTCAATTCCGAAGCTATTCCGTTTTTGATTTTGACAGACTTCGTTTTCACGCCTTCGTTCTTGTCGCTTACATAGACCGGCGCCGTTTGTCGGCCATTAGGCAGTATGGAACTTAAGTCGAGACGAAGCTTTAGCTTGTCGGATGTAGCATTAACTCCCGATACATACCACTTGTTTTTGTTTCGGCGCGCGAGCACCACATATTTTCCGGGGTATCCCTTGATCAACTTTGTGTCATCCCATGTGGTGGGAACATTTTTCATGAATTCAATCGCTGCGGCAGGGGCATCCTCAAGGTTGTTGGGGGCAAGCGCGAAATTCTGCACCGGATTCTGGAATAATATGGCAGTTGCCAATTGGAATGCGTCGGTAGTCATACGTATTGTGCCGCCATTGTTGTCGCGGTTCAACCGGTGGTTGAGTATCGTGCCGCCATACTCCATGGAGCCCACGGCATTGCGGATAAACGGATGCAACGTGGCATTGAAGGCCTCATTGTTGCAAAAATCTTGTCCGAAAACGAGGTTTTCCGAAGCAAGCACGGCCTCGCTCCCTATATAATTCGGATACATACGCTCCCAGCCGCGAGGTAGCGTGCAACCATGGAATATTACCGATATGCCGTAATCGTTTGCGTCGCTGAGAATATCTTCATACAGGCGAATGGTCTCTTGTTTGTCGCCGCCGAAAAAGTCTACCTTTATTTTGCTTATGCCATTATCCTGCATCCATTTCATCGCCTTCTTTCGAGGAATCGGACGACTCATGACATTTGTAGGGCTTTGTTCGATGTCGTTCCAGTATCCGCTTGACGAGAACCATAGAATAAGATTTACATTTTTCGACCGCGCATATGCCGAGAGGCGTTCAATGCCATCTTTACCGATGTTTTTATCCCACCAATTGTCGATCAGCGCGTTTTCATATCCCATATTGGCGGCAAGATCTATGAATTTCACCTGATCCTCATAGTTTATGCTACCATCTTGCCATAACAGCCAGCTCCAAGTGCCACGGCCGGGCGCGGTTGCCGCTTTGGTTTCATACAACGGTTCGACGAGATCCCATGGAATGGTCGTCTCAACAATCGGGTCGAGCGTGTTGCCAACGGTGATGGTGCGCCAAGGCGTAGTTCCCGGCAATGAAATTCCAGGCGACGAGGATCCGTTTCCGTTGTTTTCACCCTCCATTGGATATGCAATCGAATATGTTCCATCTTTGCATTCCGACAGTCTGCTTCCGCAATAATTTCCGTCAACGCCGGTTTCGCTTAACAATACCCATCCGTCGTTGCCTACATGGAACAGCGCGGGAAATGTATATCCCTTGCCGTATAACGATTTTGCCGACATAGGGGAGTCGTTTGTATACGGTTCCTCATAGCTTGGCTTGGTGCGCTTCCATCCTATCATCGGATTGCTTTGAGGCGTTATGAACGTGGTGGTGTAGGGCGGGAATTTAAAACTGCTTTCCTCTTTTTCGATTACTGCGCTTCTACGCTCCTTGCCGTTAGGTATGTGGTAGCGGAACGCCACATTGTTATCGCTTACTTGCCATTCAACCATCATTTGCCGTCCATCGGCATCGGCATAAGTCACTTCGAGCACGTTTGCTTCATAGTCTATGTCGCTACGTTTTATGCGATCCTGATTGTAATGTTTCCGGACGTTTCGTTCAACTTGCTTCACATCCGTCATTCCGGAGCTGAAATCGCCAATGTCAGCCTTGAATCCCAAAGGCGACTCGTCAATCATTATCTTATCAAGATATTTTACCATATATGTCGGAGTGCCGGCTTTTACGTCAGTGATTACTTCAAGTTTGCCGTCGGGGCTTTTTATTGAACGCTTTGCGGCATATGCCATATCCGTCGACGAATATATTGCAAGAATCGTTGCTAAAGCTATTTTGATTTTCATGTCTACTATCTTAATGATGAATTATACAAAGAATAAGCACTATCACATATAATTAATCGGAGTATATATGTTATTTTTTGCAAACATAGCAAATATTTGAATAATGACAATAAATGACCAAATAAAAAATCGATTATAGGCGTTGTTTTATTTGCTGAATTTCTTTTTTATTCGTAACTTTGACTAACAAAACCGACTTTAATAACATTTCAATAGTAAAATATATGAAGAATGATTTTAGGGATTATGCAGTGAAACATCTTGGGCTTAATGGACTTGCCCTTGATCAATACGCTTCGTCAATAACTTCAAGCTACATTTCTCCGACAATTATAGAAGAACGCCAACTTAACGTGGCCCAAATGGATGTGTTTTCTCGCCTCATGATGGACCGAATAATATTTCTGGGCACTGATGTAAATGACTATACGGCAAATGTGATTCAGGCTCAATTATTGTATCTCGATTCAGCCGATCCCGGCAAAGATGTGAGCATTTACATCAACTCGCCCGGCGGATCGGTTTATGCCGGACTTGGCATATACGATACGATGCAATACATATCGAGCGACGTAGCAACCATATGCACCGGTATGGCCGCGTCGATGGCCGCCGTGCTTCTCGTATCAGGCACCGCCGGAAAAAGATTTGCTCTGAAGCATTCTCGCGTCATGATACATCAACCCATGGGTGGCGCGCAAGGACAAGCTTCGGATATAGAAATCACCGCGCGCGAGATACAGAAACTGAAGAAGGAATTGTACACCATTATTTCCGATCATTCGGGCGTGCCGTTTGAAAAGGTTGAGCGCGACTCGGACCGCGACTACTGGATGACCGCAACCGAAGCCAAGGAATATGGCATGATTGATGAAGTTCTTGTCAAAGCAAAGCATTGATGGGCTAAAATCATAGCAACGAACTACAAAATAATAAAGCTAAATGGCAAAAAAAACTACACAAGCTTGTTGCGGATTTTGCGGACGAACGTACGCTCAGGTGCCGGTGATGGTTCCAAGCCCCATCGGCGACTGTCTCATTTGTTCGGATTGTGTTGAACAGATAAATGCTTTGTTGGCTGATTACAATAAATCGCAGGCTAAGGAATCGGACTCGACTAATGCTTCTGAAAAGGATGCTTTAAGCAAGCTCCCGAAGCCCAAAGAGATTCGCGAATTTCTTGACAGCTATGTAATAGGGCAAGACGAGGCGAAAAAATATCTTGCAGTAGCGGTATACAACCATTACAAGCGATTGGCTCAAGATGTCAACGACGTTGACATTGAAAAGAGCAACATAATAATGGTCGGACCTACCGGAACCGGCAAGACATTATTGGCAAAAACGATAGCGCGACTGCTCGACGTGCCGTTTACCATCGTCGATGCCACGGTGCTTACCGAAGCGGGATATGTGGGGGAGGACATTGAGAGCCTTCTGACGCGATTGCTTCAAGCGGCCGACTACGACGTAAAGAAAGCCGAACGTGGCATCGTATTCATCGACGAGATTGACAAGATAGCCCGCAAAGGCGACAATCCATCGATAACGCGCGACGTGAGCGGCGAGGGCGTACAGCAGGGATTATTGAAATTGCTCGAAGGATCAATCGTAAACGTACCGCCGCAAGGAGGTCGCAAGCACCCCGAGCAACGAATGATTCCGGTAGACACGAAAAACATATTGTTCATATGTGGCGGCGCATTTGACGGAATTGAACGTAAAATAGCGCAGAGGCTCAACACCCATGTGGTCGGATACTCGACCAATGCCGAGCGTCATAGCTTAAAACGCGACAATATGATGCAATACGTGGCGCCTCAGGATTTGAAGTCGTTCGGACTGATACCCGAAATAATCGGCCGACTGCCAATTCTTATGCATCTTGATCCGCTCGACAGGGATGCGTTGCGCAGAATTCTGACAGAGCCCAAGAATGCCATAATAAAACAATACGAGAAATTGTTTAAGATGGATGGCATTGATTTGACGTTCACCCCCGAGACGCTTGATTTGATCGTGGACAAAGCAATTGAATACAAGCTCGGCGCGCGCGGACTCCGTTCCATCGTCGAATCGATTGTGATTGATCTTATGTATGACATGCCGTCATCTGACCAAAAGTCATTTGAAATAACGGCTGAATACGCTTTGGAGAAGCTTAAAAAAGCTAATTTCGAAACAGGAACATATAATTGACGTACCCCACATATTTTTATCAATATTGAAAACATTCATCATTTATGACTGCTAAAACTCTCCTTACGGAAGCGCTTAAAAAGCATTTCGGATTTGACACGTTCAAAGGCAACCAAGAAGCCATAATAACCAGTCTGCTTGACGGCAATGACACTTTTGTGCTAATGCCTACGGGAGGCGGCAAATCACTATGCTATCAGTTGCCCTCATTAATGATGGATGGTACGGCCATTGTAATATCGCCACTGATAGCGTTGATGAAAAATCAAGTCGACGCAATGCGCAATTTCAGCGCGGAGGATGACGTGGCGCACTTCCTGAATTCGTCGTTAAACAAGACGGCTATCGATAAAGTGAAATGCGATGTGGCATCAGGCAAAACCAAGTTGCTTTACGTAGCGCCCGAATCGCTCACAAAAGAGGAAAACATAGAATTTCTGAAATCGGTGAAAATTTCGTTTTACGCCGTAGACGAAGCTCACTGTATATCGGAATGGGGACATGACTTCCGACCGGAATACAGACGCATACGCCCGATAATAAACGAAATAAGTCCACGTCCGGTAATAGCGCTTACCGCCACTGCCACACCGAAAGTGCAACATGACATACAAAAGAATCTTGGCATGTTGGACGCCAAAGTTTTCAAGTCGTCATTCAATCGAACGAATTTATATTACGAAGTGCGTCCAAAGACGTCGTCAATTGATAAAGATATAATTAAATACATTAAAAGCCGCGAAAATAAATCAGGAATAATTTATTGCCTCAGTCGCAAAAAAGTAGAGGAATTGGCCGAATTGCTTCGAATAAACGAAATAAGGGCGTTGCCATACCATGCGGGAATGGATAGCGCTACGCGATCGGCAAACCAAGATGCTTTCCTGCTTGAAAAAGTAGACGTGATAGTAGCCACCATAGCATTCGGAATGGGCATAGACAAGCCGGATGTACGGTTTGTGATACATTACGACATGCCAAAATCTCTCGAAGGATATTATCAGGAAACCGGACGAGCCGGACGCGACGGAGGAGAAGGGCAGTGCATAACATTTTATGCAGCCAAAGATCTCCAGAAAATGGAGAAGTTTATGCAGAATAAACCTATTGCCGAACAAGAAATAGGCAAACAGTTGCTGCTCGAAACAGCAAGCTACGCAGAGTCGAGCGTTTGTCGCCGACAATTGCTGCTTCACTATTTTGGTGAGGAATTCAACCAGGATAATTGTGGCAACTGCGATAATTGTTTAAATCCCAAGAAGAAAGTGGAAGCTAAAGACGATTTATGCGCAGTAATTGAAACAATCGTTGCGCTTAAAGAAAAATTTAAAGCCGACCATATAATAGATGTGATGCGAGGCAAAGCCACGAACGACGTAAAGTCGTATCATCATAATGAACTTGAAGTATTCGGATGTGCCGAAAAATCGGATGAACGGTATCTAAATGCCGTAATACGCCAAGCCGTGATAGCCGGATATCTCGACCGTGACATAGAAAATTACGGTTTGCTACGAGTAACCGATTCAGGCAAGGCATTTGCAGCATCGCCCAAGTCGTTCAAAATAGTTGAAGATACGGAATTCAATGACGAAATAGAACCGGAAGAAATGAATGGGGGAGCAAATTGTGCAGCCGACCCCGAACTGTATTCCATCTTAAAGGACCTGTGCAAGAAAGTTGCAAAGCGTTTGTCGTTACCACCGTATGTAATATTTCAAGAGCCCTCGCTTGAAGCTATGGCCACCACATACCCGATAACTATCGAAGAATTATCGAACATATCGGGCGTAGGTGCCGGAAAAGCCAAACGTTATGGCGAAGAATTCATAAAAGTCATAAAACGGCATGTGGAGGAGAATGAGATAGAACGTCCTGAGGATCTGATAGTAAGGAGCGTTGCGAATAAAAGCAAGGTGAAAATATCGATAATACAGGCCATTGACCGAAAAATACAGCTTGACGAAATAGCGGCATCCAAAGGACTTGAATTCAATGAGTTGCTTGACGACATCGAGGCCATACTCAATTCCGGAACCAAAATAAACATCAATTATTACATCGATGAATTGCTCGATGAAGATCAGCAAGAAGATATATTTGAATACTTCAAAGAGAGCGAAAGCGGTGATTTGAACGATGCTTACAAGGAACTCGGAAATGAATACACCGAAGATGAGATACGCCTTATGAGAATTAAGTTTTTGTCTGAAATGGGGTATTGACAAAATAGCTAAACACCTGAAATTGCAATGGGCAACGTAATCAATTACAAAAACGTAGAAATACATCAGAAAGAAATGGTAGTGCTAAAGCACGTGAACTTCAATCTTTCTGAAGGAGAATTCGTATATCTTATAGGACGAGTGGGCAGCGGCAAAAGTAGTCTTCTGAAATCGATGTATTGCGAAATACCGGTAAAATCGGGCGATGCCGAAGTGTTCGGATATAATCTGACCAACATACGCAGAAAAGAGATACCGTATTTGCGCCGGCAAATAGGCATTGTGTTTCAAGATTTTCAGTTATTGTCGGATAGGAACGTTCGCAACAATCTGAAATTCGTTTTAAATGCCACCGGTTGGAGCGATAAACAATCCATCGACATACGTATCGAAGAAGTGCTCAAAGAGGTCGGAATGCTCAATAAGTCGTATAAGATGCCCCATGAATTATCGGGTGGAGAGCAGCAACGCATTGTGATAGCACGTGCGTTGCTCAATCGCCCTCGTCTGATACTCGCCGACGAGCCTACGGGAAATCTCGATCCAGCCACAGGCGAACAAATAGTGAATCGATTGCATGAGATAGCGCGCAAAGGCACCGCCGTGGTTATGGCTACGCATAACCTGGCATTAGTCGAACAATTCCCGGCGCGGCTGGTGCGATGCGAAAACAAAAGCATCGTAGAAGATTGACGATTATATGGCGACATCTCTCATTTTTTCGAAAAATAAGAGATATTTGATATAAACATTGAAGTTTTTTTGTCAAATAACATAGATTGTAAAGCATTTTTGTAATTTTGCAAAATAATTGCATCATAACAATTCTCAATAGAATGAACGTATTGAAATTTGGAGGCACATCGGTTGGCTCCGCACAAAGGATGAAAGACGTAGTTCGCTTGGTATCGAAGCGAGGAAAAAACATTGTCGTATTGTCGGCCATGTCAGGAACGACCAATTCTTTGGTTGAAATATCGGATTATCTATATAAAAAGAATCTTTCAGGAGCAAAAGAGACCATCAATGCCCTTGAAAGCAAATATATGGATACCATCTCCCAACTTTACGATACCGCTGAATATCGCGAAAAAGCCATAACCGACGTAAAAGCGCGTTTCGATTTTATCCGTTCATTCAATAAAGACATATTTACTCTATTTGAAGAAAAAGAGATTCTTGCACAGGGTGAATTATTGTCGACCACATTAATAAATCACTATATGCACGAGCAAGGAATAAATTCATTGCTCATACCGGCTCTCGATTTTATGAGAACCGATAAAAATGCAGAACCCGATAGCGAATACATACAGAAGAAACTGACTGCTATATTGGATGAAAATCCTGACGTAGACTTGTATCTTACTCAGGGTTACATATGCAGAAACGCATATGGCGAAATAGACAATCTGCAACGAGGCGGAAGCGACTATACGGCATCATTAATTGGCGCAGCAATAAAAGCCGACGAAATAGAGATATGGACCGACATTGACGGCATGCACAACAATGATCCCCGATATGTAGAAGGCACCAAACCGGTCAGCCAGTTACATTTTGAAGAAGCTGCTGAATTGGCTTATTTTGGAGCAAAAATACTGCATCCTACTTGCGTGCTTCCGGCCAAGCTAAACAATATTCCGGTCAGACTACTGAATACTATGCAGCCCGATGCTCCGGGAACATTGATTTACAACACATCGGCAACTCATACAATAAAAGCCGTTGCGGCCAAAGACAACATTACCGCCATAAAAATCAAAAGCGGCAGAATGTTATTGGCATACGGATTCTTGCGCAAGGTATTTGAAATATTCGAAACACATCGTACTGCCATAGATATGATCGTGACGTCGGAAGTAGGCGTAAGCGTGACGATCGACAATGAAAGGAACATCCAGCCGATTCTTGATGACCTCAAGAAATTTGGAACGGTGACGATAGATCGCGATATGGTGATAATATGCGTAGTGGGCGATCTCGAATGGCAAAACAGAGGCTTTGAGGCTGAAGTGGTCAATGCATTGAAGGATATTCCGGTTCGTATGATTTCGTATGGCGGCAGCAATTATAACATATCATTGCTCGTACGCAAAGAAGATAAAATTCAAGCACTCAAAAATCTCAGCAAACACCTTTTTTCTTAACATATCAAATTGTCAGATGGATTACAAATTACCAGTCGGAGCGTTTGAACAACAGCCCCGCACACCGTTTTATTACTATGACTTGAAGTTGCTTGACGATACGTTGTCGAGCATACGCGAACATAGCGCATACCCGGGGTATAAAGTGCATTACGCAGTAAAAGCCAATGCTAATCCGATCATACTAAAACGCATCGCAGATGCCGGATTTGGAGCCGACGTAGTGAGCGGGGGAGAACTTTCAGCCGCCATAAATGCCGGATTTACCAATGACACCATCGTATATGCCGGAGTGGGCAAGGCCGATTGGGAAATAGAATTGGCGCTGAACAAGAACATAGCTTGTCTGAATGTCGAATCGATGGCCGAACTCGAAGTAATAGAGGAAATATGCCATCGAATGGGCAAAAGCGTATGCGTGGCATTGCGAGTCAATCCGAATGTCGACGCACATACCCATCACTATATCACGACCGGTTTGTCGGAAAATAAATTTGGCATAGACATCGAGAAACTCGATGAAATAATAGCTCGCTGCCAAAACTCCGATTGCATAAAATTAAAAGGGCTGCATTTCCATATCGGTTCTCAGATTACAGAAACGACACCATTCGAAAATCTCTGCAAACGCATAAACGAGATTCAAGATAAATATAACGAAAAAGGCATTTATTTCGAAACCATAAATGTGGGAGGCGGACTCGGCATCAATTATGACGATCCCGAAGCAGAACCCATTCCTGATTTCAAAAGTTATTTTGAAACATTCAACAAACACCTAAATTTACGCGAGGGTCAAGAGCTCCATTTCGAGCTCGGTCGCTCAGTAGTGTGTCAATGCGGGTCGTTGATAACAAAGGTGCTGTATGTAAAGAATGGAGTAGTTAAAAACTTCGTCATAGTAGACGCTGGATTCAGCGATCTGATACGTCCGGCCCTTTATCAAGCACATCATAAAATTGAGAATCTCACCGGACATGGCGGATCGGAAAAATATGACGTAGTAGGGCCAATATGCGAATCGTCAGATTGCTTTGGCGAACAAGAGACATTGCCGGTTACGCATCGCGGCGACCTGATAGCGATACGTTCGGCCGGAGCATACGGCGAAATAATGGCATCGCAATATAATTGCCGACAGCTTCCCGACGTGCTCGCGAAATAACGAGCGCAAAAAACGGACTATATCAATCGATAAAACGTTTTGTCAGATTGCCATACGCATCAATGCGGCGATCACGTAAAAATGGCCACCACCGCCTTACGTGTTCGCTGCGTTTCATATCTACCGACACAACGGCTACGTCCTCGGCATCGGAGGGCGATTCATACAGCAATTCGCCCTGAGGCCCACATACGAAACTCGAGCCCCAAAATTGAATGCCATTGGTTGCGCCCGACGGATCCGGCTCATGGCCTACGCGATTCACGGTTACAACGGGTATGCCGTTTGCCACTCCATGGGCTCGTTGAATTGTTACCCACGCATCACGCTGACGAGCTTTTTCGTCATCAGAATCGGTCGATTCCCAACCTATTGCGGTAGGATAAATCAAAATGTCGGCACCTTTCAGAGCCATTAATCTGGCTGCTTCAGGATACCATTGATCCCAGCACACGAGCACGCCCAATCGTCCTAATGAAGTGTCGATCGGCTCAAAACCCATGTCACCGGGCGTAAAATAAAATTTTTCGTAATAAGCCGGATCGTCCGGAATATGCATCGTACGATATTTTCCGGCTATCGATCCATCTTTTTCAAAAACCACGGCAGTGTTGTGGTACAATCCGGGGGCCCGACGTTCGTACAACGACGTTACTATGACTACGCCGAGTTCCTTGGCAAGCGACGCATACAGTTCGGTGGCTTTTCCGGGAATTTCAACTGCATAATCACAATTGTCAGTCGATTCCGTCTGACAGAAGTACAACGAATCATGGAGTTCCTGATTGACTATGATCGAAGCTCCGGAAGCGGCTACCTCGCGTATTTTTTTTGCCAATCTGCGACGATTTGTTTCAACGTCGGCCACTTTGCTCAATTGTATTATTCCTACTTTCAATTCGTTCATATGCATATTACTTGTCGAGGCAGCTGCATGGTGACACAGTGCAGCGACCCATGTTGTTTAATTAACGGACGGCAATCCACGTCCACTATGTCTTGTTGAAAAACTATCTTAAGCATCTGATGCGCGAGAAGATCGTTTTGCGGTTGCCCGTACGTGGGCATATATACGGCATGCGGCGTAACCAAAAAGTTGGCATATGTAGCCGGAAGCCTTAATCCATCGTAATCAAATATCTTATCAGGAAATGGCAACTCCACCAAATTATATGGATTGCCATCGGCTGTCTTGAGATTTTGCAATTCATGCTTCATGGCATTCAGCTCGGCATAATGCTCGTCAGTCTCATCATTGCACCCCACATATATTATGGTGTCGTTAGGTGCCAGTCGAGCCAACGTGTCTATATGGCTGTCAGTATCATCGCCGGCCAAAAAGCCGTGATTGAGCCAAAGTATCCGTGAAGCTCCAAGTCGCCGTTTTAATTCCCGTTCAATTTCGCCCTTTGACATTTCACCGTTTCGATTCGGCGACAGCAGACATCTCGACGTGGTGAGTATGGTACCTTTACCATCGCTTTCAATGGAACCGCCTTCAAGCACGAAACCAAGATTATTGTCATAACGGCCAACCAAGAACTTCGAGTCACATAATCCGCGAGTGACCATATTGTCCTTATCGGCAGCAAATTTCAGCCCCCAGCCGTTAAACTTAAAATCGCATATATGCCATTGGCCTGCATCGTCGACCACTGATAGTGGACCGAAGTCGCGCGCCCAAGTGTCGTTTGTAGGCAAAGTAATGTAATATATGGGATATTTTGTCGATATCTCGGAAAGCCGATCCTTTACAATTTGGCAATCGGGAGCCACTATCGCAACCGGTTGACGATTGGCTATGGCTTTAACGATGTCGACATAGCAATCGGTAACCTCATTTAGCATATATGACCAATCGGTATCGGCGTGAGGCCAAGCCAACAATATCGTACCGTCTGTTTCCCATTCGGCCGGCAATGTCAATGTCTTATTCATCATAATCGTTGAGTACATCCCAAACATCATTTTGGGTATTTATGTATTCTTCACAATAATCAGCGAAGCCCCTTTTCTCGGTGCTTCCCACCACATTGCACCATTCACGATATTGATTACGGAGATCTGAATCTTCATGAATGCATTTTTTAAATTCGGACTCGGCAATGTCAACGCTTTCATATTCTTCTATGAAAGAATCGAATACTTTTGTTATATCAGTTGTATTCACCTCGTTAGCGACTAAAAATGTGTCAATTAGAATTTAATTGGTATTATGTTGAATTTTGTATACAAAAATGTTCTCAAATGTAGTCATTAATTGTGTGTTCACCAAATTCCGACAAAACAATTAATATATATTATCCGTTTTTTTAAGAAAAAAACATATATTTGTTAGCCTAAACGGTTCTTATTATGAAAGTCTGCATCTCGATAATTTTACTTTTCTCATCAATATGCGTCTCTGCTCGAAGTTGGCAGCCCGATATACTTAAAAATGGATTCGAAATGAGCTATGTCGACCAAGGCATCGATTATTCGGGTAAAGTACGGTCCACCATAATTCGCCGATTGTCACCAACCGGCAGGCATGATAAGGCCGTTCTGTACATTCATGGATTTAATGACTATTTCTTTCAAACGGAAATGGCATTGAAATTCAATTCAAATGGATATGATTTTTATGCCGTTGATCTCCGAAAATATGGCAGGTCGATAATGCCTGGACAAAAAAAGTTTCAGGTGCGAAATTTCGATGAATATGTAGCTGACGTTGATTCGGCAATTGCAGAAATAAAAAATGCCGGAGTAGGTGAGATTATATTAGCCGGACACTCTACGGGTGGATTGGTGGCATCATATTATATGGTCACCACCAACAATGCGTCGATCGACGCGCTAATCTTAAACAGCCCGTTTCTTGACTGGAATTTAGGCGACATGGAGTCGTTAGTGCCATTGGTTAGTTTTTTGGGGAAATTTTGTCCTGACTTCAAAATAGAACAGGGCGATGGTACGGCTTATAGCGAAAGCTTGCTTAAAGATGGAGGGCATGGAGAGTGGCATTACGATACGAACTGGAAATTGCGAAAATCGCCCGACGTAGACGCCGGATGGGTACGAGCCGTAGATGAAGCACAACGCACGCTTCGCAAACATGTCGGAGCCATAAAAATACCGATATTGCTGATGTATTCGTCAAAAAGTGCCGGGTATTCGGAATGGGCACCCGGTGCCAACAAATCAGACATAGTGCTTGACGTGAACGACATTAAGCATTATGGCCTGATGCTTGGCCCCAAAGTGAATTGCACGAAAGTGGTTGGTGGCGTGCACGACCTGATATTATCGTCACGAAACGTCAGAGAACCATTGTATGATTATATTTTCAAATGGCTTTCAACTGTTAAATAAACATATCGTCAGGCTGTCGTTTCGAACCATTTCAGCGGTGTTGTGTTTTATCGGTAAATAATAACACAAACTACAATGAAAGTTATGGTTTATACACAGCCCAAATTACCCTATGCTCCCGATGAGCTTTCACCCGCCATTTCGCAAGAGACGGTCGATTTTCATTATGGCAAGCATGAAAAGGCATATATCGACAATCTGAATAAAC
The DNA here is from genome assembly GCA_017621225.1 of Muribaculaceae bacterium. Taxonomy (GTDB): domain Bacteria; phylum Bacteroidota; class Bacteroidia; order Bacteroidales; family Muribaculaceae; genus Paramuribaculum. The sequence goes on along the minus strand of JAGATN010000021.1, from coordinate 134,250 downwards.
TGATTGAAAACACCGAATATGCCGATATGGATCTGGAAGATATAATTAAAAAATCGGATGGTCCGTTATTCAATAATGCTTCGCAGGCATGGAATCACATATTCTATTTCTTCTCTTTCTCGCCCGATGGCGGAGGAGAGCCTACCGGCGATTTGCGAAAAGCCATTGACGATCAGTTCGGATCGTTCGACAATTTCAAGAATGAATTTGTAGAAGCCGGAGTAAAGTTATTCGGCTCCGGATGGGTATGGCTCGCCAAGGATTCGTTAGGAAAACTTTTTATAGTACAGAAATCAAATGCCGGTAATCCGCTTACCGACGGGTTGATTCCCTTGCTAACGTTTGACGTATGGGAGCATGCATATTACCTCGACTACCAGAATCGCCGAGCCGATGCCCTGAAAAAATTGTGGAGCATCGTTGACTGGGATGTCGTTAGTAGCAGATACTAAACTCAGAAACTGTTTAAAAATTTATTTTGTTATGTCATTGAGGTCTTTGTCAGCATCTTGTTGATATTTATTCAGTCATTATGGAACCTCATAACTTCTTCATAAATATCAAAAATCTACTTGACAAATCCTCTCAATTCCTTCGACAAATAAATTTAAACAGTTTCTTAACAACAATACAAATAGCACTAATAAGCATAATGTGATGAATGGAGGGAGGGGCACTCGTGAGAGTTCTTCTCCTTTTTTTATGCATACAGACGAATCGAAATGGGGGAGCCCGCTTACGATTCGTCTGCAGCAATTATATGTCATATGTATGTGTCTACATCAGCATGGTGGGATTGGAGCTTTCAGATATTATTGCTCCATCAAACAAATTCACCACCCTGTGGGCATATGATGCATCGTGGGCCGAGTGCGTAACCATTACTATGGTGGTGCCCTGACGGTTTAATTCGGTCAACAGTTCCATTACCTCCTTGCCATTCTTTGAATCGAGGTTGCCCGTAGGTTCGTCGGCCAATATGAGCCCCGGAGCGGTCACTATGGCTCTGGCAATGGCCACGCGCTGCTGTTGACCGCCCGACAGTTGTTGCGGCATATGGTGCGCTCTATGGCTTATGTTCATGCGTTCGAGCATCTCGCTGACTCTGCGCTTGCGTTCCGATGCGCTGATGCCCAGATATATGAGTGGCAACTCGACGTTTTGTGATACATTCAGTTCATCGATTAGATTGAAACTCTGAAACACGAATCCTATTTTGCCTTTCCTGAATCCGGTGCGTTCCTTTTCTTTGAGATTAGACACCTCTACGCCGTTGAGAGCGTAAAAACCTGACGTAGGGTTGTCGAGAAGACCTATGATGTTTAGTAACGTCGACTTACCGCAGCCTGAAGGCCCCATTACGGCTACGAATTCCCCGCTCTCAACATTGAGATTGACATTGTTAAGGGCTACCGTTTCTATTTCCGACGTGCGGAATACCTTGGTTAGATTTTCTATCTTTATCATTGTGTTATGTTATTTATTCCGATTTTAAATTGTTAACAGGATTTTCGCGCGATGCCTTCCATATGAGCATGACAACCATCAGTGCAATCAATATCAGCACCACTAATGCCGACAATATATATATTGCATTGGAGTAATTAGGCTTGATGCTAAACATGCCGACGATGTATTGGCCGCATATCCAAGCGCCAACCGATCCTAACACCGTGGCGGGGATGGCGATTTTCAGCGTACTTGAAACAAACATATCGATTATCGTTGACGAATCGGCACCGTTGACCCTTCGTATTGCTATCTCCTTTCTGCGGCGCTGCACTTCGTCACGAACAAATCCCGTCATACCGATTACGGTTATGAACATTATGATCAACGTAACCACCAATACATAATTGCGAAATTCGCGTAGAGGAGCAAAACTATTCTTCACCAATGCTCCCATATCATAAAATTGCATGTCTCGACCGGGAAATGCTTCTTCCAATTCCGCATTCAAGCGTTTCAGATTTTCCTTGACAGGTTGATTCAGTCGAACTACGGTAACATCGTACATATTTTTATTGAGATTGGGCAGCAATGCAATCGGTTTTTGTTCGCCTATGAATCCTCCTATATTAAAATCGCGACACACTCCAACCACCGTCATCATATCGTAAAATTCGGTGTTTGGTATCGTACGGCCTATCACGCTATCATTCCATAGCATCTCACGAACGAATCGCTCATTTACCACTATTTCAGTCGGAGCATTGGGCATGCGTCCTTTTATTAATTGTATTCCCATTACATCGAAATAATTGGGCCATATGAAATCGTAACGAGTGGAAAACATCGTCTTACCGCTCTCGTTTCTCATCATTGCTCCGCTGTACCCCCAAATCGGCATGCTCGCAGAATTTGTAACGGCCTTCACATATTGACGCGACTCCAACCAATCGGCACATTCTTTGTTTACAAATCCATATGCCAAGCAATCCGAATCGTAACCCACATCGTAATCCATAAGAAATGAATGTTGAATGGTAGAAATTGCCAACACTCCGGTTATGAATGCAGTGCATGAGAATTCAGAAAATAGCAATACACGTTTCCAAGCCTTCTTGTTCTCGGTAAACCTACGAAAAACTTGAGTTACAGGAATGCGACTGAAAATTCGGCCGGGCACTACGCCTCCAATCAAGAAAAATAAAGCAAATATCACAATTACTATCCATAACCGATCAGAGGTCAATAATTGTCCTAACGTAACCGTGGTCATGAATCTCTGCATTACGAAACAAAATAATATGATCAGTATTATGGATATGAACATTACAATGGTCGTTTCCCATAAAAACATGCGTAATATCGAGCCATCCGTCGCTCCACAGCATTTATGCACCCCGACAGCTTTTGTACGACGGCTCAATGACGCAAGCGTAATCAATATATAATTGAATATCGTGGTCAAAAACAGTATCAACGCAAGTATCGATATTATTATGTCCTCTTGCTTGACTCTGCTATCGCTGAAGTAAGTGTCGGTTATTGGACGTGCATCTACCCTTATCTTAACATCTTCGGTGTCGGGCGCATTGGCTTGCAATACATTGTTTATTCTCATCAGCAGATTTTCATGGCTTACCGATACATCTTTTTTCAAACGAATGTATTCATTCCAACTGTCGCCGCCACTCCATGAATAGTTGCCATATCGTCCCCATATGGTTGGCAATGATATTACGGCATCGTGATTCAGGGTAATATTATTTGGCAAGCCCTTGTATACACCTTTCACAGTAAGAATTTCCGTTTTATCAAGGGAAACAATTTTGCCGATTGGATTTTCGTCTCCAAACATTTCGTGGGCTAAATAATCGCTTAAGTATATGGTGGAGGGGAGCGACAGATCTTGAATCGGATTGCCACTCAATGTTTCTATGCCCATTGTTTGAAAGAACAATGAGTCGGCGCATATGGTCTGTGCTTCGAACTCTTTGTTGTCAGAATACAATATCGACCCTGAACGAATGCACGTGGCTGCTGATTCTATGACATCGTTCATCTCCTCGAACACGCCTCCGGCCAGTTTACCTATGCATTTTTGCGACGGGACGTTTTCTTTTCCGTCTATATTCCATATCATCCAAAGTTGATATAGATTGTCATAATCTTTATAGCATTTATCAAAACTATGATTATATGCCGAAAACAAAAACAGCAATAGTGTTGCAAATAGCCCCAACGACACTGAAATTATTTTAATGAAGTTGGTCCACTTTGCATTAAGCATTGTTTGTAGTGAATAAAAAATCTGTTTCATCGAAAAAAATAATGAAAAAATAATGATTATACACCTAATAAGGCATACATAAACCGTGCCAAACATATAATACGCTGTTAATTAAACAAGTATCTAATTCCGTATGCTTTGAGGTTGTAAATTTTTTTGACACAGCGTGTAAAATAATCATACAATTAGTTGTCACTGCATAATATGAATATGCCTAATTGCACATTATCAGGCATTAATCAATTAAAAAACAACCATTGTAAAATCTATTCAAATGATTAATTTTGCCATATGAAACGGTTCAATAAAATAATAATAGTAGATGATAACAAAGGCGTACTTGATGCGTTGAAGTTATTGTTGTCACGGCATTTCGAGCAGATCATTACGCTGTCAACGCCCGTAAACATAATGAGCGCCATCGATGAAAACAGGCCCGAATGCATATTGCTCGACATGAATTTCAAAGCAAAAATAAATACCGGCAATGAAGGCATTTATTGGCTTCACGAAATAAAAAGTCGGCACAAAGAGATTCCCGTTATTCTATTAACGGCTTATGGCGACATTGAGTTGGCAGTAAGGGGAATAAAGGAGGGCGCAACCGATTTCATAATAAAGCCATGGGACAATGACCGATTGACAAACTCCCTGTTTGAAGCAATAGGCAATAAAAAATCAGGCAATAAGAAGCATCTGAATAATGATGTGCAAAAAATGTATTGGGGCGATACGGAAGCCATGGCCGAGTTACATAATCTGCTCGAAAAAACAGCTCCTACCGATGCAAACATTCTCATAACAGGCGAGAACGGAACCGGCAAAGAAGTGCTTGCCCGTGAGGTCCACAGACTGTCGCAGCGTAGCGACCATTCATTCACTACCATCGATATGGGTGCATTGAGTGAAACGCTTTTCGAAAGTGAGCTTTTCGGACATACCAAAGGCGCATTTACCGGCGCTACTTCCGAACGAATAGGCAAGATGGAAAGCGCGAAAGGCGGCACGCTGTTTTTGGACGAAATAGCCAATCTGCCACTTCGTATGCAGTCTAAATTATTGGTGGCAATACAGTCACGAACGGTTGTTCCCTTAGGATCTAATACGCCTAAATCAGTCGATGTACGTCTCATATGCGCTACCAATGCCGACATAGATGCATTGGTGTCATCCAAACAATTCAGAGAAGATCTATTATATCGCATAAATACAATATGCTTGCATCTACCACCTTTGCGACAACGAGTTCCCGACATCGTTCCACTCGCAAAAAAGTTTATGGACAGATATTCAAAAGCTTATTCACGACACTGTAATTCCATTTCGGCAAATGCCGAAAAGATGCTGAAAGGCTATCATTGGCCGGGAAACATACGCGAGCTTCAGCATATGGTGGAAAAAGCCGTAATAGTAAGCGAAGGCGATGTGTTGGACGTGCAACATTTTATGCTTCCGGCTTCATCCCATAATGTTTCATCGACATCCGAATCAGAAGTATCCACTTTGGCCGAGATGGAACGCTCAATGATCATAAAAGCCATTTCAGAATGTAATGGAAATTTAAGCATGGTGGCATCGAAACTTGGCATAACACGTCAAACATTATACAACAAAATGAAACGCTTCGATTTATAATGGCTGCATTCCTCTCATATATATTACTCGTTGCAGTCGGAGCTACATCGATAGGCATCGGAATCTGTACACTCAGTGCCGTAAAAATAGGCTTTGGAACAATCATCCTGCTGATTGGAGCCGCGATGCTCATAAAATCATATCGTTACAATGACAATAAGATTCGTTTTTTATTCGAGGCAATAAAAAACGATGATATGTCAATAAAATTTCACGACAATGGTCAACACCGATCCGTAAATCGATATCTCAATGAAATAAAATCGATATTGGCTGCCGAAAAAAACAAGACAGCATCAAAAGAACGATATTATGAAATGATACTAAATTCCATTAAATCAGGCGTAATTGTAGTGGATGACAGGGGAATGGTGTATCAGCATAATAAGAGGGCATTGCAACTGTTTGACATTGAAGTATTGACTCATATAAATCAACTTTCAAGACTGTCGGATAATTTGCCGGCATTGATGCGTGAAATGATGTCGGGCGACAGACAGCAAATAAGCGTCAGTGGTGTGAACGATGTTTCAAATCTGCTACTGGAGCTATCGGTCATTAAAATACACAACGAAAACATGCGACTGTTCGTAATAAACGACATCGGCCGAGAGCTGAACGAACGCGAAGTCATTGCATGGCAAAAGCTCATAAGAGTGTTGATACATGAAATTATGAATGCGTTGACTCCCATAACATCCATCAGCCAAACGTTGCTATCGATCGACAAGCCATTGCCTGATGATATACGCAATGCTTTGAATTCCATAAACATCACAAGCCATGGACTTATTCGGTTCGTCGAATCATACCGAGCCATAACCCACCGCCCCGATCCCAATCCGATTATATTTTACGTACATCCATTTCTTGAACGAATGGTTGCTTTCGCCAAAACAAAAAGTGAAAACGTCGACATAAGCATAGGGTGTTGCGATTGCGACTTGATGCTATATGCCGACGAATCGCTCATAGGTCAAGTGGTTACAAACTTAATAAATAATGCCATAGATGCCACGGAAGGCATAACCGGAGGTAAAATAACGCTTTCGGCCTATTGCGACGATGGCGACCATGTGTATATTGAGGTTGCGAACAATGGAAACAAGATATCTGCAGAATTGGCCGAGCAAATATTCGTGCCTTTCTTTACCACGCGCACCGATGGCAATGGGGTAGGATTAAGCGTAAGCCGACAAATAATGAGCGCAAGCGGTGGAACGCTCACGCTCTTACCTTATACACATCAACAGAACAATACGGTGTTTAGGCTCAAATTCGATTAAGGTCCCCCGGTATTCGTATCGCATTGACACGCTCTATAAAAACAACGCCTATTCGTATAAATGCAATAATATTAGTATATTTGAAGATTATATGTAAATCCCCGACATACCTTATGCGTACCATCCTCATTTCTATATTTGCGATGTTGCTGCCTACGGTGGCAATAAGTCAGACATCGACGATTGACTCGTTAGTGATGTATCATGCCATAACAGCCGGGAACTCCGGCAAGATTCAGCAGGAAATGATTTATCTGCATCTCGACAATACATCTTATTATCGTGGCGACAGCATTTTCTTCGCCTGCTATCTGGTGACGTCGGGGAAGTTGCTGCCGTCCAATCTTAGTCAGACCGTCTATGTGGAGCTGCTCAATCCGAGCGGAAAAATCATAAATCGCTGTGTCCTCAAGTCGGAAAATGGCCGTTGCCACGGTTCTCTGCCGGCAAATGAGACGCCGTTCTATTCCGGCTACTACGAAATCCGCACCTACACCCGCTATATGCTAAACTTCGGCCCCACGGCCATATATTCGCGCGTGATTCCGATTTATGCCCCACCGCAGAAGGAAGGGGACTGGTCGGAACGCACCATTCTGAAGCATAACTCAAAAACATTGAAAATGTTGCGTCCGAAGCCGCAGAAAGTGGCTAAAATCGAACTGAGATTCTACCCCGAAGGCGGTCACCTTGTCAGCGGTCTGCCGGCCAGGGTCGCATTTGAACTGACGGATGCCGCCCGCAGACCGCTATCGGATGTTGCGGGTCGAATCATCGACCGCACCACCGACAACATTGTGGCGACTTTCCGAAGCGGTCATATGGGGCGCGGTTACGTCGACTTCACTCCCGCCGCCCGACGATATTCCGCCGAAGTGATGGTTGACGGTAAGCGGTATCGGTGCGATCTTCCTGCGGTCGAGCCCGACGGCATAGCGCTGCGGGTCAACAGCCAGCAAGAGCCGGACAGCGTTGAAGTCACAGTGAGTCGCACTCCGGCGTTGTCCTACTGAGGCTGTCGGTGTGAGTATGACGTGTCGAGGCGAGCTTTATGGACGCAGCATAGTCGATTTGACGGAACAGTTATCCACGACATTCAAGTTGCCTGTGGGGCAAATGCCATCGGGCGTGGGCTCAGTTGACCCTGTTCAACGCCGAGGGGCAATCGATTGCCGACCGCCTGTTTTTCCACAACAGGCATGAGTTCGTCAATGTTGAATATACATTTGACAAAAACCAATACCGACCGTATGAAAAGATTGAGCTGAAAGTTATGACAACAGACTCCAAGACGGGCGAACCGATCTCAGTTCCGTTCTCCATCTCGGTGACCGACGCCGACAACCATATTGCCTACGGCTCAAACATTATGGCCGACCTGCTTCTCGCCTCCGAAATCAAGGGCTATGTGCATAATCCGGCCTACTATTTCGAAGCCGGCAGAGAGGCTGACCTCGACAATCTGCTGATGGTGCAGGGATGGCGGCGCTACTCCTGGCGTCAACTTGCCGGAATGGAACCAATCCGCCTCGACTCCCTGCCCGAACAAGGAATAGAAGTTAGCGGTCAAGTGCTTGAACGTGCGCGCAACCGACCCCGAGCCGGCATCTTCGGTTCCGCCATGCTCTTGCCTATTGACACTACCAACAGAATCGGCCCGAAAGCTAAAACCCACTCATTCTTCACCGACGAAAACGGCCGATTTATGTTTCGCGACACCCTATACGGCGACTACACGATGATAATTTTCTCATCCGACAAGCAACAACGCAGCAAAAACCGCATTCTCCTCGACCTGAGCAAGCGCCCCGAACCTCGCGGCTACGACGTAGGTGAACTTCAGGCCGACTTACATATCCCCGCGACAAAACATAATATCACCACTGTTGCCGACACATTGGAGACAAGCTTTGCCGTCCCCGGAACCATAATGCTTAGTGAGGTGGAAGTAACCGCCAAGCACGGCACTGCCGTGGAAATGGCCCGGTATATGGAAAGCTCAATTGCCAGCTATGATATAATGCATGAAGTGGATGTCATGCGCGACACTGGGAAGAAGAACTTACGTTATCTACCGGATGCTCTAATCAATTTAGATAAGAAATTTCATTACAATAAAGGGGCGTTATGTTATAACGGCAAACAAATTCTGTTTATATCCAATCCTGAATTCGGTTCGAACAAAGGGGTAATCGACGAACTAATTGGAGTTGAAGACATTTTGTTTTCCGATGACGTAGATACTCCGAAACAAGGAATAAATCCCGGGAATATTCCCATTGATTTTATAAAGAAAATCTATGTCAACACTCAACAAGAGGTTATTATGACATATTCGGCACGTATGATTAAAGAGACCATGAACAAATCGAGAATGGACATTCTTATGAATGACGCAAGTAAATACGGTTGTGTAGTCTTCATCGAATATTATCCCGACAACCGACCGATAATGAGTCCGGGAATAAGAAAAGCCATGGTTGATGGATATCCTCGTTATGATGTGGAATTTTATAATCCTGATTACTCAATCAATCCGCCTGTAACTCCCAACTACCGCCGCACCACATACTGGAACCCATACATTGAAACTGACCCTGATAAACCTATTATATTTTTTAATGGCTCAAAATCAAGCCGTCTTGATATATCGGTAGCCTATATGCCGATTATATAATTGAAAAATGCGACGGGGGAGATTTGAGTTGAAATAGGACAAAATTAGGGCTGGCACCCATTACAGGAGTCAGCCCTTAATAACTTCAATCGAAAATCTGAGGAACGGCCACTTGCTCGTCAAGAAGTGCAAATTTTATCACATCCGCAACATCGTCTACGTAGTGAAAGCTTATGTTTTTAAGATAAACTGCCGGTATGTCCTCAACATCCTTCTTATTGTTTTTCGACAATACTATGGTGTTTATGCCGGCTCGTTTTGCAGCAAGTATCTTCTCTTTTATGCCTCCAACAGGCAGCACCTTTCCACGCAATGTTATTTCACCCGTCATTGCAACTCTATCCTTGACCTTACGTTGGGTAAAAGCCGATACGATCGACGTGGCCATTGTTATGCCGGCTGACGGTCCATCCTTCGGTATAGCGCCCTCGGGCACATGAATGTGGAGCTGATACTTGTCAAAACGTTCAATGGGAATGCCAAATACATCGGCATGCGATTTCACGTACTGCAGTGCTATCACGGCCGACTCTTTCATTACATCGCCAAGATTACCTGTAAGCGTGAGCTTTTCGCCTTTGCCTTTGGCAAGGGATGATTCGATGTACAATATTTCTCCTCCTACGGCAGTCCACGCAAGTCCGGTCACCACTCCGGCATAATCATTGCCTTCGTAACGGTCTTTGGAATACGGCTCCACGCCAAGATATTCATGCAGGTGGTGCTGCTGTATCAATTTGGGATATCGTTTATTGCTAACCTTTTTAAGCACCGTTTTACGAACTATGGTAGCAAGCCGCTTTTCAAGCTGTCGAACGCCACTTTCAGATGTATAACCTTCGATGATGCTTACTATGGCTTCGGTTGAGATGGCAAGGTCTTTCTCCGTAAAACCATTTTCCTTAAGCAATTTGGGCAAAAGATATCGTCGCGCTATTTCCGTTTTTTCCTCAATCAGATAACCGGATATGTCGATTATTTCCATTCTATCAAGCAGAGGTTGTGACAATGACGACAAACTATTGGCCGTGGCAATGAACAGGACTTTTGAAAGGTCAAAATCCACGTCGACATAATTGTCATGGAAGCGGCAATTCTGCTCGGGGTCAAGCACTTCGAGAAGCGCTGCTGACGGATCGCCTTTTATATCCGATCCCATTTTGTCTATTTCATCAAGCATCAACACCGGATTTGACGTGCCGCATCGACGTATTGCATCTATTATTCGACCGGGCATTGCTCCTATGTATGTGCGTCGGTGTCCGCGTATCTCCGCTTCGTCGTGAAGTCCACCCAATGCCACTCGTTGATATTTACGCCCCAACGACTTTGCTATCGACTGGCCCAACGACGTTTTTCCAACGCCGGGAGCGCCGACGAGGCACAATATCGGGGCTTTGCCGTCGGGAGTGTGCATAAGCACTGCCAACTGCTCAAGTATGCGCTCTTTTACTTTTTCAAGCCCATAATGATCGGCATTAAGTATCTCCTCGGCTTCCTTTAAACTTGTAGCCAATGGGCTGTATTTTCCCCATGGCAAATCAAGCAGCAATTCAAGATACGAATACATCACCGAATAGTCGGGACTCTGAGGGTTGAGCCGATTTAGTTTTTCGACATCGTGTTCAAACGATTTGCGAACTTCATCGGGGAAAGCCACCTCTTTTGCCTTTTTGCGAAACATTGCAGCGTCATCGTCATCGCCATACAGCTCCTGACGTATCGACTCCATCTGTTGTTGAAGAAAGATGGATTTCTGCTGCTCGTTCATGCTTTGCTTCGTGCGCTCTTGTATGTCATGAGTCAAATTGATTATCTGCTCATTTCGGGCCAATTCGGTAAGCAGCTTAAATGCGCGATCTTTGATTTTCCCTACCTTTAGAAGCTCTATTTTAAATTCAGCCGGAAATGGGGTATGCGTGGCAATTAAATTCACCATGCCTACCGGATCGGGAAAATTCTGGATATTATAAATCAAATCAGTCGGAACTTCCGCCGATTTCTTTATTATGTTTAACGCCGATTCTTTTATCGCATGCGATACGGCCACGAATTCCTTATCCGACAGTCTCGGGTTGGTGTCGCTTACGGGTTTCGTTTGGGCCGACAATGAGCCCGGTATTATGGGATCGTCGCATTTACCCATTATGCGTATGCGGTTGCGCGCTCTCACGATGGCCGTTTTAGGGCCGTCAGGAATCTCAAACACCTTTATTATATCGGCAACTACGCCATAATCATATAAATCGTCGGGCACTTCGGGCTTTTCAACCGAAGGATTGCGTTGGCATACTATGCCTATCGGAATTTCATGCTCCGAAGCATATTCAGCCGTATCTATTGATTGTGTCCTACCTAGCGTTATCGGAAACGTAACGCCGGGAAACATAACGAGGTCGCGAGTAGGAAGTAACGGGAGCTTGTCGTAATCAGGCTCTTTGTTAAATTTATCGCCCGAAATATCAATTTGGCCCACCGATACTATCTTATGATTATCTTCGTTCATCTTCTTTTTATGATTGTTTTTACTGATTACAGCAAATATCATGCCAAAGTTGCGGCAACGGCACAATAAGTAAGTACATATACTAAAAAATTAATTGCTTAACAATGTTCATTTCAAAATGATACGGATTAAGAAGGTGGAAAATGTGTTTTGTAACATATTTTTTTTAGCACACTATTTGAAAAAAAATTACTACTTTGCGGGCACTAAAAACTAAAAATAGTCATTAACACATTAATAAACTCTCTATATTATGAAAGTTTACCAAACTAATGAAATTAAGAATATAGCCTTGCTTGGAAGCAAAGGCTCGGGAAAAACCACACTTGCAGAAGCTATGCTTTTTGAGTGTGGAGTTATAAAACGTCGCGGCACCATTGATGCTAAAAATACGGTATGCGATTATTTCCCGGTTGAAAAAGAGTATGGATACTCTGTGTTTTCCACTGTATTTTATGCCGAATTTCTTAATAAGAAACTCAATGTAATAGATTGTCCGGGAGCCGACGATTTTGTTGGCAATGCAATTACGGCTCTTAACGTTACCGATACCGGTGTAATTGTAGTAGACGCACAATATGGCGTTGAAGTAGGCACTCAAAATATATTCCGCACATGCGCATCGCTCCACAAGCCCGTGATATTCGCGATGAATCAGCTTGATGGCGACAAAGCCGATTACGAGAATGTAATTGAACAGATGCGCGAAATATTTGGCAACAAGATAGTGGCCATTCAATATCCGCTCAACGTTGGTCCCAATTTTAATGCAATGATCGACGTGTTGTTAATGAAGAAATATTCATGGGGACCCGATGGCGGAGTTCCTACGATCGAAGACATTCCCGAATCGGAGAAGGAGCGCGCTCAGAAGCTTCATCAGCAATTGGTTGAAGCTGCCGCTGAAAACGACGAAACACTTATGGAAAAATTCTTCGACGAAGGCCATCTTACCGAAGACGAAATGCGCGAAGGCATCCGTAAAGGCCTTGCCGATCGATCGATATTCCCCGTCTTCTGCGTAAGCGCTATGAAGGACATGGGAGTACGCCGAATGATGGAATTCCTTGGCAACGTAGTGCCATTTGTAGAAGATATGCCAGCTCCGTTAAACACGGCAGGCGAAGAAGTGAAACCCGACAGCAACGGACCGCTCAGCGTATTCGTGTTCAAGACAACCGTTGAACCGCACATTGGCGAAGTAAGTTACTTCAAAGTAATGTCGGGCACGCTCACACCCGGTGTCGATCTCGAAAACGTGACTCGCGGATCGAAAGAACGCATTGCACAGGTGAACTGCGTATGCGGACAAATAAAAACTCCGGTCGACAAACTGTGTGCCGGTGACATAGGTGCAACGGTTAAAATGAAGGATGTAAGAACCGGCAATACTCTTAACGAAAAAGGATGCGACTGGACGTTTGACTTCATCAAATACCCCGCTCCAAAATATCAGCGCGCGATACGCCCGGCCAACGAGGCTGATGCCGAAAAACTAAGCGGCATTCTTACTCGTATGCATGAGGAAGATCCCACTTGGCAAATAGAGCAATCCAAAGAGCTTAAGCAGACCATACTTTCGGGCCAGGGTGAATTCCACCTTCGCACATTGAAGTGGCGCGTTGAAAACAACGATAAACTTCCAATCGTATTCGATGAGCCAAAGATTCCGTATCGCGAAACCATAACGAAAGCATCGCGTGCCGATTATAGACATAAAAAACAATCGGGTGGTGCCGGACAATTCGGCGAGGTACACATCGTAATCGAACCCTATACTGAAGGCATGCCTGCGCCCGACACTTATAGATTCGGCAACCAGGAATTCAAAATGAACGTGCGCGACACTCAGGAAATTCCATTGGAGTGGGGTGGAAAGCTTGTGGTATGCAATTGCATCGTAGGCGGTGCGATAGATGCACGCTTTATCCCGGCAATAGTAAAAGGCCTTATGGATCGCATAGAACAAGGCCCGCTCACCGGATCATATGCCCGCGACGTAAGAGTTTGCATATATGATGGAAAGATGCATCCGGTAGACTCTAACGAAATTTCATTCCGTTTGGCCGGCCGTAACGCGTTCAGCGAAGCATTCCGCAATGCCAATCCCAAGATTCTTGAACCAATATACGATGTTGACGTAATGGTTCCGAGCGACGTGATGGGCGACGTGATGAGCGATCTTCAAGGACGACGTGCAATAATAATGGGCATGTCGAGCGAAAACGGCTTTGAAAAGATTTCGGCCAAAGTGCCTTTGAAAGAAATGTCAAGCTACTCTACTGCGCTAAGCTCCATTACGGGTGGCCGCTCATCGTTCACAATGAAGTTTGCCTCTTACGAACTTGTACCGAGCGATGTTCAGGAAAAACTGCTCAAGGAATATGCAGAAAAGAATGTAGAGGAATAGGTCAAATTACAAAATATACAATAGAACCATTCTCCTTGTTTCTCCGTTTAATAAGTGCAGCTCCCCATAACGAGAGCTGCACTTATCACGTCATAGAGTTTATGTTTCGAATAAAATATCTCATAATAGCCTTAATGGCATTAATGGTGGCAGGTTGCAATGAGCCTCGCTACGACATGAATGAGTCATCGGCATTCGTCAAGCGGATAGAAGAAGGGGATACCGTACTTACTCAAGAAGAATATGCCCAAATGATTCAATTGCTTAACGACGGATATAAATATATGCAGTCGCGCATTGCCGATGCGGCATTTGCTTCTAATCCGTCCAACGCCATAAAGGCAATAGAGTCGTTTGCCGGCGACACCGTACTGAAAGCCGTTAAGCGCGACTCCCAGTTATTTGTCAACTTACTTGAGCGCACGAATCTGAACGACAAGAACGCAAAGGCACTTAACAAGTATCTGAAAAAATATGACGAGCTTCAAAGTTCATTGGAGCCCGTCGATATGAGTGACGATTAAACTGATGTCAATACGGCATTACCGATGTGCATTTTGAATTATGTATTGCTTCACCTTCTGGAAAAGATCGGTGGCAAATACAAATTCGTTTAACGCTTCGTTTGTGGTTTGGTATATCTCTTGTTTGTCACCTACCCACTCACGATAACCCTTATTGATGAACACGATGTTTTCGCCAATTCCCAATACCGAGTTCATATCGTGGGTATTGATTATGGTGGTTATGTTGTATTCGTGAGTAATGTCGCTAAGCAACTCGTCTATCAGTATTGAGGTCTTTGGGTCAAGACCGGAATTAGGCTCGTCGCAAAACAGGTATTTAGGATTAAGGGCTATCGCGCGCGCGATAGCCACGCGTTTTTGCATGCCGCCCGACAACTCAGCCGGATATTTCTTATCAGCGCCCTTCAAATTCACTCTTTCAAGACAAAATTGAGCACGCTCTTTCATCTGGGCCGGCGACATATCGGTAAACATATTCAAGGGGAACATCACATTGCCCAACACCGTTTCCGAATCAAAAAGAGCCGATCCTTGAAACAACATTCCGATTTCTTCGCGCAAATGTTTTATTTGCGCCTGATCCATCTTCATCAGATCGCGGCCATCATATAGTATTTCGCCTTCTTCCGGACGAACCAAACCGACTATCGATTTCATCAATACGGTCTTACCGGAACCACTTTGACCAATTATCAGATTGGTTTTACCTGTATAGAAAGTAGCATCGACATTATGTAATATTGTCTTACCGTCGAACGACTTGGTGATATGCTTTACTTCGATCATTGCAACAACAATTTAGTGAGAACGACATCCATCAGCAATATGAATATGCTGCTCGAAACCACAGCATTGGTACTGGCTTTTCCGACTTCGAGCGCTCCGCCGCGAACATAGTATCCGCAAAATGAGGATATGGAGCTTATTATGAATGCAAAAAACAATGACTTTATAAAACCGTACCACACGTACCACTCCTGAAAGAGAGCCTGCAATCCGTATACATAACGCGATACCGATATAAGATCGGTGAATACGGCGACTCCGAAACCTCCAAAAAGGGAAGTGGCAATACAGAACGCTACCAATACCGGCATAAACAGGACAAAACCAACAACTTTCGGAAGCACCAGGAAATTGCATGAATTTACGCCCATTATTTCAAGTGCGTCGATCTGCTCGGTGACACGCATTGTGCCTATTTCCGATGCTATGTTAGAGCCCACCTTTCCGGCGAGAATCAAACAAAGTATCGAGTTTGAAAATTCAAGCAATACGATGTCGCGAGTGGCCAAACCCACTGAATAGCTCGGTATGAGGGGAGATGATATGTTTAGCTGCATCTGAATGGCAATTACCGCACCTATGAATACCGATATTATCATTACCAACGGTATGGAATCTACGCCAAGCTTGGTTATTTCGAATATTGTACGGCTACAAAATACCTTCCATTTATCCGGTATTGTAAATACTCTTGACATAAATAGCCAATATTTGCCAAATTTTGAAAGTGAAGATGTCAATATCATATGAAAATGAATTCCAATTATATAATTTCAACATACAAAGGTACTCATTTTTTGTAATTCCATATTACCGTTTTGGCGCGTTTACGGGTGAAAAAGTGGCGTATTTGGCATTAATTCATGCTTCGTTGGCTTTTTACAACCTTTTTATTTATCTTTGCAATGATAAAAGCAAAGATAAATACGAATATAAAGTATGTTGATCATAGGAATCTCCGGAGGCACCGGCTCAGGCAAAACAACGGTGGTGAATAAAATTATTTCAAGTCTTCCACAAGGTGAAGTTGCGGTAATTCCACAGGATTCATATTATCGCGATTCGAGCCACATTCCATTCGAAGAACGAAGCAAAATAAATTTCGACGAACCGGCTGCCATCGAGTGGCCATTGCTGATCAGCCATCTCAACGACTTGAAAAGTGGCAAATCAATCGAAATGCCCACATATTCATATTTAACATGCACACGTCAGGAAGAAACGGTCAGGGTAGAGCCCCGCGAAGTCGTGATTGTGGAGGGCATTCTGATTCTTACCGAACCGGATTTAAGAAATATGCTTGACGTGAAAGTATTTGTAGATGCGGACGCCGACGAGCGGTTGATACGCGTCATCGAGCGAGATTGCATCGAGCGCGGACGCACGCCTCAAATGGTGACACAGAGATACCAGAATGTGCTGAAACCGATGCATTCGATGTACATAGAGCCCACAAAACGATATGCCGACATAATAATGCCGCAAGGTGGCGACAATATCGTGGCAGTTAACTTATTAACTGAATACATCGAAGCTCGAATAAATAAATCAAAAAAACATTGACTATACAATAATTCGGTATATGGAAAACGAAAAGATGGTGCTAAGCACTCAAAATCTTGTAAAGAAATATCGTCAACGAACGGTAGTGAATCATGTGTCGATCAATGTTAAGCAAGGGGAGATAGTGGGATTGCTCGGCCCGAATGGAGCCGGGAAAACCACGACGTTTTATATGACGGTTGGCCTCATAACTCCCAACGAAGGCGAAATATTTTTAAATGACCTAAACATAACAAAATTTCCGGTATATAAGCGCGCGCAACATGGCATAGGGTATCTTGCGCAGGAACCATCTGTATTCAGAAAACTCAGCGTCGAAAACAATATTCGTGCCGTTCTTGAAATGACCGACTCAACCCCGGCCGAGCAACGCGACAAGCTTGAAAGCCTAATTTCGGAATTCCGATTAGAAAAAGTCCGTAAAAATCTTGGCGACCAATTGTCGGGCGGCGAACGCCGACGCACGGAGATAGCACGATGCCTTGCCATAAACCCCAAATTCATAATGCTCGACGAGCCGTTCGCCGGAGTTGATCCCATTGCCGTAGAGGACATTCAATATATCGTATATAAGCTCAAAGAAAAGAACATAGGCATTCTGATCACGGACCACAATGCGCCCGAAACATTAAGCATAACCGACAGGGCCTATCTGCTGTTTGAAGGCAAAATCTTATTTCAGGGAACGTCAGAAGAACTGGCTGAAAATCCCATTGTACGAGAAAAATATCTTGGACGCGGATTTATATTCAATCGCAAGAAGTTTGATTGACATAGTGTTTCCGGCACAATTTATACACCACATAAAGAAGAATTGAGGTAACGAACAAGCTTATTGCCGATAAATACTTCTCAGGTGTTGAAAAATCAGTGCCTATACTGTTCAGATCAATCGGCATTCGTTCGGGCGTAACCCAAAACGATATTACCGCAAGCGTATTATTGAACGCGTGTGCTATTATTGCCAGCCATATGTTACGGCTCCAATATGCCACATATCCAAAATATGCACCCAACAACAAACGGGGTACAAAGCCGAAAAACTGAAAATGAACGGTTGTAAATATAATCGCCGTAACCCAGATGGCTATGTGATGATTAACATTCGCGGTGGTAAACAGCCTTTGTACCGTTCCACGGAAAAAAATCTCCTCGCTAAACCCGGCCAACAAGCCAACTATCAATATGCCCATAATCAAACTGCCGGCTGTGCTGCCTCCAATAAGAACTTCAACCATATGATTGGCCGATTCTTCAGCACTATGCATCCATTGCGACATTGCCGACATCGATTCAGGCAACTCTATGTTTGCATTCCAACTTATTATTACGTTCATCATTGGTATCGAGGAAAGCAATACGGCACAAACGAGCAACGCCATCAAGAGATCGATTGAGCGACGAACCATCAAAAATTCAGCCGGTCGACGAGTTATCATCATCGCCGTAACGACGGCCGGAACTATCCACATCATTACATCCTGCAATATCATTGCAATGCGAACTTTCGGGGTCGTCATCGAGCCATTATATGTTAGTACTCCTACAATTACCGACCCCAACACAAAACATAACACCGTAATGCAAATAAATAGCATTACTCGTTTCTGTATCGGCACCAAGAATTTAAGCATATAAAAACATTTTAAAAATTAAGGTAAAAATCACGTGTGATGCTACGATAATCATCAGAGTATCGTTCCTCCGAATCACGAATGCATAATTCAGACATTACCGTATCACTACTTTTAGTCTTTGTAAATTCCCACAATATACGCTTTGCGGCAACGTCAGGTTTAGAACGCACCATACATTTACGTTTCACATACAAACGGTGCATGGCAGTCTCAAATTCAATTTCGTCCATATCATCAACGGGCGATATCATAACCAACCGACCATTATCAGAAAGCACTTCCGATGCAAGCGATATCAAGGACGAAAAACTTAACGACGCACCGTTTCGAGCCATAGCCCGAGCCTGATCAGGAGCCTTAAGTCCGTTCTTAAAAAAGGGAGGATTGCTTATTATGACATCAGGGCGGGGGAGACTTTCATATACATTCATAATATCGCCCTCTACTATGCGAATGCGATCGCCCCAAGGCGACATCTTGGCATTTCGTTCGGCTTCACAGGCGGCATCTGAATCTATCTCTATTGCCGTTATCAGCGATGTGGTAAATCGCTGCGCGAGCATGATGCTTATCAATCCGGTTCCGGCACCGACATCCCATACTACCGACTGCGATGGAATGTGACACCAAGCGCCAAGCAATACGCCATCAGTTCCAACTTTCATGGCACTTCGCTCGTTATGAATATCGAATTGCTTGAATTTAAATATGGTTTGTCGATCTTTTCTCATACCATACAAAGGTAACTATATTTTTTAAAGATGATAACCGTATTGTGAATTTAAATATTTAACTTTACCAAAATTTTCAACGCAGAAACCATGACCATAAACGACGCTAAATTCGAAGTAAGCAACTCTAATGTCGGCAAATGTCCTGACACACATTGCCATGAATACGCCTTCATAGGACGTTCGAATGTTGGAAAATCATCGCTTATAAATATGCTGACCAATCGTAAAAAATTGGCAATGACATCGTCCACTCCCGGTAAAACGATGTTGATAAACCACTTCAAAATAAACGATTCATGGTATATCGTCGACCTGCCTGGTTATGGATATGCTCGCCGTGGCAAAGAGAGTAGGGATGAACTACGACAAATGATCGAATCGTACATACTTCAGCGTCAACAGATGACGAATCTGTTTCTATTAATAGATTCACGCCATGAGCCTCAGAAAATCGATCTTGAATTCATGGAGTGGCTTGGAGAAAATGAAGTGCCATTCAGCATCGTATTCACCAAAATGGATAAAATGGGGCCTGAAGCGGGCAAAAAGAAGGTAGAAGCTTATTGCGACAAGTTGCTCGAAACCTGGGAAGAACTGCCACCCGTATTTTTGACATCAAGCGAAGATGGAAGGGGGAGAGAAGCCATACTCGATTACATTGACGAACTCAATAAGCTGCCTTTAATTTAAGAAACTGTAAAAAAACAGTTTCTGAGAGCCTGCTCCACGATTCCGAACCTTGTTCATAGCGTGTTTGTTAATTATGAGAACATCAATTTTCAAACTACACTGATATGGACGAGAATAAAGAATCAAAAACTCAAGAGTTAAAAGACGCTTTGAATTACCCCGGAGTAGCTCTCAATGAAGCCGATGACAATAAGGTTACCGAAAAGCTTCAAAAAGAAAGTACATGTGAGCTAAACAACAATCCGCGTTCAAACGACGCATAAAAGTGCGTCTCCACGCGCCGGCTTTCAATTACCATCATCCCCGATTGACTTTTACAACGCCATATCGGGGATGATAGCGTAATTTATCGATTTACTTTTGATAAAATGAAATTAAAGGATTAATTTTGTCAAAACAACGTATGCCTCATCCTCATTATGCGGTATGGAACAAGAACATTTCACTGATAACGAACGACGCGACATATTTAAGATGTATCGTGATTTGCATAAATTGACACGCAATGTTGCAATGCCAGGCGATACGCATAAATTGCGTCAATTAATTTCTGACGGTTACAAATGCGGACACTATGGCCGTAATCGATTCGGGCATAGCAAGTTGATACACAATATGCGCACAGCCAAAGCTTTATGCGAAAGCATAAGCCCGGACCGAAATATGGTATTAGCCATACTACTCCATACGTTATCGCAATCAGACTACATGCCCGTCGACACCATTGCCCAACAATGGGGCGACGACACGGCCAAATTAGTGAAGGGCCTACTGAAAATATCGACTCTATACAACCGACAGGTAGCCGTTGAAAGTGAGAACTTCCGCAAATTATTGCTCACTTTTGCCGACGACATAAGAGTGATAATAATAATGATAGTGGATAGATTGGTTCTTATGAAAGCCATCAATCACCATCCTGACGAAAAAATGGTGAGAGATGTAGCATATGAATCAAATTATCTCTATGCGCCTTTGGCTCATCGACTTGGCCTTTATTATATAAAGAGCGAACTCGAAGATATGTCGTTGAAGTATACCAATCGCGACATATACACCCGCATAGCACGAAAGCTAAACGAAACAAAAGCCAAACGCGATGCTTACATAGCAGCTTTCATAGCTCCGGTGAAAGAAGCATTGACAAAGCAAGGCCTGAATTTCGAAATAAAAGGGCGCACGAAATCAATATATTCGATATGGAATAAGATGAAAAAGCAAAACAACGACATAGAGCATATCTACGATTTGTTTGCCATACGAATAATAATCGACGTGCCCGTAGAACGAGAACGCAGTGAGTGCTGGATGGCATATTCAATAGTAACGGATATGTACCAACCAAATCCAGCGCGACTAAAAGACTGGCTAAGCATTCCCAAAAGCAATGGCTACGAATCATTGCACATAACCGTCAAGGGGCCTGAAGCAAAATGGGTGGAAGTACAGATACGATCAAAACGCATGGATGTAATAGCCGAAAAGGGCATTGCCGCTCATTGGAAATACAAAGGCATAAAGAGCGAAAACGATCTTGATGCCTGGATGAACCATGTGCGCGACATACTCGAAGCGGCAGAAACAGGACCGATGGAACTTATGAAAAACGTAAAGATGGACATTTATAGTAAGGAAGTGTTCGTTTTTACCCCGAAGGGCGATCTTCATAAACTTCCACTTGGGGCCACGGTGCTCGATTTCGCGTTCAACATTCACTCCCGAATTGGATGCACATGCGTAGGAGGGAAAGTGAACAACCGCAGTAGGAAACTGAACTACAAACTTAAAAGCGGCGATACGGTCGAAATAATAACATCGGCAAATCAGGTTCCCAAACCGGATTGGCTAAATTTCGTGATAACGTCAAAGGCTCGTACAAAAATACGCCAGACCATAAACGAGCTGAACAATCGTTCATCGGAATTCGGGAAGGAACTGCTGCAACGACGTTTTAAAAACAGAAAAATAGAGATCGACGAATCAACGTTGATGAAGGTGATAAAACGTCTGGGATTTAAGACCGTCACCGACTTTTATAACGCCATATCCTCTGAGGCCATCGACATAAACGATGTAATAGCAGAGTATGAGAACATAGAGCGTAAAAATGAAGCTCAAGGTGAAACCCGATCGGCCGAGGAGTTCGTCTTACAACCACAAGCCGACGATGACAGAAGTGACGACGTACTTGTGATTGGCGATAACATCAAAGGCATAAATTATCGTTTGTCAAAATGCTGCAATCCCATTTATGGTGATTCGGTATTTGGCTTCATATCGGCCGAAGGCGTAATAAAGATTCATCGCATAGATTGCCCGAACGCCTACAACATACGAAGCAAGTATCCGTATCGCATAATAACCACACGTTGGTCGGGACGCATCGGACAACAGTTCGGCGCCACGCTAAGGGTAGTGGGCAATGATGACATTGGCATAGTAACAAACATAACTTCCATAATAAATAAAGAAAAGGACGCTACTTTACGCAGCATATCGATTGACTCACACGATGGCATATTCCAGGGTCATCTGACGGTAGGCATTGTCAATGCCGACGCATTAAGCAACTTAATTAAAAAAATCAAAACTGTAAAAGGTGTAAAAGATGTTCAGCGAAATAATTAAATCAACAACGGCAATAGTTACAATTTCGATTGCAGTATCGTCATGCAATTCAAACCAGAAGGCAGCGCAAAAGCTGTACGATGAAGCTAAAGATGCCATCGAAGCATCAAATTATAGTCAGGCCATAGAATTACTCGATTCATTGGAATCGGCATATCCCTCGGAGGTGGACGTACGCCGCTCGGGCATGCATTTGAGGCCCCAAGCCATAGAAGGACTGACAATGCATGAATTGCAATCAGTTGATTCATTATGTGCCATGCAGCAAATAGAAGGCGACTCTTTACGCAATGTGCTTGAATATGTCAATAACCCAATTGAAGGTTATTATGTAGGAAAGACGATTGTCGGGAAAATACCGGCATCGGCTCCGGGGCTATATGCACGAATGTCGCCTGACGGACACTTCTATTTAATATCTTCATCAAAAAAGAAAGTAAACAGCACGGCAGTAGCTATTTCGAATGATAGGGGAGAAGCTCGCTCTGCAACGGTTAATTACGACGGCGAGCGCAATGACCGTTCGATGGGAGCGGAAGTCATTACATTCATCCAATCGGAATGCGATACGATAGGAAAATTTGCGTCCGACAACGAAGGAACGCCCTTGAAACTGACGTTCTATGGCGACAAATCTTATTCCATTGACTTGCCCAAGGATCAGGCTAAAGCAATTGCCGACGTATATCGCGCGTCGCAAGCCGTAACCCGCTTTAAAGTGACGCAACTCAATAAAGCCCGATTGGAAAAACAACTTGAAGTGGCGCGCAGGCAGATAGCACGTACATTCCCCGATTCTGTTTCGATGAAAAAAGAATGACATCGGAGCGAATTAACCTATTTTAAACGTTCGATGCCCGTTTCAAGCACTCCATAACATTTATTTTGCAATCAAAATTAATGCAATAATAAATGTTATGGAACAAAATATTGTAATATCTCGCCACGTGGTAAACACGATTAAATCGTTACCACACATCGAACGTGAGGCTATTTCCGATGCATTGGCACGCGAACTAATACTCGGCCAAGATCCCAATGAATCATTGACGCCGGTTCAATCGATGCTTTATGCAATGATACGATTCTATGTCCGACAAGACATGGACCGATCGTCGTTGTGTAAGACGACCTAAATTCAACCATTCATTGCGTCAAGATCCATAGAGGCAAGCTCCCACTCGCTCATGGCATTTTCCAACTGCTTGTTGAGCGACGAGTGATTCTCATACAATTCAGGTGAAAATTGACCTGAAGCCATAACATCTTCAAGAGCTTTTATCTCGGCCTCGATTCTGGAAATTTCGTTCTCGGCCTCCGATACACGCTTTTGCATTCGGCGTATTACTTTTTCTCGTTCTTTTTGTTCGGCATAACTCAACGTTTTGGGTTTCCGAGACGTTTCGTCGGGCTGTTTTTTTGCATTTGCCTTTTCCGTAGCATCCGATTTGCCTGCCGTAGGAGATTTTGACAATTCGAGTTCTGCCAGTGATTCGATTTTCTTTTTTTCAAGGAACTCATATATGCCGCCCAAGCATTCGCGCACTCTTCCTCCACCGAACTCATAAACCTTCTCAACCAGACCATCAAGAAATTCTCGGTCATGCGAAACCACTATTACAGTGCCATTGAAATCTTTTATGGCCTGCTTTAAGATGTCCTTGGTTTTCATGTCGAGATGATTGGTCGGCTCGTCGAGAATCAACAAATTGACCGGTTCGAGAAGCAGACGAATCATGGCGAGACGTGTCTTTTCGCCGCCGGAAAGCACTTTCACCTTCTTGTCGGAAGCTTCGCCGCCAAACATAAACGCACCCAGTATGTCACGTATTTTGGTTCGTATGTCGCCTACGGCAACCCTGTCGATGGTATCGAAAACGGTCAACGACTCATCAAGCAATTGGGCTTGATTTTGGGCGAAATATCCGATTTTTACATTGTGACCTATTTTTAGCGTTCCCGTAAACGGTATTTCGTTCATTATACATTTTACAAGCGTCGACTTACCCTCGCCATTCTTACCTACGAATGCCACTTTTTCGCCTCGTTTTATGGTAAATGTAGCATTTGCGAATACAACGTGATCGCCATACGACTTGCCCACATTATCTGCTATTATCGGGTAATCGCCGGATCGCGGGGCCGGCGGAAATTTAAGATTCAGACGCGATGTGTCAACTTCATCAACCTCTATGCGTTCTATTTTGGCCAATTGCTTTATTCTACTCTGAACTTGAACGCTTTTTGTGGCCTTATACCTGAAACGCTCTATAAACTCCTCCGTCTCTTGAATCTGCTTCTGCTGGTTTTGAAAAGCCCTCATTTGTTGTTCGAGGCGTTCTTGTCTCAGCACCACGTATTTAGAGTAGTTAACGGAATAATCATAGATTTTTCCGAGCGAAATTTCGATGGTTCGGTTAGTAACGTTATCGATAAAGGCCCTGTCGTGACTTACCAGAACAACCGCTCCGGCCTTATTGACGAGAAATGATTCAAGCCACTGTATCGATTCGATGTCGAGATGATTGGTCGGCTCGTCAAGCAACAATACATCAGGGCGTTGCAACAACAATTTTGCCAATTCAATGCGCATTCTCCATCCACCGCTGAATTCAGAAGTATGCCTGCCGAAATCCGCGCGCGAAAATCCAAGTCCGATTAGCGTTTTCTCCATTTCGGCTTCACAGTTTTCACTGTCTAATATTGCCATACGCTCTGTAAGCGAGGTCATGTCCTCTATGAGTGCATTATATGAATCAGATTCATAATCATCTCGTTCGGCCAATTCGGCATTCATTTTTTCAAGTTTACGATGCATCTCGTCGATATGTGAAAATGCCTGACGCACCTCGTCCATCACGGTACGGGTATCGCTAAGTATCATCTGTTGCGGGAGATATCCTATCGTAATATCTTGTGGCACCGATACGCTGCCGGAGGTCGGCTTCTGCAATCCGGCAATTATTTTGAGCATCGTAGACTTGCCGGCACCATTTTTACCGACAAGAGCTATTCTGTCCTTTTTATTTATTACATAATTAATGTTGTCAAATAATGATTTTGCACTGAATTCAACACTCAGATTCTGTATCGATACCATATGTAAAAATAGCTTGCTATAAATTTAAGACGCAAAGTTAGCTAAAACTCACAGATTTTGCATAATTTTGCCGTCGACTAAATTATAAATCTGCTATATAATCATTATATACTTTAATTATGTTACATTTTGACAGCGATTATATGCGTGGTGCGCATCCTGAAATACTCAATAAATTATTTGAAACCAACTGGGAACAAACAACAGGATACGGAAGTGACGAATACACTGCCGGCGCGCGAAAACTCATACTCGAAGCGTGTGGATTAAAAGATGCCGAAGTATTTTTTATGGTTGGAGGCACACAAACCAATGCAACCGTGATTGACGGCATATTATATCGCCATCAAGGCGTTGTTGCTGCCGACACAGCGCACATAAACGTACATGAAGCCGGCGCCGTAGAGGCTACCGGGCATAAGGTGCTGACAATAAAATCTACAAACGGCAAGCTGTCGGCATCTGACATAAATGAATATATCGCGACTTTTTATCGTGATGAATCGCATAAACATATGGTAGAGCCCGGTATGGTGTACATATCGTTTCCGACCGAATTAGGCACAATCTATACAAAATCGGAACTATCTGAATTGCACGATGCCTGCAAGAAAGCAAACATCCCATTGTTTATCGACGGAGCGCGCCTCGGATATGGATTGGCGTCAGAAGAATGTGACATCACTTTATCCGACCTTGCACGGTTGTGCGACGTATTTTATATAGGTGGAACCAAAGTAGGCGCATTTTTCGGCGAAGCAATAGTAATTACCAATCCATCGTTGCTGCCTAATATGATTCCACTTATGAAACAGCATGGCGGATTATTGGCCAAAGGACGACTCCTCGGCTTGCAGTTTGAAGTTTTGTTTACAAACGATTTGTATTTCAAGATTTCAAAAAATGCCATTAACATGGCCATGAAAATGAAAAAAGCATTTATCGAACGTGGCTATAAGCTATTTGTTGATTCGCCAACCAACCAACAATTCTTCGTATTACCCAACGAATTGATTGACAAACTATCCCAACACGCTACGTTTGAGCTTTGGGGACCGCGTTGCCCGGAAGAAACTCCCGTCAGATTCGTGACCGATTGGGGTACGAGCGAAGATGAGATAGATTCTTTGATAAAACTTATTGATTAAATCACATATCTCTACGGAATAATCCACCATAATAGTGTATTAACAGGCAACACAACCGTATTAATTTGGCAACAAAGATCAAGTTTTTTTCATTATAGGCTTTTACTTAGCAATAAATTAAGAATTTATTCGTATCTTTGCGGCCGTAATTAATTTACGAGTCTATTATATGTACAATACAGCATTAGGTCTCGACTTGCTGTTTGAAACGAGTTGGGAAGTATGTAATAAAATAGGTGGCATCTATACCGTTCTATCGACAAAAGCCAAGACTTTGCAAACGCTCTACAAAGACAAGGTGATTTTTATTGGCCCTGATGTATGGAGCGAAAACAATCCATCACCATATTTCGTAGAAACAAAATCATTGCTTAAGGGATGGAAATCAAAAGCTCAACTACCCGAAGGGGTAAGCGTGAGAGTAGGGCGCTGGAATGTTCCGGGCAAGCCTATCGTCATTTTGGTTAAGTTTGACGGAATGTATGCATGCAAAGATGCTTTTTATGGTGAGATGTGGCAGAAATTTGGAGTTGACTCCCTGCATGCTTATGGCGACTACGATGAAGCATGTGCATTTTCACACGCCGCAGGTCTCGTAATAGAAAGCATTTGCAAATACAACGACATTGCCACCGGCAACAAAAGAATCATAGCACATTTCGATGAGTGGACCACAGGCATGGGATTGCTTTATGTAAAAGCAAATTTGCCGAAAGTAGCCACCATTTTCACTACGCATGCCACAAGCATCGGACGAAGCATCTGTGGAAATGGCAAACCTCTTTATGATTATATGAAGGGTTACAACGGCGATCAAATGGCCCGCGAACTTAATATGGAGGCAAAGCATTCGTTGGAAAAGGCAGCAGCACACAATGCCGATTGCTTTACTACCGTTAGCGACGTAACGGCCATTGAATGCGAACAACTGCTTGAAAAGCGCCCGGATGTAGTGACGCCCAATGGATTTGAGCAAAACTTCGTTCCGTCAAAAAGCAATTTCACAAAAAAGAGAAGTGAAGCACGTGAACAATTGCTTAAAACCGCATCGGCCTTGATCGGAGGCAACCTTGACAACGATTCATTTATCGTGGCCACGTCAGGACGCTGCGAATATCGCAATAAAGGCATTGATGTGTTCATCGACGCAATAATGCGCTTGTCGCAACTGAAAGCGGGGAAAAAGGTACTCGCTTACATAATGGTTCCGGCATGGTCGAAAGAGCCTCGCATGGATTTGCAAAAAGCTATGTCGTCAAATGAGAGCAAAAAGCTCAATGAACCCATATTGACGCATTGGCTCAACAATCCGGAAAGCGATGCCATATTGCAGCGTTTGCATCAATTATGCATAAACAACGATGCAAATGCCGACATAAACATAGTGTATGTGCCTTGTTATTTAAATGGTAATGACGGAATTTTCAACAAAACGTATTACGATTTGTTAATAGGTATGGATGCCACTGTGTTCCCTTCATATTATGAGCCATGGGGATACACTCCGCTCGAAAGCGTTGCGTTTGGCGTACCAACAATTACCACTACCTTGTCGGGATTCGGACAATGGGTAATGTCAACGACCAACAATCAATTTGAAAGTTGCGGAGTAGACGTAGTAGCGCGTAACGACAGCAATTATGAAATGGTTGTCGATAGCATTGCTCGGTCGTTGAAATTCCTTACCGAATGCGACGAATGTGAAACTAAAAAAATAAATGCGGCTGCAATGTCAACGGCATCGCGTGCCGCATGGAGCTATTTCATAAAATATTATGTTAATGCTTTTGAAATAGCGCTTGAAAAAAAATTATGTAAATAACGACAACAAATAAAACAAGAAAAGTTTATGAAGATCCAAGTAAGTAACTCAAATCCGCCCGTATGGCGCGATGCGATAGTTAGTTCTGAACTTCCGGCGAAATTGAAATCGCTTGAAATTATCGCCAAAAACTTATGGTGGGTATGGAACAGTGAAGCAAAGTCACTTTTCCGCGATTTAAATCCGGACATGTGGCGCGCTACCGGCGAGAACCCCGTAATGATGTTGCAGAAGCTTTCGGCAGAACGCATAGATGCAATAATCAAAGACCCTGAATTAATGGAGCGAATCAACAATGTGTACGATTCGTTTAAAGCCTATATGAAAAAACCGATGAGAAAAGATGTTCCCTCGGTTTCATACTTTTCGATGGAATATGGTCTGTGCAATTGCTTGAAAATATACTCCGGCGGTCTTGGAGTATTGGCAGGTGATTACATCAAGGAAGCATCCGATAGCTGCGTCGATATGACGGCCGTCGGCTTCTTGTACCGCTATGGTTATTTCACTCAGACTCTATCCGTCGACGGACAACAGATAGCCAACTACGAACCCCAGAATTTCAACCAGCTCCCCATCGAGCAGGTATGCGATGCCGATGGACATCCCATGATACTTGAGGTTCCCTATCCCGGTCGAGTTGTGTACTCGCACATATGGCGCGTAAATGTAGGTAGAATGAAACTTTATCTGCTTGACACGGACTTCGACCTTAACAGCGAATACGATCGTTCGATAACCCATCAGCTTTATGGTGGCGATTGGGAAAACCGCATCAAGCAAGAATATCTGCTCGGCATAGGTGGTATATTGATGCTCAAGAAATTGGGTATAAAGTCAGAATTATATCATTGCAACGAAGGCCATGCCGCACTTTTGAACTTGCAGCGCTTGGTTGACTACGTACAGGAACAACATCTCGACTTCAATACGGCTCTCGAGCTCGTAAGAGCGTCATCGCTTTACACCGTACATACGCCCGTTCCCGCCGGCCACGATTACTTCGACGAAGGCTTGTTCGGAAAATACATGGGCGAATATCCCGCAAAACTCGGAATTTCATGGGGCGACCTCATGAATATGGGCCGAGAAAATCCCGACACCAACGAACGTTTCTCGATGAGCGTATTTGCTCTTAACACTTGCCAGGAAGCCAATGGCGTAAGCTGGTTGCACGGCGAAGTATCGAAGAAGATGTTTGCCGGCATATGGAAAGGTTATGGCTGGGAAGAAAGCCATGTAGGCTACGTTACAAACGGCGTGCACATGCCTACTTGGGCAGCTTCGGAATGGAAAGCATTCTACGCCGAGCGCCTTGGACAGCAAGTGTTCGAAAACCAAAGCGATCCGAAAGCTTGGGAAGGCATATTCAATGTAAGCGACGAAGACATTTGGTCGATGCGTATGCGTTTGAAGAACAAATTCATCAACTTCGTAAAACGCGATTTCAAAGCTAAGTGGCTTGCCAATCAACGCGACCCGTCGGCTGTAATGAAGATCATCGACAAAATCAATCCCAATGCGCTGATCATCGGTTTTGCTCGTCGATTCGCCACTTATAAGCGTGCACATCTTCTTTTCACCGACCTTGAACGTTTGGACAAGATCGTAAACAACGAACAGTTCCCGGTTCAGTTCGTATTCTCCGGCAAGGCACACCCTGCCGATGGCGCCGGCCAAGGTTTGATCAAGCACATCATGGAAATCTCCAGAATGCCTCAGTTCCTTGGTAAAATCATATTCCTCGAAGATTACAACATGATCGTTGCAAAACGATTGGTATCGGGTGTTGACATATGGCTGAACACGCCAACCCGTCCTCTCGAGGCATCAGGCACATCAGGCGAAAAAGCCGAAATGAACGGCGTTCTGAACTTCTCAGTTCTCGACGGATGGTGGTACGAAGGATATCGCTTTGACGAAAAGGCCGGATGGGCGCTCACTGAAAAGCGTACATTCACCGATCAGTCACAGCAGGACAAACTCGATGCCGCGACCATATATTCGATGCTCGAAAACGAGATCATACCTTTGTATTTCGCCAAGAATTCCAAGGGATATTCACCCGAATGGATTCAATACATAAAAGGATCAATCGGACACATCGCTCCTCACTTCACAATGAAGCGAATGATCGATGACTACATCACCCGTTTCTATCGTCCCGAAGAAAATCGCTTCTCTGCATTGAAAGCAAATGACTATGCTCTTGCAAAAGAAATAGTGGCATGGAAAGAGAAGGTGGTTGCCGCATGGGATGGCATAAAAGTGGAAAAGGTCGACACCGAAGGCTCAACATCAACCACATCCGGACAATCATTCGACGTAGAGATAGTAATCGACACCAATGGTCTCGGACGTAGCATAGGCTTGGAATACGTTAGCTACAAGGTGGAAAATGGCGAAGAACATCTGTTCGAAACCAAGCCATTCAAAATCGTCAAGGAAGATGGCAACGTACTCACATTTGCGCTCCACGAAAAGACGCGCGATGCCGGCGTATATCGCTATGCATTCCGTATGTATCCCGTCAACCCCAACTTGCCACATCGTCAAGACTTCGCATATGTACGTTGGATTTAATGCAACGTATCATTGCGGATAACATAACCCAAACACGACCGGCCCAATTTCGATTGGGCCGGTTATTTTTTATATCATCCTAATCTATGTCATGGGAAAAAATGCTATCTTTGCATTATTATCACATTATCAATTTCATACATATATGATGAAAAAGCAGATCATGGATTTCACGGTAGTGGCAAACGAAAGATTACATTTCAATTATTCATTACTTAAAATGAGGCCTACCAATGGCGATAAATTGCCTGAAATACTCCCCGGACAATTCGTACAGGTAGAAGTTGCCGAAAGTAAGAACACATTTTTGCGCCGACCGATATCAATAAACTTCGTTGATTACGAACAAAACATCATATGGCTATTGGTGCGTAATGCGGGCGAAGGCACTCGACATCTCATAGAGTCAAAAATAAACGACGTAATCAATATGATCATACCGCTTGGAAACGGATTTTCCATGCCATCGTCAGATAACGCCAAGACCTTACTCATTGGAGGTGGGGTAGGAGTTGCTCCGCTACTTTATTTCGGATTAATATTAAAGAATCACGGAATACAGCCACAATTCTTATTAGGAGCACGAAGCAAGGCCGACATTTTAGAATTGAATGAATTTGAAAAACTTGGAAAAGTCCACATATCGACAGAAGATGGATCGATGGGCGAAAAAGGACTTGTAACCGTGCATTCAATATTAAAAGAAAAATTCGACAACATATATTGCTGCGGCCCCGCTCCCATGATGAAGGCAGTGGCAAAATTGGCAAAGCCCATTGGAGCGGAATGCGAAGTCTCGCTTGAGAATATGATGGCGTGCGGACTTGGCGCTTGCCTGTGTTGCGTGGAAAAGACCGTAAAAGGAAATGTTTGTGTATGCACCGAAGGCCCCGTATTTAATATAAATCAACTGACATGGCAAATTTAAATATTAAGATTGGAAATCTGAAGTTCAAAAATCCGGTACTCACAGCATCCGGAACGTTTGGTTATGGCGAAGAATTCACCGATTTCATTGACATAAATCGCCTTGGAGGCTACATAATCAAAGGCACTACAATAAATCATCGCGAGGGCAATCCGTACCCGCGAATGGTTGAAACGCCGTCGGGAATGCTAAACGCCGTAGGATTGCAGAACAAAGGCGTAGACTATTTCATAGAGCATATATATCCCCGCATATCGCAATACGATACCAACTTAATAGTTAATGTGTCGGGCGCCAACGTAGACGATTACGTGGCAGTATGCGAAAAGCTCAACCCACTTGAACATGTGAAGGCCATAGAAGTCAACATATCTTGTCCGAACGTAAAGCAAGGTGGCATGGCATTCGGCACGACATGCGCAGGAGCCGCACAAGTCACAAAAGCCGTACGAAATGCATATTCCGGAACGGTAATAGTTAAATTATCGCCAAACGTAACAGACATAACCGAAATAGCAAAAGCCGTTGAAGCTGAAGGTGCCGACTCAGTTTCGTTAATCAACACCTTAATGGGAATGGCCATCGATACCGAACGTCAAAAGCCATACTTGTCAACATATACGGGCGGCCTGTCAGGTCCCGCAGTAAGGCCAATTGCAGTAAGAATGGTTTGGCAGACGGCAAAAGCCGTAAACATACCCGTAATAGGCTTAGGAGGAATCATGAACGGACGCGACGCAATAGAGTTCATTCTCGCAGGTGCTACGGCCATAGAAGTAGGTACCGCCAATTTCATCGACCCCAGCGTTACCATGAAAATAATCGACTACATCGATGAATATTGCATTCGACACAATGTTAGCGACATTTCAGAATTGATTGGTGCCGTAAAATAATTGAAATTCCTCATATAAATTCTTATCGATGTTCCCGATCCTTGCTTTTGTTTGGGTCGGGAACAAACGATTCGAAGCTATTGTCGCTATAATACACTATTATATTTACTATCTTTTTTAATTGTCCGGGATTGAACGTAATCACATTCCCATCGCGCGATGATGCCTCTCGCGTAGACTCATTGCTCATATTCATTGGCAATGCTTGAGATTTGGATTTTTCCGGATCAAAATCATTATAGCCGGATACGAAATCCAATACGGGCGTATCAGGTTTTGAGTCAACGAAATCGCCATCGGAAATAGTCTCATTTAAGCCATTTTCAGGCCCTGAGATTTTAAAATTTCCGTCAATAAGCATATTACCCTCGCCAAACATCAACCATAAGACCGAAAGTCGTGGATATGAATCATGAATTTTATTAATCAATTCATCACTCACTCTCTTGTTTCGACCATTAAGCAGCAGCGATAGAGTAGGGCGGGGAATGCCGCATGTATCTGCAAACTGGGCTGATGTCAGATTTTCATAATTTATATATTCTTTAAGGCGAGTAACGATGTTCATTTCTGTAAATTTATATTCGCAATTACGATTGCAAATGTAAACATAATTAATTAAATATGCAAATTTTCATATGCAACAATCATAATTTTCATATGAAACAACACGCATCACCACATCTTCAGCTATACCCCACCTACCCAATATTTGATTAGAATTTATGTTTAAGTAAATATCATAACACACTGATTGCAATTAAATTACATAGATATGTACATCCAGACAGGTGCACAGAGTGCAACATTAGCCATAGAATGAAGCAATTGATTAAAGTTTTAATCATAACATATGTGAGACACAGATACTTATGGTAATTATAAATAAATCATAAATACCATAATTCAGCTTTGAAACGCGTTTGACAATTAAAATTACGCCGGATTTTCGATTTATTACTTCATTTAAATATTCAATAAATCCAATGTGTCTTATGAATGGGAATTTACATTCTAAAACACAAACACCTGATTAAAAATCGAAAATCATCACATTTAATTTTCATTCTTAATATGCACATAAGCCTTATTTCAATGTCCTTTTTTGCGATTATAAATTATCATAAATACGCGATTCTAATTATAGAACAATATCAAAATGGAAAATACCACTTAGTTTAATCGTAATTAACACACAATACTCTATATTATAATATTTTATGATACACTTACGAAAACATTAACTAAGTTTTAAGCTTTTATGGTGCATAATGGAGGTGCCAAACGCCATAGGTTAAATTCTATTTTGGCAAAAAGTAAGGGCACAAAAAAAGTGGTCGAACAGCGTACCATCCAACCACTTAGGCTTATTTTAGGCTCGTTTAATCGAGTAGAGAGTATCGATTTAACTTAGCCATCACAATATTGTATCGATATATCATATCCTGGAACTCTTGCCGAGCAGATAAAAAATAGTCCATTTCTTGAATGAACGTTATTAGATTTATCTGACCGCCATCGTAAGCTTTTTTCAATAGTGCCATATTATCCTCTCGCTCAAATGAAGGTCTATAACGATCAATTTCTTTAATTAACAATAAAGCATTGTTTCTGTCAGCTTTCATCTGAGCAACACCATCGATTAGCAAAGATTCATTTTCGTTTTCAGTGGCGAGAGCTTCATATTCGGCCGCCTTTGATTTATGTCTATGAGAAAACAATGGCAACGTGATTCCGAGCGAAAGTATGTTGAAACGCTCACCAAGTTCGTATTCATAGCCATATCCAACCGAGAAGCCCGGCATACGACTTCTTCGTGCCGCCTTGGCCATGCTCAACGACGATTCTATTTTACTGCGATTATATAAAATGGTCGGATCGTATGTCTCAATTGCCGTTACATAATAATCTTCACTTTTTATCACATCATCAGGATATGACACGAGACTTGATATTATGTCATTGCAATCATGGCCGCCATTTAAAGCTTCGAGCGACGTTACGCTTTCATTGAGTGATCGATTAAGCGCTACCAGTTTGCTGCTGATTCGCGCACATTCTATGTCAAGTTTATTCAAATCGAGCCGCGTCATCTCACCCATATCCACACCTTTTTTCACCGTTTCGCGGAGCTGGTTGTAATATTCCATTATACGTTCGGCCAATATGATATTTTGCTTGGCATTTATTATGTCCAACATCGTGAGCTTTATTTCCAGCATCTTATCAAGAGCCACCTGCAGATACATTCGGCTCATGGCTTCTTCCGATTGACGTATGGCATCTTTTCGCGCACTATACACACTCGGCCAGTCAAAACTTTGAGATATCGATACCGACCATTTGTTACCAATGTTATGCATACCCCATTGATGCTCCAATCCAATTTCCGGATCCTGAAGATTATTTTCGCTACGCAAGCCTTCTATTTCACTTTTATTTGACAGCTCGGTAACTGTAATGGTGCGGTTATTGGCAATTACCTTTTTCACCAGATCGTTTATGTCAGAAGCATAGCAGGCATTGATCGACAGCATCAATGATGCTATTATTGGTATATACCTATTTTTATTCATCGTTTTTTCCTTTCAATTAAATAATACATTATCGGCACAACGAATATGTTAAGAACGGTAGATGAAAGCAAACCGCCCAATATTACTATGGCAAGAGGCGATTGAATCTCATTTCCGGGCTCATTACCACGAAGCGCCAACGGAATTAAAGCCAATGCCGATGTAAGAGCCGTCATAATAATGGGGCTTAATCTATCGGATGCTCCGTGCCGTATTCGCTGCATAATCGACTCTCCCTCCTGTTTAAGATGATTGAAGCGCGACATAAGCAGCATTCCGTTTCGAGTGGTTATGCCCAGTAGGGAGATGAAGCCTATGATTGCCGGGATGTTCAGTTCGTCTGACGACAGCTTTAGAATAAACGCCCCGCCAATCATTGCCAACGGCATATTGACAAGTATTATAAACGACTGGCTCACGCTCTTAAATTCTTGATAAAGCAACAAGAATATTATTATGAGTGCTCCAATCGAAGCAATGGCAAGCGTGCGCGATGCCTCGGCTTCGCTTTCGAACTGCCCACCATAACTTATGTGATAGCCTTCCGGCAATACCACTTCATCTTCTATTTTTTTACGGATATCCTCAACCGCGCCACGCAAATCACGGTCATCCACATTTGCCGAAATCACGAGACGTCTACTTACATTTTCTCTGTTTATTGTGTTCGGACCGGTTGTCGACACTATTTCAGCTATGTAGCTCAAAGGAATTTTGCCTTGATTACTGTCAATCATCATATCAGCAATTTTCTCCATTCCTGAACGAGAACCATCATCAACTTTTACCGTTATGTCATATGGCAAATTGCCATCGTATATTTGCGACACGCTCTCGCCGCCAAGCATGACGTTGATAAAACGAATGAAATCGGCATTGGTGATTCCATATTTTGCCATCATGACTCTACGCGGACGAATGTCGAGTTGAGGCCTGCCTATCTGCTGCTCAATGTTTACATCAACGATACCTTTTATGCCGGATATCTCGTCTTTTATTTTTGAACCCAATGAATGGAGCGTCGTTAAGTCATTGCCGAATAATTTTATGGCAATCTGAGCTTCCGTTCCCGACAACATCGCATCAATGCGGTGCGATATAGGCTGTCCGATCTCTATGTTCGTACCCGGAATAGAGGATAGCTTCTTACGCAGTTCGCGTACCATTTCATTTCTTGAGCGGCCATTGTCAAGTTTGTATGGAGCTTCTATTTCCGATACGTTAACGCCCAATGAATGTTCATCAAGTTCTGCACGTCCGGTTTTGCGGGCAACGGTTTTCACTTCCGGAGTCTCAAGAATCATGCGCTCGGCTTCACGGCCTATTTTATCGCTCTCCTCAAGCGATATTCCGGGAAGCGTGCTCACATTTATGGTAAGAGAGCCTTCGTTAAATGACGGCAAGAAGCTACGACCAAGCGTAATAAACACAACTACGGCAGCAACAAAAAGAGCCAACGTAATGCCTAACACGCCTTTTTTATGCTTGAAGCTATAATCCAATGCTATGCCATACCATTTTTTCAATGTTCTTATTGCATACGGATCTTTGTCAAGCGACTTTAGTTTTTTGTCTCGTCCCAACAAATATGCACACAGCACCGGCGTTACCGTAAGCGCAACGATGGTCGATGCCGCAAGAGCCACGATAAACGAAATGCCCAACGGTATCAACATTCGGCCCTCGATGCCACTAAGGAAGAATAATGGGAGGAAACTTGCTATTATTATCAATGACGAGTTGAGAATCGGGAAACGGACTTCACGCGACGCTTCATACACCACATCTATCACCGACAATTGTCGAGACTGTTCCAGATGACAGTTTTCACGCAACCGTTTGTACACATTTTCAACATCGACTATTGCGTCATCGACAAGCGACCCGATGGCAATTGCTATACCGCCAAGACTCATCGTGTTTATGGTCAGCCCAAACAGATGCAACGCCAGCACGGTAATTATTATACTCAAAGGCAAAGCTATCAACGATATCAAAGTGGTGCGTAAATTCATCAAGAAGAAAAACAGCACTATTATTACAAATATCGCTCCTTCAAACAGTGATAATTGCAAATTAGTTATAGAGGTTTCTATGAAATTGTTTTGCTTGAATATGTCAGTCGATATGTTCAAGTCGGCAGGAAGCGTCTTTCGAATCACGCTAAGTTCATCTTCTATACGTTCGGTAAGATCGCCCGTGCCAATAAGGGGCTGCTTGGTAACTGTAATCAGTACAGCCGGTTTTGTCCTTTCCGATGCAACTCCCAAGCGCGGCAACTTAGGCCCCATGCCCAGCGAAGCGATATCCTTCAGAAGTATCACACCCGAATCATCGCTCCTGACAACGGAATTACCAATGTCGTCAGACGAATTTGTCGATATGTCACCTTTAATTATGTATTCGTTGCCATATTGATATAAAATTCCACCGGCCGCATTATTATTTATTGATTCAACGGCATCCGTAACTTCATCGAGCGTAACGTTTAAATACCGCATTTTTTCAGGCGACAATTGAATTTGAAATTCAGCAATGTCACCACCAATCACCGCTACTTGCGAAACGCCACCCAACGATAACAATCGAGGCCTTATCGTTCTGTCGGCTATGGATCTCAGATTCATCATCGAAATAGAATCCGACGTAAGACCAATAATCATTATTTCGCCCAAAATGGACGATTGAGGGCCTAATACCGGCGTACTTACACCTTCCGGCAGAGCCTCGGCCACCGTGTTTAGTTTCTCTGAGACTATTTGACGAGCTCGATATATATCGGTACCCCAATCAAACTCCACCCATACCACGGAGAAGCCGGTCGCCGACGATGATCTTACGCGTCGCACGTCAGTAGCTCCATTAAGAGCCGTTTCAATCGGGAATGTCACGATTTTCTCTACTTCTTCGGGAGCGTATCCGGGTGCTTCCGTCATAACCACCACCGTAGGCGCATTAAGATCGGGAAATATGTCGACCTCGGTATGAAACACCGTGTACGTCCCCCATAGCAGCAACAATGCCGTAACAATAAGTACGAAGACTCGGTTGTGCAATGAAAAATGAATGATTTTATTAAGCATATTGGTCAACGTGTTTCATTAATGATTATGGCTGTGTCCTTCGGGTACGTTGCCACTCGTTTCTGCCAACTTCAATATGGTAACGCCTTTCGATACCACGGTTTCACCGGGCTTTAAGCCACTTAATATTTCCACTCTCTTTCCATTGTCGGCACCGACACGCACTGCCTTTTTCTCATAACCATGGTCGTCGACCTTGACGTATACGAACAATTGTCCTTGTTGTTCCGACAATGAGCTTGACGGCACGGTCAAAATATTTTCGCGCGGAGCCCCTTGCAAGCGCACCTCCACGAACGAGCCGGGAGTAATGGCGCCGTCGTTATCAAACGTATAATATATGGGAATGTATCCATTTTGCTTGGCCGACAAATTTTTGGCGTCCGATACCCTCGATCCGTTTAAATCAACAAGGTCAATCCATTCATCCATGTATACGGTTCTAAAATTGGCCGAACCGAATGATGGCATATATTTGTAATATTTCTCCGGCAGATCGGCTCTCAATGTCAACTTGGCATTTTTTGAAATGGTGGCAATGGGTTGACCAACATTAACAAAGTCACCTGAAACAACCGACAAAGAAGTAATTATTCCTGAAATAGGGGCTACGACTCGACCCGACGCAGCAGCCGAGCTATATGAAGCTTTTGCCGTTTCATAGGCTTGTAGGGCAGCATTATATTCACGAGTCGTCACTATGCCATCGGCGTGTAGGGGAGTCAGACGATCAAGTTCGCGCTTGGCACCTTCCAATGCAGCCTTATAAGCCATATCCTGACTTCCGCCGGATACTCCTGACGACGAAATAGTAGCAACCGTATTACCATTATTTATTTGTGCTCCGGCAGTAACGGTTGATGGCAACTTAACTATGCCTGATGTCGGAGCGCTCACAGTCACCTGATCGCCTGTG
The DNA here is from genome assembly GCA_017621225.1 of Muribaculaceae bacterium. Classification (GTDB taxonomy): domain Bacteria; phylum Bacteroidota; class Bacteroidia; order Bacteroidales; family Muribaculaceae; genus Paramuribaculum. Next base: position 94,383 of record JAGATN010000021.1, on the reverse strand, counting down.
CTGTTTTCTATTTGCCCCGAAACGCTGACTATCTCGTTGAACGGACCGACCTCAGCCACTTCAGTTTCTACGCCAAATCGCTCCGCGTCATGCGGTTCAAGCACTATCTCATCAGTATGCTTCGATTCCGACTCCGCATCATGCGCTTCAAGCTCATGATTATGCTCATTGTGTTCCGCCTCAGTATGATTATGAGAATGATTGTGCGCCAGCTCATTAGGTTCTTTCGAGCAATTATATAGCGTCAAAGTCACTGCCATGAACATAGCAGTAAATATGTATTTTTTCTTCATTTATTTGAATTTTGAGTTATCTAATTAATCTATTTTATTTGTTTTCAGGCATATAAATCCGTCGGTGGAGCTCTAAGTCCAATTAATCCACCGTGTAAAGCCGAAGCAAATAACCGATCCGGCACGCATATGATACTGACTGCATCGATATTAGTCGTCACATAATAAGTATATGACAATACGCAATCAGAATCTTGACTCGCAGCTACAACATTATCCGAATTACGAAATTCATATGGAGCAATAGTCAGTATGCATCCTTTGTTTGAATTACACGGATGACGATGGTGTTGATTATGGTGGCATTCCAGAAACTCAATGACAACATTGCCATTGCAATCGTGATGATGAAACTGCATTATCGATGATATGACAATTAAACTTATTGCCATTATGCGTTTCGCATAAAATATTTTCGGTTTAGCAGGCATCATCAATAAAATAAATCATTAGTTCCGTAAAATTACACATTATATATGTATGTTACAAATTATTTTCAATGATACCCTTTTCACATAATCAGTATTATGTTAAATAGCGCGCAATGGGATTTAAGGCGCATACCCTATTCCTCTCAATGAACCTGATTACAGAGTTAAAAACGACAAAAACATATGGGATAGCTTTTTTCTTTGAATAATCAATTATAATGGCTAAATTTGCGTATCATAAATCAATATAAAACGAATACATTCACATGACAAAAATTGGATCAGTCATGACCCCCGTTGGTCGTAAGGCACTGCTACTCGGAAGCGGAGAGCTTGGAAAGGAAGTCACCATCGAACTGCAACGTTACGGCGTTGAAGTTGTGGCATGCGACAAATATGCCAATGCTCCGGCAATGCAGGTAGCGCATCGCAGCCACGTATTCAATATGTTGGATGGCAACGAATTACGTCGCGTAATTGAATCCGAGCGTCCTGATCACATAATTCCCGAAGTTGAAGCCATCGCCACACCGGTTCTTAAAGAGCTTGAGAAACAGGGATATAACGTAACGCCAACAGCCGAAGCCGTTTGGCTTACCATGAATCGTGAAGGCATACGACGTCTGGCGGCAGAGACCCTCGGCATACCGACTTCAAAATATCGATTCGCCACCAATAGTGAAGAATTCAAGCAAGCCGTCGAGGAAATAGGAATACCTTGCGTCGTTAAGCCCGTAATGAGCTCGTCGGGACACGGACAAAGCGTAATAAAAAGCGAACACGACATAGAAAATGCATGGATCATAGCACAGGAAGGCGGGCGCGCGGGAGCCGGAAAAGTCATAGTTGAAGGATTTGTAAATTTCGACTACGAAATTACGCTATTAACCGTTCGCAGCTGTTCGGGCACTTGTTACTGTGAACCAATAGGACATATTCAAATCGATGGCGATTACCGCTATTCGTGGCAACCGCAACCTATGTCGGAAACTGCCATAACCAAAGCTCGAGAAATTGCCAAAAAGGTGACCGATGCCCTTGGTGGTTACGGAATATTCGGAGTGGAATTATTCATAAAAGGTGATGATGTAATATTCAGTGAGGTATCCCCTCGCCCACATGACACCGGCATGGTGACTATGATATCGCAAGATTTAAGCGAATTCGGACTTCACGCACGAGCTTTATTAGGTTTGCCCGTTCCTGAAATTCGTTTCTACGGACCATCGGCATCACGAGCCATCGTAGTGGAAGGCGATACCGATAAAATAGAGATGGACAACCTCGATGCCGTATTGTCAGAGCCCGGTGTTCAAATACGAATATTCGGCAAACCGGAAATCAAAGGACATCGCAGAATGGGAGTCATATTGGCTACGGCCGATACGCTCGAAGAAGCCAGAGCCAAAGCCGATCGTGCCTACGACAAGCTGAAAGTAAACGTATTGCCTCGATAACCAAATGGCATTATATCATAAAACGAATCCCGCTGACCGACATTGATCAGCGGGATTCGTTTTATGATTATATCTATTAATCCAAGTATTATTGCTTCGGCATCTCGAATCCATCAGACTTAGCCTGACGTTCCATTCGTTTTATGCGCGAATCGAGATTAGGATGGGTCGAAAACAGCTGATTAATAATATTGATATTATTTGCACCGGCATCCTCTTGCAAACTTTTAAGTTTTCGGAACGATAGTGACATTGCCCATGGATTTTTGCCTTTTTGCTTCAAAAATGCATACCCATAGTCATCGGCTTCCGTTTCTTGTTTTCGAGAGTAACGCGAATTTATCAATGACTCCGTGACTTTGCCAATCTGCGACTCCGTGAGCTTTGCCATGGCACCGCCATTCGAAGCCAATCCGTCCTTAAGAGCCGATGTCAACAATGCCGTTTTAAACGAATTTCTCGAATGTCTCAATGCCACGTGGCCTATCTCATGACCTATGACGCCAAGCAATTCATCATCAGTCATTATATCCATCAAAGCTGAAAAAACTCGTACGCTACCATCAGCACAGGCAAATGCATTTACATCAGTCACCTCATACACCTTGAAGTTCAAAGGAATACCATCAACCTCGTCAAGACCTTGAGTCAATTTTTTAAGCCTGATTGCATAAGCAGAGGTATCAGCGCATACCTTGTTCTGCAAATCCATGGTATCGATATATTCCTTAACGTAATTGCGCACTTGGCCATCGGTCAACGTAATGGCCTGAACTGCTTTTGAAGCGCCACCAAGGGCCTTTTTAAAATCAAATTGCGAATATGCATCAACCGACATCGATAATGCAATAAACACAAGCGTAAAACATTTTAAAAGTCTATTCATATACATTTTGTCATTAATTTTCAAGAAAACAAGGCTCTGAAAGCCTCCTCTACCTTCGACACTTCGGTTATCTTTATGCCAAAGCGCGAAACGTCTATGCCATTCAGATTATGGCGTGGTATTATGACTTCCGACATGCCCAATTTCTCGGCTTCCATTATGCGCTGCTCTATGCGATTGACAGGGCGTATTTCGCCGGAAAGGCCGACCTCCCCTGCCATGCATATCCTGCGAGATATCGACATGTCGACATTCGAAGACAATATGGCACAAATGACACCTAAATCAAGAGCCGGATCATTGACCTTTATTCCTCCTGCAATATTGAGGAATACATCCTTCTGCGCGAGCTTAAACCCTACCCTCTTTTCAAGTACGGCAAGTAGCATATTCATTCTTTTGTAGTCAAAGCCTGTAACCGATCTTTGTGGCGTACCATACGCGGCGGTGCTCACCAATGCCTGAATTTCAATCAAAAAAGGTCTTATTCCTTCAATCGTTATGCCGATTGAAGTTCCTGATAATTCTTCATCGCTATGCGATAGAAACAATTCTGACGGATTTGTAACCTCTCGCAATCCCTTGCGATTCATTTCATATATGCCAAGTTCGGAGGTGCTGCCGAAACGATTTTTTATTGAACGCAATATACGATACATATAATTTCTGTCGCCATCAAACGACAGGACAGCGTCGACTATATGCTCCAAAACTTTCGGTCCGGCTATGTTGCCTTCTTTGTTGATATGACCGATCAATATCACCGGGACCCCGGATTCCTTTGCATACTTAAGCAACATGGCTGCGCATTCCCTAACCTGACTTACGCTACCGGCCGACGACTCCAAATCGTCGGAAGCGATAGTTTGGATGGAGTCAACGATCAATATTTGCGGATCGACATCTTCTATGTGGCCAAATATATTTTCAAGCGAGGTTTCACAGGCTATGTAGACATTATCGCTCATTTTGCCTATTCGGTCGGCTCTCAATTTCAATTGCGAAGCACTTTCCTCACCTGAAACATATAATATACGCTTCGATTTTATTGAAAGTATGTTTTGCAGTACGAGCGTCGACTTTCCTATTCCGGGCTCTCCACCTATCAGCACCATCGACCCCGAAACCAATCCACCACCAAGCACACGATTTAGCTCCTGACTTGGCATAGTGATGCGCGCTTCGGACTGCACCTCTATTTCCGATACTTTTTTTGCCTTGGATCGTTGCGTCTTACCGGTAATTCCTTTCCCCGACTTACCGACGGTACGCTCCTCCACCATCGTGTTCCATCCGCCACATGACGGGCATCGCCCTTCCCATTTCGGGGAATCAGCTCCACAAGCAGTACAATACCATATTGATTTTATCTTAGCCATATGACTTCTGTTTAATTTATATATAGGTGCGACGTCGGAACTCTGACAATACTATGGCCGTGGCAACACCGACATTCAGCGATTCAGACGTAACTCTGTCGGCCGGATACGAAGGAATCAATATACGCTTATCGATGCTCGATGCCAACGAATCTGATATTCCCCTACCCTCATTACCCATAACTATCACGCCTTTATGGGATAACTCGGTGTCGTATATGCTTTCGCCGTCAAGGAACGTGCCATAAATTGTCGAATCTATCTTAGGCAATATTTCGGATAAATCGCAATAATGAACATTTACGCGCGAGATAGCCCCCATGGTTGCCATTACCGACTTCGGATTATAAATATCAGCCGTTTCGTGGCTACATATCAAATCCGTTACGCCAAACCAATCGGCAGCGCGCACTATCGTACCCAAATTTCCGGGATCCTGAACGGTATCAAGGGCTATTACCAATTTTTCAGACAAATCGGTTTCGTTTATGGATCGTTCAGGTATTTCATATACGGCAATCACAGGCGATGGCGTCGAAAGAGTGCTCATACGCTCCATATCCATTCTTTTTACTATGATTGGATCTATGCCGACACAATGCAGTTTTTCATGCGACTTCCACCATTCGTCCAAACAAATGAGGTATTTTAAGTCGAATGAGCCCAAAGTATCGACGACACATTTTGTTCCCTCGGCCTTGAACAAACCCGTCTGCCGACGATGCTTGGCCATGTCGAGCGAAACAACCATCTTCCTTAAATTCGCTGTCATTTCCATATATTGATGCAAATATACTATATTTCTATTAAAGCGGCTTCGAAGATTTTGGAATTTTATGCTTAATTTTGCACACAAATTAAGTTTGGAAAAAGCATTCGAATATGTCACAATTAACAGATGAGATAAACCGTCGACGTACGTTCGCAATCATTTCACACCCTGACGCAGGTAAGACCACCCTGACTGAAAAATTGCTTTTGTTTGGTGGCGCCATACACATAGCAGGTGCCGTAAAATCAAATAAAATCAAGAAAACGGCCACAAGCGACTGGATGGAAATAGAAAAGCAACGCGGCATATCCGTGGCTACGTCTGTGATGGGATTCAATTACGGCGATTACAAGATCAACATTCTCGACACTCCCGGCCACCAGGACTTTGCTGAAGATACATATCGTACGCTGACCGCCGTCGACAGCGTCATAATAGTGGTTGACGTAGCAAAAGGCGTCGAACAGCAAACGCGAAAGTTGATGGAAGTTTGCCGAATGCGCAATACTCCGGTGATAATATTCGTAAACAAACTTGATCGCGAGGGTCGAGATCCGTTTGAAATTCTTGACGAACTTGAACAGGAGCTCAAAATAAACGTACGCCCCTTAAGCTGGCCCATAAACATAGGCGCGAAATTCAAAGGGGTATATAACATCTACGAACAATCGCTCGACTTGTTTACCCCAAACAAACAGAAAGTATCGGAACGTGTAGAAATTGACAATATCGACAGCCGTCTAATTGACGATACCATAGGCGAAGACGATGCAGCGAAACTACGAGAGGACATCGAGCTCATAGAGGGTGTATATCCGGATTTCGATGTCGACGATTACCTTGCGGGGCAAGTAGCGCCGGTGTTTTTCGGATCGGCATTAAATACGTTTGGAGTCAAAGAGCTGCTTGATTGCTTCGTAAAAATCGCGCCCGCTCCTCGCCCCATAGAGGCTGAAGAACGTAAGATAATGCCCGATGAGGAAAACTTTTCAGGCTTTGTGTTCAAGATCCACGCCAATATGGACCCCAACCATCGTTCATGCATAGCATTCGTGAAAGTATGCTCCGGAAAATTCGAACGCAATGCGCCATATAAACACATAAGGAGCGGCAAATTAATGAAGTTTGCTGCCCCGACGGCTTTTATGGCTCAAAAAAAGAACATTGTCGACGAAGCCTATCCCGGCGACATCGTTGGCATACCCGATACCGGAAACTTCAAAATAGGCGATACCATAACATCGGGTGAGGAGATACATTTCAAAGGCTTGCCAAGCTTCTCGCCCGAACAATTCAAATACATCGAGAACACCGACCCAATGAAATCAAAGCAGCTTGAAAAAGGCATTCAGCAGCTCATGGACGAGGGTGTTGCCCAACTTTTTGTAAATCAATTCAACGGACGAAAACTAATAGGAACGGTAGGACAACTGCAATTTGAAGTAATTCAATACCGACTTCTTCATGAATATGGCGCCCAATGTCGATGGGAACCCATATCACTATACAAAGCTTGTTGGATAGAGAGCGACGATGAGGAAGCACTTGCAGCCTTTAAAAAGCGTAAACATCAGTTTATGGCAATAGATCGTGACGGCCGCGATGTATTCTTGGCCGATTCGAACTATGTATTGCAAATGGCACAAACCGATTTCCCAAAAATATCGTTCCACTTTACGAGCGAATATTGAAATATTCAATACAAAAAACAAACGTATTATATATAAGGTGACCGATTTATTTCCGTACCTTTGTGAATCAATAAGGATAAAATAATTGTCATAATAATTATTATTAATGAAAGTTTTAAAATTCGGCGGTACTTCAGTTGGAACAGTAGATAGCCTTCGCAATGTAAAAGCCATAGTTGAGGGTTGTTCCGAACCGGTTATCGTTGTCGTTTCTGCCTTGGGAGGCATCACCGACCGACTTATCGCTACTGCAAAATTGGCGGTAAAGGGTGACGTAAGTTATCTCGAATCGTACGCAAAAATAGTAGAACGCCATAACGACGTCATCGAAGGGATGGTTCCCGAGGAACATAAATCAGAAGTAAGAACGTTGGTCAACAGCCTGCTTGACGAATTGTCAAACATATATCGTGGCGTCAGCTTGATAAAGGACTTATCGCCCCGCTCACTTGACATAATAGTAAGCTACGGCGAAAGGCTTTCAAGTACCATAATAAGTCGCATAATAAAAGATGCGAAACTATATGATTCACGATCGTTCATAAAAACGCTCGACCAGTTTGGAAAGCACATACTCGATAATGATGCCACACAGCCGTTGATACACAAACTATTTGACAACAACGACTTCAAAGTGGCATTAGTACCCGGCTTCATATCATCTGACTGCAACGGCGACGTTACCAACCTCGGGCGTGGCGGAAGCGATTATACCGCTGCCATACTTGCGGCGGCACTCGATGCTTCGGCGCTCGAAATATGGACTGACGTAGACGGTTTCATGACAGCCGATCCGAGAGTCATAAGCAATACATATGTAATTGACCATCTTTCATTCATTGAAGCGATGGAATTATGCAATTTCGGAGCTAAAGTAATATACCCCCCGACCATTTATCCCGTATTCCACAAAAACATACCTATATTAATAAAGAATACGTTTAACCCAAGCGCTCCGGGGACATGCATCTCCGAGCAACGTCCGGCATCGGATGGCAAGTCGATAAAAGGCATCTCCTCAATAAACGACACTTGCCTTATCACCGTTTCCGGATTATGCATGGTTGGCATAATAGGCATAAACGCCCGAATATTCAATGCATTGGCCAGAAACGGAGTCAGCGTATTTATGGTATCGCAGGCTTCAAGTGAAAACACCACCTCTTTTGCAGTTCGAAATTCTGATGCAGAAACGGCAGTCAATGCATTGAACGACGAATTCATGGCCGAAATGCAAACAGGTGAGATAAACCCCATAAAAGTAGAGCATAATTTGGCCACCGTAGCCATCGTAGGCGAAAATATGCGAAACGCCACAGGCGTAGCGGGAAGATTGTTTAACACGCTCGGCCGAAACGGCATAAACGTAAAAGCCTGTGCACAGGGAGCTTCTGAAACCAACATTTCATTTGTCATAAATCTCAATGACGAACGGAAAGCCTTAAATGTAATACACGATAGTTTTTTCTTGTCTGACACCCAGGTGCTTAACTTATTTATAATTGGAATTGGCAACATTGGGTGTCACCTGCTTCAGCAGTTAGCCCACCAGCAAGAAACACTTCTTCGCAATAAGGCTCTGAAGCTAAAAGTCGTGGGCATAGCCAATTCCAAAAAAGCAATCTTCGACAGAAATGGCATCGACTTGCAGAATTTCCGTCAACAACTTGAATCATCATCTTTAAATTCGTCACCTCAATTAATTAAAGACGAAATAATACGGATGAATATATTCAACTCAGTATTTGTTGACTGCACGTCGAACGAAGAAATTGCCAATCTTTACCTCGATTTGCTTTCGCACAACGTGAACGTGGTAGCAGCTAATAAAATAGCTACATCCGACAACTATTCATCATACGAGAAGTTAAAAAATATGGCTCGTAAAAAAGATGTCAAATTCCTGTTTGAAACGAATGTAGGAGCCGGACTACCCATAATAAACACCATAAACAACCTAATAAATTCAGGCGATAGCATTACCAAAATTGAAGCCGTAGTTTCCGGTACGCTAAATTACATCTTCAATAAGATTTCTGCGGACGTGCCATTGAGTCGTGCAATCGATATGGCTCGGGAAGAAGGATACAGCGAACCCGATCCACGCATAGATCTTAGCGGAAAAGACGTGGTCAGGAAACTAGTTATATTGGCTCGCGAGGCAGAATATAAGTTAGAGCAATCGGATGTAGTAAAAAACTTATTTTTACCCGACGAACTATTCAAAGGCACGCTTGACGATTTTTACAAGAAGGTGACTGAATTTGATGAGATATTCGAACGAGATCGCATCGAAGCAGAAAAGAAAGGTGAAAAGTTCAGATTCGTTGCTCGTTTAGATCGAGGCAAAGCCGAAGTCGGATTACAACGAGTAGGCATGTCGCATCCGTTCTACAGCCTTGAAGGTAGCAATAACGTAATATTAATAACAACCGAACGGTACAAAGAATACCCGATGATAATAAAGGGGTATGGCGCAGGCGCCGACGTGACGGCCGCAGGCGTATTTGCCGACATAATCAGCATAGCAAACATACGATAACGAATTTTAAACTACCATTTTAATCATTGAGATCGATTCTGATCATTGCCGACGGAATGGCTGACGAGCCGATTGCCGACCTTGGTGGCATAACGCCACTTGAGGCAGCTAACTCATCAGACTTGGATCGTCTTGCCAATTTGGGCCGATGTGGCAGCTTAACGACCATTCCCAATGGGTTATGCCCGGGCAGTGACGTAGCAATATTATCCATATTGGGCTACGATACATCGACAATGAAGATAGGTCGAGGCGCTTTGGAAGCCGTTGGCATGGGAATCGACCTGCAGCCTGATGACTTAGCCATAAGATGCAACATCGTTTCAATGAACAATGGATGCATATCGGATTATTCGGCAAATCAGATATCAGACGACAAAGCCAAACAGATAATAGACATTCTAAATACAGAATTATCCGACAGCAACATACGCTTCTACCACGGATATTCGCACCAAAACTTATTGATAGTAAAAAACGGCCGTAACGATTTCATAACGACTCCCCCACAAGACATCATCGGGAAACGAATTAACGATTATCTGCCCTCGCTGCGTACCACCGCGTCGCGCGACACGACAAACGAGTTAACAAACATAATTCTTAAAGCGAACCGGCTATTACGTGAAAAATTACCACATTCCGAAAATTCAGATTACGGAATATGGTTATGGTCAGGAGGCACTGTGCCTAATATGATGACCATGCGCCAAAAATTCGGACTAAATTCAGGATGCGTGATTTCGGGCGTAAATCTTGTAACCGGGATAGGAATACTTGCCGGATTGACACCATTGTCGGTTGATGGAGCAACAGGCCGATGCGACACCAACTATACGGGCAAAGCCATGAAAGCCATCGAAGCGATTGAACAAGGATATGACTTTGTGTTGCTACACATAGAGGCATGCGACATGGCTTCCCATATGGGCAACGTAGACATGAAAATCAAAGCCATCGAAGACATATCAAAACATATCGTAAATCCGCTAATTGAATATTCCAAACATTCAGACCAACCTACGTCGATAGCCTTATTGCCCGATCACCATACGTTGTGCCGCGCGCGCACCCATACATCAGAAATGGTGCCATTCACGATTTGGAATCCGACGATAAGCCGTGACTCCGTAACGACATTCAATGAACGATCGGCAAAAAAAGGATCATATGGAATTATGCACGGAAACGATTTTATTAATACATTTTTAGCAAAAAAGGATATTTTTTACCAATGATATATTGACTCATAGCATTTAAAATGGCTATCTTTGTTACACAATAACCAAATCTGTTTTAACGACATACTGATATGCAATATTATAGTACTATCGGACAGGCCGATAAAGCCACGTTGTGTGAGGCAGTTGTAAATGGATTGGCTCCGGATGGAGGCCTTTATATGCCCGAAAGAATTCCTACCATACCAAAGGCATTCTTCAATAATATAAGCGAAATGTCGCTTGCCGACATTTCATTCGTGGTGGCCAATTTGTTATTTGGTAACGACCTTGATTCGGAAATAATAAATGACATAATTAAAAGCGCAATGTCATTTGACATACCATTGGTGAATATTTCCGAAAACAAATACATACTTGAATTATTCCATGGGCCCACATTGTCATTCAAGGACATAGGAGTCGGATTCATGTCTCGAATGCTTACGCACATATATCCGATGCCGCGCAAAGACGGGCGCATTGTCAACATTCTAGTGGCCACATCGGGCGATGCCGGAAATGCCGTTGCGCACGGATTCATGAACATACCCGGAACGAGAGTATTCATACTTTATCCCAAAGATAGATTGAATAGCGTTCAAGAGAATCAAGTATCAATGTCAGATGCGACAAACGTAGTGCCAATAGAAGTTCGCGGATCGTTTGACGATTGCCAGGCCATGGTGCGTAACGCCATTCTTGATCCGGAAATAAACGAAGAAATGGTACTTACTTCAGCAAATTCAGTAAACGTAGCTCGGTTAATGTCGCAATGTTTTTACTACTTCTGGGCTTACGCGCAACTGATACGTCTTGGGGTCAATACCGATAATTTAGTATTTTCAGTACCAAGCGGAAATCTCGGCAGCCTTACGGCCGGAGTCATATCAAAACGAATGGGATTGCCCGTAAAACGCTTTATTGCATCAAGCAATTCGAATGCCGTTTTCTATGATTATCTAAAAACCGGCATCTACCATCCCCGTCACTCAAAGGCTACAATGGCAAACGTTATGGACGTGGGTGATCCGGCCAATTTTACGCGCCTACTTGATTTATACAATAACAACCACGAGAAAATGTCATCTGAAATAAGCGGATATACCTATTCGGATGAACAGATAAAGGAAACGATCTACAACACATACGCAACAAACGGATACGTATGCGATCCACACGGAGCCATTGCATATCGAGCCTTATCGGAAGGACTCGGCAATGACGAAATTGGCATAGCATTAGCAACTACCCATCCGGCCAAGTCAATTGATTCCATCACGCCGGTGGTCGGAGTAAATCTGAACATGTCTCGACAAATTCATAAAAAACAGTCCGAAAAAAGGGTAGAATGCATTTATCCAACCATATCTGCGCTAAAAAACATATTATTAAATTCAATAAAATAAAAATCATTATGGCTAATAAACGTAATTTAAAGAAGCAGATCAAATATATCTGCGGTGACCTCGCAGTTGAATCAGCTATATCAATCCACACCGTACAAGACATCGATGTCGAAAAGATGAAAAAGGTAATATCGGATGTTGCCGAACTTCAGGTAAGCACTTTAAAGAAATGCTCTTTCTCGTTCGACAAAGTTGCAAAAAATTATAATAGTCGAGCAGAATACAATAAGTCGAAGTCGGCATATTTCAAGGCTGCATACGATAAGCTGGTTTCTTCGTTCAACAATAGCGTAAAATCAATTGTTAAACAAATGAACGAAGCGCTCCCCGCAGCCCAGAAAGAAGCAAACAAAGCGGCTGCGACAAAACACCAATGATAATTGATGAATATAAGTAAACTCATATTGAAGATAATCGGGTGGAATGTTGAAATAACAGTCCCCGATTATCCTAAATGTATAATTTGTGTTGCTCCACATACGAGTAACTGGGATTTCATTCTCGGGAAATTGGCATATGCATCCGTCAACCGTAAAGCCGGATTCCTAATGAAAGAAACCTGGTTTTTCTTCCCGTTGGGGTACATATTTCGTTCAATTGGAGGAATCCCCGTTCCAAGAAAAAAAGGATCGTCGTTAGTGGAGTCAATCGTAAACAAATTCAACTCCACCGACCGAATGGCATTGGCCATAACTCCCGAAGGCACACGCAGCCGCACGTCGAAATGGCATCAAGGATTTCTCCACATAGCCATCGAAGCGAACGTACCCATAGTTTTGGGCGCAATCGACTATTCTAAAAAGACCATCAGCATAAATACTGAGTTTGAGCCCACGGGTAACATAGAATCCGATATGTGTACCATAAAAAGATTTTATCGAAATTACGTCGGTAAATATCCCGAAAAATTCAGCACCGACTGCACGGAATAAAAAAAGCACCTCAATATGCCCACTCGAAATTTAAAAGTCGCACTCATACCTCATAGCATAACACTTGAGAATAAGGACGAAAATCTAAAAAGAGTATCCGAACGCCTCAGCACGATTGATCCGGATACCGATTTGGTCGTCTTGCCCGAGTTGTTCAACACCGGATACACGGCCGACCGCCCCACCCTCTTATCTCTTTCAGAAGACAATGACGGCCCTACCATAAGATCGGTGCGTAGATGGGCCAAACATTTCGGATTTGCCATATGGGGCGGTTTCACGGCACGAGATGGTGAAAATCTATATAATCGCGGTTTTATGATAGAGCCCGGTGGCGAGGCAAACTTTTATGATAAGCGGCACTTGTTCAGAAGTGGATACGAAAATCAGGTGTTCATGCCAGGAATGAAGGCATCGCCAATCGTGCGCTTCAGATCATGGAATTTAAAGATGGCCATATGTTACGACATTCGTTTTCCGGTTTGGAACAGGAGCGTTGCAAATGAATATGATGCGCTCATAGTTCCGGCCAATTGGGCACACGCACGAGTATTTGCATGGAAACATATGCTGATTGCCCGAGCCATCGAAAATCAGGCATACGTAGCCGGATGCAATCGCGAAGGCTCGGATATGTATGGCGACTATCCTGCCGGCGATTCTTTCATATTTAACAATTGGGGCGATGACGTAGCCGAACGACGAAACGACGGAGTGGTTTATAGCACATTTGACGCTGAAAAGCTAAATATCGACAGAAGGCGATTCGCTCCTTGGCGCGACAGCGATACGTTCAAATTAATAATCGACTGACAATATGGCGCAAACCTGTGGTAATACAGGAAATAGGCCATCGTTGATAATACGGAATGTGCGCGCATGCCTATGATTTACCTCATAAGCATCTTGTAGTTTTATTCGTGCCATAACTTCATCAGCCGACATATTTGAGCGACTCATGACCCTTTCGACTCTTATGTCCATAGGAGCCATGACTTCCCATACTTCATCTACCATTTTGTCTATTCCGCTCTGGTAAAGTATGGCTGTTTCTACAAATCCGATGGTGTCGATGGTGCGTTTCCAGTTGATCAAATCGGCACGAACCGATGAATGCACTATGCCATTAAGCGCCTCCAATGCATCTGCATCGTTAAACACACATCTACTCAATGCTTTGCGATCAATGCATCCGTCAGTCACCACATCAGGCGATATCAATCGTATTATGTCGTTCTTGATTTTTTCGTCGTTATCCATCAATATCTTCGCACGGCTGTCACAGTCGTAAACGGGATATCCCATATTGCTCAATATTTTACATATAACGCTCTTACCGCTGCCGATTCCCCCCGAAACGGCAATCAGCTTACCGTCATTTTTTTTCATTGGGATTAATCTGTTTTTTTTCGATTATATATTCTACGCTATCGGGCTGCAACGATACATTCTGATATATGTCAGGAATCAACGACAAGTTAACCTTGGCTTTCGGAACCAATAGATTAACATTGTCAAAGTCAACATATACCGATATCGGTAAATCGTCATTATATGCACTCATGGGCACCAGATACGACACCTCTACGCTCGATGGGAATGTTATCATTCCGGTACCTTCGGGCAGATTCATTATATCAATATCCACACGTCGGCGTTGCGAAATCAATGGCTCTACCGGTACAGTAACTACTACTCGATCCGGTATCAACCTCATTCCGGGAACTGACTTCAGCTTAACTTCATATCGTGTGGTATCTATAAGGCCGGAACGCACTATCTGTTCCGTATCAATATGCCGAAGTGAATGCGGCACGCCATTTATCGAGTAAACACTTATCGAATCGACGTTTGCCGTTATGGGGCCACTGATTATACATTGCAGATTAGGATGTATGTCAGAAATTATGCGCAACGGCACCTTTACGCCAGGCATTGACGTAAACCGTGAAACGATCGAGTCAGGCTTCGTTGACAATATCTGAACGCCTTGACCGAAATAATCGCGAAGTTTATCATCGATTTTTATTTTAGATACCGACATAACGTTATCTTTCGATACGTTTTCGCCGAAATTTATTTTCATATTATGCAACGTGCCCCACGAAAAGCGCAATAATTGCGACCCCTTCCCCTGCACCGATGCGCTGATGTTGAGCGGAATGGGATTTATGAGCGTTATCGAATCAGGCACGTCTTCAAGCTCAACCGGAACATCGAAGCTACGTTGCACCTCGGCATCAAGCGACAAAAACACCCAAAATACGAATGCTACGCATACAAACATAATATAAAGCAACACATCCTTACCTTTCGATGAATGTATGGCATTATTGGTAGCATTTCGTATGTCG
The DNA here is from genome assembly GCA_017621225.1 of Muribaculaceae bacterium. Taxonomy (GTDB): domain Bacteria; phylum Bacteroidota; class Bacteroidia; order Bacteroidales; family Muribaculaceae; genus Paramuribaculum. Next base: position 79,017 of record JAGATN010000021.1, on the reverse strand, counting down.
TGCAAACGTTTCAGCATGTCAAGCTACGTATAAAAGCAATCCGAAGTCGTGACAATGCTCATTTCAGACCACCTACACGACTCGGATCAGTTTATTTTTCAAGAATTTTGTTTACTTCGATTCTTCGATTCTATTGTTTTGTTCGTTTTGCTCTCTTGCAGCCGAAGGATATACCGAATTCTTATCAATATCGATGGTTACGTTATTGCTTATTTCAAGAACTATTATGTCTTCCTTTATCTTACGTACCTTTCCATATATTCCGCCTGCGGTTACAACGGTATTTCCAACTTGGATTCCCTCGCGGAACTTTCGTATTTCTTTTTGTTTCTTCTGCTGGGGACGAATCATGAAGAAATAGAATATACCTATGATAAGAACAATCATTATAATGTTCATTGCACCGGCGCCTTCAGCACTTCCGGCTTGAAGTAAGATCATATTACTAATCATTTTTAGTTTTATTTATGGGTTAATTTATATGCAAATATAAGCTATTTTATTATATATATCAATTTTTGCAAAGGAGTTGTTCATCCTTCAAATAATTTATTACCGAATACAATATTCCATTTATGAACTGCCCGCTACGCTGCGTGCTGTACGAATTGGCTATTTCAATGTATTCGTTCAAAGTCACCGGAATAGGTATGGCCGGGAAATTAAGCAACTCGGCAATGGCGGTAATCATAATTACGATATCCATAAACGCAAGTCGTTCAGGATCCCACTGATCTGAATTGATGAATCGATCGATGTACGACCTGTAAGTCTCGCGATTATCAACGGCATCAAGAAACAACCTCGGACCGAACTGTTCATCTTCTTCATCCTTATATTGAGGAAGCAGAGAGATAATGCCGTTTTTGCATGCTGCCGCCCTTTTTATGCTCTTGAGTACAAACGTACCCATGATTTGCAAATCGTCATTCCAATACACCGATTTCGATTCAAGTATCTCAGCCAACTCATCGGATGGAAGTATGACGTTCTTATAAATCATACGCCAAAATTCACAATCAGCTTCAACATCGGTAGTTTCCTTTGCCATATATTCGGCATATATGTCAGAATTGATTATACTGTTCAACATCGATTTTATAAACGAATCGTCTTCGACCCATGATATTGGATTATTCTTTAAATACTCCTTCATATCAGGCGACTCGATAATCATCCTCGGCAACGCATTATCGACAAAACGCATATTGGGATTAAGATCTTCGGGAGTCGGCAAATGTTTTTGCTTTGCAGCTTCAAGCCTCATATCCTGCGTACGAGTCAGCTCAACCGAGAGCAGCAATAATGCATGGTACAACTCGTAAGCTTTATCAAGCGATTTGTCCAACGCATTACGGGCTTCGCTCAACAGCGTTCGATTATCACAATAGCTTTCGAGCGTTGACACCGCCATCTTTATTGCATTTTCAAATCCCAGATTCGTGAAATCAGGATTCTTTCGAGCTTCTTCGATAAAGCATTCGTTTTTAGCTATGATCGTTTGCAATATCACGCTCCAGAATGTCATATCCTTTTGTATGTCGGAATCTTTCTGACGAATATAAGAACGATATATCGACGAGTTCACAATTGCATCGTATACGGAACGAAGCGCTCCGTCAAATGACGTAACATTCGATGGATTACGCATCAATATGGTACGCACCTGATCATCGGCATTTAAAGCGCGCACTATTTTATTGGCCGACAAATAGCGGTTATCCTCTACGGCATTGCTTGATGCCGAGGGTAACTTATAGCCTGATATACGGAGAATGAATGCCAATAAGTCAAGATAAAGCGAATACGCATATTTTTTATCGCGTGAAGGATTTTCGGGTAACGATTCAATTTTAAACTCACTCTGAGTCAACAGATATGAATATAACAACTGTACGACTTTGATTCTGATTAAAACACGATTTATCATGACTTAAATGTTCTACTTAATTAATTTAGGCACAAAGTTAATCATAAATGAACTTATTTCCTACTTCTGCAAACGTAAAATGCGAATACATCTCGTCCATTGGCTTTAACGCCGCGTCATTGAGCCATATGATTAAATCCCTGAGCCTTCAATACCATTTCATTACCATCGCGAGTTATCATGGCGCATCCTAATTCGGGAGCGGTTATATGGCCTATTACTTTTATGCCTTCAATGCTTTGAATCTCATCATGACAATGCAACGGAACAGTAAACAATAACTCATAGTCCTCACCTCCATTCAATGCGGCCGTCACCAGGTTCATGCCTAATTCTTCAGCCATTATGGCCGTCTGATAATCAATCGGTATGCGGTCCTCGTATATGCGACAACCGACATTGCTCCGTTTGCAGATATGCATCAGTTCCGACGAAAGTCCGTCGCTTATGTCAATCATCGACGTCGGCAGTATTCTTTTCTCTGACAATTTATTCACTATGTCACGACGAGCCTCGGGCTTTAATTGTCGTTCCACTAAATATTCCTTGCCTTCAAACTTCGGAACGAAGTCTTTTTGTCCGGCCGATGCCACTTTTTCTCGTTCAAGCAATTGCAAACCCATATATGCGGCTCCCAAATCGCCCGATACGCATATCAAATCGGTATTTTTGGCACCACTGCGAGATACAATGCTATCCTTTTTTGCATCACCGATACAGGTGATGCTGATTATCAATCCCGATCGTGATGCAGTAGTATCGCCACCAACAAGATCTACGCCATAAATTTCACAAGCCAATTTTATGCCTGAATACAAAGCCTCGATGTGCTCCACCGTAAAACGAGTGGAAATTCCAAGCGAGACAGTAATTTGTCGAGGCGTTCCGTTCATGGCATATATGTCCGAAAAATTCACTATGGCCGATTTGTAACCTAAGTGTTTTAGCGGAACATACGTTAAATCAAAATGAATGCCCTCTACTAACATATCGGTAGTCACCAATACTTCCGTATCGGGATATGACATTACGGCACAATCGTCGCCCACACCCGTTATGGTCGATGCATTCACCGGAACGAAGTCTTTGGTAAGTCGGTCGATGAGCCCGAATTCTCCTATGCTCGATATTTCTGTATCCATATTTACTTTACGGAATTGACAAGTTCACGCATTATTTCCATCATCTTAGGTTGTGCTGATTGAGCTGCTTTCTGCACATCTTCGTGAGTAGGCACCTCCGTCACATCCTTACCGCCAAGATCGGTTATGACCGAAACGCCAAACACTTTCATTCCCGAATGATTGGCCACTATGACTTCCGGCACAGTCGACATGCCTACCGCATCGCCTCCGATTATTCTAAAATATTCATATTCAGCCGGCGTTTCAAACGTAGGACCCGGAACACCTACATATACGCCATGCATCACCCTGATGCCTTTACGCGATGCGATTTCATCGGCCAAGCCAATCAATTTATGGTCGTAGGCTTCGGTCATTGCCGGGAATCGCGGACCAAGTTCTTCATAATTTTTACCTCGCAGCGGATTTTCGGGGAACAAATTTATATGATCGGTTATTATCATTATGTCGCCTACCTTAAACTCCTTGTTCATACCCCCTGCCGCATTGCTTACGTAAAGAGTATTTATGCCCAGAGCTTTCATTACGCGCACGGGGAAAGTTACCTGCTTCATATCATAACCTTCATAATAATGGAATCGCCCCTGCATGGCCATGATCGGCTTCGATCCGAGAGTTCCAAATATCAGATTTCCGCTATGACCCTCTACCGTAGAAACCGGGAAATTAGGAATTTCAGCGTATGGAATATACTTTTTATTTTCAATATGATCGACCAATGCGCCCAACCCCGTTCCAAGTATAATTGCGGTGTCGGGATGATTGCCATTTATTCTACGACTGATATACTCTGCCGTTTGACGTATTTTTTCTATCATGATTCAGTTATGTTTTAAGCGTTTGTATCTACATTTGAGAAAACAATCAATTATTTTTTCCTGTTCAGCATAAATGATTATTCATCACCTGTTAGCCGCTTTTTTAGTTCGTATCAACCTATTCACTATGTCGACCAATGATTCATCATTTTGCAACAAGAAGTCCACTTCTATTGGCAGATAAAATATCTTTGAACGAAGTTGATGGGGAAAATATGGATTATGAGCTAATCTAACGGCATCTTTTTCCGTTGTTATGATGTATTTATGGTCGCCCTTCATTGCATCAAACTTGCTGCGTATGGCTTCCATATCCGCCATTGTGAAGTTATGATGATCGGCAAACAATTTCAATTTCACTTTTGCTCCAAACTGCCTCAAACACCTTACGAAGGGGCGCGGATTCGCTATGCCTATTACAGCCAAAATGGTGTCATTTGACGTAAGATGCGACAGATTGGGTATTGGAGCGAGTACGGTTTGGTCAGGGAACAATGGACGTAACGGTAAATATACGTATCGCGAGAAAAGAAGCTTCTGATAAGGATAGAGACTCAGATTCTCTTTAAATATCCTCATTTCCATCGGCTTTATATCCGAAGGACATTTCGTCACTATGACTACATCTGCTCTATCGACCGCCGACTTCGATTCTCGTAAACGTCCAAAAGGCAATAAATCATCGTTATACAATGGATGACTATATTCGGTAAGCACCATTGACACCCACGGCTTTACATAGCGATGCTGAAACGCATCATCAAGCAATATGAGATTTATCGACGGATCGGCTTCTAAAAGCTTCTCAATACCCCGAACCCTATTCTCGCAAACGGCCACAGAAACGCCATCGTGTCCGTATTTTCGGAATATCTGATATGACTCATCGCCTATGTCGTTAGGACGCGAGTGCGACGATGCCAGTACGAAACCCTTGGTACGCCTCTTATATCCACGACTCAAGATGCCAAGTTTGTATGTGTGGCGCAGATGCTCTATTAAATATTCGGTATGGGGAGTCTTACCGGCTCCGCCGATTGTCAGATTACCTACCACCACCACCGGAATGTCAAACTCATGCTGTTTGAGAATACCTTTGTCGAACATGGCATTGCGTATCGCCATCACCCCTCCATATATCTTCGATATAGGAAGGAGCAACAACAATGCGAGTAGTTTATTTCTCTTTGCCATATTCGCTACAATATCCCGTGGCCGTTATTTGATTTCAACGAAATCCATTCTACATTGAATATGATCTATTTCGTTCAAATCTTTAATGGTGTTGTAATATTTCATCGTTTCACCAAGCTCGTTCTTCATGACCATGGCTTTTACCGACTTGCTTATCTCAAACAGTTCTTCCCACCATTTGAACTTAACCTTAGGATACTCCTTGACATAATAGTCATCCGATATTTCAAGATCGGCCGCCATTTCGGCTATTGCCATATCAAGACCGCCAAGTTTATCTACGAGTCCAAGCTGAGCCGCCGACGTGCCATCCCATACTCGTCCTTCAGCAATGGCCTTTATCGAATCGACCGGAACATTTCGACCTTCGGCGCACCGCGACACGAATAGTTCATAACCGCGATTGACATACGATTGCATTGCTGCTTCCTGCGCCGGAGTCATAGGCTCCGTAAATGAGGGCAGACTGCCTTTGTTGGTAGCTACGGTCGACGTATTGATGCCTATTTTATCATTCAACAGCTTCTGTGCATTGGGAATGAGTCCAAATATGCCTATCGAACCGGTCAGAGTAAGCGGTTCGGCATATATCCTATCGGCACCACATGAAATGTAGTATCCGCCCGATGCGGCATAATCGCCCATCGACACATAAAATGGTTTTCCGGTAACGGATTTGAACTGTTCAAGAGCTTCCCATATCTGCTCCGATGCAAATGCGCTGCCACCGCCCGAGTTCACGCGAAGTATCAATCCTTGAATATCGTCATCGTCCATCAAGTCAAGTATCTGAGGCACCAAAGCATCGGATGCTATTCCACCCTCGCCCGATTCGGTGATATCGCCTACGGCATACAACACTGCAATTTCTTTTTTACCGCCCGACTTATCCAATTTACCTTTCACGGCGTAATAGTCATTGAATCCCACCAATCGAGGTTCTTCACAATCGGTTTTCGTAGCAAGAATGTCCTTCATCTCACGACGGTAAACAGCTCGATCCACTATCTTGTTTTCAAGATAATAATCTATGGGCATCGTATATGTATAGCCATCGGCCCATTCGTTTACTTGCTGTACGCTGACGTTTCGGCCTGTCGATATTGTATTGCATACCTGGTTCCATATATTGCCGAGATAATGCATTTGCTGTTCACGGTTGGCTTCACTTATGTCATTAAGAATAAACGGTTCGACCGCGCTCTTGTATGTACCGACTTTAACAACCTGCACATCTACGCCAATCTTATCAAGCAAATCCTTGAAGTACATTGTCGTTGCAGCCAATCCATGGATATCGACCATACCTATCGGATTAAGGAAGATGCTGTCTGCGGCACAAGCCACGAAGTAGTCGCCTTGCGTTATGTTATCGGAATATGCATATACCCATTTGCCGGTCTGCTTAAACTCGTTTATGGCGGCTATGATGGCCTGACGTTGAGCCAATCCGGCCGATGAGCCGTTCAATTCAAGATACAAACCCTCAATGTCCTTATCGTTGGCGGCAGACTTAATCGAACTTACGAGGTCGTTAAGTGCTATGCTCCCCTCCGATGCGCCATAGATTTCTTTCATAAAATCGATTGGCGTTGCCCGATCTGTAATTTCACCACTAAGATCCACATGCAGTATGCTATGGGATTTTATGTTGATGTTTCCCGTTTCGGTGCCTGACGACAATGCCATAGCCACCAAAGCTACAATCGAAAGTACGGACAATAGCAATATTGAAACCCATATCCCGGCCACAGCGCCGAGAAAACTCATAAAAAACTGTTTCATTTCAGCATTAATTTGGTATAATAATGTGCATATTCCCAATACGGGAGATTACAAAATTAATACATTAATATGGTAAATTCAAATAAAATCACCATAACAAATTATTTTCATTGATTTTAGAGCCGATTCGACAATAAAAGTTAGAGGTAGTTTAAAGCTTAATTCTTACTATTTTCCCATTCGAAGTACGCTCTACCGCATCTACAAATATCATCTCTTTCGGAGCCTTAACCCCTACCATTGCTTTGATTTGACACATTAGGTCTTTGACATTCAGCTCATCGTCGCGCTCAACTACCATAACCACTTCTTCGCCCCATTTTTCGCTACTGCGCGACGTAATGTAAAATGTACGATTACCCATAACGGGATGCAATTGCCGCTCGATTTCTTCAGGATGAATCTTTATTCCACCCGAATTTATCACATTATCATAACGCCCCACCCACACGAATCGGGTATCACCCAAAAGCCTAACCACGTCATTGGTATGCAACGTCTTAACCTCTGCGCTGTTACGATGTATCAGCAATCTGCAATCATCATCGACCGAAAACTTCACACCCGGCAATGCCGTGAAATAATCTTCATTGCGCAATATCGATCGCAATGCCACATGGCTACAAGTTTCCGTCATGCCATATGTGGCATATGAATTAATACCGCTTTCACGAAGCATTTGCTCCATTTTCATCGACATTGGAGCGCCTCCCACTATTACATTTCGCACCGTCAGGCCATTTCGGCCAACGTTATCAAGCAAACCACTTATTTGCGACGGAACTACCGGTAATAAATCAATGGTTTTCAGATAGCGCCCGGCACTCAACGGCGCGTTCGACGGCTTTTCGAACAACAAATGCGAATTCGATTCAATGGCCCTGACCACCATCATCATACCGGCTATATACCTGCATGACAAGGGCGAAACTAAAATAGATTGATCGTTTATTCCAAAAAATTGGTTCGTCGACCTTGCCGACAAGCGCATATCGCTCTTTTTCAGCTTTATGGCTTTGGGCTTCCCCGTCGAGCCGGATGTATGAGCGGTTACATCAACCGAATCGGAAAGAAATTCATCCAAAAATTTTTTCGCATCATCATCAATGCCAATTATTCGGGAATAATCCATTTAAAATCAGGTATGTTCCAATGTTTATGCTCATTATAAGTCAACACGTCGCCTATCTGCTCTATGGGCGATGCAATGTTATTCGAATACAATGCGCCCGTTCCGAGACCCTGCGGAATGGTCGTTTCGAGCGTCGACACCCATTGCGCTATCGCATTCAAACCGATATTCGACTCAAGAGCCGATGTCACCCACCATCCCACTTCGTATGCATTGGCGCAATTAATCCATTGCACGGCACCCGAAATGCCGCCACACAGAGCCGGCTTCAATATTATATATTTTGGTGATATATAATATAGCATCTTGCGCATCTGCACAATATCATATATGCCTATCAATTCTTCATCGAGAGCAATGTCAATCGGCGAATTTTCGCACAAATAAGCCATCTTATCCCATTGTCCGGCTTTTATGGGCTGTTCTATTGAATGAATGTCGAGTTGCGACAATCTTTTAAGCTTCACCAAAGCTTCGTCGGGCGTAAACGCGCCATTGGCATCAAGACGAATTTCAAGCTTTTCGGGAGAATACAATAGTCTTATCCTATCCAGCAACTTAAGTTCTTCCTCGAAATCGCAAGCGCCGACTTTCAGCTTAACGCATCTGAAGCCTTGTGCTATTTTCTCATCCACTCGTTTCGACATTTCGTCGATGGTTCCCATCCACACCAATCCGTTTATTGGAATTGCGCTATCGCCCTTACTCCAACTCGACGGAAATGGCTTACGACAACATCCGTTCTCATAGTCGAGCAAAGCGGTCTCCAAGCCGAATTTCAATGACGAATATTGCGTAATGTCGGTATGCGCCTCATTGTTTATGTTTCGACACAATTCCCGAATCTTCGATTCGTAATTTGGCGAATCCTCCGCACTCAAGCCGCGAAATATCGGGCATTCCCCTATTCCATATTTATGGGGCTCATCTGCATCCCAAACCTTTATGAAATAGGTTTCTTTTTCTGTCATAACGCATCTTGAGGTCTTGGCCGGCTCAATGAAGCGCAAGTCATACTTACAATAAGCGGTTTTAAGCATAACAAATATCTCCTTTCTTATCCCGGAAATTTAGGAAATTGGTCAAAATCAGGATCTCGTTTTTCGAGGAATGCATTCTTACCCTCCTGAGCTTCAGCCATCAAATAATACATCAAAGTTGCATCACCAGCAAATTCCATCAAGCCTCTTTGTCCGTCAAGCTCGGCATTCAAGGCCCGCTTTATCATTCTGATGGCCATAGGGCTGCGTTTCAGTATGGTTTCGCACCATTCCACCGTTTCATCTTCCAGCCTGTCAAACGGAACCACTTTGTTGACCATTCCCATCTGTTCAGCCTCGGCTGCCGTATACTGCCTGCACAAGAACCATATTTCGCGCGCTTTTTTCTGTCCTACGCATCGTGCCAAATACGACGACCCGAATCCGGCGTCAAAACTGCCCACCTTAGGGCCTGTTTGTCCAAATCGGGCATTTTCCGATGCTATCGTAAGGTCGCACACTACCTGAAGCACGTTGCCACCGCCTATGGCATATCCGTTGACCATTGCAATGACAGGTTTAGGAATCGAACGTATTGCCTTATGCAAATCGAGGACATTCAAACGTGGAGTACCGTTTTCGTCTATATACCCACCTATGCCTTTCACTCTCTGATCGCCACCCGAACAGAATGCCTTGTCGCCGGCTCCGGTAAGTATTATCACTCCTATGTCGCCGGCTTCCCTACAATATGCCATTGCGTCGAGCATTTCCTTATTTGTCTGCGGACGAAATGCATTATATACGCGCGGACGATTGATGGTTATCTTGGCTATTTTACCATATTGCTGAAACAATATGTCCTCATACTCCTTAATTGTTGTCCAATTTCTCATTATGATGCAGTATTAAATGTCTTGTAAAATAATTCTTAAGCACTTCTGCGCTCTGTTCGGCAGGCGTATGCACCGCCAATATGGCGGGAGAATTCGATTCCGCCATAAAATGCGGCATAACGGTTCGAAGCGATTTTTCGTCATAAGCTTCAAAATACTCGAAATTATACCCCTCCGCCAATTGTCGCAACGGGAGCTCCACATCCATTGCAAAATAAGCGTCAAGCTCATCCAAGCGTGATGTGGAACTTATAAACCTGAATATGCCGCCTCCGCCATTGCAAATGACTATCATCTTAAATCGGCCTCCAATGGCTTGGCACGCCAAAGCTCCAATGTCATACTGGGCGCTCATATCGCCCGTTATCAGCAACGTCGGCGCTGCCGTGTATGCAATCGATGCGCCTATCGCCGTCGACGTGCACCCATCAATGCCGCTAACGCCCCTGTTGCAATCCGATCGATGAATATGCGTATTGTTAAAAAGCTGCACATATCTAATAGGCGTACCGTTTGATAATTGAAGATTCCATCTGCGCGGCAACATTGGCATTATCACCGAAAATGCCTTCATATCCGACCAGGGCGATTTTGCAACATATGCATCGTGCGTTGAGATTGCTCTGTCGGCTATTATATGCCAACGGTCGGAATAATTCGATTCGTAAGTATGGGGCTGCACTGCCGACGCCAATTGAGCCATAAATATTCCGGCATCCATCTCCACGTTCATAGTCAATGACTTGAAACAGTCAACCATCGTTCGACTTATTCCTACGTGCCAATGTTGCGAAGGCTTATGGTCGCGTATGTATTTTTTTATCAATCTCGACACAAGCGCACCGCCCATCGTTATCACCACATCGGGCACAAGCTCACATTCTTCCTTTTCAGTCATTGCGCTCAGCGTAGTGTCGATACGAGTTATAAAGTCAGATGAATGCATGTTTGATATCGATTCGGTCAGCACTACGAACCCCGGCTTCCGGGCCAAGCGCGACAATGCTTTGTTCAATCTCTGATCGGGTCGATGAAAGCCCACTACAACCATCACCTTTTTGTCATCAAGAGTCCGTCCGATTTCTCGCGAACGAGCCACCGATAAATCCTCGCGAGGAGCCAATGTCCGAACCGCCCTGACATCGTTGCAGTCACCGACGACATTCATCCTATTTAACGGTTCGTTGAGTTGCAGATTGATATGAACCGGCGACCGCCTCCCCGTACACGCCAATGTCAGGGCTTCATTTATCACCCTATTGGCATACCATATGTTGTCGGGAGTCGGAATGTCGGGTATGTCATACGATTTTTTCACATAATGGTCGAGCGCGCCGGGCTGACGTATGGTCTGTGAATCGTCCTGATCAATCCATTCCATCGGCCTGTCTGCCGATATGACGATTATAGGCAACTGACGATAATAGGCTTCCGCTACGGAAGGTGCGTAATTTAGAAGCGCCGTTCCCGATGTACATACAATAGCCACCGGACCGAGCGACTGCGATGCTATGCCCAAAGCCACAAAACCGGCACTACGCTCATCGATTACGGGAATCATATTAAACTTTCCCGATCGGGCCAATGCCACTATTATCGGTGCATTGCGCGACCCCGGCGAAACTACTATATGGCGCACGGCATGTTCGTATAATAATGCCGCCAACTCACAACACACTTTCTTATCTGTCGTCATTGTTGCCATACCATTCAAATTTAAGTACAAATTTAAAAAAGTTTTTTCATAATGAATTACAAGTTCGCACGGTTTTTAGCATCTTAAATATTATTCCCGGCATTGAATTTTCATTAAACCATATGATCGATTAGCATTTAGCACATAGCTATCATCACACTTTTATGTAAAGCACGATCATTCTTTCGGCCACAGCACCTTTCCACTCATATTTAAATATAGCAGACAAATAGCGCAACGCCAGCGTCAAACATATTTGCAAAAGTTTTCCATTTCAAAACATCAAATATTTAATTACAAGTATTTTACAAATTTCACAATCGTCAAAAGTTTTCCAAAAAGAAATTTTTGCAAAATTATTTCATCGTTTTTCTTTGACAAATGTAGCAATATTCGTAGCTTTGCAATAATTTAAATCAGCCCTAAATCATTAAGACAAATCAATAACAACACAACTATGATACAAACGGTAATCAAACGCGATGGCCGAATAGTAGGCTATAACGAAGAAAAAATCAAAGCTGCCATTCGCAAAGCCATGTTACAAACGGAGATTGGCGAAGACGAGTCTTTGATTCAAAAAATAGCCGACAGAATCGGTATAACCGGCGCCGACCGCATGAGCGTGGAGGAGATTCAGGATCGCGTGGAGCTGGAACTGATGAATAGCCCTCGAAAGGAGGTGGCAAAACGATACATAGCATATCGCGATCAGCGCAGCATTGCGCGCAGAGCCAAAACTCGTGATATGTTTTTGGAAATCATAGAAGCCAAGAGCAACGACATCACTCGCGAAAATGCAAATATGAATACCGACTCTCCGGCAGGTATGATGATGAAATTTGCAAGCGAGACAACCAAACCGTTTGTCGACGATTATTTGTTGTCGCCCGAAGCTCGTGATGCCGTTCGCAACGGATACCTACACATACACGATAAAGATTATTATCCGACCAAGAGCCTCACATGCGTCCAGCATCCGCTCGATCGCATTCTTAAGTACGGATTTACTGCCGGACATGGCGAATCGAGACCGGCAAAGCGAATCGAAACGGCAAGCATAATAAGTTGCATATCCCTCGAAACCGCGCAAAACGAAATGCACGGCGGACAAGCCATCCCTGCCTTCGATTTTTATTTGGCTCCATACGTACGCTCGTCGTTCATAGAAGAAGTGAAAAATCTCGAGAAATTGACCGGCAATGACTATTCGCACCTTTATAATAAAGAGCTCGACGATTTCATTCACGTAGAGCTTGGCGACATGAAGGGCGAAGAACGCATATTGCAGCACGCCATAAACAAAACCGTAGAGCGAGTACATCAGTCAATGGAAGCATTCATACACAATATGAACACCATTCACTCTCGCGGCGGAAATCAGGTAGTGTTCAGTTCCATTAATTACGGTACCGACACGTCAGCCGAAGGACGATGCATAATACGCGAACTTTTAAAATCGACATATAGCGGCGTGGGCAATGGAGCAACCGCCATTTTCCCGATCCAGATATGGAAAAAGAAACGTGGCGTGAGCTATCTTCCCGAGGATCGCAACTATGATCTATACAAACTTGCCTGCAAAGTCACGGCGCGACGATTCTTCCCCAATTTCGTAAATCTTGACGCATCGTTCAATTATCACGAAAAATGGAATCCCGACGATCCTCTCCGATATAAATACGAAGTTGCAACCATGGGATGCCGCACGCGCGTATTCGAAAACCGATACGGCGAGAAGACCTCCATTGGTCGCGGTAATCTAAGCTTCTCCACCATAAACATAGTGCGCTTAGCCATCGAATGCATGGCAATAAAAGACTCGGCCGAACGCATTGATCGATTTTTCCATAAACTCGACAACATGCTCGAAGTTACGGCACGCCAATTGTGCGACCGCTTCGACTTCCAGAAAACGGCACTTGCCAAACAATTCCCGCTGCTTATGTCGCGACTCTGGAATGGCAGCGATAAACTATCCGGCTCACAAACCATTGCCGACGTGATAAACCAAGGCACCTTGGGCATCGGATTCATCGGATTGGCCGAGTGTCTTATAGCTCTGACCGGAAAGCACCATGGCGAGAGCGATGAATCACAGGCACTGGGGCTTAAGATAGTTTCCTACATGCGTAGCAAAGCCAATGAATTTTCGGAACGTTACGGACATAACTTCTCTATATTGGCAACTCCGGCAGAAGGCTTGTCAGGAAAATTCACTTCTAAAGATCGCAAAAGCTTTGGCATATTGCCCGGCATAACCGACAAGATTTATTATACGAACTCCAATCACGTTCCGGTATATTATCATTGCTCTCCCCGCCATAAAGCCAAAATCGAAGCGCCCTACCACGAGCTCACCGGCGGAGGACACATATTCTATGTCGAAATCGACGGGGATGCCACTCACAACCCCGAAGCCATTGCAAACATAGTAGACCTTATGGACGAATACAACATTGGATATTGCTCGGTAAATCACAATCGAAACAGATGCATGTGCTGCGGATATGAAGATGCAACCGACGACCTGAACGTATGTCCTAAATGCGGAAGTAGCGACATCGACAAACTGCAACGCATCACCGGATACCTTGTAGGAACTACCGATCGTTGGAATAATGCCAAACTTGCAGAATTAAACGACCGAATAGTACACAAATGAAAACGACATTAAACGTACTCAAAATAATCGATGGTACAACTGTGGATGGTCCGGGATTCCGGACCTCCATTTATTTTGCAGGATGCAATCACCATTGCCCCGGATGTCACAACCCGCAGTCATGGGATCTTAATGGAGGTACGCCCCTTTCAATCGACGAAATAATGGCACGCATCATTCAAAATGATTTTGACGTGACTTTTTCAGGCGGCGACCCCCTACTGCAAATTGAGCCATTGACTCAACTTGCTCAAAAAATACATGAATCAGGAAAAAACATATGGTGCTATACCGGCTACAAATACGAGGAGATAATCAACGATCTTAGTTTCATTAAAATAGCCCCATACATCGATGTCATAGTCGATGGCCGATTCGAATTAGCGTTACGCGACACTTCCCTTCTATTCAAAGGTTCGTCAAATCAACGGCTCATAGACCTCCAAAAGTCAATGACGGTCGGCAAACCCGTAATTTGGCAATCAAGTTTTTGATTGCCAAATTAATATTGTAAGTACACGAAGGGAACTATTTCGCTACTACGCACCTGTATGATGATAAAAATCACTATCGCCAATATTATCGCCTGACCAATAAGAGGCAGCGCCCCATACCACGTTTTCATTTTGCCGGTCCAACTCGTCGGTGCGAAATGAATGGCATACCCAAACAATAAAGCCAACGTAATCAGAGCATATCCCTCTATGAATTGTGGAGCCACGGAAAGATGAAAATCCGAGAACATCTGTACGGTCATGTCTTTGACCACCTCCATCGAGCTGGCCCTGAAAAACATGAAACTGAATGCCACGAGATTAAACGTTATGAATACGTTGAACGCCACTCTCCACCAGGCACGTTTACGTTCTTCACTGACAGCCGGCATAAACCGTTTTATCTCCTTATGCCCCACAAGGAATAGCCCTTGAAGACCACCCCATATCACATACATCCACGAAGCGCCATGCCACAAACCGCCAATCAGCATAGTGGTCATAAGGTTGAAATGACGTTTGCTTCGCGAACAACGATTGCCTCCGAGCGGAATGTACAGATAATCACGCAACCATGAAGATAATGAAATATGCCATCTACGCCAAAATTCCGTAGGGTTCTGCGACTTCAACGGAGCACGGAAGTTGTCCAAAAATCTATATCCGAGCAGCAAAGCTATGCCTATTGCCATGTCGCTATAACCTGAAAAATCACAATATAACTGTATGGTAAAGCCATACACGCCCACAAGATTTTCAAATCCGCTGTACAATGCGGGATTATCAAAAACCCTATCCACAAAATTCTGACTTATGTAATCGGCTACGATTACTTTTTTCACCAGTCCGGCCATTATCAAAAACAAGCCCTCGCTTACCATTGCCCGCGAAGCAACAGGATTGGCATATACCTGAGGTAGCATATCCTTGGCCCTAACTACCGGACCGGCCAACAACGGAGGGAAAAACGTAAGATAAAACGTATATGCCAAAAAGTCGGTACAAGGTTTTATATGCCCGCGATATATGTCGACTATGTAGCTTATGGATCGGAACGTAAAGAACGATATTCCGGCCGGCAAAACAATGTCAAGAGCATCGAATTGCGTATTCGAGATGTTTTTAAAGGCATCGATAAGCAAGTTGAAATATTTGAAATACACCAACATGCCTACATTTATGATCACGTTTAAAGCTACGATCAATCGCCTCGGCACATCATGCTTTAAACGCCCCAAGGCTATGCCCAACAAATAATCGGATACGCATACGCCAAGTAATATGAAGCAATATTCTGCCGACGACTTATAATAGAAATACAACGAAAATAAAATGACAAATATCAATTTGGCATTACGATGATTGCGAAGATAATTGTATATGGCCAAGAACGCCACGAACAATATGAGAAACAATCCCGTATTGAACAACAACGGATTGGCCTCGTCGAAGCTCAACACATTGCGCAGCTTTTCAAAATCTATCTTTATTGAATCTAAAAGATTGTTGATTGAATCCATCATCACTTAGTTATATCTTCAAATTCTTTCTGTAAGGCATCATATAGCAATTTACCTTGAAGCTTATAGCCCGTTGACGTATGATGCACGCGATCCTTACCGTATAGTTTGCTCTCTATCCATTTCGAAGATGCTCCGGCACCACCGGCCACTTCATACCAATCATAAACGGCAATGCCATTGTCTCTGCCATATCGTAATATTGTTTCTCTAATGGGCCTTATATTTTGATTGACCGAGTAGCTTCCGGTTCGTTGCTTTACGGTATATTTCCTACCCCTTCTGTTTCGCCTGGTCACGGTTCTTGTGGCCCGGCGTTGGCACTCCATTGGCGTTACAAGCAATATCTGAGCCTCGGGATTATGTGACTTTATGTCTTTCACAAAAGCATCTATGCTCTTATAAAATTCAAGGTTGTCAACTCGTCCGAATGCCTCATTGGTTCCCAACGACACTATCACCAGTTCGGGATGCAATGGTGCTATTCCGGCGCCAAGATTACCGATACGGTTGTATGTAGAATATGTAGCGCCGTTGTTACCAATGGTATGATAAAATATACCGGGACGTTCGCCCGACAAATTTGCGCCAAATACCGTGAGGTCGCCTACCGAATCAAAAAACAACGTAACATACGAACTTGGCTCGGACAAATATATTTGCGTATAATCTTTCGATGGTATGGCCGTAAACTCTATGTTACGACCGCTTTCAGAGACTACTCTGTTTATGTTTATTTTACCATTATGAAACAGCGTAAGCGACGAAAACGGATTGTAATCATCTTCAAGCACCGTTCCGATTGACAATTCGTTGATTTTGCTCGATGGCGACACCGACGTGCCTGTAAATCCCATAGTATAGCTCCACGGAGCTTTCATCAATTTAGCCGCCTTCCATTTGTTTTTGCTGCTAAACACATAGTCATGCGGTTCGTTGGTACCGCTCATCTTAAGTGGCGCAACCAATCCTCGGCCGGCATTTCCAAAGTCATATTGAAGATAATCGCGAATAACATGAGTGGCTATGTCGGCTTGCAAATGACTGTCGCCAATATGTACTATGGCCATGGATGTCGTGTCTATTCCGGCCAAAGCCGATTTAAGCCCCATCCAATTGGCGCCATTCATTTTTATACGATTACTCGACAAATTTATATAATCGGGCACTACGATGTCGGCATCGACGAATTCCTCTATTTCAGGATTTTCACGTATGAATTGATCTTCATCGTCCACCGACGTCGTATCATTGTCGACCAACGATTGAGCCTTCAGACTAATGCCCGCCGACATTATGATATATATGAGCAATATTAACGTACGCATCATTGTTGAATGGCTAATTGCAATGATTCAAAAAATTTCTCGGCAAGCACGCCTCCACCTTTATGAGTCAGGTGAATGTAGTCTTTATTGGCATACCCCATACGGCTCCACGTCACGATGGCATCATTGCCGCCCATGGCCTCGCGCGTATCCCAAAACAGCACTTGAGCCTTTCGAGCCGCATCACGTTGCGCCGATATCATATGCGGAGCCGTCGCCATTGAATGCACTTCCGAGCCCTGTTTTTCACCTCGGTCGCCTATGCCCATCAATATTATGTCGGCATTGGGATAGCATTCCTTTATTCTGTCGATCGACTTGGCCATTCTCGATGAATATACCGAATAATTGGTTTGTCGTGCGCTCATTGCATTTATACCGAATTCCAATATTATCAAGTCATAATCCACCATTTTCGACATTTGCTGACTCAGATTGACATTCACGCTCGACAATGTTATTCCCGAATAGCCTCTTGACGACATACAATCGACCGAGACACCGCTGCCCGAATCGAGCCATACGCCCAATGCCACCAGCGAATCGCCCGACACTTTTAAGTCAAATTGCGACGTCGCCCCATCAACCTCCAGCGATTGCACGTAAGGCGATGCCTCATACTCATATGTCTGGTACTCTCCATTCGTTTTAGCTTGAATTACCACACCCGTCGGAGCTACGAACAGAAACATCGATTTATTCCATTCATCGAGATGTTCAAGTGCGCTGACCCCTTTATATTTCGACGTAGCACCCTCGCCGGCCGATGTGATGACATAATATCGTTCAGACAATGATATGTATCTGTTCTTATGCGATTTTGCTGCTGATCGCTCCGTCCATCCCGATCCGCTCTGCTTTATCGATCGTCTGAAACCGGGAAACTCCGAGTACATATTTACATATCCTACACCTGATCCTCCGTATTCCGACTGAAGTCTCTCCCTGAGATTTTGTGTGAATATGTCACCCTCGATATAGCTGTCGCCTACAACGGCAACGCGCGTAATGCCATCCGAATACAATGAGTTGCGAAAGTTTTGGAGGCCGTTTCCGCTATAATCCTCTATCAGTACCGTTTCGCCCGATTTATTGGGTTTTATTTCGGGTAGCTCAACGGTCTGTGGCGAATTCGTAGTTTCTTCCTGCGCAATCGATGCTTCTTCGGGCGCCGCAGTTGGCTCTACATTTCGAGGCTTGTCGTCATTCGGCTTTTGTTCTTCAGCTTCATTCGATTCTTCTTCGGCCATGGCTTTCAATAATTCAGGATCGATATCCGACACCATGGAACCATTATCATCGTCAATTTCGGCATCACTTTGCGTTTTGGCCATTATATCGCCAAACAAACCATAATTTTTAAGAGTTCCGCCCGTGATTTTAGAAAAATCTATGAACGAAAGCACGAATAGTATGACCACGGCCAATCCTACTATATGCAGTGTCTTACCTATGTCGGAGCGTTGATTCATAATTACATAACTATAATTGACAATCCATCAACGACGAAGTCGAATCTACCCCGCCGACAATAGCTTCATACAAAGGTTGTATTTTACGCGCGCCTTCACGCCATTCGTCTTGGGCTTTCGACTGCTTAACCAATCCGCCGCCGGCGTAAATATTGTAT
The DNA here is from genome assembly GCA_017621225.1 of Muribaculaceae bacterium. GTDB lineage: Bacteria > Bacteroidota > Bacteroidia > Bacteroidales > Muribaculaceae > Paramuribaculum. The sequence goes on along the minus strand of JAGATN010000021.1, from coordinate 59,804 downwards.
CTGTAACCGTCTTCGCCATCATTTCCGATCAACGCGCATCTCAAATTAACAAATGCATCGATTCTTGATGCTGTTTTCACGCCTACCCATCCGCCGTAGCAATGACGTGAATGCAATTCGTAATGCAATATCTGCTCAAAAGCTTTTTTCATCGGATAGCCGCACACGGCAGGCGTAGGGCTCATTCTACCAATAAATTCTCGCGGTGATATTTCTGATTTTGCATGAAATTGAGTACACAAGTGCTCTATGTCACCAAACTTCTTCTCGGTAACAGGCTCAATATCGGGCGTTATGCCAAAATCAGCAAATACCGACGATATGTATTTAACCACATATCCATGCTCGTCCATATTCTTGTCATCCCAAGCTTCAGCGTCCGACAACTTTGTTCCGGCAAGAGCCATGGTCGAAATATTCTGAGTGTCGAATTCATACGACATAAGCGTTTCAGGCGTAGCCCCGATCCACAGACCGGTTTCCTGCATGAAATAGAGATATCTGAACGTATGACTCAGTTTCGTAAAATATTCGTCAGCAACGTCAATCAGACTTCGAGTCGAGCATACATTTATAATCCTCGACAACACTGTCTTGCCTCCACCTCGCTTCAACGATGAAACTATTTCGCTCAATTCAGCCAGGTAATTCACATATCTCGTCGACTCATATATAGGCAATATATCGGCCGTAGGCAGCGTGGGCAACGAATCGCCGGCCTTAACTATGTCAGTTTCATTAAATTGATTTCGAATGCCTACTATGCTATCTCTTTCTTGAAGAAAAAATCCTGCCATAAAGCCACACCAATCAGAGCTAACATCCATATTGCACAAATTGACGCCCGTATCGGCATCGGGATATGAAGCAACGAAATTCAATTCATCAGCTCCGGGATATGCATATACGGCAAACGGTATGTTATGCCGCATGCATAAGCCTATTGCATTCGCTATGGTTTCACTTATCATAATCAGACATTATACCGGCTTTGCCATAAGCTCATATGGCAGCGCTCCGGTTACAACAACATCATAAAATTCACCACGCTCAAGCTTCTTACTTTTCTCGATAAGAACTTCAGGGTCTACTTCGGGTGAATCCCATTCGCTGCGACCCACATAATAATCCGGGTCCTCGCGATCTATTATCACTCTTATGGTTTGCCCTATCTTTTTCTCGTTATGCGACAAAGATATCTGTTCCTGCAAAGCCATCAACCGGTCAAGGCGAGCCTGCTTAACTTCCTGACTTATATTGTCGTCAAAGTTTTTTGCGCCGTATGTATCTTCTTCTTCACAATAGGCAAAAGCGCCCATGCGTTCAAACCGTTGCGTTTTTACAAAATCCATCAACTGCTCGAACTCGGCATCGCCTTCGCCGGGAAATCCGACCATCAACGTGGTACGTATGTGTATCCCCGGAACCTTTTCCCTTATTTTTTCAAGCAAGGCAATGGTTTCATCCGACGTGATGTGTCGACGCATATTGCTCAACACCGTATCTGAAATATGTTGCAAAGCAATGTCAAGATAACGGCATACATTGTCGCGCGAAGCCATCACGTCAAGCAGATCCATCGGAAACTGCGACGGATAGGCATAATGCAAACGTATCCATTTAACGCCGTCTATTTGCGCTATGCGGTCAACAAGCTCTGCTATGCATTGCTTTCCGTAAATATCCGTTCCATAATACGACAGGTCTTGAGCTATTACGTTAAACTCTTTTACGCCTCGCGACACCAGCATCTTTACCTCGGCCTCAACATCTTCAATGCTACTCGACCTATATCGTCCGGTTATAAGCGGTATGGCACAAAATGAGCAGAAGCGATTGCATCCTTCGGCTATTTTCAGATATGCGTGATGGCGTGGCGTAGTTATTATTCGGTCATACGAAGCTGTTGCCGGATGCTTCTTTGCCAAATGGCTCACAAGCTCGGGCCAGTCTGTTTTTCCATACCAACCATCCACTTCGGGAATGTTCGATATCAGATCGTCGCGATATCTCTGCGACAAACAGCCCATCACATACAATTGTGATATTTTACCCTTGCTTTTGGCCTCGCACCATTCGAGAATAGTATTTACCGATTCCTCCTTGGCATCGCCGATAAATCCGCATGTATTGATTACCACGATGTCGTTCTTTGAAACCGTTTTAGGTTCGTGACACGTTAAAAAGCCCGAATCATAAAACATTTTCATCAATCGTTCGGAGTCAATGAGATTTTTGGAGCATCCGAGCGTAATGATGTTTACAGTTCTTTTTGATGTCATAATCATTTTTTCCCGAAAAGTGATTCCACGAATTCTTTTTTGTGGAATACTTGAAGATCATCAATTCCCTCCCCGAGACCTATGTATTTTACCGGTATTTTAAACTGATCGCTTATGCCTATCACCACTCCGCCTTTGGCCGTGCCGTCAAGCTTGGTTATTGCAAGTTCATTGACGCTCGTGGCTGCAACGAACTGCCTTGCCTGTTCAAATGCATTCTGTCCGGTACTGCCGTCGAGAACGAGCAAAACCTCGTGCGGAGCATCGGGCACCACCTTCTGCATTACGTTCTTTATCTTCGTAAGCTCGTCCATCAGGCCCTTCTTGTTATGCAATCGGCCGGCAGTGTCTATTATCACCACGTCGATTCCATTGGCCTTTGCACTTTGAAGCGTGTCAAATGCCACCGAAGCCGGATCGGCACCCAATTTCTGCTTAACGACGGGAACGCCTGCGCGCGCGCCCCAAACATCAAGCTGCTCTACTGCGGCAGCCCTGAATGTGTCGGCGGCTCCGAGCATAACCGTATTGCCGGCTTTTTTGAATTGAGAGGCAAGCTTGCCTATGGTAGTGGTTTTGCCAACGCCATTTACGCCGACAACCATTATCACATGAGGGTTATCGCTTTTAGGTATCGAAAAATCGTCGGTTGTGGCATCGTTGTTGTTTTCAGCCAAAAGCTCGGTTATTTCCTCGCACAGCAATTCGTTGAGTTCTGCCGTGTTGACATATTTGTCGCGCGCAACACGCTTTTGCAGACGATCTATTATTTTCAACGTAGTTTCGACACCAACGTCCGACGTTATGAATATTTCTTCCAAATTGTCAAGAAATTCATCATCAATCGTTTTCTTACCGGCTAAAGCGCGAGTAATTTTTGAAAAAACGCCTTGCTTGGTACGTTCCAGTCCTCGATCAAGTGTTTCTTTTTTATCTTTTGAGAAGAAATTGAAGAATCCCATCTTATTATACTTTAATTTTTATGCAAAGTTAGCAATTATTTTCATTTTTTGATAGCGTTGCCTGATACGATTGTAGTTATCGACTTAGGAGGCATCGACATTTTTCCAAGCTTTCGCCGCGTTTCAACGAAACCAAGCGATTCGTTTTCAGAATCAGACGTGCGATATACGTTCCATTCCTTGTAGGGCTGCTTACCATCTTTCGAAACAAGTGCCACATTTGCATCTTGCATCTCATCAGAATAGTTGATTATTACCGAAACTATGCTGCCATCCGAATTTTCGTAAGCCGAACACATCAGGCCATATGGATCGGTCGCGCCATCGGCACTATGCTGGTCGTTGCCGTCACTCCCCGTCACGTCAAGCCGCACGGCCCCGGGGCGAACGAATCGACTATAATTGCCCAACGCCCACAGCAGCTTTGAATCGACAATCGTATCATTGCCCGTAGCCTTGTCATTGTACATAAACAACAGGCCATCCTTGTAATTGCCGCCAACGGCGCGCCACCATTGCCAGCTTCGTGCATTGGCAAACACAAGGTCGTGGTGTATCACGCGGGCAACATAAAGCGCCGTCTTCATGGTGCGGTCGTAACCGCCGCCACCACCTATCTCCTCATCATTACCCATTATGCATACTTCGGTTTGCCAAAAATCCACGCCATACTTGTGGAGCGTATCGCGCAACTGCTCCCTGTATCGCTTCATTGCATCTACGGGCGTATTCGTCCAATAGCTATGCCCTACTATAAGATTTGGCACACGTTTAAGATTGCCGACATATGTGGCCGTACTGTCCTTGCCAAAAAACGACTGTATTTCATATCCGCGCTCGCGCCCTGCCATATGCTCCCCCATCAAGTACCTGTAATCGGACGATTCGGGTATTATGATTTCAGTGGATATGTTTCTTTTTACCAATTCATTGTCAAGCAGTCGCGTTATTTTGGCTATTTCGCGATTGGTTGCGGGCGTTCCCTCTTGTTTTGGGCCTTGCCAGTTCCAATGCCCGTCGGGCTCATTAACAGGAGCTATGTAATTGAGCTTTATTCCGTCCGCGCGCTCCAGACCTTCAATCACGTCGGCCATAAACTTTGCGAAATCGGCATACGCATCATCTTTCAAATTAAAAGTTCCATTTCGACCGGTATTTGTAGCCAATCCGTTCTTCGTAAGATATACGGGTGGCGAATTAAGGAAGCCCAACAAATTTTCAACACCATATTCCTTGGCAAGCTTTAGGAATTGACGCTGCCCCTTTTGCTTTGACGGATCAAAAACGCCATCAGCATTTATCGTACATTCCGTTCTTGTCCCCTTATTTATCTGACTTTCATCGGATTGCTCCGCGCTACCCGCTCCAATGTTAAATCGCCACATGCTCAAACCAATGCCACAAGGCGACCCATCGGAATTTACCTTTTTGCTGAACAACCAATCTGCCACCGACTTACGCACGGATTCGTCCATCAATCCAACCGACTGAAAGCTCCATGCATCCGATGCGCCGAAGCAATCAATGGTTTGATGCGTCGAGTCGCGATTTATAACGAAATCTCTTGCTTGTATTCCTATTACGCCAAGCGACAACAACGCAGACATCATTGCCGCACGTCTCATTATTGTTTTCATATTATGCCGATTCCATTTTCCATAGACAAAGATAGCGATAAATTATTAATTTTCGGGAGTATGGATTACAAAATATGGTTTAATACAAATGGCTCACGCGTCGACTTATTTATAATCATTATAAATAATACGCCAAAAAGCTTTGTTGTTTCAGCTTTAATTCTGATATTTGCAATTCAAATTTGGCAAAAATGAGATTAGACGAGCTGACTACGGGCCAACAAGGCGTCATAGTAAAGATTTTAGGACATGGAGCTTTCAGGAAGCGAATGATTGAAATGGGCTTCGTAAAAGGCCACATCGTCAAAGTGTTACTGCATGCACCACTACGCGATCCGATTAAATACGAGATTCTCGATTACGAAGTGTCGTTGCGTCGCACCGAAGCCCATCTGGTAGAGATAATTCCATTGGAGGATGCGAACATAAACATTGACGAACGTAAAAGTCGCACGGTATTCGACGACAAAAATGCCGAAGAACGATTTAATACCCACCGCAAGGTAATAAACATAGCTCTCGTAGGCAATCCGAACTGCGGCAAGACATCACTGTTTAACATTGCGTCGGGCGCGCGCGAGCATGTCGGAAATTATAGCGGAGTGACCGTTGATGCCAAAGAAGGGGTATTTGACTATGGAGGATACCAATTCAACATAGTCGACCTGCCCGGCACGTACTCACTCGCATCATATTCGCCCGAGGAGCTGTACGTGCGAAGATATTTACGCGACGAGACCCCCGACGTGATAATAAACGTCGTGGCATCGTCAAACCTCGAAAGAAACCTGTATCTCACGACCGAATTGATCGACATGGACCGTAGCGTGGTGATTGCCCTTAACATGTACGACGAACTTGAACGCTCGGGCAATAAACTCGACTACAAATTATTGGGCGAGATGATCGGCGTGCCCATCGTGCCTACCGTTTCGCGTACCGGCGAGGGATTGAACAAACTTTTCGACACCATAATAGCCGTTTATGAAGACCGCAATAATGCGGTGCGACATATCCATGTGAATCTTGGCGAGGATGTGGAACAGGGCCTAAACATATTGAAAGATGCAATAAAGAAAGACCACTACATATCGCCCCATTTTTCGCCTCGATATATTGCTATAAAGCTACTCGAGCATGACAGCGAAGTTGAAAATTTCATAAGCGAAAGCCCTGATGCCGAAAAAATAAAGCTATTGCGCGACCGTGAGCTGAATCGCATCGAACAGCTCCATAACGAGGACATTTCATCCATAATAGCCGGTGAAAAATATGGTTTCATAGCCGGAGCATTGGCCGAAACATTTGTCAAAAGCAACCGCAATACGGTTAATACCACCCACATCATCGATGCATTCGTCACCAATAAGCTTTTCGGGTTCCCTATATTCATATTGATAATGCTTTTATGTTTTTGGACTACGTTCGAAATCGGATCGTACCCGATGGGATGGATTGAAAGCATCGTGGATTGGTTGGGCGAATTCGTACGGCAGATAATGCCCGATGGAGCGTTGAAAGATCTCATATCGGATGGCATAATAGGAGGCGTTGGAGGCGTGATAGTATTTTTACCCAACATACTCATACTGTATTTCTGCATATCGTTCATGGAGGATTCGGGCTATATGGCCAGAGCGGCATTCATAATGGACAAACTGATGCATCGCATCGGCCTGCACGGCAAATCGTTCATACCCTTAGTGATGGGATTCGGTTGCAACGTTCCGGCCGTATTGGCATCGCGAAGCATCGAAAGCAAGAGCAGCCGAATCATCACCATTCTAATAAATCCCTTTATGTCATGTTCGGCGCGACTGCCCATCTACGTTCTTTTGATTGGAACGTTTTTCGACAAGCACGCAGCCCTCGTGTTTTTAGCACTCTATCTGCTTGGCATCGTAGTGGCGATGGTCACAGCCCGATTGTTGCGCAAAATATATTTCAAAAAAGATGTTACGCCATTCGTAATGGAGTTGCCACCATATCGCATCCCTACCCTCAGAGCTTCCTTGCGACACACGTGGGGCAAAGGTGAGCAATATCTCAAAAAAATGGGCGGTATAATTCTCGTTGCAAGCATACTGGTATGGGCACTCAACTATTTCCCCATTCATAACGACAATGAGACCACACCAACCACTTCAGCAAACATATCATCAAACCATGATGCAACAGCCATTGACATAGAGCATGACTCATACCTCGAAATGCTTGGCAAGGCCGTCAATCCAGTAATGGAGCCAATCGGAATGCACTGGAGAGCCACGGTATCAGCCATAGCCGGCATACCCGCGAAGGAAATAGTCGTTTCTACGCTGGGAGTTTTATACACCGGCAACGAAGAAGCCTCCGACAATGCATTGTCAACCCGACTTACCACTCCCGACTCCATCACCGGCAAGCCCGATTTCACACCGGCATCGGCCCTGGCGTTTATGGTATTCATTTTATTGTATTGCCCTTGCATTGCAACGATAACGGCCATAGTCAAAGAAACCGGTAAATGGCAATATGGCGCTTTTTCGGCAATCTACAACACAGCCATCGCGTGGTTGTTAGCGTTTGCCACATACCGCATAGCATTATTGTTTTAAGCAACTGGATGGACAAATATTTTGAACCGATAAACAGACTCTATCTTTCACAGCCTTTTACAGAGAGGGGGAATGAGTGTGAACTTGACAAATATATGCATATAGGCCAAGCATATGCTTTGGCAGAGAACGCCATTGTATCCATGGGAGACTTCATAAGAAACTGCAGCTACTGTTTTTATGGAGGATTGGCGGATTTGCTTGGTCTTTCGGATGATGAGCGTTGTCCTACTATTCCATCACTTTATGAGGAGTTTATCTTCAGCAGAGCCAATCAAGATGATCTTATGCTGCGCCATGCCCATGAACTTGCATACATACACCTTACCGAAAAGAAAACACCTGATGAAAGACGGAATTATATCCTGAGCGACAATCTCCGTATGCGTGACAAGGACGGCGTTTGGCGGTCGATCCGGCACCGTATGTTCTCGCTCGAAGGAACGAGTGATGGCTGTTATTGGCTGAATGTGTGTATATACACACTATGCTATGACAATCAGGACACACCAAAAATCGTCAATACACGAACCGGGGAGTGCCGCATATTGACGACTGATGATTATGTGAATATTCTTTCCTCTCGTGAAATTGCGGTATTGAGGCTAATTGGTAACGGCCTTCAGAGCAAGGAAATAGCCGACAATCTGTGTATCAGTGTCAATACCGTTCACAGGCACCGCCAGAACATTTTACAGAAGCTGAAAGTCGGCAATGCCATAGAAGCTTGCAAGGTGGCGAAGGCGATGGGATTAATTCCCTAAACGGAAATCGCCAACATTGTCAGTAGACAACGACAGTTCGCTGAATTCGCTTACACATTCACCTTTGACAGGCGCTTGCGAGCATATTCCTATATATAGTTCTTTGGGATAGTTGTTCTTATACAAGCGCACCATCTGCCACTCTTTGCCGTCCAGAGAGAAATAACTTGCTATAGTATGAGTGTCAGATGATATTTTGTAATATATGTTGTCCTGCTCGATAACTTCATGGTTGTTGTCGTCAGATGTTCCGACAGTACGTACTGTCACCACCCGATGCTTGCCACGCTCGTCCTGCTCAAAACAGAGTTTCTGCCAGAGGGTGTCGTTTGCCACTACCATCAGGTTGGCCGCATTGTATAAACCGTCTTTCGTGAATCCCGGCTTGAGGCGTCCTGAGAATGTAAACGGTTTTGTGTTATCAATCTCTGTCAACAGAATCTTTGCGGTCGATTTGGTCAGTTTGCCGTCATTCGGATCGATGAAAAGGTCTGTGCCTTCCGGTGCGATGAAGCTTATGACCGTATCGGCCTGGCTTACTTGCTTATCTGCATCGTTTACCATTTTTGTGAAATGGATACCACCCAGTTTCACATCGCAGTCCTGAATCCGAAAAGCCGGCTCATATGCGTCTTCTTTTGCCTCCTCCGATGATGGCGTACAAGCCGTTAGGTTAAAAATTGTCAAGGCTGAAGCCAATAGTGTCTTTGTATTCATATGAAGTATTTTTATAGTTACTTTGATGTTGCAAAATTACAGGCTTAAGGTCACGCCCACAATAGTTAATTTTAACCAAAATGACGATCAGTTTGCTATTGCAAACAGGTTAATAAGCTGATACCCTTATCCATTATCTCATATAAAGGTCTCGTCCTATCTCAACCCTCCAATCATACCGACCTCTGCGTCATCGGTAAGCACTCGGAGTTCATGACTATGTTTTATTTCATCAAAAGGCTGCCGGTGTTTCGCATAGTCACAGAGCCATACGCCGACAGCTTTCCGCTGCTCGGTGGCCTCACCGTAGCTCTGCATGAAGCTCTTGATATCGGCGGCTTTATCATAGCCAAAGATCTGAATATACCGGCTCGATTTCAGCGCACCATGTAGCAGGCAACCCCGACGCGACTGCCGGGGTTGCCTGTCAATATAAATGTATGATTAAGCTGTTTTTATCATAGTCGGTTCATTTCGTCTTCTCGCACGGCTTTACCTTTGTACTTGCCTTTTGCCACATTTATGGTATATCGCGCTGTGACAGACACGTGCTGCGATGCACCCTTTATGTCTGATTTATAATCGACCGTATTGGAATAAGTATCAAATCTTTGCTTCCATGTTCCGAAGATGTCGTTGGCCGATAGTGTAAAGGTCCAATTTCTATAACTCTTGCTGAGTGTCAATGCCATTTGCCATGTTCCGCGAGAATATGTGGTGGTTGTATTACCTGTTCCAAGATAAAACGCTGAGAGATAAGCGTAGATTCCTGCTGGCAAATCGAATCTGTTATTCAATGACAACTGATAAAACGGTTTGTTATATTTCCGAATCGGATCACCATATTGCAAATTTTGAAGCAATAAAACGCCTTGAACGGTCGGATGCCAGAACTTGACATTGAATCCTTGTGATGCAACCAACTGCCATATATCATAATCCGGTAGATTGACATTGGTTCTGACATTTGCATTAAGTCCGGCATTATATTGATATACGCTGCCTATTGCATTTTCAGAACGGATGTATGTTCCTTGAAAGATAAAATTTCGATAGTATAATGAAACACCTACATTATGAGCTCTTGAAGCAACCAATTCCGGGTTACCCGTTTCCCATAGAGTTGGTGTTACATAGGCAAAGTTATTATCAAGCAGTGAATATGATGGCCGACCGACATTGGCTCTGTAATACATCGCTAAAGTCACGGGCGATTTGAACTGAATTCCTAAATTGGGCAGAAAATCGTGATATTTCCTTGAAAGATTATTGTCAAGAATCATATCTCTCTCATAACGTGAATCTGTGTTTTCATATCGAATACCTCCATAAATGTTCCATTTTGGGCTAATGTCATAATCAAACGAGAGGAAATATGCTTGCAGATTCTGACGTACCATATCTGACGCAGACGTAAAGAACATATCCGATAGTCCTTGACTCGTAAAGTATTGGTCGTTTTTTGTATGAGCATATTCCGCACCGGCCTCTACGTCAATATTGCCGAATTTTCTATTAATTTTCAGTTTGGCACCAAAATAATCGTGACTTGAGTTATTACTATTTGTTATAATTCTTTCGGTTTCTTCTTCCCTTGCATCCCAACGAGATATATTTTTTCCGAACATATAGTCTAAATCCGCGCGCAAACCGATAGATAACGGCAGTTTGAAATCGCCGAATGCATTGATATAATGATTGAAAGCCTGAGCGTCGTATGACGTTGACGATGTAATGTCGCTTATTGGCAACGCATCGGTTGAAGTATTACCCTCACTGGCAAATTTACTTTTGGGAGTGCGACTGAAGATATACTTCATGCCTGCGGAGTTTTTCCCAAAGTCATAGTTTAAGCCACCATCAGCCGTCAGCGACTGACTGCGTTTCTTTGCCGTTTCATCCGAGAGTGTAGCAAAGGTTTCCTCGGTATTTGAAGCCTTTTTGAATAATTCGGCATAATGGCGCTTCTGTCTAAAGCCACTCCACCCATAAGAAATGTCACCAAAAACAGTCAATCCGTTATCACTATGATATTGTAGATTGGCGCCGGCCGATTCCGACCATTCTTCCGAGGCTGTCACATTTCCTTTGCCGGAAACATATAATCCGGCGAGAGGTTGTTTTGTTTTAATGAGGATTACAGCTGACACGTCAGAGCCATATTCGGCAGACGGATTAGTGATGATTTCAACGGATGCGAGGTCGGAGGATTTCAAGACACTTAATTCAAATGAATTCATCATTTTCCTCCCATTGATATATATCACAGGAGCACCTTTTCCCAAAACAGAAATGGAACCTGCCGAACCGTCGATAAGCGGCATCTGCTTAATTGCGTCTGTGGCACTGCCAATTTTTGAAAGAGGATTGCCGGACATGGACACTTTCAGACCGCGAGCCGTCGGTTTGACGTACTTACGTTGCGCGGTCACAACAACCTCATCGAGATCACTATCAATAGTAAGGGAATCGATGGAATCCTGCGCATAGATGCCCACGGGCATTGCGAGCAGAAGTGAGATAATCAGTATGATTCTTTTCATATATAAACGGTTTTTGTTTCTGCCGCAAAGTTAGCGCGGCCAATCATAACCATCTATATATCAAGTCGGACAATAACGTGACACGAGCGTATTGTCACGCTTTTGTCCCAAAAATGGCATCAAAAATAGCCGGCGGAAGCTTTTGTTTGATTCTGCTCTTACGTCGGCGAAGTGCATCCTCACTCGACCCGAAAGCCACGGATGCTACCTCTTTAGAGAATCCGACATAGATTATTGAGCAATACAACACATCGTCAGAGGTCATACCCGGATATAATTGCCGGATGGTTGAACATACATCGGCAAACTGCCCTATCACACATTCCAAGATTTCATTAACTGCTTTTTTGTCTATCGCATCAGAATCGCGCTTCAAATTCAGTTGCTTCAACCGACCATATATCGGCTTACTTATGAACATTTCTTTATTCAGTCTCAGCTTTTCAATAACTTCGGGTTGAATGTCGGCACCAACATAGTTGACAGGCGTGTCACCCTCATTATGAGATTCGGTAAGTTGAGCTATTCTAAGATTTAGCTTTAATATTTGTTCGTTCAGCTCAATCTGCTTTCTCATAATAAGTCGACGTTTGATTCCCGCAAAGAGAAATGCAGATAATAAAATGATGACACACAAACTGATTATGATGGCAATGTCTCTATCCTTCTTCTCTTTATCGAGTTTCGACGCAAACTCCAACTCTGTTTTTGACAGCTTTTCATCAAAACTTATTGAGTCAATCTCGCTCTTTATTTCGTCAATAGAATCACGATATTCAATAGCTTTATCATACCTTCCATTCCCAATTTCAATAGCATATAAATTGCGATAGCGGGAAAACCGGCCATATAAATTCAAATTTCTTACATCCTGCGCTTTAAGTATTTCTTTTGCCTTGTCAAAACTCTTATTGATAATAAGATAATTCAGCCTGGCATTTGTCAGTTCAATTTCAAGCACACTGTCGTTGCCAACCACATGATCCATATTGTCAAGTACCTCATGCGCCTTATCCATATTTCCGATTTGGATGTATGCATTTGCAAGATTAATTCCCGACATCGCTTCGGTATATCTTGTTCCGGAGGCGTGACTGATATCATGACATTCCTTAAGATATATCAAAATCGAATCATTGTCAGATAAGGTCAGACATCTGTTCCACAATGCAACGCTCAAATAACCATTGCCACATTTACGTGCAACGGCTAATGCTTTCTTAAAATATTCATCAGCCTTATCCTCTTTTAAGTCAGAATAATATATGCCGCCGATTCGCGACAGCACCTTATATTTCAAAGTGTCGGGAGTAGTTGCATCAATGCTATTCTCAAGTTCAAAAAGCTGTATAAGAGCATCTTCTTTTTTATCATCTGAGATAAATTCTTCAGCCTTTTGCAAGCCACGATAAATTTCAGAAACATGGCCACCGTTACAAGCCATTAACGATAAAAATATCGCTAATGCCATTACCATAAAAGCTTTATGAAAATTGTGCAATCTCATTCTTCTTCAAAATGCAAGATTTGTAGTCGATGATATAAACGCTCTGATTGATGGAGCGAGAAAGCCTCCACCACATTCACATATTCCGACACACGGCTGTAATCAAGCTCGTCAAGGAGCCAAACCTCGTTATCGGATATGAAAAAATAGTCGGGAGCTTTCATTGTGGTTGGTCTTTATACATGCAAAGTTACGAAATTTTCGTATGATTTCATTAGTGTCTACCGATGACTCTGCGATTTACATATTGCTGTCAGACAAAACGTTTTGATGTCGGATAAAATTCGGGCCGGCACCCATGCAGGAGCCGGCCCTATCTTTTTTCAGCCGATCAAAAAAGAGTTTATCGGACGAATCTATGTGTATCTATGTCAGTCGACCTGTATTACGAGGAAATTCGACAAGCTCCAGAATTTTGTAGGATTCGTTATCTTCAATACCTTCTGACCGCCATTATCCACTATTTCATAGCTATCCTTAGGCTGGTTGGTTATTACTTTAGCCTTTTTTGAATGCAGAGCTATTTCATTCAGCGATCGTTTGTCGGACGTGGTGAAATAATCTTTTTCAAAATCGCCTTCAAGTATCTTGGTTTTGCGAAGGAATCCGGTCTTTATTATTTGATTTTTCTGAAGTTCGCCCTTGGTTCCTATCGCATAGTAGCAAGTATTGAGCTCGTCGGTAAGTTGCTGAGCCTGTTGTTGGGCTTCTTCTCTCACCACTTTCTCCGCCTCCACGCTACTGCTTAACGAGTCGACCGCAGCGCCTAACGACACAATCTTAACGTTTGCCGCTGCCAACTGATTGTTGAGGGTGGCAATTTCCGTTTCCTGTTCTGCTATCTGCGACTTCAGATTTTCGATGGTCTTAAGCAATGCCGTATTTTTACCCGAAACGGTCTTTAATCGTTCCTCAAGCTGATCCAACCGTTCGCGACGCTGCTGCAAAGCCTGCTGAATTGCAATCATGTCATTGCGCACTTGCGACTTTGTCGAGATGCCATCGCCGCTTAAGTTGCCCGGCGTCGACACTATGCTTTCAAGATTCTTTATCTGTGCCATACCGTCGGAAATATCGTTTATAAGCACAAACAAGCTATCTTGGGTGGCAAGCGTGGTTTGTAGCTGAGAGTTCAACACGTCGTTCTGTTCTTCAGCTTTATCAAGTTTATCCTTCGCTACACAAGATGTCAAAATCGACAATGCAGCCAACGTGGTAGGTAATAATAATTTCATAATATGACTTTTAGTTAAACGTTGTTGTTTGGATGATCATTCTTCATCTAACTTATATTTGTTTCGATGACGAGGCTTTTCAATATCATCCTTTTTCCCCGACAATACAATAACAATTTCACCCTTGGGATTGTTTTCCTTAAAAAAATCGACAAGCTCGCTCAGCGTTCCGCGCACGGTCGTGTCGTACTTCTTCGATATTTCACGCGACACTGATGCTTCGCGTTCGCCACCGCAAACATCCATAAGCTGCATAAGCGTTTTTACGAGCCGCAACGGTGATTCGTATATTATAGTGGTACGCGAATCGGCAGCCAATTCTTCCAATCGGGTAGCCCTGCCCTTCTTTACCGGCAAAAATCCCTCAAAACAAAATCGCTCGCACGGCAAGCCAGAATTGACCAACGCCGGAACGAATGCGGTAGGCCCCGGAAGTGTTTCAACAACGATGTCGAGCCTGCGGCATTCGCGCGTAAGCAAGAATCCCGGATCGGAAATGCCCGGAGTTCCGGCATCAGTTACCAATGCAATGGTTTCACCGGCCATCAAACGATCCATTATTGGCGCCAAAGTGCTGTGTTCATTGAACTTGTGATGGCTCATCATCGGAGTTTCAATGCCGAAATGCTTCATCAAAACGCCTGACGTGCGCGTATCTTCAGCCAATATCAAATTCACCTGACGCAATACTTCGATGGCACGCGGCGACATATCCGCCAAATTGCCGACCGGAGTAGGAACCATATATAGCTTACCCGACATATTTTTCTTTAATGGCTGAAATAACCGGAAATAACTTCAATGAAGTCCTTTACATCCTCATTTTCAGAATCCCAGCACAGATCATTATAGAAATAATCCTTGGCATCGTCCAAACTGCTCATGGTCTTGACCACGTTAAGCGCATCCTGAAAGTCAGTATCATTGTTATTGAACAACTCGCGACGGAATCTGAATTTATCGTTTAGCGTGAAAACCTTGTGCATATCGCCCAACGTTTCTATATCCTTCACGGGAGCCACATGCTTTTCGGGAGCCTGACGTTGCGATATCTTCTCTACGATCGGCGTAATGATTGGCTCTTGCGGTTTCTTCGATTCGGGTTCCGGAACGGGAATCTTGACAACCGGTTTTGGTTCGGCAATCTTGACAACCGGCTTCGGTTCGGGTTCCACGACCGCAGCAACCAGTTGCGACGGTTTTCCGGCAGCATCCTGACGCTCCTCATATTCGGCTGACGCAGCAACCGACGAATAGCTCTTGACACACGACAATACGTCGACGCTCGATTTCAGTTTAGCCACTTTTTCCTTAAGCAACTCAACCACTTCCGCCGGAGTCCTGTCGGCTCGTCGCTCCAGAAGCACTATCAGTCCTTCAACCTCAAATGCAAGCGACAACAACGCTTCATTTTTCTCATTCATTTCAGTATGATTATTAGTTGTGCGCAAACTTACTCAAAAAAACCGAATAATAAAAATTCGGATAACACGTAGGCGAAAAAACCGCCCGCAAACGCTTCATACGGACTTGTGGGGCAAGCGTGGAAACATACGGCGAATACGCATAATTGCAGCGGGCACGCTCGACCCGCCAACCACCATTATAACGGCCGTAAGTATCATTATGATACCTATCAAATCGGCAGGCGTAAGCACTTCATCAAACACCGACACCCCTATCACCACTGCCGTCACTGGTTCAAGCGATCCCAATATGGCGGTGGCAGTCGATCCGACATATTGTATTGCCGACGTAGTACATACGAACGATATCACGGTAGGGAAAACGGCCGAAGCCAATATGCACAGCCATAAGTGCCATTGGTCAGACGACGGATACTCAATGCTACCGTTAATGCAAAGGCGTATAGCGAACAAGATGACACCAAACAACAATACATAGAATGATATGACGAGCGTAGGCAATGATTTGACCGACGACTTGTTGACCCACACTATATAGATGGCATACGTGAGAGCCGAAATGATTACGAGCACCATTCCGGTTATGCTGAATGATGCCCCTGACGACGATTCGGGCGACTTGTACATCATCCCTATGCCCGATATGGACAATGCCATGCAGCATATCAACAGCGTTGATGCTTTTTCGTGAAACACCGTTGCCATTATCAACGCCACCATCACGGGATATACGAAAAGTATCGTCGACGCAATTCCGGCATCCATGTATTTGTAACTCATAAACAGCATAAGCGACGATAATGCCATCATGAACCCGAATATGACAAGCGCGCCAAATTGCTTGGATGAAACCGCGAAGCTTCGTCCGCGCAATTTTATCATCAAGCCAAGAATTGGAATTGCGCACAGATAGCGAAAGAAAAGCACTGAATCCACAGTCATACCGGCCGAGTACAACGGCAAAGCAAACAATGGATTCATGCCATAAGTAGCGGCGGCTATCGCGCCAAGCACATAACCTTTTACCTTTAAGCCCATACGAATCGTTGGCTTAACCTTCTCTATTTACGCATTTTAAAGCCTTTGGTGCCTTTTACGCCACCACCGAGGCTGAATATGTTCTGATCGTACGAAACGGTTTTGGACGATTGCTCTCTCTTACGTTTTAATGCAAGCTTTACCAATCGATCCATAAGCTGATCAAATCGTATTCCGGTAGCTTCCCACAGGTAGAACGAGAGCGATCCGGGAATGGTGTTTATTTCGTTTACATATATATTGCCATCGGAAACGTCCATAATCACGTCAACCCTGCTAACGCCATGGCATGAAAGCACCCTGAACGTTTCACCGGCAAGGAATCGGATCCTATCGCTAACTTCATCGGGCAGATCGGCGGGAATGCGCTTTTGCGATGCCTGCATGCCCTTTGCACCTTTGCTTCCGCCCATGTATTTGTCTTCGTACGACAATATTTCGCCGCTTTTAATAGGCTCCTCGCATACCGAAGTTATATACTCGTCGCAGTCGCCCAATACCGAGCAGTTGATTTCTTTGAGATCTTCCACCATGTGCTCCACAATGATTCTGGTAGAATATTGCTCGGCATCATTGATGCGCTCTATCAATTGTTCGCGATCGCGCGCGCGCCCGATTCCGACGCTCGAGCCAAGATTGGCAGGCTTCACTATCACCGGATATCCAAGCTTGGTCTCAATGCTGTTTATCAGTTCGTCGCGTTTTGCAAACCATTGCTTATCCGTAAACCATACGTAGTCAACCACCGGGATGTCGCAGGCCTGCATTATCATCTTCATTGTGATCTTATCCATACCGTTGGCGCTCGACAATGTGTTGCAGCCTGCATACGGAATGCCTATCGACTCCAGAACGCCCTCAAATATGCCGTCTTCGCCATTCGACCCATGCAAAACGGGGATAACCACGTCAAGTTCCGATACCACCGGATTGCCAAACAACTTTTTGTTTCGACGATACAGCTTGTAATCGCCAAATTCGGGCGACATGTACACTTCTTCGCAACCGGCTATAAGCTTGTAGGTATCGCGATAGTTTGCCACGTCGAGCAACGCATCGCCCGTGTACCATCGACCCTGTTTGCTTATATATATTGGAGTAACATCATATTTTTCACGATTTATGGCATTCATGGCCTGTGAAGCAGAAATCACTGATATTTCATGTTCGGTTGAACGGCCGCCAAAAAACACACCGATATTTGTTTTCATAATTCTTATGATTTTACTTATGCTTTTATTTTTCTATTTAAATGTATCGGGAAGGTCATTTTCATACAACACCGTATCGCCTGGCATCGCAATACGAGCCAACAATTGCTGCGAAGCGGCGAATGTAGGCACCGCATGAACGTTGGCATCAGGCATATGACCGTCTGACAACCCTTCGAGTATTGCAGCACGGTTGTATTCGCCCACCACTATGGCCACATCAACGCTCTTAGCAATATTAAGGCCGAATTGCTTGTTCAATTCATACTGACGATCACCGAGCTCTATCATTCCGGGCGTTATTATTATTCTCTTGCCACCTTTCATTCTCGACAATACGTCAAGAGCCATTGCCGATCCGGTAGGATTAGAATTGAATGCATCATCGATTATGGTTATGCCTCCGGGGGTGCGCTTCAAGTTTAGGCGATGTTCCACTTGCTCTATGCGTTCAACTGCATATCTTATTTTATCCTCGGGCACTTCAAGATACAGAGCAACTATAACCGCCGCTATCAGATTGGATATATTGCATTCACCTACAAGCTTGGTCGACAAATTCAACGTCTTTCCATTACCGACAACGACGAAAGTAGTGCCATGCGTGCCATATTCGATGTTGATGGCCGTATAATCGGCATTGCCGGCATTTTTAATGCCATAACGCACGCATTCCACGTTCGACACCTTTCTATTGGCTACGTATTCAAAATCATCGTTTACCACGGCCAATCCGTTTTCGGGCAATGAGTCGATAAGCTCAAACTTGGTTTTCTGCACATTCTCAATGTTTCCGAACGATTCAAGATGTTGTTCGCCAACGGCCGTCACTATTCCTATTTCGGGATGAACCAATTTGCATATCTCATCGATATCGCCGGGCTGCTTCGCTCCCATTTCAACGATGAACACTTCGTTATAGGGCTTAAGCACCTCTCGTATCGTGCGTATCACCCCCATCGTAGTGTTATAGCTGCCCGGAGTCATCAGTACGTCGTACTTTTCGCTTAATATGCGCTGGAGATAGTGCTTCGTGCTCGTCTTGCCGTAGCTTCCGGTCACTCCTATTACACGGAGATCGGGCATTGATGCCAATATTCGAGCGGCATCGTCGTAATATCCCTTGTTGATTCTTTTTTCAACAGGCTTTAAAAGCCAGTTTGATACGAGAATCACCCCATGCGAACAACAATACATAAAAAGCCACGACAACGTAAATATGAACAATGGTTCAAGCCCGGAAGTGTAAGCAGAGGCAACGGCATAAACCACAAATGCCACAATAAACGATATGGCCAGCATTACAGTATATATGCGCTTGGCGCGGTTGGTCCACACAAGTGGCTTTTTATATTTCATTTTCAAGCGCCATATGGTGCATCCGCCCGAAAATACGGCAATTAGCCCCATAGCCCAACGTATGTCGACAAACCGCACCAACGATATCATCAAAACCACCAATGCCGCCAGCCGGACTCCGGTCGTAGTGTCGCCACTTACGCGCAACCATTTTTCGTACCGTTCATTGCGATACGAGTTTTGTTGCAGCATCATAAGATCGCGTTTATACTCAACCAACACGTTGATGAGCGTGACCAAAGCCACCAAAACGGTTACGACGGTTATAAAATCAGCTGATTCAATAAAACTCATCATACAATATTATTACATTAATTTTTTAATTTGATAAAAAGCTACGAAGCACGGCGGCAAACTGCGACGGATTATCAAGGAAACTATAATGACCGCAACCGCCAAACGAAACGAGGCCGGCATCGGGAATCAAGCGCTCCATTTTACGCGCATCGCGAATAGGCGTCGCCGTATCGTTTTCGCCCCATATCAGCAACGTGGGAGCCTTAATCGATGGCATCACGTGACACAAATCTTCATTGACCACCTTGCTCAATATCGAACGCATACGTGGCGATGCATTGTTATAGTCGGCCGAGCCGCGCTTGGCGCGCGCCGCTTCGATGCGCGCTTGGGCTTTTTCCTTGCCATAAATCAAATTATTGGCAAGCTTCATCAATTTGAAGGAATATACCTTTATATAATAGCTCAACGGACGCTTTGGCTTTATTCCGGCTGCATCTACCAATATCAACTTCGACACCTCATTGCGCGAGGAGAATAGCAATCCCACCCTGCCACCGAAAGAGTGACCGAGCAATATCGGATTGCTTAATCCCAAAGCTTTAACGAAATCTTCAATCAATCGGGTGTATTCCTCAATGCCCCAGACGCTTGACGGCTCGGGGGACTCTCCAAATCCCGGAAAATCGACATTGTAAACGGTATGAAATTCTGCTGCAATGCGCTCTATCAATGCAAGGGTGGTGTGGTTACACCCCCATCCATGCATCAAAATCATTGGCGTTCCATTACCTATAACCGAATAATGAAGCGAAACATCGCCTATTTCGATGGTTTTCTCCATAAGTACATTTTATATTGCAAAGGTACCATTTTATCCAATACCACGACCCAAAATGTAGTTAAAATCGCACCACCAGTTCGGCCACGAGCTTATTGCGGTCGTTGTCGGGCGCGGTAACGCCGGAATGATAAAAATAATTTTCGTAATTAAGCCTGAAGTCGCAACGAACGTTTGCCATAACGTACGATATCGTGGCTCCGGCTGTGAGGCGATTGAAAGCCGGAGTGGTTATGGCCAAATGGCCGTCATCATCCATAGTCACGCCATCCGAATAATCGGTAATGCCATCCCAACGTCCTTGAAATGACAGCCGATTGAAGCAACCCAATTTTACGGGAATGCCATAATTGGCCATAAAATCATATGCATGTACCTCGGGGGCTGCATCTCCGTCATAATGCCTGTATACATACTCCCCTTCCAAAAGCCACGATGAGGTTTCCCATGTCAACGAACCTGAAAAATGATTGGCGCGCACATTACCCGGCATCAACGATTGAAACCCGGCAATGACCGACATATCGCCAATGCGGTATCGCGCCTTAGCAGCGGCAGCCATTTTATCTTGCCACACCTGCTGATTTGAATTGGACTTTGAGTTAAACACGCCTCCTTCAATGGTGAGTGGCACTGCCGCGGGCGAATATATCAACTTCAAGCCTACGTTTCGAGGACTGGCAACCTGCTTGTCAGTAGTAGCTCGATCGGCAAACAGATATTGATGCGGCGCTCTCATCGAACCGATGTTGAAAGGCATCCGCATATTGCCGAGCTGCGCCTTGAATTGCGGCGCAAAATTAACTCGCCCCCACACATCGAGAGTTTTCATCGAGCCTTTGTCGCACAACTCCACCTCTGCTTTGTAGTCAAACATACGACATAAAGACCCGTCAACTCCCACTCTGGCATCTCGAACCTGAAATCTCATATCGCCATCGTCTACGGCATATTCGTATCTCGGCCTCAATGTGCCGTGAATATTTGGTTTAGGTATTGTTATGCCATCTTCGGCGTTTACCGACACGGCCATTGACACTGCTGCAACGATAAAAACTTGCTTCAATTTCATTTTAAGCGACTTATTGTGATGAATTCAAAGTGTAAAATTAATCAATAATATCCAATTTCATTGCAAGCATAATCCATTATTCTTAACTTTACATAAATTTATCAACTCAACACTTCAATGAACACATCAACAATAATACTATTGGCATTTGTCTTGATCTTGGGCGTGATTTGCGTACTGGCCTGGCAACAAATAATAAAACTAAACGGCAAAAACAGCATTCTGGAGGAAAAGTTACGCATTGCCGACCAACAAGCGTTGAAAAACGAAATCGCAGCACGCAAACAACTTGAACTTACCGAAAAGTCGTATTTGGAAAAAATATCGATATTGGAGCACTCGCATCGCGAACAGATGTCGCAGGCCAATGAACATTTCAGAATAAAGGAAGATCAATCGAAAAAGTTGTATGAGGAACAGCAACGCCTGTCGGAAGAACGATTCAAGACGTTAGCCAATGAAGTGCTGCACAATCACGCCATCACCCTCCGCCAACAAAATGAATCAAAACTAACCGAAATACTGACACCGCTGCGCGAAAACATCGAGCAATTCAAAAAATCAATAACCGACTGCTATTCGGCTGAAGCCCGCGAACGTTTTTCGCTCGAAGAAAAAATAAAAGAATTGATTTCGACCAACCAATCAATAGGACAGGAGGCAAAGGAGCTGTCAAGCGCACTGCGCGGCAACTCAAAAACACAAGGCGACTGGGGCGAGCTCGTGCTCGAAACGATACTTGAAAAGTCGGGGCTTACCAAGGGGATTGAATTCACCGTTCAAGACTGCAAAATAATGGACAACGTATCGGCCCGCAACGAAAACGGACACACCTTGCGTCCGGACGTAGTGATACATTATCCCGACGGCAAAGCCATGATAATCGACTCGAAAGTGTCGCTTAAATCGTTTGTGGCATACGTGAATTCGGAAAGCATCGAGGAGAAGGAGCGATACGGACACGAGCACCTGGCTTCGATACGCCGGCACATCGACGAGCTTAACGACAAACGCTATCAAGATTTCCTCGTAAAAAACCGCACGGACTTCGTAATGATGTTCATACCAAACGAAGCGGCTTATATGGCAGCCATGCAGCTTGACAATTCATTATGGCAGAAAGCGTACGACAAGCGTGTGATCATAGTATCGCCCACGCATCTCGTATCGGCATTGAGATTGATAGCTCAATTATGGCGACACGACCGGCAAACCCAAAATGCCATCGAAATAGCTGAAATGAGCGGAAAAATGTACGATAAATTCGTATCGTTCATCGACGACATGTCAAAAATCGACAAGGCATTATCAAGCGCAAACTCGGCCTACTCGTCGGCCATGAACAAATTGTGCAACGGCACCGGGAATCTTGTATCGCGAGCCGAGAAGTTGCGCGAAATGGGCGTAAAGGCAAGCAAACGCCTGTCGGATCAAAAGTCGCAATGATATGCGACCCTGCAATTAACATTTATCGTCGAACCGTTTCTTAATCCACATAATCGCTAAGCTTGTTTTGCAACGACTTACGGGCATAGTAAATGCGGCTTTTGATGGTGCCGAGCGGCAAATGCATGTATTCAGCAATTTCGGCATATCGATAGCCGGCTATGTGCATCGAAAACGGAATGCGGTAATCATCGGAAAATGATCTTATCACATCGGTCATCTCTTTTACGGCATATGAATCTTCAGGCGAATACAGGCCCGAATCACCTGAAACGTTAAGGCGATACATATCATCCGACTGATCGATTATGGTGGCCGAGCGCACCAAACGCCTATATTGATTTATGAATATATTACGCATTATGGTGAACACCCATCCTTTAAAATTGGTATTTTCTTTGTATTTATCCTCATTATCAAGAGCTTTCAAAGTAGTGTCTTGAAGCAGGTCGTATGCATCATCCTTATTCGATGTAAGGAGAAAGGCAAAATTCAATAAATTATCTTGAAGTGCCAGCAATCGATTTTGAAAAGTTTCGGTGTTCATAGTAATCGAATAAAAATAATAAAGGTTTATAATTCCAACCGCACAAAAGACATTATAGTTCTGATTTGTAGTGAAATAAACGACAAAATACGTCTAAAAAAGTTAAATGCCCCGCAAAGCGGTAGTCGCCCCACACACAATTCATTTAAAACGTGATCAGCACCATCATCCACGCCATCCGAATCTGACAAAAACATAGATTGTTATCATTATACATCTGTGGGTTGAATTAAATTATCGGATAATGTTTATTTTTACAAATCGATGCTTACTTTTTAAATAAATTCTATGTACCTTTGTAGTACAAAGATCAAACACTACGATATGGTACAAAATGTCAAGCAGGAAACGCTCGACCGCCGATATTTACGTATGGCGAAAATATGGGCAGAAAATTCATATTGCCAACGCCGACAAGTTGGTGCTCTTTTGGTAAAGGATCAGATGATAATATCTGACGGATTCAATGGCACACCGGCTAAATTCGAAAACGTATGCGAGGATGAAACAGGAACAACCAAACCATACGTACTGCATGCCGAAGCCAATGCAATAACCAAGGTGGCACGCAGCAATAATTCGAGTCTCGGATCTACATTGTATGTCACGGCATCGCCTTGTATGGAATGCGCCAAACTAATAATTCAGGCAGGAATTTCGCGAGTGGTATTCAGCGAACTCTATCGCATTTGCGACGGTATCGATTTATTAAAACGTGCCGACGTTGAATGCGTGCATCTACCGGATTGACACACATTGGCAGCAAACCACCGTCACTCATACGACGCATAAAAAAAAAGCATACATTCTTAATCAACAAAAAATAGTATCTTCTAAATTCCAAAATGACAAACAAATTAAAAAAAGCCAAGGTTTGGATGCCTTTGACCGTAGCCACAGCCCTCGGAGCCGGCATTTGGATTGGCAATAGATTTGTAAATTCGACCTTTAACGATTCGTCAAGCGATAAAATAGGCACCATAATGGGGCTAATAGAATCGGATTACGTTGACGATGTCGACATAGACAGTCTGATAGAAGCATCAATTCCCGACATATTGTCGAAACTCGATCCACACACGTCATACATACCGTCCGAGTCGCTACAATCGGTCAACGAAGAACTGGAAGGATCATTTTGCGGAATAGGCATACAGTTCAACATGCTCACCGATACCATAAAGGTATTGGAGGTAATATCGGGTGGCCCGTCTGAAAAAGTAGGATTGCTTCCCGGCGACAGAATCATAACCATAAACGACTCTTTGGCAGCAGGTCAGAAATGGCCACAGGAAAAAGTGCTGAAAACGCTGCGCGGAGAGCGTGATACCAAGGTGAAACTCGGAATACAACGTTCAAACTCTCCCGAACTATTCACATATGAGGTGACGCGCGGCGAAATCCCCGTGACATCGATCGATGCTTCATATTTAATGAACGACAGCATCGGATACATAAAAGTAAACAAATTCGGACGCACTACATATTCGGAATTTCTTAATTCATTGGTTGACCTGAAATCAAAAGGCGCCACGAAATATATGATCGATTTGCGCAGCAACACAGGCGGATTCATGGAAATGGCCATACTTATGGCCAACGAGTTCCTTCCGACAGGGCAACCCATCGTGGCCACGCACGGACGCACATCGTACTCCGAAACGAGCGTAGGCAGCGACGGCAGCGGATCGTTCCAGAACGAGGACATAATAGTGCTGCTCGACGAATATTCAGCAAGCGCAAGCGAGATTTTCGCCGGTGCCATACAGGATAATGACAGAGGACTTATAGTAGGCCGCCGATCGTTTGGCAAAGGCTTGGTTCAACGACAGATCGAGCTATCCGACAGCAGCGCAATACGCCTTACCACAGGCCGCTACTACACGCCTTCGGGTCGCTGCATACAAAAGGAATATACCCGAGGTGCCATCGATGCATATGACAACGAGATAAATTCAAGATATCAACACGGAGAAGGATTTTCGCGCGACAGCGTGAAGCTCGACACCACTCAGACCTATCACACCCTCGGCGGACGCCCCGTGTATGGCGGAGGAGGCATAATGCCCGACATATACGTTCCGAACGACACCACCGGACTTACATCGTATTACATCAAGGTGCTAAATGCCGGTTTGTTGCACAAGTTTGCATTTGACTTTGCCGATGCCAATCGCGATCAGCTCAAAGAAGCAAAGTCGGCCGACGAGCTGATCAGTCTCCTGCCAAATGAAGATTCGCTTTTGTATTCATTTGCCACGTACGCAAACGCCAACGGCAACATAGCCCCACGTTGGTATTACATAAACATTTCGAGAAACTTAATTGTTAATTTATTGAAAGCGCTGATAGCACGCGACATCCTTGGCTCATCGGAATACTATAAGGTATTGAACCAATCAGATACCACCATCGATCGTGCGCTTCAGGAATTCAACGAAGGCAATGCCAAATATCCCATTGCCGTAACCGACAATTGACACTCGATATGAAAAAAGATGAGATTCGACATCGAATAAGGGCCAATAAGGCCTTACTGACAAATGAGGACAAGGCCATAGCCGCCGATAAAGTATTTGACCAACTTGAAAAGCTTGCCGCTTTCATAATGTCGAATCGCATACTTATGTATCACTCCTTGCCCGACGAACTTTCGACCATAAAATTCATAAAAAAGTGGGATAAGCGAAAAAGCTTCTTTCTGCCTCGCGTAAATGGATTGAATCTCGAAATACTGCCGTTCGACCAAAGCAAGTTAAGCCTCGGTGCGTTTCAGATCGAAGAACCACAGGGCGACGACACTACCGACATATCGTCAATTGAGATGATAGTGGTGCCTGCCGTTGCATACGACAGAAACTGCAACAGAGTGGGCCGTGGAAAAGGTTATTACGACCGCCTGCTTGCCGGCTCAAAAGCCCTGAGAGTAGGCATAGCCTACGATTTTCAAGTAGTCGACGACATTGAAACGGATGAATACGACGTGCCTGTCGACATACTGATAACCGAGAGCCACACATACATACGCAAAAGAAGTAATCGCGGATAATAGGCACGCACTCCGCCACGCCATTCGCGACACCGTATAAAATATTTGACCGGCTGATACATCAGATGTACAAGCCGGTCAAATTTCATATTGTCAAAGCCTTAAGGCTATATCATACGTAACCGCGTATTATGCCGCGCTTGGCATTTCGTACGAACAATATTATTTCATCGCGTTCTTTGGTAGCCGGAAGTTCAGCTTCGATTCGCTCTACGGCATCAGTATTGTTAAGCCCCGACAGGTACAGATAGCGATATATTTCCTGTATTTCACGAATCACTTCGCTCGAAAAACCTCTGCGTCGCAACCCGATGGAGTTCACGCCCGCATAGGCTATCGGTTCACGAGCAGCCTTCACATAAGGGGGAATATCTTTGTTGACCAACGCTCCGCCCTGAATCATGACGTGCGGACCGATATGGCAGAACTGATGTATCAAGGCTCCACCACCAATCACGGCATAATTGTCGACCACTACTTCACCTGCTATCTGCGTGGCATTCGACATTATCACATGGTCGCCTATCACACAGTCATGAGCCACGTGCGAATATGCCATGATAAGGCAATTGCTACCTACGATGGTCTTCCCCTTCGAGGCCGTACCGCGATTGATCGTAACGCATTCGCGAATAGTCGTGTTGTCGCCGATTATTGCAACTGTGTCCTCGCCTCTGAACTTTAGGTCCTGGGGAATGCCCGATATCACCGCGCCGGGAAATATGGTGCAATTTTTACCAATACGTGCTCCGGACATGATGGTAACATTGCTTCCAATGCGAGTGCCCTCACCTATTTCCACGTTTTCTTCAATGGTGACGAACGGGTCGATAACGACACTGGGAGCAATCTTGGCTGCCGGATGTATGTATGCTAACGGTTGTTTCATATTACTAAAAAATAAAGGTTATTTGTTCTTAATTATCTGTGCCATAAATTCGCATTCCGATACTATTTTTTCACCGACGAATGCATATCCTTTCATTACGGCGCATCCGCGACGCAATTCGGTCATAAACGAAAGATGGAATATCAGCGTATCGCCCGGAACCACCTTCTGACGGAACTTAACATTGTCGATTTTCATAAAATAGGTGGAATAATGTTCCGGATCATCCACCGTGCTCAGTACGAGCAGACCGCCGGTCTGAGCCATGGCTTCGATCTGCAATACGCCGGGTAGCACAGGTTCCTGGGGGAAGTGACCGGTGAAGAATGGTTCGTTTGCAGTAATGTTCTTCACTCCTACTATGTAGTTTTCGCCCTTCTCTATTATTTTGTCGACCAAAAGGAACGGATAGCGGTGCGGCAGCAACTCGCGTATGGTGTTATTGTCCATTATAGGTTCCTTATTCGGATCGTATACCGGAGCTTGGATATCCTGACGCTTTATTTCGCGACGTATCTTTTTGGCAAAAGTGGTATTAATCGAATGACCGGGACGAGTAGCTATGACCTTACCCTTAAGCGGCCTGCCGATGAGTGCAAGATCGCCTATCACATCCATCAATTTGTGACGTGCGGGTTCGTTCTCGGCTACGAGCGGAATCTCCTGTATGTATCCGAATTTATCCACATTCTTATGAGGCACACCCATAAGATCGGCCAAACGATCCAATTCAGTCTTTTCGATGTTTGAGTCGTATATCACGACGGCATTTTCAAGATCGCCACCTTTTATAAGATTACCTTTTACAAGAGGTTCTATTTCCCTTACGAATACAAATGTTCGGCAAGCCGATATTTCAGCGGGGAAATCTTCCATCTTGTCGAGCGATGCAAATTGATTGTTAAGCACGGGCGAATCGTATTGAACCATAACGTCAATACTGAAGTCGGAATCGGGAAGAACCACAATCGATGCGCCGGTAGCCTCGTCAGTGACTTCTATTTTTTGCTTTACAAGATAGAAATCCTTGTCCGCCTTCTGCTCTACGACACCCACTTCGGCTATATTTTCACAATATACCTTGGCGCTTCCGTCGAGTATGGGCATTTCAGGACCGTCAAGACGCACCAGACAGTTGTCGATACCGGCCGCATAGAGAGCGGCGAGAGCGTGTTCGATTGTACTTACCGATACGTCGCCCTTGGCTATCACGGTGCCACGGGTGGTGCTTACCACGTTTTCAGCCAATGCATCGATTATCGGCTCACCTTCGAGGTCGACACGTTGCATTTTGAATCCATAGTTATCTTGAGCCGGCAAGAATTCGGCTTTAATCACTTTGCCCGTATGAAGGCCCTTGCCTTGCACCGAAAAAGGTGCCTTAAGTGTAATTTGCTTCATATTTTAAACCGTAATATGATTGGTTATTTTTTTAATTCTGCAACAGTACGTTCAAGCTCTTTGACTTTCGAATACAGGTCAGGCAATTTTCTTATGTTCAATGCCTGTCGGCCATATTCGCGCAAATCCATTGCGGGCGAACCGAATAAGCGTGCATTCGGAGCCACATCCTTGTGCATGCCCGATTGAGCGGCAATTTCGGCCCCGTCGCCTACGTGTATGTGTCCGGCAAGGCCTACCTGTCCGCCAATCATACAGTGCTTACCTACTTTGGTTGAGCCGGCCACTCCCGCCTGCGCAGCCATCACAGTCGACTCGCCAACTTGACAATTATGAGCAATCATGATCAAATTATCGAGCTTCACACCCTTACCTATGCGAGTGCAGCCCATCATGGCACGATCGACGGTTGTATTGGCTCCGATTTCTACATCGTCCTCTATCACTACGTTGCCTATCTGCGGTATCTTTTCATAATGGCCGTCGACCGGAGCGAATCCGAATCCGTCGCCACCTATCACGGCTCCCGAGTGGAGTATGCAACGACTACCAATCTTACATCCGTAATACACTTTTACGCCGGAATAGAGAATGGTGCCATCACCGACTTCCACGCCGTCGCCAAGATAGACGTGGGGATATATCTTAACCCCCTTGCCAAGTTTCACGCCCTTGCCGATATAGGCAAACGCGCCTACATAAGCATCGTCAGGCACCTCTACGCCGGCCGACAGATATACAGGCTGCTCTATGCCGACAGGTTTTGGAACCATCATTTCACTCACCATTTTAAGCAAGTTGGCCACCGTGGCATATGGATCGTCGACTCTTATCAGGGTAGCTGATACGGGGTGCTCGGGCACAAAATCCCTCGCGACAAGAACTGCCGATGATTTGGTAGTGTATATGTATTGGGTATACTTTGGATTAGCCAAGAATGAAATAGCGCCTTCATGGCCTTCTTCTATTTTGGCGAAAGTGCTGATTTTTACGCTGCCATCTCCTTCAACGCAACCGTTTACAAGACCGGCAATTTGTTCTGCGGAAAACTCCATTTCGTTATGATTGGTTATCGGATATCCTAATATATCTGCAAAGTTGGCAAAAAAAATTCACATTTCCTCTAATTTCGTGCAAAAAGTACAATTCCATCATCCAATAATTGTATTTTTTGAGTCCTTAAAAGCAGCCCTACGGCCTTTTTAAAATCTTTTTTGCTACAATGCAATTGTCGTTTTATAATTTCGGGGTCTGACTTATCCGTCAGCTCCAGTTTGCCGCAATCGGTTATGATTTCAAGCATTTTATCGGCTAATTCGGGTATGCGTTCGACGGTTCGATCTTTTAATGTAAGGTCTATTTTCCCGTCATCGCGAACTTGCTTCACATAGGCCATTACGGTGTCGCCCAATACCATGGAATCATACAGCTCATTATCGTACAACATACCGTGATATAAATTGTCGACAATGCACTTGTAGCCTATTTCGGTGTGCTGATACACTAACGACTTGACTCGATCTCCGGAATGACACACGGGGAACTTATTGCCAATGAATTTATCTATTTTAGCTGACGCGGCAACCCTTTTCGAAACATCGTCGAGATACACGTACACCAGATAAACCATTCCGGGACGCATACGCACCTTTTGTTCACTAAACGGCACTAACAGATTTTTAAGAAGCCCCCAATCAAGAAATGCGCCTACCTTATTTACGGCAACGACTTCAAGATAGGCAAACTCCCCTACCGTGGCGAGCGGGCGCTCGGTAGTAGCTATAAGCCGGTCCTCCGAGTCGGTGTAAATGAACACCTCTATTTCCTCGCCGACATTAAGCGGAGCGCCTATGTATTTTGCCGGCAACAGAATTTCAACTCCATTTCCACCATCGAGATAAGCCCCGAAATCCACGAGCTTAACCACTTTCAATCGGTTGTATTTTCCGATATTTACCATATTATTCAATGTTTATGAGCAACAAAGGTAATCCAAATGAAGCGATTAGGCAATATTTTAGCCCGTATGTTCAGCTATTTTTGCTTTCAATCATTTCTTTTTCATTAATTTTGCGACCAAACCAACACTTTTCACAAATATGGGCAAAGAAATAGAACGTAAATTTTTAGTTCTCAACGACCAATATCGCAAATCGGCCATTCGTAGCGTGCATATAACCCAAGCATACATATCAACCGATCCAAATGCCACGGTCAGGGTAAGGATAATGGATTCAAAAGCATTCATTACGATAAAAGGCATAACCTCAAATGCCACTCGCGACGAATGGGAATATGAGATACCTTGCCATGACGCGAAAGAGATAATGGACCGTTGCGCAAAGACTCCCATTATAGATAAGACCCGATATTACTACAACGGATGGGAGATCGATGAATTCCATGGTCATCTCGAGGGGCTGACAGTTGCCGAAATAGAGCTCTACACGCCCGAATCGCAATTCGACAAACCATCTTTCATAGGACGAGAGGTAACCGACGACAAACGTTATTACAATTCCGTATTATCGATATCGAAGGAATGCCCCCCGACACGCTGAATAAGCTGAATAATACGATAAAAAAATCAGGCTCCATTCGAATTCATCCGAGTGGAGCCTGATTTTTATTATGTCATTCGATCTATTTAATCGAAATCTTTATTTTTCGGGATCAAGAATAACTACACGGTAATTATTCTGCTTGTTGACGTTTTTCATAAAGTCCATAACGTCTTTTTCGGTTATGCCGTTAACAAGTTCAACATTACCGTTGAATGTATCAACATTATTGATTGTCCAACCATTTATGGCACTAAGCCAAGCCTGATTTTTCTCCTTGTTTTCAGTGAAAGCCTTAACCATATATTCCTTGACTTTGGCCAATTCCTCAGTCGATACGTTCTTGGTCAGGTCGTTGATCTGTTCTTCAATAATCGTCAACACTTTATCCTTCATTTCAGGTTTCATGGGGAATGCCGATTCAAATACGACCGGATTTCCGCCGGCACGCGACATGCTGCCATTTGCACTGATAGAATATACCGCACCTTCCTTTTCGCGCACGATATCAATCAAACGCTTCGAAAGAATCTGACCTGCAACCGAAGCCAATATCGAATTCTTCATTGTATAAGGCATATCGCCCCATTCAACGATGGCTGCTTGCGTTTGCGGAGTTTCCATCTTTGCAGTAAAGGTGTCTACGCCCTTGCCACCCTTTATGCTCAGGTCTTTATTGGGAGCAGGCATCTTCTTCACGGCTGTTTTGGCGTTGCCGGGCAACGATGCTATGTATTGTTCGACAAGCGGCTTCATTGCATCGAGATCAATGTTGCCAATGAATGTGAACGTATAATCAGCCGCATTGGCAGTCATGGCTTTGGTTATTTCAACTATCTGGTCGCGGCTTGCACCTTTTATGGCATCAACCGAAACGAACTTCATACGAGGCGAGTTGAACAACGTTTCCAGCAACTTGGTCTGGAATATGTATTCGGGATTCGATTCCTGATTGTGATAAAGGCCCGAATAAGTGTTCTGCGTTGCAACAAACTCATCTTGAGTCAGGTTGTAATCGGCAAACGTCATATATATCAATTCCATCAAGGTTGGAATATCTTTGGGAATGGTTCTACCCGAAATATTCCTCAAATCATTTGACCAAGATATGGCTATGTTTGCCTGCTTGCCGGCAAGGTATTTCTGTATGTCGGAATATGAGTATGTACCCAAGCCGTTCTGATTTATCACAAAGGGCATGAATATCATGCTGTTGGCATACGAATCATCAAATTTCGAATAACCGCCCTTTGCGGAAGCCGACATCACAATTTCATCGTCTTTGAAATTAGTCTTTTTAAGTATTACCGTAGCACCATTCGACAACTTCCATTCAACGGCACCCCACATAGGCAGATCCTTTACTGAGGTGATGCTTCCGGGAGCAGGCAATTGAGGTATCAACGGTTCGCTTTTCACGTCGTCAACGAATGGCTCTATGGTTTCGCCATCAACGGCAGCAAGAGCTTTGGCAAAGTCATCGTCGGTAGGACAGGTGAAACCTTCTTTTTCGGGCAACATTGCAAGAAGTATGCGATTGTCCTCGGTTATCATCTGCGGCAACACTTGATTTATGGCCTGTACGGGCACTGAGTTTGCAATCATCTGCATCATCTGATATTCCGCTTCGATGCCGGGTATGGGTTCATTGTCAAGGAAACTTCTTACATACTCTCTCGAATACGAAGCATTTTCGCGCTTGTTACGATTGTTGTATTGAGTTTCGAGGCGCGACAAATATTCGCTTTTTGCACGATCATATTCAGTTACCGTGAAACCGCCCCTTGCCGCGCGAAGCAATTCGCGATATGTAGCGGCTATGGCCGAAGGCAAATTGCCGTCTTTGGCAAGAGCGAAGATTGTCAACGCGTCCTTGGTTTTTCCGGCAAGCAACATTCCGCCCAAGCTAACTCCGGCGGCTCCGAACGGAGCGTCAGGTTTTGAAGAAATGTCGTCAAGGCGAGTATTAAGCATCGAAGATATCATATTTTTAAGATATTCTTGTGCATAATATGCAGGAGTATTCTTCAAGCTGTCGGGGAATGACTCCATCTTAATAATAAGCTGTACTATTGCATTCTGCTGCTCCGTATCATGGCCAATGGCATATATCGTACCCTTATTGTCCGATACCGGGAAATACACACGTTCGGCAGGATTTTCAGGCATCTTTATGTCTGAGAACATTTCCTTGATCTTATTCTCGATACGATCCACGTCGATGTCACCTACCACTATGATGCCCTGCAAATCTGGACGATACCACTTTTCGTAGTAGTCGCGAAGTGCCTGATAGGGGAAATTATCCACAACCTCCATGGTTCCGATGGGCAAACGATAACCATAACGATCGCCGGGGAACATGACGGGAAGCAGTTTTTCCAATATACGCATTTGTCCGGTAGTTGACCTACGCCATTCTTCGTGTATCACGGCGCGTTCGGCATCTATTTCCTCCGGTTCAAGCAGAAGGTCGTTAGCCCAATCGTGGAGCACCAACAAGCATGAATCCTGAACACCTTCACGGGCCACGGGCACGTTATTCATATGATAGATGGTCTCATCCACATCGGTTGTGGCATTAAGATTGACTCCGAATTTAACGCCTACCGACTCGAGATAATTTATCATATTTTTTCCGGGATAATGGGTAGTACCATTAAAGCACATATGCTCCAAGAAATGTGCCAATCCACGCTGATTGTCTTCTTCAAGAATAGATCCGACCTTTTGGGCTATGTAAAAGTCAGCCTGTCCTTTGGGATATTCATTATGGCGCAAATAATAAGTCAAGCCATTAGGCAGCTTGCCAATGCGCACATCTTTGTCGACCGGCAATTTCGGCATCTGCTGAGAATATGCCATTGTCGGCAACATCATCATTCCTACTAAGAAGAATGACAAAAGTTTAAAAACTTTTTTCATTTGGTTTAATGATTTAATTATATATACTTACGTGAGTTTTTACTTACGAGTTTTTGCTAACGTTCATACATTTGACGCAAATGTACGCAAAAAATTACAATGTAACCGAAATTTAATTTAAAGATACGGTAATCAAACGTTCAGAATCGCCGTCAAACGCGTCGTTTCTGAAGATATAAATAAGCATGAAGGCATACCGTCATATGCCAACAGGCATTCATGCCTTGATTGCTTTAGATAGATGCCTCGGGAACAAGAATATGACAGATAGCGCCACCACAAACGCCAAAGCCCATGGATAATACAAATACGGAAATGGTGCCGCAGGTGATATGCCGGCAAGCGATGTGGCCAACAATGTTTGCGCCCCATAAGGTATAATGCACTGCACTATGCACGAGCAGGTGTCGAGCAAGCTTGCGCTCTTACGCGGATCCACGCCAAACCGATCGGCAATTTCTTTGCTTATCGACCCCACGGTTATTATGGCAACGGTGTTATTGGCAGTACATACATTGACCAAACCTACCAATATGGCAATGCAAGTCTGTGCACCTCGAACGCCTGACACATGGCGAGTGAGAAACTGCAATATGTAGTTTATGCCACCACACTCCTTAACAATGCCAAGCACGCCGGCAGCCATAGCGGTAACAATAATCAGATTTCCCATCGAATCGATGCCA
Source organism: Muribaculaceae bacterium (assembly GCA_017621225.1). GTDB lineage: Bacteria > Bacteroidota > Bacteroidia > Bacteroidales > Muribaculaceae > Paramuribaculum. The sequence continues at coordinate 24,871 of JAGATN010000021.1, read as the reverse complement.
TCGCCTATAAATCCTACCATATCCATTATGGCACCCCCCGACATGAGGCCTACGATAAGCGCACATATTATGCCTGAAGTAAGTACTACCGTAACATTGACTCCCATTATTGCCAATATTATTACAACCATATATGGCAGTATTAAGGATATATTATCGATGTCACCCATATCGGTAGCCAATGCATCAGGGCTCATCAATATGTATATTATAATGGTAATAACAGCCGCCGGAACAGTTATCCATACGTTTGCCTTGAATTTATCGCTCATTGAGCACCCTTGAGTGCGCGTAGCCGCAATGGTCGTATCGGATATGAACGACAGGTTATCGCCGAAAAAGGCACCGCCAAGCACTATGCCCACAAACAACGGCAAGCTGTCGCCGCACACGGCGGCGAGTTCCACGGCCAATGGCGTAAGGGCCACGACCGTACCAACGGATGTGCCGATAGACAACGAGACGAAGCATGCCGCCACAAACAATCCCGGTATCACATACTCAACCGGAAATACATACAGAGTCATTTTCACGGTGGCATCAATGGCCCCTACTCCTTTTGCCAACGAGGCGAATGCACCTGCCAAAATGAATATCCATATCATATATATGACATTCGGCGTTCCGGCCGCCCGCGAAAACACTTCTATGCGCTTTGCCAATGGCACAGATCGATATATCAAAACCGCACATACCGACGCAACGAGCAGTGCCACCGACATAGGCATTCGATAAAAATCGCCTATAATCAACGATACCACAAGATACATAATCAAGAAAACCAGCATCGGCGACAATGAAATAAGCCCTCTTTTAGTCGAAATTGGAGGCACAAACGAATTGGTGATATGCGACATTTTTATAATCAATCATTAATGATTGGCAAAATTACTCATTTTTACAGAAATAAACGTCGCCGATCCCGTTTAAGGAACCGACGACATTATAATTATATCTTCTGATTGTCGAATAGGCGTACGCGACACTCGTCAAACGCACACGACGCATCTACGCGTCAAAAGCTAAATTGCAACAATCCTTCTATTCTATTGGCATGTCCGTGACTGCCATCCAAATTAGCTCTGTTGCCATAGAGGTACTCCAGTCCGACCCTCAAATCGGGCACTATGTCGTAAAATCCGCTCACCGATACATATTGGCCATAACGGTAGGCATCGCCTCCGAGCACCTGTTGTCCGTAAACACGGGCCTGGCTATATGACGCAGCCATGAAGAAATTTGAAGCGAATGCCTTTTTGAGGCCAACTTCGAAATTCATCATTTCCGGAGCCTTCATTTCGCCCGTCGTGCCACAAGGTATAAGATCGTACCCACGATCCGACAAATCATTCACATATCTTGCATATCCCTTTCCGTAAGCGCCTTGATAGTATAACGACAAGCCACGGTCGAAATTGACCACGCCACTAAGCTGTGCAGCCCAACCAAAAACGAATTTATTTTCAGAGGCCAACAAATTTCGATACGAAAGATTACGCATCAAAGCCGACACCCTCACATGGCTATTATTGCCCCACGCATATTGAACGTGTACGGGTATGTCGGGAACGCGCTGCTTGATGCTTTCAACGTCGGCATTGGTACTATAATTCGCTTCGGGCATTTCAACCGATATTGCGCCACTCCAATTGCGATTGAATTGAGGCTTGTACTGCAATATTATATTGGTAGCACTCATTTCTCCCGCCGGACCCTGATCGTCTATGGTAGGCGTACCGGCAGCGCCATCCACAAAAGTGCTTCGCGTAAGGCCGGCCATTACATATCCCAAACTAAGATATGCCTGCTTAAGCTTCAGACCATAACCATCGGGGCCATTTCCGGAGAAGTTAGTCTGTATGTATGCTTGATAATATCCGAACTTCTCACTTTTGCCCACAAGCTGAAGGAATATGGTAGAATGGTTGGCATTCGCATAATATTGATTTCGCAAAGCAGGATTCAACGGCACGGGGATATCATAAATGGAAAAGCTCGCCCCATTGTCGATGGCGCCATCCATATCGTATTGCAACGTACCTTTGACATAACCGCCAATGCCTAACGCCACCTTACCTTTTTTGTCTAAAAAAAGAAATCGTGGAGCGCGCGGATCAGAATAGTGCAAATCGCTCTGATCATAAAGTATGGCTACGAGTGGTCGTCCGGCTGTTTTATCACCTGATATAACGACGGCCTTTTCGGGCAACAGAAACGTGTCGGGAAGCTCTTTCGACGACTGAGCGTATAACGAAGCGGACGACAGCAACGCCAATGTTGTCATTGATGCAATTGTGTGTAATTTTTTCATCATTTATAGAATATGTTAATTTGACATTTCAGAAACGTACCTGACTTTAAAACAATGTCATTTTAAGTTTCGTTCTATCGGTTATCCATTTTCAGTCAATACTTATTGCAAAATCAGTAAATGTAGCGTAATTTTGCATCAAATACTCAAAAACTTCATTACCCAATGATATACGTATATCGCATATACCAATTTTTGATAATGCTGCCCGTAATGCTGGTGGCCACAGTCATAACGGCGTTGTCAACCATCATAGGATCGATTGCCGGAGGTGGCAAATGGTGGGGATATTACCCCGAAGTAATATGGTCGAAGATTATGTGCCGCATAGCATTGGTTAAGGTAAGCGTAGAAGGGCGCGACAACATTGACGCAAACACATCGTACATGTTTGTAGCCAATCATCAAAGTGCATACGACATTTTCACCATTTACGGCTACCTTGGCCATAATTTCAGATGGATGATGAAAAAGGAATTGCGAAAAATTCCACTTGTCGGGTATGCTTGCGAGACAGCCAAACAAATATATGTGGATAAATCATCGACGTCGGCTCTGCGCCACACCATGGAACGCGCCGAGCAATTGCTACGTGGAGGCATGTCGGTAGTGGTTTTCCCCGAAGGAGCGAGAACCTGGGATGGCGACATGCGAAAATTCAAAAAAGGAGCGTTTCTGTTAGCTACGGAATTCAACTTACCGATAGTTCCGCTAACCATCGACGGCGCATTCAAAGTGCTGCCCCGATTCAAGAAGCTACCATTGTGGGGGCATATCAAACTAACCATACATAAGCCTATCAATCCTCCTGAAGGTGGATTCGTTCTATCTGACATTATGCAGCAGAGCTATGACGAAATAAAGTCGGCGCTCCCGGCCAAAAACGAATAGAATACACCTAACAATACAGATAAAGGGCTCGACGAAACAGTTTCATATTCGTCGAGCCCTTCGTTATTAATATTCCAATGACAATTAAAGTATTTTCTTCACCTTATCCGAAGCTTCTTTAGCTGCATCTTCGGTCTTATCCTTTGTCTTGTCGATTATATCGGTAGTTTTCTTTTTGGTCTTGTCGACTACGTCGCCAACCTTTTCTTTGGTTTTATCTACTATTTCCGATGATTTCTCTTTAGCCTTATCAATCAATTTGCCCGAAGCATCTTTAACCTTTTCAGACGTTGCCGACAAAGTATCAGCAACGGCCTCTTTGGCATCGTCTACTTTGGCATTTATGCCGTCGACCTTGGCATCCATACTGTCGGCTGCATTGACGGCCTTATCCGACACCTTGCCCATTGTGGCTTTTAACGATGCCAGCGAACTTGACAATGCCGGAGCATATTTCGAAACCACCGGCTCTATTTTATCCAAATAAATTTTGGCTTCTTCGACCTTGCCTTCATCAATAAGTGTCTGAACGTAATCTTTAGCTTGGGCCACGTAAATCTTTAAGCTGTCAGCATTGCTACATTTTTCGATTTTTGACGCTATTTCCGATTCATTGGCATCTACCGACCGATTTCCGCTACAAGCAGCAAATACCATCGTGGCCAAAATGCACAAAATCAAATTTTTCATAATCAATACATTTTTTTAAGTTAGATATTCGCTCTTTAAAACCAACAAAACAATATTAATGTTTGCTCAATCGGTGCATTTACATCAAAACGGGTCAAAATTCCACCGATACGCCTATCGAAGGCACGAAAGCATGCACTTTATAATCGGCCGCAAAAGTGGCTTGAGCCGGAAGTTGGAGCGCAGGCATCTTTGCCGCCAACAAATCGACATAAGTGCATTTTGCATCCTTCTTGCCAAGTCCTGCAACATACATGAACGACATATTTATTGAGAAATTGGGTATCGGCTTGAAGGAAAAGCCAGCCGAAGGTTCTATTTTAGTCATACCCGGCGTTTCAGGATTATAATAATCTTTATCGATTGGCGTCGTATCTATCATCATTCCCGTTCTAATGTCAAAACGAGAAGTCAACGCATATTCAGCTCCCAGATGGAAACACCATGCATTACTATAATTTTTAATGAGGTGCTGATTGAACGACGATAGTTTTTCATTCAGGAAATCTATCTCAAGCGTTTTATATGTTTTCCATCCCGTCAACTGGGCATCGGCCGCAATGATCAATCGATCAATCGGCTTATATGATATTCCCAGATTCAACACATACGGGCATGGCATTTCGGCCTTGAAATTGGCGCTATTGATCATTTGCAAATCTTTTTCCAATATGCCACGGGCTATGTCGTTGGCATAGTTGACATATGCATCACCCGAGCCGACCTTCATCATCACTTTCGAACGGTAGTCCACACCGACCGTGACGCGCGACGATATGTCATACATGGCACCTACATGAAACCCTAATGCCATATCGGCCGTTCCGTTCAAGTTAACCGATGCCGGAGTCGTGTTGCCAAATCGATATGACAGATCGATACCCATCGAGGCCAATGCGCCGGTAGCGTCAAGAACCGATAGAACCCTATCCATCGTCTTTGCCGACACCAACCCCTTATACAGATCGACAGATCCCCATGTCATTGTCAGGGCGGCACCAACCGACAGCTTTGGCAATATTCGCCATGACAAAGTGGGCTGTATGGTGTACGTAGCCAGTTTCACTTTCTGATTGAGCACTGCTCCGGGCCAATCGTTCGACCAATCTATGCTACTTCCGTAAGGGGTATAAAAAGAAACGCCTGCCTGCAGATTATCGTAAACCTTAAATGCCGCGTTAAACGATATTGGCGTGCTTATGCCGTTGCAAGTCTTGAATTTTTCCCCGCTCACGGTAGCCGTTCCGATGGCTTTTATGCCAGTAAGCGTACCGGATATGTCCAAGGTTTTATTTGAAAAAGCCAAACCGGCCGGATTGAAAAACATACTTTCAGAACCCAATTTCATAGCGACACCAACATGTCCCATTCCGCCTTGTTTTGCGCTCAAAGTATTTATCTGATAACCTTCAGCCCTTGCTGAAAAAGCTGTCACCACGACAGCAATGAATACAATAATTTTATTCATAGATTCATATAAAATAGTTAACGAAGCCGCGAAATTAACACTTAAATGCCACATTAGCAAGATATGCCACATTTCTGTAATAAATCGATTGCTCAAAAAACGTGAACGGAGCTGCTGCCATTTGCTTAAGAGGTTGTTTAATAACAAATGTGAAGCCGGAGTGGATGTATTTTTGAACTAACCTGTTCATAATCTGAACGAGCAATGCTGTGGCATTGTAACTGAAGATTAGGGACAGGGTAGCCAAAAAGGCATCCATTCGGCCTATGGTAACTTTTTTTTAATATTTATATTCATTAAAAATCTATTTGTCGAGTTTATAAAAAATGCTTTGTCGCATCCATTCTCTTGGATGCCTTTCGTGCTGAATTTCAGTCACAATGCCACGGCATTGTGACTGAAATTCATCCCAAAATCCACCTCAAGAGAATGGACTCCGGCTTTCACATTTGTTTTTAAACAACCTCTAAAATAACTAACTTTGCGACGAGTTATCAAAATAACGTGACATCATAAAAATCAAATAAACATTATGAAAAAATTCATTCTTTGGATATCGGCATACATCATCGTCATAACCTGTTCAATATCAACCAATGCCCAAGATTTAAGATCAATACTTTCAAGCCTTGCCGAAAAAGATTCGACCTCGGCATCAAAAAAGACATCGGGGTTGGGAGACATCATAGGCAACCTCATTTCATCTGACGAAGTTAACATAAAGCAACTAACGGGCACGTGGAAATACAGTTCTCCAGCCGTAACATTTAAAAGCGACAATCTTTTGAAAAAGGCCGGTGGTGCAGCCGCCTCGCAAACGGTGGAGCAAAAATTAGCCTCGTATTACAAAATCGCAGGAATAACCAATCTTACGCTGACCATAGCCAATGATAGCACCTTTACCATCAATATGCGACGCAGCACCCTAAAAGGAAACATAACCCCGATAACCGACAAGAACAGCCCCAATAATTTCACCCTCAATTTTAAGATGTCGGGAAAAATAAATCTCGGAAAAATTGATGCCAACATAGCAAAAGCAGGGAGCTCGACGATGAGCCTGACCTTCGACATTTCGAAACTCATGACCATAGTGGAAAAAGTCGGAGCGATCACCGGCAATTCATCGGTTCAAGGCGTATCAAAGCTTTTAAACGGATATGACGGCATAAACGCGGGGTTCAAGCTTAAGAAATAATCGTTTCTTCAGATACATTGAATGTAGCCATGCTGAGCGTTTCGATCGTGACATATCACACACCCATCGACACTTTGGCTACATGCATCGAAGGATTGGCCAAAGCAAAATCCGTAAGTTCAATTACGGTGGTCGACAATTCAAGATGCGTCGACACTGAAACCTGGTGCAGCAGGCAAGAAACCGACATAGCATACGTTCCCAATGAGAATGTGGGCTATGGGGCAGCCCATAATCTGGCCGTAAAAATGCGCTCTGACAAATATCACCTCGTAATCAATCCCGACGTCAACGTCGAGCCAAACGTCATTGACGAGATGGTGGAATATATGGAGCGACATGACGATGTGGGGATTGCGCAACCGAAAGTATTGAACCCAGACAACACTCCGCAATATTCATGCCGCATGCTCCCTACCCCGTTCGACTTAATCGGCCGCCGATTTTTGCCCGACAGATTGACGAAACGTCGAAACGATCGCTACCTTCTGAAACATCTCGACCTCGACAGGCCTCAAAACGTGCCATATATGCAGGGCAGTTTCATGATGTTTCGTACAGAAGCGTTCAATCGATCGGGCGGCTTTGACGAACGCTTTTTCCTATACCCCGAAGACATTGACATAACCCGACGCATCCACAGAGACTACAAGACGTTATATTTGCCTATGTGGAGCATAATACACCACCATGCACAAGCATCATACCACAATCTGCGGCTCACGTTAGTGCATATGGCCAATATGATCAAGTACTTCAATAAGTGGGGTTGGTTTTTCGATAAGGAGAGGCGAAAATTCAACAACGCGTTAATGCATGAAAATAAATCAGGCCGGAAACCATAGTCTCCGACCTGATAAATCATAGGCCCCAAACAGATTTGGGAAAAGTGCTTATTACTGTATGGTTGGCGTTCTTGTGTCTGATCCGCCGAAATCGTCACCGCCACCGGGGATATCTTCAGGCGATGCAACCACATTTACCGTATATGAAGTATAAGCGGTAGCGGCCGCACATCCATCCTCTACTATCGGCATCTGTATCGACAATATGTGCTTGCCCACCTTATTACCGGTAACGGCTATGCTTGCCGAAAATGGCGGCTGGGGAACTACGCCCATGAGCCATCCGTCCCAATAATAAGAAACCGATATAATGCTGGCGCGTTTACCTTCTCGTACCGGCTGAATAGTAATGCTGTCAACGTATATGGTATCGCCCTGAACTGCGTACAATTCGCCATCAACAGTGGCTGCACCCGAATAGTTGATCGACATTTTTACCTGAGGCAAATCATCCTCATCGTTACATGACACTAAAAGCATTGGAAGTGCCAACAATAAATACAATAACTTTTTCATAATAAATTAAGATTAAGAATTAAATATTTGATAAAAACTAATTTTTAAATATAAGGTCGTCGCCCTCCACATCAATTATGATAGGATGGTCTTTATCGACCTTCTGAGCAAGGATATCCTTTGAAAGACGGTTCAATACCAAACGGTGAATGGCTCTCTTTACCGGACGAGCGCCAAATTCCGGATCGTAACCTTCTTCGGCAAGGAATTTAAGGGCTGATGGAGTGACTTCAAGCCTAACTCCATTATTTGCAAGCATCTTCTGTACGCCACGAATCTGCAATCCTACTATTTCTTCTATTTCGTGTTCGTTAAGAGGCGTAAACATTATGGTTTCATCAATTCGATTCAAGAATTCAGGCCTGATGGTCTGCTTTAGCATCTCAATGACTTCAACCTTGGTCTTTTCAATGACTTCGTCACGATTTTCAGGAGTCATTTTTGCAAAATTGTCTCGAATTACCGACGACCCCATGTTCGATGTCATTATTATGATGGTATTCTTGAAGTTGACGAGTCGACCTTTGTTGTCGGTCAGACGACCGTCATCAAGTACCTGCAACAATATGTTGAATACGTCGGGATGAGCTTTTTCAATCTCATCAAACAGCACCACAGAGTATGGCTTGCGTCTGACAGCCTCGGTAAGCTGACCGCCTTCGTCGTATCCTACATATCCGGGAGGCGCTCCGACGAGACGCGACACGGTATGCTTTTCCTGATACTCGCTCATATCTATTCGTGTCATCATATTCTCATCGTCAAACAAATATTCGGCGAGCGCCTTGGCCAACTCCGTCTTACCTACGCCGGTAGTGCCAAGGAATATGAACGAGCCTATGGGTCGACGCGGATCATTCAAACCGGCACGGCTCCTGCGCACCGCGTCGGCAATGGCCCTTATCGCTTCTTCCTGACCTATCACGCGATTATGGAGTTCCTCCTCAAGATGAAGCAGCTTTTCCTTCTCGCTCTGTACCATCTTGTTCACGGGTATGCCGGTCCATCGCGACACTACGTCGGCAATGTCCTCGGAGTCAACTTCTTCTTTTATCAGAGCCTTTTCGCCCTGCATCATTTTAAGTTGTTCCTGTATTTCGGCATTCTCCTTTTCTTTCTGCTGTACTTTCGAATATCTGATTTCGGCTACTTTTGCATAGTCGCCTTCGCGTTCGGCGCGTTCGGCATCGAAATTCAGCTGCTCTATGTCAATCTTGTTTTGTTGAATACGATTTATCAAATCTTTTTCGGCCTTCCACTTGGCAGTGTATTCCTTTTCTTCCTCACGCATCTGGGCAAGGTCTTTTTCTATCTCCTTTACCTTCTCTTTGTCGCCTTCGCGCTTTATGGCTTCTCGTTCTATCTCCTTCTGAGCTATCATACGGGTTATTTCGTCAAGAGCCTGAGGCACGGAATCTATTTCGAGACGCAGTTTCGATGCGGCCTCGTCGATTAGGTCAATGGCCTTGTCGGGCAGAAAACGATCGGTAATGTAGCGCTCCGACAACTGAACGGCAGCAATGATGGCCTCGTCACGTATACGCACCTTATGATGGTTTTCATAACGCTCCTTCAAGCCTCTCAATATTGCTATGGCGCTCATTTCGTCAGGCTCGTTGACCATTACCTTCTGGAAACGGCGTTCAAGAGCCTTGTCCTTCTCAAAGTATTTCTGATACTCATCAAGCGTCGTAGCACCTATGCTCCTAAGTTCGCCTCTTGCCAATGCCGGTTTCAATATGTTGGCCGCATCCATGGCACCCTCGCCCTTACCGGCGCCCACGAGCGTGTGAATTTCATCGATGAACAATATTATTTCGCCATCGCTCTGCGTCACTTCGTTAACTATGGCTTTGAGTCGTTCCTCGAATTCGCCCTTATATTTCGCTCCGGCCACCAAAGCGCCCATGTCGAGCGAAAATATTTGTTTAGAGCGCAAATTTTCAGGCACGTCGCCGCGCACTATTCTCTGGGCAAGCCCCTCGGCTATGGCCGTCTTTCCTGTACCCGGTTCGCCAATCAGCATCGGATTGTTTTTTGTCCTTCGACTAAGAATCTGCAACACACGGCGTATCTCGTCGTCTCTGCCAATCACCGGATCAAGCTTTCCGGTGCGCGCGCGCTCATTAAGATTGATGGCATATTTATTCAGTGCATTATATGTATCCTCGGCGCTCTGATCGGTAGCCTTCTTGCCTTTTCGCAGCTCCTCTATCGCGCTTTTCAGCTCCTTGGAGCTTAATCCGGCATCCTTCAATATTGACGATGCGGGCGAATTGATTTCAAACAATGCAAGCAGCATAGCTTCGATGGTAACATATTCATCGCCTTGCGATTTTGCTACGTCAAGTGCTTTCTGCAACACGTCGTTCGATGTGCGACTTAAGTAAGGTTCGCCACCGGAGACTTTGGGAAGTGTAGATATTTCCCTGTCAAGCTGGGCATTGAGCTGAACGGCATTAGCTCCCACCTTGGCGAATATGAATTTAATCAACGATTCGCCTTCGGCAATCACCCCCTTCAACAGATGCACCGGCTCGATCGCTTGATTGCCTTCGGCTTTAGTGATCTCAACGGCCTTCTGTATGGCCTCCTGGGATTTAATTGTAAAATTATTGAAATTCATAATATCTTAAATAAATAGCATTAGCGATTTTATACTCTAACAATCAAAAGTCTATAATGGTTGAATTTTATTTAAATTCTTCTACATTTCAAACATTAGTTAAATTTAAGTCATTGCTTACATATATTTTGCCATATAATTTTTATCTTTGTGATTGCAAATTTTATGCCAATACCAATTCAACAACATATGAAACGATTTTTCACAGCTATAATGCTTTCAGGATTACTTGCGATTTCTGCATATTCGCAAGCACCGACCACTTACTTCCAGTATCCTACTGTGCCTGACTCAATTTCCACATTGCAAGGCAGAGCAAACTTTCTCGTAGATCACTTTTGGGATTATTGCGACCTGAAAAAAGCTTTTTCATCACGCGCCAAGATGGCAGGCGCATTCAGTGACTATTTGTCATTCATGCCGCATGCCACGGCCGATACCGTGTATATGTCAATTGACAAATTTCTGAAAAAACTTGAGAAACAGCCGAACGATCTGCTGTTCATAGCTCGAAAAGCTGAAGAATACCTATATAGCGACTCTGCCAAGTTCTGGAGCGACGAATTATATTTGCCGTTTGCCCGCGCCGTAGCGAAAAACAAAAAAATAGACAAGGCAAACAAACAGCGATTCGAACATTTTGCGCGCATCCTATCGTCGACGCAGATAGGCATGCCTGCCCCGGAATTAAAATATACCGACCGCAATGGCAATCAGGGCACATATGCGGCAGATACCACCTATTCGGTAACCGTACTCTTTTTCAACGACCCCGACTGCGACGACTGCCGCTTGGCCAGGGCAAGATTAAATGCCGACATAAAAGCATCGTATCTTCAAAAGCAAGGAATCATGAGAGTTGTTTCAATATGCCCCGGTGAAGCTGACGATGCCTGGAAAGATGCCGTGAAGACATATCCCGAAAACTGGGCCGTCGGAGCCACACCCGATGCCGATGAGATTTACGACATACGTAACACACCTTCGTTTTATCTCATTGACGAAAACAACGTAATACAAGCAAAAAACATTGGCATAGATGAAGTAATCGCGATCATAACGAGGCTATGATGCAAGCCTAACCATCAATAATCATAACGCATTTTCACTTCAAACGACAAAAAAATGAAAGCTTTAAGTAAGTTCATTGCCGACCTGTTTCTACGTTTCACCGGCTATACGTACAGTAATTTGGCGCGTCTGTTCATGCGTCTGTTTGTAGGCGTTATGTTCATGCAATTCGGCATAAGGCATCTGGTCAGCTATTCAAGCATATGCGACTCGTTCCCTACCATATTGGGCCTGTCATCCCCTACTTGCCTTACAATTATGATAATAATCGAACTCGTATGCTCGCTATTGATAATGGTTGGATTTCTGACACGCCTGTCCACCATTCCCCCCATATTGTCAATGATAGCTGCCGAATATTACATTCTGCATGATCTGATGCCCGATACGCTTATGCACGGCATCGACAGCACGCAGCCGGGATATCTGCCCATAATGTTCATAGGCATATATTTCTTCATATTCATTGCCGGGCCGGGCAAAATATCGTTGGATTATTTCATATCAATTTTCATAATAAACTCTCGCGGAAAAGATGAGTCCGAGGAACTTGACGAAGTTTAGTTACCGACTCAAATAATCGAATATATGAAAATAGCTGTTCTAATTTCAGGTGGCGTAGATAGTGCCGTTGCCGTACACCAGCTTCTGCAACTCGGGCATGATCTTCACCTATTTTATATACGCATCGGTCTCGACACCGACGAAGGCGATTGTTCGGCTGAAGAAGACATTGAAATGTGCCAATTCATAGCAAAAAAATACAATCTGCCATTCGACGTGGTTTCGCTCCACGAAGAATATTGGGAGAACGTCATGGAATACGCCCTGCGTACCGTAAAATCGGGCCTGACTCCGAATCCCGACATAATGTGCAACAAGATCATTAAATTCGGGTATTTTGAACGACGCTGGGGTCATATGTTCGACAAAACCGCTACCGGGCATTATGCCACCACGCTCGACATCGACGGCACCACGTTTCTTGGCACAGCCATAGATCCGGTAAAGGATCAAACCGACTTTTTGGCTCGAATAGATTATTCGCAGTTAACCCACCTGATGTTTCCGCTCGGCAATTTGCCAAAATCAAAAGTTAGGGAAATTGCAATCGAGACCAATATGCCTAACGCATATCGCCGCGACAGCCAAGGGATATGCTTTCTCGGAAAAATAAACTACAACGACTTCATACGCCGACATCTTGGGACAAAAAAAGGTGCCATAATAGAAATTGAGACAGGTAAGAAGCTCGGTGAGCACAATGGGTTCTGGTTTCATACCATAGGCCAACGCAAGGGCCTCGGACTCAGCGGCGGCCCCTGGTATGTGGTGAAGAAAAACGTACATGACAATGTGATATACGTATCAAACGGTTATGACACCGAAAAGCAATATGGCAACACGCTGCATATCGATGAAATGCACTGGATTTCGAAAAATCCATGGAAAGATAATTGCAACAACGTGGCAATAACCTTCAAAAACCGCCATACCCCCGACTTCACTGACGCTCATCTGACTCATATCGAGGATTCGGAATATGTAATCGAAAGCGAAAACAAAATACAGGGCATAGCACCGGGGCAATTTGCCGTGATATACGACCGTGACAAAAAAATTTGTTATGGAAGCGGAATAATAACCGGACGAAACATATTAATGTAATCTTTGAATATGAACGATCGAATAAAACTTAGGGTATTGGGAATATCATATAGCCAAATACAAACCGGAGCATATGCCCTTATATTGGCTCAAGTTGACGGTCCATACCGCATTCCGGTAGTGATAGGTGCGGCCGAGGCTCAATCGATAGCCCTCAAAATGGAGAGCATAACACCCCCACGGCCCATGACCCACGATCTGTTTGTAAGTTTTGCACATGCTTTTGGCATAAAGCTAAAAGAGGTGTTCATATATCGGTTTGAAGATGGCATTTTTTCATCCGAACTCACATTTTCAGATGGCGAACGACAAGTTGTCATCGACTCACGCACATCCGATGCCATTGCAATTGCCATGCGCACCCAAACGCCAATATATACCACAAAAGAGATTCTCGACGAGACGGGATTCATAATGGAAGTTCGTGGCGATGAGCAGCAGGAGGACGATGAAAGCCATAATTCGCCTGAAACCAATGAAGGCAAGCCGAAGCTCGAAAATTATGCAATCGAAGAGTTGGAACGCACCTTAAACAAACTGATCGAAACGGAGCAATACGAGGAAGCTGCCAAAGTAAGCGAAATATTAAACAGGAAACGTAGCCAAAACGACCATTCGTCACAATCGAATGACCAATGACCATATATTGTTGAAATAATACATACCGTCACATCATAACCAAATCAATAACGAAATGTCAGCTTCATCAATAAAGACCCGTTTGGCCATAATGAATTTCTTGGAATTTGCCGTATGGGGAGCATATCTTACCTGCATGGGAAATTATCTCGGACGAGCAGGTATGGGCGACGAAATAGCATGGTTTTATGCCATACAAGGCATAGTATCGATATTCATGCCTACCATAATGGGTGTCATAGCCGATAGATACGTTCAGCCACAGCGATTGCTCGGAATATGCCATCTCATAGCCGGGGCTGCCATGATTCTATTATGCTACATCGGCTATATGAATCCAAATCCCGACAAAATGCTGTTCATCACCATCTACACCATAAGCGTGGCATTCTATATGCCCACCCTTGCGCTGTCGAATACCACGGCATTTTCAATATTACGAAATCACGGGCTCGATACAATCAAGGCGTTTCCTCCCATCAGAGTGTTCGGCACAGTCGGATTCATCGCTACGATGTGGTTTGTAAACTGCGCCACATTAAATGACGACGGGCATTTGACCTTCACGCTTACCGACAACATCGGCAAGTTTCAATACACATATATGCAATTTTTCACCTCGGGAATACTTGGCATATTGCTGTTTGTTTACTGCTTATCGTTGCCCCATTGCAAGATAGAGCCTAAACCGTCACAATCAATATCAGAGACATTGGGCCTAAATGCATTCAAATTGTTCAAAACGCGCAAAATAGCATTGTTCTTTTTATTCTCAATGCTTTTAGGCATGTCATTGCAGATAACCAACGGATATGCCATACCTTTCATAACGAGCTTTAAAGGCGACCCGACTATGGCCGACACCTTTGGTGCCAATAATGCCACGATGCTGATATCGTTATCACAGATAGCCGAAGCGCTAAGCATTCTGCTGATTCCGTATTTTCTTAACCGATATGGCATAAAGTTGGTAATGACCATAGCGATGTTTGCATGGGTCGGACGCTTCGCATTTTTTGGATTGGGCAATCCGGCATTCCCCGGCGTAATATTGTTCATTGCATCATGCGTAGTGTATGGCGTGGCGTTCGATTTCTTCAATGTATCGGGAGGCCTGTTCATTGACAAGGAGTGCGATTCAAGAATCAAGGCATCGGCTCAAGGATTGTTCATGCTGATGACAAACGGCCTTGGGGCCACAATCGGAACACTTGCAGCCGGACAGGTCATAAACCATTATTGCCATTGGAACGAGGATGGATTTCTTATGGGCGACTGGCAAACGGCATGGTTCATATTTGCCGGATACGCTTTGGTCGTAGCCATACTGTTCATAATATTCTTTAAGGACACGAAGCGACCCAAGCACGAAACCATCGATGAAGTCGAGACGGCTGATCCGGCTGATCCCGACGGATACGTGTGCGAAAACAGAAATTGATCACGAATAATCAATATCATCAAAATACGTTATGATTCAATTTTTTGCTCCTGACATAGTCAAGACCCTCACACTTCCCGAAAGCGACTCGGGGCATTGCATTAGAGTGCTCCGAATGAAGGAAGGCGACAACATTGAAGTGATTGACGGAACAGGACTACGATACATATGCCGCATTGTTAGTGCCCATCAGAAGCACACAGCCGTTGAAATAATCGAAACCATTGAGTCCCCGTTGTCATGGAAGCAAGAAATAATCGTGGCAGTAGCACCGACAAAACATATTGACCGCATGGAATGGATGGTCGAAAAACTGACCGAAATAGGCGTAAACCGGATAATTCCCATTTTATGCAGTCATTCCGAACGAAAAGAGATTAAAATCGAACGTTTGGAGAAAATCGCAATTGCGGCAATGAAGCAATCACTGAAATCAGTGCTACCTGAAATATCGCCGATGACCCCCGTAATGAACGTGATAAACGGATTTGCCGATAGCGACAGATTCATTGCCTATTGCGACCGCAGCATACCCCGAAAGTCATTGGTCAAGGAATACAGGCCCAATACATCTTCAATAATAATGATTGGCCCGGAGGGCGATTTTGCTCCAAACGAAATAAAAACGGCATTGGATGCCGGATGGACTCCCGTTTCGCTCGGCGACAACAGATTGCGCACGGAAACAGCTGCCATAACGGCATGCGATACATTCCACATAATCGATCAACTTAACCGGTAAAAAACAAATAATTATGGAACTGAAAATATTACCCGAATCATCAAACTTTTTTCTTCTCGCAGGCCCTTGCGTAATCGAAAACGAAGCTATGGCTCTTGAAATAGCAGAGACAATAGTAAAAATAACCGGCGATTTGAAAATCCCCTATATATTCAAGGGTTCATACAGAAAAGCCAATCGTTCGCGAATAGATTCGTTTACCGGCATAGGCGACATAGAAGCTCTGAAAGCGCTTCGCAAGGTACGCGAAACATTCCATATACCGGTAGTTACCGACATTCATTCAGCAAACGAGGCGCAGATGGCAGCCGAATATGTCGACGTATTGCAAATACCGGCTTTTTTATGTCGTCAGACCGACCTATTGGTGGCGGCAGCGCAAACCGGTCGCACCGTTAACATTAAGAAAGGTCAGTTCCTGTCGCCCGAAGCAATGAAATTTGCCGTTCAAAAAGTACGCGATGCCGGAGGCTACGACGTGGCCGTAACCGAGCGCGGAGTAACATTCGGCTATCAGGATCTCGTCGTCGATTACAGAGGCATACCGGAAATGCAGAAATTCGAGTGTCCGGTAATTCTCGATGCCACGCACTCACTACAACAGCCCAATCAGACAGCAGGCGTAACGGGCGGGCGTCCCGATTTGATTGAAACCATAGCACGTGCCGGCATAGCCGTTGGCGTTGACGGATTATTCATCGAAACGCATCCCAATCCCTCAGTAGCCAAAAGCGACGGGGCCAATATGCTTCCTCTCAGCCAACTCAACGACTTATTGAAAAAGCTAACCGCCATACGCGCTACGATCAATGGATTTTAAGTTTCTTAAAGCATTAAAACTAATCATATTAATTCATATCATTTCAATATGGTATGCTCCGGCACATGCAGCGATAGCCATAAGCGACAATGACGTAAACGAAGTGCTTCGCAGGCTTGACATCGAGTTGGCTCAAAGCGACCGATATATGTCAAAACGCCTGGCATTGACCGATTCGCTTCACGAAATATACGCGCGACAACCCGACGTACACGCAACGTCGGCCATGCTTGCCCGTGCATACATATCATTCAATAACGACTCTGCTCTTACGTTCTATTCCCGAAGCATAGAGTTGGCCTTTGACCAAGGCGACACTGCAGTTGCCAACGTATACCGGATTGAACGAATGGCCTTATTGCCGTTGGGTGGATTCATATCCGAGGCATTATCCGAATTCAACAGTTTCAACCCTAAAGAGTTACCCGATTCATTACTGCCATTATATTATGATTCCGGACGTCAGATGTACTCGTACTTGAGTTCTTTTTACCCCGCGTTCAAGGACTTTCAGGATATGTATCATTCAAAAGCCATGGAATGCCAGGCTTTGCTTCTTACATCAATACCCGAATCGAGCCACAGGCATCAGCTGAATCTTGGCGAACATCATTATCATAAAAACGAGCATTCAATAGCAAAAGCCATATTAAAACGTCTAATCGAACAATTACCCGAAGACGATAATCTTTACGCGCGCGCCACCCACATAATAGCCGACATCGCATTAGCTGAAAATGCGATGAACGACTATACGTATTACATCACATTGTCGGCCATATCCGACATCAAGGGTGCCACGCTCGAAATCACGTCGCTGCAAGAACTAGGGCAACTGATGATGAAGAAAAACGACGTAAAAAGAGCGCATACATATCTGTATTCCGCACTAAAAAATGCCGTGGAATGCCACGCCGAATCGCGCATGCTGCAAGTATCCGAGACATTGCCGTTGATCGAATCGCTACACCAATCGGAACTCGATGCATCAAGACGACGCATATATTTGGTCATGATAGTAATGGCCCTGACGGTCATAGCTCTGATATTCGTACTCGCGTCGCTACGCAAACAGGCTCATAAACAGGAATTGCTGCAAAATCATCTCGAAGAAACGAATCGCATAAAAGAGGCTTATATAAGTCAATTCTTGAATCTGTGTTCGATATATATGGACAAACTGAATCAATTCTGCAAGATAGCCAATCGAAAAATCAGCACCGGAAACGTAGACGATCTTTACAAAATGACTCGTTCAGGTAAGTTCATCGAAGACCAAAGCCACGAATTTTATCAAGTTTTCGACAATGCATTTCTGCATATCTATCCCAATTTTGTTGAGAAAGTCAACGCTCTGCTACGCGAAGAATGCCGCATAACCCCTACCGACAACGAACGTCTCAATACCGACCTGCGCATATTGGCATTCATGCGCCTCGGCATTGACGAAAGCGCCCGCATAGCTCAAATACTGAATTACAGCGTATATACGATATATACATACCGACACAAGCTCAAAACCCGCGCCATAAATCGCGACACGTTCGAAGCCGACATCATGTCGATTGACTGATTGACGGTCATAGAATCAGCTGATACACATATGCATCGGCATACGACTCTCCCCTTCTAAGCCAAGACTTAAGACATCCGCTTATTTTATATCCCAATGTATCGAACAATCGGCGGCAAGCCGCATTGTCTTGCGGTATTATGCACCATAGCTGATGCAATCCAAGGCAAGCGCGCGCATAATTTTCAACTATTTTCATAGTACGACGCCCGTAACCATGCGACGATCTCGACACGTCGATAAGCAAACCTATCGAGCATCTGCGATTCACCGGATCGAAATCAAAAAGATCCAAAGCGCCTATAACTTCACCGGTTTCGCATTCCGAAACCATCATGCGCAACTGACGAGCCGAATATATGTCGCCATCATAGTTTTCGATATAATCCCATAATTGCTTACGCGAATATGGCGCGATGGTAACTCCTACGCTCCATAATGAGGCATCATTTTCATGTCGGTACAACCAATCAAGATCCGAAGGCTCCAACGCTCTTAGTCCGATCACTCCATCTGAAAGCACATTTTCCATACGTGTCATGACTTAAAGGTATCGGAAAAAAGCGTTCGCTGAAGCAACGATCGGCCCAACGTAATCTCATCGGTATATTCTATGTCATTGCCCACGGCCACGCCTCGAGCCAATTGGGTAATCTTGACATTCTCGAACCCGCACAATTTTCGATATATGTAAAAATTAGTAGTCTCACCCTCCATTGTGGCCCCAAGCGCAAGTATGACCTCTTGCAACGATCCGCCCTTAACTCTCTCTACAAGCGAATCGATTTGAAGCATATCGGGCCCTATGCCATCCATTGGCGATATTACGCCCCCCAACACATGATAAAGCCCCGAATATTGACCGGTATTTTCAATGCTCATGACATCGCGCACGTTCTCGACCACGCACACGGTGCCGTGGTCGCGCTTCGGCGAACTGCATATCTGGCATACGTCAAATTCCGATATGTTATGACACACCGAACAATACTTTATATTTTTGCGAAGATTTATTATGGCATCGCCCAATGCAATCCCTTCATTTTCGTCGCGCCTCAATATATGCAAAGCCAACCGCAACGCGGTTTTACGCCCTATCCCCGGCAGTCGCGACAACTCGGTGACCGCCGCTTCAAGAATGGGTGAAGCAAACTCTTGTTCCATAAATCGAATGATATTTATCGTAAAATTAATTGAAATCGATGAAATACGCAAACGCATATGCTCCATATTTCGTCAAATGCTTTGACAGAAACGGATATTTCACTAATTTTGCACCGTAAAAAAATAAGCACTGCGCTAATTTTGTTAAAATGAAGATTATACGTACAGTCAAAGAGTTAAAGGAGGTCGTAACGGCCGATAAGGCTCAAGGACGTTCCATTGGTTTGGTTCCCACCATGGGAGCCCTACATGAAGGGCATCTGTCGCTCATCGAACGCGCCCGCAACGACAACGACATCGTTATAGTTAGCTTGTTTGTCAACCCTACCCAATTTAACAATCCCGAGGATCTACGCACCTATCCACGCACAGAGGCCGCCGATTGTTCAAAACTTGAAACGGCAAAAGTGGACTATGCATTCATTCCTTCCGTTGAAGAAATTTATCCCGAGCCCGATACGCGAGTATTCGATCTCGGCCCCGTAGCCAATGTGATGGAAGGCGCAATGCGTCCGGGACATTTCAATGGCGTGGCTCAGATAGTCAGCAAACTATTTGCCATGACCACCCCCGACAGAGCATATTTCGGAGAAAAAGATTTTCAACAGATAGCCGTCATCAATAAAATGGTCGAGCTTGAGGGTTTCGACATTGAAATAGTGGAATGCCCCATTAAGCGCGAATCTGACGGGCTTGCAATGTCGAGTAGAAATGTTCGTCTTACTCCCGAACAACGCGAAATAGCCCCTGCAATACATCGCACCTTGGTCGGAAGCATCGATTGGGCACGCAATCACACCGTTGAACAGACAAAACGCTACGTCATCGACACCATCAATTCATTCCCGTCAATGGATACGGAATACTATGAAATAGTCGATGGCCATAACATGCAGCCAATATCGGATTGGAGCGACACGGACTATCCCGTCGGCTGCGTTACGGTATATTGCGGCAACGTCAGACTGATTGACAACATCAAGTATCCTAATTCTACAAAAAACAATTGATAGCCATGCAAATCGAAGTGCTAAAGTCAAAAATACATAGAGTTAAGGTTACGGAAGCCAACCTTGATTATATCGGCAGCATCACCATCGACGAAGATCTGATGGATGCCGCCAACATAATAGCAGGCGAACGGGTTTACATCGTAGACAATAACAATGGCGAACGATTCGATACATACGTAATAAAAGGCGTTCGCGGCTCCGGAACGATTTGTCTCAACGGAGCTGCCGCACGCAAAGTGCATCGTGGTGACATTGTAATAATAATGAGTTACGCCATGATGCCATTTGATGAAGCACGAAACTTCACTCCATCAGTAGTATTTCCCGATACCGAAACCAATAAATTAGTAAAATAACAAACAACCCCACCGAAACAACATATGTTTGAAAATCTAAGCGAACGGCTTGAACGAAGTTTTAAACTTCTTAAGGGACAAGGCAAAATCACAGAAATAAACGTAGCTGAAACCCTGAAGGATGTACGGCGTGCATTGTTGGATGCCGACGTCAATTATAAGGTTGCAAAGCAATTTACCGATACCGTCAAAGCAAAGGCTTTGGGCCAAAATGTAATCAATGCCATAAAGCCAAGCGAGTTGATGGTGAAAATCGTTCATGACGAACTAACATCGCTTATGGGGGGCGAAACGGCCCAGATAAATTTATCGAGCTCACCTTCGATCATATTGATGTCGGGTCTGCAAGGTTCGGGTAAGACTACCTTTTCGGCAAAACTTGCAAAGAAATTCAAAAGCGAGAAAGCAAAGCGTCCGTTGCTCGTGGCATGCGACGTTTATCGTCCGGCCGCCATTGAGCAGTTGCGCGTTCTCGGCGAACAGATCGAAGTGCCGGTATACACCGAAGAAGGCAACAACGATCCGGTTAAAATAGCACAGAATGCCATACGCCATGCCAAAGACAATCATCTCGACCTGGTAATAGTCGATACCGCAGGTCGATTGGCCGTCGACGAGCAGATGATGAACGAAATTGAAAACATCAAAAACGCGATTCATCCCGATGAGACGCTTTTTGTAGTTGACTCAATGACCGGTCAAGATGCCGTAAATACGGCCAAGGAATTCAACGACCGTCTCGATTTCGATGGCGTAGTGTTGACCAAACTCGATGGCGACACGCGCGGTGGTGCAGCTTTGTCAATACGCACCGTCGTTACCAAGCCCATAAAATTCGTGGGTACGGGCGAAAAGATGGATGCCCTCGACCTATTCCACCCAAGCCGAATGGCCGACCGCATACTTGGCATGGGCGACATCGTATCGCTCGTTGAAAAGGCACAAAACGCTTACGACGAGAAGGAAGCCCGCGAACTGCAACGCAAAATAGCCAAGAATCAATTTAACTTCGACGACTTCCTGAATCAGATTCAGCAAATCAAAAAGATGGGCAACATCAAAGATCTTGCTTCGATGATACCGGGCGTCGGAAAAGCCATAAAGGATATTGACATTGACGACAATGCATTCAAGAGCGTTGAAGCCATAATACATTCAATGACCAAGAAAGAACGTGCAAACCCTGAAATAATAAACGGTAGCCGCCGTCAACGAATAGCCCGTGGCTCCGGAACGTCGATTCAGGAGGTAAACCGTCTCATCAAGCAATTCGACGAAACACGAAAAATGATGAAGATGGCCACGTCGATGAAAAATCCGATGAAAATGATGAGAGGCATGCGTCGCCGATAAAAAAAACGAACATCAATATAACAAACCAATAACATCCAATACAACATGCTAATTGACGGAAAGAAAATATCCGATGACATAAAACGTGAAATAGCACAGACCGTTGAGTCGATGCTTGCACAAGGCAAAAAACGTCCCCATCTCGCCGCCGTATTGGTAGGTCACGACGGTGGTAGCGAAACCTACGTGGCCCACAAAATAAAAGCATGCGAACAGTGTGGTTTCAAATCGACGCTCGTGCGATTCGAATCAGACGTCACCGAGCAGCAGTTGCTCGATACAATCGACAAGTTGAACAATGACAACGACATCGATGGATTCATAGTGCAGCTCCCCTTGCCTCGACACATATCCGAGCAGAAGATAATCGAAGCCATCGATTATCGCAAAGACGTCGACGGATTTCACCCCATAAACGTAGGACGTATGTCGATCGGACTCCCCTGTTTTGTTTCCGCCACACCGGCTGGCATAATGGAATTGTTGGCTCGTTATAACATTTCCACCAAGGGAGCTCGTTGCGTAGTGCTCGGACGCAGCAACATTGTCGGCAAGCCAATGGCCACGCTAATGATGCAGAAGCATAATCCGGGCGACGCTACCGTAACGGTGTGCCACAGCGCAACAAAAGACATAAAGAAGATATGTGCCGAAGCCGACATCGTAATCGCCGCGCTCGGACAACCAGGATTCGTAACCGAAGATATGATCAAGCCCGGCGCAACGGTGATCGACGTGGGCACCACCCGCGTACCCGACAGCACTCGCAAAAGCGGATTCCGTCTTAGCGGCGACGTCGATTTTGCAAACGTAGAGCCCAAATGCAGTTGGATAACCCCGGTTCCGGGGGGCGTTGGTCCGATGACCATCGTATCGCTTATGAAAAATACC
This sequence comes from Muribaculaceae bacterium, assembly GCA_017621225.1. Taxonomy (GTDB): domain Bacteria; phylum Bacteroidota; class Bacteroidia; order Bacteroidales; family Muribaculaceae; genus Paramuribaculum. Next base: position 1,595 of record JAGATN010000021.1, on the reverse strand, counting down.
CTCCACGCTGCATGCCATGACATATATCCCGAATAAGCCTTACGCGTCATGCTTTCGCTCTCTCTGACGGTTCTGATATCACTTGCATCACTGCTTCTTGCCCCCGACACCGTTCAAATAGCATTCGTGGGCGACGCGATGCAACATGAATCACAGTTAAAAGCAGCGAAGCAACACGATGGCTCATACGACTACACCAACTGCTTCAGCGCCATAAAGCCATATGTCGAATCGGCCGACTATGCAGTGGTCAATCTCGAAACTCCATTGGGAGGTGGTCCGCGCTACTCGGGCTACCCCACTTTTTCGGCACCCGACTCTTATGCTGAAGCTCTGATAGGTGCCGGATTCGACCTGTTTTTAACCGCAAACAATCACACCCTCGATCGTCGCGACCGAGGGTTGATTCGTACCATAAATGCGCTCGATTCGCTTGGAGTGGAACACATAGGCACGTACCGCAACGCCGATCATCGTCGCAAAGCCACTCCGTTAATATCCAACATCAAAGGATTTAAAGTTGCGTTCCTTAACTACACCTATGGCACCAACGGCATCACCATACAGGGCGACGTAGTCGTCAACCACATTGACATCAACGACATTGAAGCCGACATTGCGTCTGCACGACGTAATGGAGCCGAGATTGTTACGGTATGCATCCATTGGGGCGACGAATACAAATTGCTGCCAAATGCGACACAGAAATCGTTGGCCAAACGCATTTTTGAAGCAGATGCCGATATGATAATAGGATCTCACCCACACGTGATACAGCCGATGGAACTAACGCGCGATGCTGATCGCAATAGACTATTGGTATACTCACTGGGCAATTTCATTTCCGGAATGAGAACGACCGATACGCGCGGAGGAGCAATGGTCAACGTAAAATTGACACGCGACGATAACGGAAAAGCCATAATAACGGATGCATCGTACCGACTCGTATTCACCCGGTCACCTCAATCCGGCAATCGCAACTATCGTCTGGTTCCGGCCGAAAGCGACCTTGACGGCGTAGCGAAAACGCAACGAGATGCTTTTGTAAGAAATGCCGAAAACATTTTCAAAAAGCACAACATAAACGTGAATCGCGACTCGTCAAACCATATGAAGCTATCCACAATTCCGCCCATAAAAAGCAAGTTGTAACTATCGAAATAGTCATTCCGAAATTAATTTTTAGAGCGAACGAATGGATTTTGAAGCACTTCCGCAATAATCCCGAAATTTATGCGAAATTTTAGGGCTACAACCCTTGCCAATATAAAAATTTGTTGTACCTTTGCATCGTCAAAATCAAATGACAGCACCAATAGATGGTGAGCATAGTTCAGTTGGTTAGAACGTCGGATTGTGGTTCCGAAGGTCGTGGGTTCGAATCCCACTGTTCATCCACAGAAAAGGTTGATATCGTTCGCGATACCAACCTTTCTTTTTTACATTAAAAATTTCGGGTCAATGTAAAAAAGGGTCAGCAGCAAAAGCCGGTTGAAGTGTTAAATAACTACCCGAGTGTAAAATTATTTTTAGGCGCATAGCTTTGAGAGGCGGAACAGGAAGAAAGGAATGTCGGTCACTCCCCGGAACTG
>JAGATN010000020.1 GCA_017621225.1 Muribaculaceae bacterium | reverse complement strand
TTTTGCGCGACTTAATAACGGATTGGGGAGGGGCTGTGGGCTTGTGAAGCCCCATCCCCAATTCGCCATTAAGTCTCGAGGAAAAAAATATTAGGCTTTTCAGATCGAAGGTTTTTGCACTTCGTTGTTGAATCTATGAAATCGGCAAAAAAGCACCCTTTTTAAGAGATTCCGACCCTTAAAACGGGTCAAAAAGCATGCTTTGGCGGTCGAGGCACGAGGGTCGGACTCAGACCACGCCCTACCCTAAGAAACTGTTTAAAAATTGCGACAGGGCAATTCCGATTTTGGAAATTGCCCTGCCGACTATAATGGTTGTTATGACTTTCGTAAGTCAATCGCACCCCAAACCGGGAGTATTAATCCTGGTTAAGGTTGATGCGCTTGAATTCTACGGCAACCAGACCCTTCGAAGCCTTTTCAAGATACTGACCGATTGTAACGGTTGCATCTTTTACGAATTCCTGCTCCAGAAGCACTGATTCTTTGTAGAACTTGTTAACGCGGCCGTTTGCGATGTTGTCGATCATCTGCTGGGGAAGGTTTGCAGCCTTCTGAGCAGCCGTTTCAGCTGCTATGGCACGAGCCTTGTCAGCTTCTTCGGGAGTGAGCCAACCTTTTGCGATGTTCGATTCGATATGAGCTTCGCTGTCTACGAGGTTGGGGTTGATGCCTGCCTTCTTGAGAGCGGCTTCAACGGCCTTCTTAACTTGCTCCTCTTTGGTCTTTTCGATGGCCACGGTTCTTTCCGACTCAACCACGGCGGCGGGAACGCTTGCGCGATCCACAGCCACGGGATTCATCGAAGCAACCTGCATGGCTACGTCGCGGCCCACCTGATAGTCAACGTTGGGCTGGTTGAAGCCAACGATGGTGGCAAGCTTGTTGCCAAGGTGGTTGTACGAAGTGGTAGAGGGAGCTACGATCGATTCGTAAGCGCCTATTTCCATCTTTTCGCCCGTCTTGCCCACTTCTTCTACGATGAGAGCTTCAACGGTCTGTCCGTCAATCACGAGAGCCTTCAATTCATCGATGTTAGCCACGCGATTAGCCACGGCTGCGTCGAGAATCTTTTGCGTAAGGGCTACGAAGCCTGCATTCTTGGCCACGAAGTCAGTTTCGCACTTCAAGGCCACTACTGCTGCAAAGTCGCCTTCGTTCTTCGAAAGAACGCAACCTTCAGAAGCTTCGCGGTCTTCGCGCTTGGCAGCTACTGCCTGACCCTTCTTGCGAAGGATTTCAACAGCAGCTTCTATGTCGCCGTTAGTTTCGGCGAGAGCTTTTTTGCAGTCCATCAAACCGGCGCTCGTCATATGACGAAGCTTGGTGATTTCTGCCATTGTTACTGCCATAATCTTAATTGATTTTTGTCGTTATACAAATTTACTCAGCTTCAGTTGCTTCAGCTGCTTCGGGAGCTGCTGTTTCAGCGGCTGCTTCTGCGGCTTCGTCAGCCTTGTTGTTGCGGCTTACGCGGCGACGTTCGCGACGGGGAGCGCCTTCGTTGTTTTCGGCGGCAGCCTGAGCGTCAACCTTTTCGATCTTACGTTCTTCGAGACCCTCAGCCATTGCCGAGCATACGGCGTCGAGAATTACTTCTATCGACTTTGATGCGTCGTCATTTGCGGGGATTACGAAATCAACGTTCGAGGGATCAGAGTTGGTGTCGACCATTGCAAATACGGGAATACCGAGACGGTTAGCCTCTGCAACGGCGATGCGTTCCTTAAGCACGTCAACTACGAAAAGTGCCGAGGGAAGACGGTTAAGATCGGCGATAGAGCCGAGAGTCTTTTCGAGCTTGGCACGCTGACGGGTGATCTGAAGCTTTTCGCGCTTCGACAAGTTGTCGAAAGTACCGTCCTTCGTCATTTTGTCGATAGCGGTCATTTTTTTGACAGCCTTACGGATGGTGGGGAAGTTGGTGAGCATACCGCCCGGCCAACGTTCGATAACGTAAGGCATATTGATAGATTGAGCCTTGTCGGCCACAACCTGCTTGGCCTGTTTTTTTGTTGCCACAAACAGCACTTTCTTGCCTGATTTGGCTATGCTGCGGAGGGCGTTTGCGGCCTCTTCAACCTTAGCGGCTGTTTTGTAGAGGTCGAGTATGTGGATACCGTTGCGCTCCATGAAGATATAGGGCGCCATTGCAGGATTCCATTTTCTTTTGAGGTGACCGAAATGGCAACCTGCTTCTAAAAGTTGGTCAAAAGTTGGTGTTGACATTTTAAATTGTAATTGTTTACGTTCTTCTGTTTTTACAATTTCGAGGTAGGGAACGTGTCCATCTTCGAAATTTAGATACTAAACACTTGATTATACTTGCTATGCGGCATCGAAGGCCACAAACCAAATATTAACGTTTCGAGAACTGGAAGCGTTTACGAGCCTTGGGCTGACCGGGCTTCTTACGTTCTACGGCACGCGGGTCGCGGGTCATAAAGCCTTCTACGCGGAGAGCGTGCTTGTCTTCAGGATTGATTTTCACCAAAGCGCGGGCAATAGCCAAACGGAGGGCTTCGGCCTGTCCCTTGTAACCACCTCCGTCAAGATTTACCTTGATGTCGTATTTTTCAGTAACGTCAAGAGTCGAAAGAGGCTGCTTTACGATATACTGAAGTATCGACGAGGGGAAATACACCTCTATCGGGCGTTTGTTGATTGTAATGGTGCCATTACCCTCTTTTACTATTACGCGGGCTATGGCGGCTTTACGGCGACCTACTGCATTAACTGTTTCCATGCTTCAATGTTATTTAAATTTGTTAATGTCGATTACCTTCGGATTCTGTGCCTGATGAGGATGCTCCGGACCGTTGTAAACGTGCATGTTGCCTATGATGGCACGGCCAAGACGATTTTTGGGAAGCATGCCTTTCATTACCTTTATGAACAAAGGATGATAACCGGGTTTGATGTGCTTGTTGAACGATTTCTTCATAAGCACTTCGGGAGTCGTAACACGCTGTCCGCCGGGATAGCCGGTATACGAGAGATATTCACGGTCAGTCATCTTTTTGCCGGTAAGAAGCACTTTGTCGGCATTGATGATGATAACATTGTCGCCACACTCAACGTTGGGTGAGTAGGTGGGCTTGTTCTTGCCACGAAGAATCTTGGCAACTTTAGCGCACAAGCGGCCGAGAACCTGATCGGTGGCATCGATTACCACCCATTCTTTTTCGCAGCTCTGCGCGTTGGGAGTGATTGTTTTGTAGCTTAAAGTATCCACTTTAAATTATTAGTTAATAGTTAATTATAAGCCTTTCGTCACAGCACGGCTCGGCCAAAAGCCAAGCTAAGACTCAGGCAAGATTATTCGAATTGGATATAATCGGACTGCAAAGGTAGTGATTATTTGCCACTTAAGCAAATATTTTTTCACGCGGTACGCTGAAAGCAGCCGAGCGAAATGCGTTTTATCGTCGACTATGGCGATACGCGCCAATCATGACACGAACCGTAATCAAAACGGCGATTTGGGCTTCGTGGCCTGAAACTCCTTCAAATAATAAGGAGTTGAATAGGCTATGTCGATGAACTCGGAGCGGGCATAGGCTCTGTCTGACAACGCCACCATGTCGACGGCAAGCGCGTCGACGCCGTCAATAAACATGGCATTATCCGATTTTATCACCTCGCGTGCCTTCGCGCTCCCGTTTCCGGCAAACGCCACCACCGCATCGCCGTTGAGCCACTGCGAGTAGCTGTTACCGTCGAGTATCATGGGGCACGGCTTGAGCAGCGGAGTCAACGCCATGTCGTAGACGGCCGTGTACACCTCCATGCGGCGCGCGTCAATCATAGGAGCAAGCAACACGTTTTCGGGCAACTCGTGATTGAACATCATCGAAACGGCCAGCAACTGCAACGTATCCACCCCGATAAGAGGCAAATCGAGCGCAAAAGCCAGACCCTTTGCCTCCGAAAGCCCTATGCGCAATCCGGTATAGCTACCGGGCCCCATCGACACCGCCACGGCATCGAGATTCATTTCATGTTCGCGAAGATGATCGAGACAAGCCTTGACCATGTCGCTCACCAGAGCGGCGTGGTTCTGGCCCTTAAAGTCTTCAAAATGACGCAATATCATTCCTTCGGCCGACAATGCCACGGAGCATGCGTTAGTTGACGTTTCGATGTTGAGTATGGTAGCCATAAATGCTATTATTCTTTAACGGATTGTGGCGCAAAATTACAAAAAAATGCAACGCCGGCATACCCCATCAGGCATCCCGACAACTTTTTTTTCAAATAAAATGGAGCTTTGCGTTCATATTCCGACCTTTTTTAGTAAGTTTGTAAAAAATAATTGACCATGCTCTTATCAATGACAGGCTTCGGCAAATCGGTTGTCGAGGCAGCAAACAAAAAAATCACAGTCGAAATCAAGTCGCTAAACAGCAAGCAACTTGACATGTCATTGCGCGTTCCGGCAATATTCCGCGAAAAAGAACTCGACTTGCGCAATCGCATTGGACGCAGGCTCGAACGAGGAAAAATAGAAGCCACCGTATATGTGGAAAGCACCGTTTCCGAAAGTCCGACGCAATTCAACATCCCCGTAATGGCCGCTTACAAAGCCCAGATAGAGGAAGCGTCGAAGGCCCTTTCACTTCCGCTCCCTACCGACTGGTACGGACTGCTCACGCGCCTGCCCGAAGTGCTGCACAACGAAAACATACAGGTAGTTGACGACGAGGAAGTCAACCAACTGTACATGGCCGTCGACGAAGCGGTGGAAGCCTTGATGCAATTTCGCGCCAAGGAGGGGCAGAAGCTCGAAGCATTCTTCAGCTCGCGCATCGACAAGATTCGCGACCGCCTCGACGAGGTGCCGCAATACGAAACCGAACGAGTGGCAAAAATCAGGGCGCGCATCGAAGACAACCTGTCGAAAGTGGCCGTTGCCGACTACGATCGCGGTCGCCTCGAACAAGAAATGATTTTCTACATCGAAAAGCTCGACATAAACGAAGAAAAGCAGCGTCTCTCGCAGCACTTGAGCTACTTCATCGAAACGATGAACGGCAATTACGGCCAGGGCAAGAAGCTCGGATTCATAAGCCAGGAAATGGGTCGTGAAATCAACACGCTCGGATCGAAAAGCAACCATGTCGAAATGCAGAAGCTCGTGGTGCGAATGAAGGACGAACTCGAACAGATAAAAGAGCAGGTGCTCAACGTAATGTAAGCCGGCCCGACGCTCTACGAAAGTTGAACTTCACAAAATCCCACACTCTATGCCCGGAAAAATAATAATAATTTCCGCCCCATCGGGTTGCGGAAAGTCAACGATAATAAACGCGCTGCTCGAAAAGGGCGAAATCGACATGCAATTCTCCGTATCGGCCACCAACCGCCAACCGCGCGAAGGCGAAGTGAACGGAGTAAACTACCACTTTCTTACCGACGAGCAGTTCAAGAACGCCATAGCCGTAGATGCCTTCGTGGAATTTGAAGAAGTGTATCCCGGACGATATTACGGCACGCTGAAAAGCGAAGTGTCGCGACGTTGCGACGAAGGACACAACGTGATACTCGACATCGACGTGAAAGGTGGCGTGAACGTAAAGAAGATGTATGGCGACAAGGCTTTGAGCATATTCATCCAGCCGCCGTCGGTCGAAACGTTGCGACAGCGCCTCGTAGGCCGTGGCACCGATTCGCCCGAAGCCATAGAGCAACGCGTGGGCAAAGCCGAATTCGAAATAAGCTTTGCGCCGCAATACGACGTCGTGGTGATAAACGACGACCTCAACGAAGCCATAGAGGCCACCGGTAACGTAATAAAGAATTTCGTATCGAAATGAAACGAGTGGGCTTGCTCGGGGGCTCGTTCAACCCCGTCCACATCGGGCACACCATGCTTGCAAGCTACATGGCCCAGTTCACCGACCTCGACGAAGTGTGGCTCGTAGTGTCGCCCCTCAACCCTATAAAGCTGCATCCCGAACACCTCATCGACGACAGCCTGAGGCTCCGCATGCTCGAACTGGCCATAGGCAACGACCCGCGACTGAAGGCCTGCGACGTGGAGCTCTCCATGCCGCGCCCGTCATTTTCAATCGACACCCTCACGCTATTGTCGCAACGGCACCCCGACTGCCGGTTCAAATGGATAATGGGGAGCGACAACTGGCACGTGATATCGCAATGGAAAGCCGCCGACACCATAATATCCGATTATGGCGTGATAATATATCCGCGCCCCGGCTACGATGTCGACGCATCCGATTTGCCCGACGGCGTGGAGTTGGTAAATGCTCCCACCATCGACATATCGAGCAGCTTCATACGAAAATCGATACTTTCGCATCACGACATGAACTTTTTTCTGCCCTGCGGAGTATATGAATTCATAACAAACAACAGGTTATACCAAACCACCGTATGATTATGGAAAAAACATCACTGACACCAAACGCGCTGGCATTCATAGGGCTGTGCAACGAATATTGCGCCACTATCGAGAATGCGCGCGAAACCGAACGCGACGAATTCGTCGAATCGATGCTGCGCCTGCTGCCTCGGCTCTACATAACGGCCAACGACCTCAAGCTGCCCGACGATGCCGACGAAGACTCATACATCGACGACGTGCTCGACGACGAGACTTACGAATCGGTGCGCGGCGACATCGAATCGCTGCTCGGATATGACGATTCGTATCTCGAAGTGTTTGAAGAAAACATGAAATATTCCGACACGCCGATAGGTGCAAGCATTGCCGAAGGTCTTACCGACATTTTTCAAGTGCTGTACAATTTTCTCGAACTCGTAAAAACGTCGACCGAACCGATAATACAGCTTGCGCTCCAAGCCGTAAAAGAAGACTTCGCCCAATACTGGAGCCAAACGCTCTGCAACGTACTGAGAGCCGTAAACAACATTCGTTATAACTCCACCGACATTTAACCCGACTTATGAACACTCCATCAAACCACGTAACCGACCTGATGAAATTTCTCGATTCATCGGTAGTCAACTTTCTGGCTGTGGCCACAATATCGAAGCGCCTCGACAACGCCGGATTCATACACCTCAACCCGGCCGAACACTGGCGCCTGACGCCCGGCGGCAAATATTACATCACCAAAAACGATTCGGCAATATTTGCATTCATAGTAGGCACCGGAGGCGCTGCCGAGGGCTATAAGATAATATCGGCACACAGCGACTCGCCCGGATTCCGCATCAAGCCGAAATCGGAGATGGCTTGCGAGGGAAACATCGTGAAGCTTAACACCGAAGTGTACGGCGGCCCCATTCTTTACACGTGGTTCGACCGCCCGCTGTCAGTGGCCGGCAGAGTGGTGATACGCTCCAACGACCCGCTGAAGCCCGTAACCAAAATAGTGAAAATCGACAGGCCCATACTAACCATACCGCATCTGGCCATACACTTCAACCGCGCCGTCAACGAAGGCAATCCGCTTTCAAAGCAGAAGGACATGCTTCCGGTAATCGGCATCATAAACGACGCGGCCGAAAAAAACAACCTCATACTCAACCTCGCCGCAGAGGCTGCCGGAGTCGACGCATCCGAGATACTCGACTTCGACCTGTCGCTCTACGACACCACCCCGGCCTGCCTCGTAGGGCTCAACAACGAATTCATCACATCGGGACGCATCGACGACCTTAGCATGGCGCACGCCGCCATGACCGCCCTACTCGAATCGGCCGACAAGGAATCGAGCATGACTCGCGTAATGGCAATATTCGACAACGAAGAAACAGGAAGCGGAACAAAACAGGGCGCGGCCTCGCCGGTGCTCTTCAATCTGCTGCGACGCATAGCATCGCTCACCGGAGCCGACGACGAATCGTTCATTCGCGGCATCGACAAGTCGTTCATGGTGTCGGCCGACAATGCCCACGCCCTCCATCCCAACTATCCGGAGAAGCAGGACCCCACCAACCATCCCCATCTCGGAGGTGGCCCGGCAATAAAGATAAATGCCAATTGCAAATACATGACCGATGCCGAGAGCGCCGCAATATTCCGCACCATATGCGAGAAAGCCGAAGTGCCCTATCAGTATTTCGTAAACCACAGCGACGTGGCAGGCGGATCGACGCTCGGCAACATCCTTACGTCGCAAATCGATCTTCGCGGCGTCGACATGGGAGCCGCCATATGGGCCATGCATTCAGTGCGCGAAACGGCCTCTGCAGCCGATCACGACTACATAATAAAGGCTTTCAGCACCTTCTATTCGATCTAAAGTCACGACCGCGATACTTGAAATCCGCTATCTGACAGCGACATATCCACAAACCGGGCACGTGAATTCGGAGCGTGTCCGGTTAATTTTTTGCGTATCATCGAAGCGGCCTCCCTGTCCTTGGCCACTATGTAGAGATAACCGCCGCCACCGGCACCGGGCAACTTGCAACCCAACGCATAGTCCGATATCTCGCGTATTATGGCCTCTACGGCAGGCGGATTGGTGCCCGCGTCGAGGCGTTTGTTCTGCTCCCAGGTCTTGCCCACCATGCGTCCGTATGCCTCAAAGTCATTATGCTGTATGGTTTCGGCCATTTCGAGGGCATGCATCTTCATCTCCGACAGCAATTCGAGGTGCGACCCCGAATTAAGAAACATCGACCGCACTATCTCGGCAAGTATCTCCTTGGCCGTGCGCGTGATGCCGGTATAGTAAAGCAGATGGCATTCACGATAATCGGGCGACGTGAATAGTTGTTGCGGAAGCCAGCTGACGAGCGGACGCTGCACGAACCCGCTTTCGGTTTGCAGCAACTTTATTCCCGGCAACACTCCGCCATACTGATCCTGCCATCCGCCGCCGGTGGTGAGCAATTGCTCGAGGGCAAGCGTGCGCTGACAAATGCGGTCGGCATCCCACGTCAAGCCGCAAAAATCGCTCAGCGCGCCAAGCACCGTCGAAGCGAGTATCGAGCTCGTGCCGAGGCCCGATCCGGCAGGTATAGCCGACAGCAGCGTAATCTCCATGCCCCCGCCGAAAGCCTTCAGGCGCTCGCGCAGAGTCGCAAATTCCTCACTGGCAAATTCGGGCAAGAACCCGGCAAGAGCAAGTGCCGCCTTCGGAATGGAGAATGGTGAGCCCACCTTGCAATAATCGCCCAGCTCATCGTAACTGTCTATAACCTCCATTGCGCCCATGTCGATGGAGCGCAACACTATGTGCAGCTCCTGACAAGGCTTCACATACACCTGAAGCGGTGGCTGTCCGTTTAGCTCAATGGCCAGATTGACCACGTTGCCGCCTGCAAACAACGAATAGGGGGGAGTGTCGGTCCATCCGCCCGCCACGTCGATGCGCACGGGGCTACGACCCCACACTATCTGGTCGTCCGACACGCTGCGGCGCGGCGACGGACGCATTTCGTACATCTCCGAGAGCACCCCTTTGCGGAGCAGGCCGAATGCAGCGGCCTCGTCGACCGAGCCCGACCGTCCGTTCAGCACATCGATGCGCGACCGCAACATGCTATTGCGTATCCGCGTCATTATCGGAACGTCGTCAGGCAACGATGCCGGCTTCTCAAGGTCGAGCTTATGAAATTCGGCAGCCACATTGTCGAGATCGAGCTGATAAAACACGCTTTTCTCATAATTGGACGACAATTGCGCCCAGTTTATTCGGGCAAACGCCTCGCGCTGCGCAAACAGGCGTTTCAGATTGGCCGTGACCGAAATTTCGTCAGCCGAAACCTTACGGCTGCGCCGATACACGTCGCGCCCGGCCGCCAAGTCGGGTTCGGTAGTCATCCAGCGCACCACGAGCCCCATGTCGGCCACATTGTCGACTATCGGGAATATCCTTGCCGACTGTATGTCGACATCGCCCTCTGGCAACTCCACGTTGCGTCGTTCGCACCATTGCGCCAAAGGTTCGCACATGTAGCGGGTCGACGGTTGGTTTACGGCTCCACGCATGGCATCATCTATGCCATACGGCCTGACGGCCCATTCCGACCGGTCCAACGGCACTATGTCGACACACATTCCGTCGGCCAGCGACAAGGGCCAGTCATTGCGCGGCACGCCCGTCACCACATTGCGCGCGGTCACCGTCCAGCTTGCCGGAGCGTGACTGTTTTCTATCCATATATTATTGTTGGCGCCCGACAAAGCCACTTCCACTATCGAATTCTGAGTGAACAATGCCGGATTCGGCTTTATTTTGCGATGCAGTATATGACGCTGATCGACCACCTTGTTCTGCAAGGCAAGCGTCGACGACATAAGCTCCTGAGTCGTTCCGAAATGGTAGAACTCGCCGCCCGGCAGCGGCAATATGGCAACCGACAATGCATTGACCTCCTCATCTTTAACCGCCGGATTGCAACCCAGTGCGCGGCCGAAGTCAGAATACAAGTCATAGAAACGTATGCGGCCATCCTCATCGTGCGACCGCTTCGACAGCAGCTCCACGGCCTTGTCGCTCAACACCCACACGCCTATGTCCATCAAAAACATATGGGTCTTCGACAGCTCCTCGAGCGTTTCGAGCGACGGCTTCTGAAGCATGAAATCGAGCTGCGACTGGCTGTTGCGGTCGAGCGCGAACACGCCGTGATGCGTGGCAAGAACCGGATCGACCCACAATCCGTAGCACACCACGTCGGCTTCGGGCAACGGCCCTATGGGCTTTTCGGCACGTATGTAGACGTCGCCACTCGCTATGAGAGTATTAAGCCCGGCCGGGGCCTTCGACATTATTTTTTCATACAGCGGCAGCTGCAGCGACAGCAGATTCTGTCCGAGCTTCTGCCCTCTGGCCCACCGAAACACCGGAATTGGAGTAAGTATCTTTCCCGAAGGCGCATAAGCCGGGAGCCGGCGCCCCTGCCCTCCTGCGTGGATAATGATTTTGGGCTGCGACAAGTGGCCCTCTTTGCGGCTCCGCATCCATTCCGACAATATCCATGCCGTTCCGCCACCACTGCCCACTTTTACCCCTTCGGGGTCGGAGGCACAAAACCATTCGTTTCCGTCAGCGCCGTCATACAGATCGGCAAACGATTCCACCAAGTTAGGCGGTAGCGATAACAGCTTTTGCATATGATCGATATATTTTGTTTCGTTTATACTTATGTGCAAATTTAGGCATAATTTACGCAAAAGCCGTAATTTGAGGATATAAAAAAGGCCGGCAAGCCGCATATGAGCAGCCCGCCGGCCTTCGAATCTCAAAAATCAAAACGGGAATGACGATGCAGTGGTTACGTAACGACGACGAAACTCGTCGTTAGTCATGCAAAACATCATTATGCCTTGTATGAGGCCCAATATCGACGAAACGGAGCCACATGACAATACCGATATCAGAAGGAACACTATGCCGCCGGTAGTTTTGCCCAGATAGAAATAGTGTATGCCGAGCCATCCGAGAAATATGGCCAACAGAGCTGCTATGCCGCGCGATTTCCCTTCCGGGCCCACGGCAAACGGATCGTTGTAGGTATATTCGGTTACCGGAGGACGGTTATTGGGGTTATTGGCATAACCGCCATTGCCATTATATCCGTAGCCATATCCGGCAGGGTCGCCGCCCGGAGGCGGAGGAGGAGTGGTGTTGAGCATGCTGTGGCAATAACGGCACTTTATGGCCTCTGCCTTTATTTCTTCGCCGCAATAAGGGCATTTTTTCATTTCTTCTGACATATCGTTTTATTTATTTGCAGTAAGTAACTCTCATAAATTAGCTGTGTCAGCCCATAGGGTTACTTTAGTTTCTTAATTATAACAATAAGAGTCACTTAACGGTTTTGAAATTACGCGACACGAACGGCAGCGCCGTATATAGTGCCGAATTCCAATATTCCCAGGTGTGACCGCCGTCGCGCACGCGGAACTGGCAAGGAACCCACGCATTGCGCATGGCTTTGAAAAAGTCCATGTTGCATTCGAGCAAAAAGTCGTCGTCGCCACAGTCCACAAACCACGCTACGGTGCGCAGGTCGGCCTTGGTTTTCTCGTCGGCGTTTTTCACATACTCCACGCAGCTCAATCGATGCACGGCATCGGTGAGCAAAGCAGTCTTGTCGCCGGCAGCCACCTTCGAGGCATCGGCTTCGGGAAGATGCATCAGCGCACTCATGGCATAGCATGAGCTGAACATGTCGGGGTGACGCTGCGCATAGCTCGTCGAACCGCCGCCGCCCATCGACAATCCGGCTACCGCGCGCGCTCCTTTGTCGGGAATCGCGCGATAGCGTTTTTCTATTTCAGGCACGAATTCGTTGAAGAAGAACTGTTCATAGGGCCAACCCTTCATGTCGAAATATCCGTTCCACTTTTCGGCGGGATTGCCTCCGGCATCGGGAGTGACTATTATCATCGGCACGGCTTCGCCCGAAGATATCAGCTGGTCGGCCACATCCTTTGCATGTCCGCGATCATACCAACGGCGGTCATCGTCAGACATACCGTGCAGCAGATACAACACCGGATATCGACGTGTCTCTTCGGCATCGTATCCGGCAGGCAGATACACCGTATAGTTGCGGTCGGTGCCAAGCACATTGCTATGCATTGTCACGCGTTCTTCACGACTCATCAAACGTCGCCAATCGTTACCGTTCTGTGCGCACAGCGACATAATCGAAACGAGGCACATCATAAAAACCGAATATTTTTTCATACTCAAATCGTTTTTTTAAACATTAAAAAATATCATATATTCGCAAAGGTCGTGAAAAACATCGAAACAATCAAACTATTACCGACATTTGAGAGTATGTTTACTTTTACTTGCCGAAATTAGCGGTCATAATACCTTGCGACACTACCGCTATGCGGCTTTCCTTTTCAGCCGGGATGAACACCATATTGTCAATATGGTCACTATCAACATTAAAGTCCAATTTTATTTTGTCGCAACCGAATATGGTCACCTGACCTATGCCCGACGTATCATCGTCAAACCTCAGCTCCGGCAGGCGATAGAAATTCATCATCGACACTCGCCCTACCTTACTATTATTGAATTTAATTCTCGCGTCAGTCCAACGCAGGTCTTCAAACGGGCGAATCGACAACGAATCGAAATTCGAATTTTCAAGCGCAATACGTCCATCCGTTTTTAAGGTTAGTGACTCGGATTTAACATCGGTTATTTTAACGTTCACCCGGCCATCCACAACTTCAGCTATCGGTTTGTTGATCACTATCTTTATCGGTTCGGCTCGGAAACGTACATATTTCCGTTTTTCGAAATCGTTTTCATCGTCCTTACCGGCGCCGTCAATCAATTTCGATTCGAAGCTTACGTTGAGCGTACCGTTCATCACATCGCATTTCATATATTCGTCATAACCCTCCTGACAAATCAGCGATGTGGTGTCGGCTTCAGCCGAATACTCTATGAAAATGTTCAATCCTTCATCAGCTATCACATGCGAGTCGGTCATTATGCGCACCGTGTCGAAATCGGCCAACGGTCGGGTGGTTTGCGCTCCGGTCATAGTCACCGTAGGGTCATAATATCCGGTCATTTCCATAATAGTCATAATGCATATCCATATGGGCAATCCCAGTATTACTATGCCTCCTATAATATATGTAGTTTTTTTCATCGTTTCAAATAGCTTATTTGTGATTCTTATAGTTTTTATACATTTCGGCCAGTTCCGCCTCCGTTACGCCCAACGTTACAAGACGTCCGAAAAAATAATCCAACTCGTCATGATAGAAAGCGTCACGGCGCATCGACAATATTTTTTCGCGCGCGTCAGGCGAAATGAAGTAACCCAAGCCACGTTTATTGTAAATTATTTCTTCCTGCGACAGATATTCATAGCTACGCATCACCGTGTTGGAGTTGACCTCTACGTTGGCCGCAAAATCTCTTACCGAAGGTATTCGACAGTCGGCCTGATACGTACCAGAAATCACATCGTCCATAATGCGATCGGCAATCTGCATATATATGGCCTTATTGTTTTCCTTGAAATTCATAATCACCAACGTTCTATAACTTCCGATTCCTTGAAACGTAAATAGGCCAGAGTCCAATTAAGCAAGGCAAACAGAAACAATGCTACTTCTATTATCAATTCCAAATTTTCTCTGTTTATCGCATTGACATAGCATACGGGGCCATCGGCCGATATGATGCTATCCAAGAACATACCCCAATATGCAGATGCCGATATGTACAGCACCACGATTATAAAACCTGCGCAAAACGTCTTGACAAACGCATTTTTAGGCGAGATTGCACTTCCAAGCACGAATATCGATTGCACCGCGAGAAATAGCACGGGAAACAAAATAAACAGATTGGGTTCACGGTCATATTCGGGTCTGATCATATCATAAGCCTGACGGCTGAAAAACGAGCGTATGCACACTTCGTCATTTACAAAATAAGGCAGCACGAAAACCCTGATCAAGTCGACCAGTACCACGCCCAAGGCAAACACCAAAAGGAAGCCGACAAAAAATACCATCATGCGCGACAAATATTTTTCTATTTGCGACACCGGCATCATCAACGTGGATATGCGCAACTCTTTGCGCTTCATCGTTTCAAACACATACGACGCGCTTATGCATCCGAATCCAAAAAGCATCACCATCATCATGATGATTGTACTGTCAAGACACATATCGCGTTCCTTATACCATACGTTATGAATTTGGCTGAAAGAGGAAGGATAGGTCGTCAAATTTGAAACAACAGCGGCTAAAATCATAGCTGCCACCATCAATATGGAGCGCAACAACAACGACTTGCGGTGCTCTACTACATAAGCTTTAGTCAAGCTACAAGTCCTCTCAAAACTAAAATTAGAAGTCATAATTATTCGGCGCCCTCCTTGCTCGCAAATATTTGATTAATCAATTCAGGTCTGTTGAGCGACAGCTCGAACAGCGATTCAAGATTCATTTCGGTATCGCAATCGTCGTCATTGCGCAAAATCACGTTCATGCCCTCTACCGAAGGCTGAGAGTAAAGCGCACGCGCGATTACGGCATCATCGTTCGTGGTCTCGAAACGAAGTTTGCTTATTATATTCGACACCTTTTCGTTAAGCAGCACTTTATTGCTTTCGGTAATGATGATGTGGTCGAGTATGCGATCTATGTCGCGCACCTGGTGCGTCGATATGATTATCGACCGGTCATCGGTCATCGACGAAACCACGATTTTACGAAAACGGCTCTTTCCGGGTATGTCGAGGCCATTGGTGGGTTCGTCCATCAGCAGCAACGACGTGTTGCAGGCAAGAGCGAAACTCATGAACGCTTTCTTCTTCTGACCCATCGACAATTGCCCAAGGTTAAGATTGCGTTCAAGTTCAAACGTTTCAAGGTTGCCATACAGGTCATCCATGCTGAATTTCGGATAGTAACGCGAATTTAATTTCACATACTCATCCATCGAGATGGGTGGCAACGTAAATTCTTCGGGAAGAATGAAGATGTCGTTAAGCGTCGAAGGCTTACGCAGACGGGTATTGACACCATTGAACAGCACTCTGCCCGACTTTGGGGTCAGCAAACCCGATATCAGATAAAGCAAAGTTGATTTTCCCGCACCGTTTCGGCCCAAGAGCCCGCACACGCTCCCTCTGTCTATCGTAAGAGAGTAGTCATTTAGCACCGGTGCGGCCTTACGTCGATACGCAAATGTTAAATTTTCGATTTGTAACATAGTGTAATAGTTTAATAGTACACTGCAAATGTAGGCACATTAATTTAATCCACCAAAAAAAATCGAAAAAATTTTCATTTTTTTTTCGCCATACTTTCAACGGCGCTGACATACGAAGCCAACGACGTTGATTTCAGAGTGTGTTTCAACAACTTACGGTCAAACAGACCACCAAGGTATTCCCAAAAGGGTTTTATTTTCGAAAGTATCTGGGCATCGCCACACAGCGTATCGGTGTAATATTCGCATATGCGCGAATGCAATTGAAGTATCCGTTCACGGCATTTCGTCAGATCCCATTCCACTCCGCTGCGCCATTCTTCGATCATCGACGGCCTCGACAGCAATCCCCTGCCCACCATCACGCCCTCCAAGCCGGGAAATCGTTGCAACACGCCGTCAATGCCTGTCGCCGCCACTATGTCGCCATTATATATAATAGGGTGATGTATGGCATCGGCCATTTCGGCAAAGCAATCCATATCCACCGACCCCGAATACTGATTGCGCGCTATGCGCGGATGCACCGCAACGTGAACGAGGCGCATGCGGTTCAAGGCCGGGAGCGCGCCGCGCCACTCGTCGGCATCCTTCACCCCGGGGCGCATTTTCACCGAATAGGCCATCGAAGGGTCGGAATTGACCAGATCGGCCACCGCCTCCAGCATATCGGGCCTGCCCACCAAAGCCGCTCCGCGACCTTTGTTAACCTGCGGCGGAAACGGACAGCCGAGATTCAGATCCACGCGGCTGAAACCCGCATTTCGCAAAACGCCTACGAGATGCTTCAACTCGTCCACGTCACGAAATATCACTTGCGGCACGAGATTGTGATTGTCGTTAAGCGGCGAAGTTACGTCGCGCAAATCGCGCTGCCGCACATCGCCATGCTCCAGGCGCATAAACGGAGCGAAGTATACGTCGGCCGGCTCATACAGCGCCGCGTGCCAGTGTCGCCAGGGCGCTTGGGTGAATCCTTGCAAAGGAGCTGAATATATTTTTACCACGATGCTACCAATAATAAAAAACAGGGTGCGAATGTCTCGACCGACACACGCACCCCTAATGATATGATTCTAATTTATTTATTCAAAGCGCAACTGCTGCACTTTTCGGATATGGCGGTGAAGAAATCGTTGCCCTTGTCGTCAACCAATATGAATGCGGGGAAATCCTCGACTTCTATTTTCCATATTGCTTCCATGCCCAGTTCGGGATATTCGAGAAGTTCCACCTTCTTTATGCTGTTCTGAGCCAGAATTGCAGCCGGGCCGCCAATCGAACCGAGGTAGAAGCCACCATGCTTGTGGCATGCGTCGGTAACCTGCTTGCTGCGGTTGCCCTTTGCTATCATTACCATCGAGCCGCCTGCTTCCTGGAATTGATCGACATACGAGTCCATGCGTCCTGCCGTGGTGGGGCCGAACGAACCCGAAGCCATGCCCTTGGGAGTCTTGGCCGGGCCTGCATAATATATCGGGTGGTCTTTAAGGTACTGGGGCATCGGTTCGCCCTTGTCGAGACGCTCTTTGATTTTTGCGTGAGCGATGTCGCGGCCCACTATTATGGTGCCGTTGAGCGACAAGCGAGTAGAAACCGGATATTTTGTCAATTCGGCAAGTATCTCGGGCATCGGACGGTTAAGATCGATTTTAACCACGTTGCCTTCGCCGGCCTTGCGATAGCTTTCGGGAATCAATTCGCCGGGATTGGCATCGAGTTTCTCGATCCAAAGACCTTCCTTGTTGATTTTGGCTTTGACGTTACGGTCGGCCGAGCATGACACGCCGAGACCCACCGGGCACGATGCACCGTGACGCGGCAAGCGAATCACGCGTATGTCATGGGCAAAGTATTTTCCGCCGAATTGAGCGCCGAGACCTATCTTGCGCGTTTCTTCGAGCAGCTGCTTTTCCAATTCCTTGTCGCGGAAAGCATGGCCGTATTCATTGCCGTGGTCGGGCAGATTGTCGTAATATTTCACTGAAGCCTTCTTCACGGTAGCCAGATTCATTTCGGCCGAAGTGCCGCCGATCACTATGGCGATGTGGTATGGCGGACAAGCTGCGGTGCCGAGCGTTTTCATCTTCTCGACGAGGAAAGGCACGAGAGTCTTGGGATTGATGAGTGCCTTGGTTTCCTGATAGAGGTATGTTTTGTTGGCCGAACCGCCACCTTTAGCCACGAACAGGAATTTGTATTCGTCACCGTCGACGGCATAGAGATCGATCTGCGCCGGCAGGTTGCATCCGGTGTTCACTTCGTCGTACATATTTAACGGAGCGTTCTGCGAATAGCGCAAATTGTCGGTAGTATAAGTGAGGTATACGCCATGCGACAATTTTTCTTCGTCGCCGCCACCGGTGTATACATTCTGGCCTTTCTTGCCTATCACAATGGCAGTGCCGGTATCCTGGCAAAACGGCAACTGTCCTTTCGATGCCACTTCGGCATTACGGAGCATGGTAAGAGCCACGAACTTGTCGTTGTCGCTGGCTTCAGGGTCATGCAATATCTTTGCCACCATCTCATTGTGTTCGCGACGCAGCATGAATGCATTGTCGTGCGTGGCCTGACGCGCAAGCACCGTAAGCGCTTCGGGATCGACCACGAGCATTTCATGGCCGTTCCAGTTCTCAACTTTCACATAATCCGAAGTCAGGAGATAATACTCCGTGTTGTCTTTCGACATCGGAAACATTTCTTGGTAATGGAATGGTTTTGTCGACATGTCTGTTACTTTTTATGTTACGGCAAAGTTAATAATTATTATGTGTGATTCGAAACTTTTGACCATCTTATTCGTTAAAATTACAAATACAATATTAAACAAATTTGACAATTATGAAAAAATGCGCTCTTATGTTGGCGGCTCTTATGCTTGTGGGGCTATGCTCATGTGACGAATCGAAAAAATTGGCTTCGAAACTGGAAGGCTCTTGGACCGGTGCGCCCGAACGGCTCACCGACAACGCCTTCGGAGCCACTACCACGATAGACACTTATACGTTTACGCCCGATGCCGCAATAAAAAACGGCGGACAGGTACTCATAAGCACCATGCTTTCGGTAAACGGAGGCATCGACCAGTCGCAGGGGGTGATGCAGCCTTTCAGCCTCTCGGCAGCGGCTTCGGCTTCGGTAAACGGCACGTGGCAGGCGGTAGACGATGATGAAGTAAACCTCAACATCGACGTGACCACGCTTAGCGTCGAAATCGACCCGAAAGCCGTGGTACTCACTATGAACATGCTCAACACCGACGCGTCGGCCGCCACCGACTCCATAAAGCCTCAGGTCATGGAACATATCAAAAATCGCATCACGCAGGATCTGCAAAACAAATATTTTGCACTGAAGCGAATCGATGACGTGAAGATAAAAGGCGACGTATTGGAGTTTGAGATTTCAAGCCATGATTATTACCTTACCCGTCAAGGTGCGCTGTAACCGATTTTAATTTTTTCATATTAACGCCTGTTAACTCACGATAAGCCCCGGAAACGCACGATGCGTTCCGGGGCTTATCATTGCAGTGCGACATGCTGCAATCAAAGATGTATCTTTACCGTAGCATACAGGCTTCGCGGCATCGACGGGCCGTAAATGTAGCCTGAGTCGCGAAGATAACCGGTGTCAAAATCGCGCTGATAGCTGTTGAATATGTTGGTCAGCCCTATGCCAGGTTCTATGCACACGCTGTTCATTATCTTGAATTCATACGACAGCTTGACGCTTGCATCGAAGAATCGCGACGTGGTCACCGCCACGTCGACGGGCGTTCCCGAGCCTTCGAGATGCTGCACCAGCATCGGGCCGGTGTATGTGCCCGACAGCGAGGCACTGAGCTTCGAGGTGATATCGTAGTTGACCGTCAGATAGCCGTAAAGGTCGGGCGTGCGGAACATGCGCTTCACGGGCGCTATGTCGGGATTCTCGCTCCAATGCTCAGGTTCCTTGTAGCGGCTGCGCTGCCAGGTCAACCCTCCCTGCACCTGAAGGCGTATGGGCAATATCACCTTACCCTCTACGTTAACGCCCCAAACGCGCGCGCCCACTCCATTATAGCGTTCGAGCACGTCGTTGCCCTTGTCGTCGGGCTGTTCGAGCTTTCGCAACGCGAAAACGTCGCGGAGGTCGATATAGAAGCCTTCAACCATAAAGTTGGTCTGCACCGATCCGAAACGATGATACATGTCGGCCGACGCACTTATGCTGTTGCTGCTCTCCTGCTTCAGATCCTTGGCCAGCACCGTGACCACGCGCTCGCCACCAACTATGGCCACGTGGAAATCCTCGTCGTAAGCCTGCGGCGACCGGAATCCGGTGGAATACGACAACCGAAAATTGAACTCGTCGGAGGGGTTGAAGCGAATGTTGGCGCGCGGCGAAAAGATAGGATTGTCGATCATGGAGTGGTTGTCGACCCTGCATCCCAAGAGGAAGCCCCAGCGGTCGTCGCGCCATTCATTCTGAAAATATCCGCTGAAGATGTTTACCTTCTGCGTTATGTCGTGGTCGTAACCTATCGTAACGTCGTTAAGATAATTGTAGTCGTACTCCACGCCGGCTATCAATTCGGACGGCATGAACCACAGCCGGTTGAATGAATGCGTAAGCTGTACGCCGCCCGTGGCCACGAGGTCATGAGTGCGCCCGTAGGCATTCGGGTCGAGCTCGCTGCCATAGTAACTTTTTCGTCTCGTATTCTGCACCGCGCCAAACACGTTCAAATGGTCGCCTCGGCCTTTCGACCAATAGTCGACCGACAATTCGCCGCCGTGAATGTCATGTTCCACCTGCTCGGCCACCCACGCTTCATAAGGGGGCAGGTCGAGATTGTCGCCTCCGCGACGATATTCGTGGGTGCCGTGGTACTCGGCCGTTATCTTCATGTCGTCCGAAGCGCGCAGAAACGATCTGACACCCATGGTCTGAGTTTTCAACTGAGCTATTTCGGTGAATCCGTCGCCATTGTCGTCGTAGCCGTCGCGGTAGCGATTCTGCCCGAACACGAACATGCCGGCACGATTATTATCGTTTACCACCGATGCGTTTATGGTGGTATTGTTGTCGAGAGCGCCCGACATGCCCATCGACGTGACGGAATGCCCGGCCTCCACATAATTGACCATCGGGTCGCGCGTTATTATATTGACGGTGCCCCCTATTGCCGATGATCCGAAAAGCGCCGAGCCGCCGCCACGCATCACCTCTACCCTATCTATCATATTGGCCGGAATCTGCTCGAGCCCGTAAACTCCGGTAAGCGCGGAGAAAACCGGACGCGAATTCATAAGTATCTGCGAATAGTGTCCGTCGAGCCCGTTTATGCGCACTTGGGTGAACCCGCAGTTCTGACAATCGTTCTCGACCCTCACTCCCGGCTGAAAGCTCAATCCATCGGCAAGCGAACAGGCATTTATCAAATCGAAAGTCTTTCCGGTCACCACGCTTACCAACGAAGGACTGTTGCGACGCTTCTGCTCGCTCTTGCTGCCGGTGACCACCACCTGCTCAAGCATCATGTCGTCGGGCGATATTTCAAAATTCAATTCAATGGTTTTTCCGGCCACCACGTCCACCTCTTTGGTTTGCGAAGCATAGCCGGTAAGCGCCGCCTCGACGCTGTATTTTCCCGGTTTGAGGTCGCGAAGCACATAATGGCCCGACCCGTCGGTAAGAACCGCTATCGACGTGCCGATGATATGGATGGTACAATATGACACATGTTCACCGGTAGTTTTATCAATCACATGTCCGTTGATGTTTGCGTCGGAAGGCGCCACAAAGCCCGACGACGCAGCCGACAACACGAAACAGCCGAGCACCATCGACAGTGCCGACACAATAATATGTTTAAGCATAATAAGTTATCTGAAATGTTTAGTTAATATAGCACACAGCGAAGCGACCCGAACCGTCGGTTTAAGTTGCATCAATAATTCTAAATATTTCAGACAGTGGGAGGTGCGCGCATAAGATTGCATACCTCATGCGTCGACGCACAGATTATTTCATTACCGAAGTAGCACGTGCACCAATCGACATACGGCGAATCAACGAACGTCTCGGAGCCCACCTCCATCGACGTCATGGCCGAATTGAAATTGGCTATTGTAACGATTGAGTTGTCGGAATGGGAGTGGGGCGTTCCCGGAAGATAGGGATGGGAGTGCACGATGTAATAGTTGCCATTCAAATGCGAATGTATGCAAAGGGCGTTTCCGCAATAAAAATATGCGAAAAACAAAAGCAACATCCGTGCGGTGTATTCAACTATTACTTTTTTCATTTTTCCGGGCGCAAAATTACACAAAAATCAAGTATTTTTTGTTTAATTTGCAACAAAACATCCAACACCATGAGTTTCATAATATCAATACTGGCAGCCTTGGGGCTGTATGGAAGCGGCGGCGAAGACATAGTTACGCTCTCGCCCAAAGCATTTTACGAAGCATATACGAATGATTCCACGGCCGTAGTGATCGACGTGCGACGTCCTGACGAATATGCCGAAGGGCACATCGAAAACGCCATTCCGCTAAATTATCTCGACAAAGAGGAATTCGACAAAGGAGTAAGCCGACTAAGCCTCGCGCCTACCTATTACGTGTATTGCCGCAGTGGCCGGCGAAGCCACGAAGCAGCCGTGAAGCTAAAACAGAAGGGCTACAAAGTGATCGACATGCGCGGAGGCATGTTGGAATGGCAAAAACAGAAGCTGCCCGTCACGCGAAAAAAAGAATGAAATGGCAAAACAAGACTATATACTCAAAAATCGCGAATGGCTCCATAACAAAAGTCAGGAGCCGGGCGTGATGCCGATAGACAAAGGCATCTATTACAAAGTGATACGAAAGGGCAATGCATCCGCGCCCTCGCCGAGCCGCAACAGCGTAGTGGTGGTGCACTACACGGGCCGAACCATAAACGGGAAGCAATTCGACAGCAGTCGAGGCTCCACGGCCCCGGCAATGCGTCTGCGCGATCTCATACAAGGCTGGATAATAGCGCTGCAACAGATGCACGTAGGCGACAGATGGGAGATATATCTGCCTGCCGAAATGGGATATGGACGATTCTCGCAACCGGGCATACCCGGCGGCTCCACGCTCATATTCGACATAGAGCTGATAGGCGTGGGATAAGATTACGTATCGTCAATCGCCGAGCAGCCGCAAGGCTTCGATGCACATGCGCGAGTTGTGATAGGGGCATTTCCAGAATCCGGCTTTGTCGTCGGCGCGATTTACCGATCCGTCGGGCAAACGACTCCAATACCACTCGCCGGCTCCATAGTCGACAAGATTGCAAAGTATGTATTGCCATGACTGCCAAGCGAGGTCGACGGCATCCTCGCGGCCATGATAAGCCGCCAGATACAATTGCCCGACCACATTTTCGGCCTGCACCCACCAGTGTTTCTCGTTATCGTATGCGCCCGACTGGTGGCGCTCGTAAATCATCGACCCGTCAAAGCATCGACCTTCGAGGGCAGCATCGGCAATCAATCGCGTATGCCGGAGCGCCGCGTCGAGCAAGTCGGGTTCGCCAAGCAATTGCGCCGTTTCGAGCAACAGCCATGACGCCTCTATGTCGTGTCCATACGATATGGCATTGTCTACGCGACGCCATTCGTCGTCAAAAAACAATCCCAAATGGTGGGTGGCGGCATCCTCGATATGCTCGAAGAACACGCGCAGCAACGAGCGCACCGCCTCGCGCAACCGCTCGTCGTTCCACACCCTCAAAAGAGCCGTGTAGCCCTCTATTATGTGCAGGTGCGTGTTCATGGTTTTACATGAATTTACATCCTTGTCGCTCAGGCGCATATCGGATATCGGCTTCCAATCGCGCGTCGATGCCTCGAAATATCCGCCGTTCGCGCGATCGCGGCTGCGCGACTCTATGACGTCGAACAGCGCTATGGCTTCATCGAGCGCCGAGCCATCGTTGGTGACGCGATAATATTCGGCCAACGCATATATGGTGAAGGCTATGGCATAGAATTGCTTCTTGGTATCGAGCGGAAGCCCATTGGCATCGAGCGACCAATAAACGCCGCCATATTGTCGGTCGATAAAGTTATCGACGATATAATCTTTTGCCCGCCGCGACATGTCGAGATATTCCGCGTGCGCAGTAACTCCATATGCCGCCGAGAAAGTCCAGAGCAACCGGGCATTCAGTATTGCGCCCTTGGGCGCGCCGTCGACAAGGTGGTCGTATCCGTCGCGCTCTCCGTAAAATCCGCCGGCAGGGTCGACCATCTTGTCAATCCAGTACGGCAGTATGCAGTCAGTTAGATTATCGAGGAGCTGTCGTTTGAAACAGTTTTTCGTTTCCGCATCCATATGAATCATGAATTAGTGTTTGCATAATCAGTCATCTCGTCCTGCTGCGGAATGTCCTTATCGGAGTCCGCGCGCAGCGACTTGAGTTCAACCGCCATTTCGTCGACACGCTTGGTGGTAAGCGGATAGAACCATACTATCACCACCGCGAGCACTGATATGGCAGCCGGTATGAACGTCATCAGATACCATAGCCACGCTATTGCACCGGCAGGCTGCACAATCTGTTGGTCGGCAACACCGGTGTTAACCGAGTAACCGCCCATTTCGAGCAGCCAAAGCACCGCCGCGCCCCCAATGGCACCGCCAAACTTCTGGGCCATCGACGAAGATGAGAATATGAGACCCGTGGAGGCCGTGCGATAACGCAACTCGGAATAATCGGACACGTCGGCATACATGGACCATATAAGCGGCGACATCATGCCCGTCAGCAACGATATGGCGATTTGCAGAATCAGCATCCACCAATATCCGCCGGCAGTAAGCGGCACGTAAAAGAATGCCACGCTCAGAATAACCAGCAGCACGTTGACACAAATGAAGGTGCTCTTTTTGCCAAGCGCGCCCGACACCGGCACCGTAAGCGCCACGCCGGCCATGTTGGCCACCTCGCCTATGCTCAGAAACAGTCCGGAATAAAAAACGAATGACAACGTGAATATGCACAAATTTGCATCGGGGCCTATCACGTCGGCAAAGAAGTATGCCACCGTAGCACCTCTGACCGTGCAGAACAGATTGAAGCACAACGCGGCGCCGACAAGAATCCACCACGGCCTATTGCAGATGAGAGCCTTGAAATCGCGCATTATGCTTACATTTGACACCGTGTGCAGATGTTCGCGCGTGAACAGAAAACATCCTATGAACAACACGAAACATGCTACAGCAATAACAGCCATGGACATCTGCCAACTCGACTGCAACGAGAGTCCGAACAGATCGGAAAACATATCGCACAGCGGCTCCCATACGGCAAGAGCCACGAACGATCCTCCATAGGCAAAAAACATTCTATAAGCCGAAAACACCGTTTTTTCGCGTGAATTCTCGCTTATCACCCCAAGCATGGCGCCATAAGGCACGTTTATGCCGGTATAGACGGTCATCATAAGTATGTAGGTGACGTAGGCCCATACGAGCTTGGCGCCATACGACCAGTCGGGGGTGGTGAACAGCAATATTCCGCATATCGAAAACGGCGCAGCGACCCATAACAGATAAGGGCGATATTTCCCCCAGCGCGTGGAGGTGCGGTCGGCCACAATGCCCATCATCGGATCGGACAATGCATCCCAAACACGCGTAACCAAAACCAACACGCCGGCGTCGACGAGCGACAGTCCGAATATATTTGAATAGAAGAAAGGCAGATAGTAACTGAACACTTTCCAAAACATCGACGAGGACATATCGCCCAATCCGTAGCCTACTTTCTCTGTCAACGAAGCCATAATGCGTGAATTTGTCATTACAACGAACCTAAAAACCGTTCGTTGGCATCAATAAGTCGATTTATGGTACGCACCGACTCCGTAGTGGTCAGCTTGTCCTCGGGCGTATTAAGGCAATAATCCACCAGACGGTCGATGGTCGACGTGGCCACATGCATGCGAGTGTCGCTCGACGCATAGTAGATGTAGACCATACCATCCTCATCGGCAATCCAACCGTTCGAGAACAGCACATTCATTACGTCGCCCATGTATTCCTCACCCACGGGAGCCATAAAATATCCGCCGGGCGAAGCTATCTTGCGCCACGGCTCGTCGAGCGCGGTCATGTACATATACAGCACGTAACGCAATCCCGAAGCACATCCTCGCACGCCATGCGCCAGGTGCAACCACCCCTTGGGCGTTTTTATGGGGTGCGGGCCTTCGCCGTTCTTAACCTCCTTAATGGTATGGTAATAACGCGCATCGATTATCGTTTCGTCGGTTATCTCGGCGTGGGTAATGTCGTCGACGAGAGCCCAACCGATGCCGCCTCCGCTACCGGTATCGATGAAACCGTCCTGCGGACGAGTGTACAAAGCATATTTGCCATCGACGAATTCGGGATGCAACACCACGTTGCGTTGCTGGCTCCGGCTCTTAAGGTCGGGGAGACGCTCCCAATTGACCAAATCTTTGGTGCGCGCGATGCCACAGGTAGCCGTTGCCGCCGACAAGTCTGACGGACAAGAGTCGTCATGGCGCTCCACGCAAAACAGACCGTAAACCCATCCGTCCTCATGAGCGGTAAGACGCATGTCGTAAACGTTCGTTGCCGGATTGTCAGTGTCGGGCATGGTGATGGGCCTGCCCACGAAGCGGAAATGGTCGATGCCGTTAGGGCTCTCGGCCAAAGCGAAGTACGACTTACGATCCATGCCCTCCACTCTTACCATCAGCACATATCGTCCATTCCACTTAATGGCGCCTGAATTGAGAGTGGCGTTAACCCCAATCCGTTCCATAAAGAACGGATTGGTGGCAGGGTTGTAATCGTATCGCCAACACGGGGGCACCGATTGAGCCGTAATTACGGGATTTTCATAGCGTTCATAAATTCCGTTGCCCTCAATGGGCTTATTGGGCTTATTTATGACCGCTTCGTACTGCGACTCGACCATCGATTTACGTTTATCGAAATATGTCATATTGAATTTATATTAAAATTGTTTCATATCTTTTGCGAACAACGTAGATTCATTGTTACGGAATTCAACGAACGAAGCTTCAGCGGGATGACCCTTGAACGGCACGTAATAGTGACGCGGATTATCGTGCGCATTGCGCCATACTACGATGTAACTTACCGGATAACGACCGAGGATGGGCAACAGCACGTCGGTCCACCACGATTCCATGGGAATGCCTTCGCTACCGGTTTCGGTGAATGCAAGAATTTTGTTACGCTTCTGCGCCTTGTCGGCAGCTATGCCAAGCGAACGCGCTGCATCGGTATTATATTGTTCAAGGCCCTCCTGTCCGTTAAAATGGTATACGTCTGATCCGAGAATGTCGACATATTCATCGCCCGGATAACGCTCCATATATTGTTCAACCGACCTTACTCTGTCGGGCGAATAGGCCCACAGCACGTTATCCACGCCTTCGGCATCCATCACCTTACGCATTTCATGCCAGAGGAATTTGTATTGCTCGGGAGTGCATTGACGCGAACCCCACCAAAACCAGTCGCCGCTATGCTCATGCCACGGACGGAACACTACCGGTATCTTGTTGCCCGACTCATCGACAAGCGAATTGAAGAAAGCGGCCAACGCCTTTACATTGTCGCGATAACGCTGAGTGATTTCCGGATCATTCATTATCTTCGACACTATGGTAGTGTCACCGGCCTCCCAACTGGTGCCGAGATTAACCGGATTGCGAGTATGCCAGCTAAATGTATTGAAACCGCCACGGGCATTCTGGGCAACCACTTCCCTACGTATGCGATTGAAGCTGACCTTATCGAGATTGACGGTATCATTAAGCTCCAATCCGCCAAGATCCCAATCCATCACTGCGGGATAATCGCCTGACGACTCCAACACGTCGGAGCGATTTTCATCGCCACACCATGTATGTCCGTACACCGGATCGTCATGATGGCCGAACGCCACTTTTCCGGCAGCGGCTATGCTGTCGAGCCGAGCGCGGAGTATGTCGGCAGCCGTGAGGGGCTTCGATGCGTCGTCGGCAGCCGCAGCCTTACCGTTTCCATTACATGACATCGATGCCGCCGAAAGAGCCGATATCAAAATTGCCTGTGCTAATGTTCTAATATTCATAATTTGCGATTATTACATTATTGATTTCAAATGTAGTAAGTTTATAGTATATGTCCAAAACTCATTTTACTTCGGTGAGTCTGAGCACTCTCGATGAGTAGTCGGTATTTTTGTTGTAGTCGACGTTATATGTCAACGGATAGTTCACCTTAAGTTCCATCGGATACACCTTATCGCGCATAGTCACCGTGGTCACGGTAGCGCCGTCGCGTTCCACCGATTCCACACCGGTCACCCCGACCACCGTGGTGCGATTGCCATCGGCATGGGTTACGCTGAGCGCGGCTTCGCCTTGCACGTGCGGCGATGAAGCCAGAATTGCGGCTCCAAGAAGTAAGGTAGAGACTAATTTATTCATAATGTCATGGCTAAAAACAGATCTACAAGGTTGAGAGGTTGTTTAAACAACCCCTAATACTATTATGACAGCATGAAAATATTTCATAGCTTATGACTTATAGTAAGATACCGCAAAATTACAGCCTTTAACCCATTGCGACAATCTATTTTCTTACCCTACTACGATACTATTTTGACAATTTCACTTTTTCTTTGCAAATGGGCCGCCCGATAGCTCTCTTATATGATGATTTTGGTCTTGATATATTTTTCCCTGAACTCCATCGGCGTGCAACCCTTACGCTTGCGGAAAAGCCGGTTGAAATTCGAAATGTTGTTGAATCCGCATAAATAACATATTTCGGCACTTGTCATATTTGTGTCGACGAGATGCCTTATGGCGTGACCAAGCCTTACGTCGATGATGTAATCGGAAAGCGTCTGATTGGTTTGACTCTTGAAAAATCGGCTGAAGGCCGACGGCGTCATGCTGACCAACGCGGCAAGATCGTCGAGTCGCAACGGCCCGGCAAAATTTTTGCCTATGTAAGCCTTTATCTTTTTTATTCTGCGCGAATTGCCGGTGTCGGCAACGTTGGCAAACGAAGTGGTCGACAGCGAACGCCAGTCGTCGCTGACCGACATCAGATACAATATTTCGAGCAACCTCAAGTATCTTATGAATCCCGGCTGTGGCGCCACCAACGCATCGAGCTTTGGTATCAGGCTCTCTATGAAACTTTGACCGAATGCCACGCCATTGCGCACGCGCGCAAAAAATTCGCGTATGGGCATAAACTGATTTTTGCTCAGCGACACATCTTCGAAGCTGTTTTTCGACCATTGTATGGTAATCTCCCGCATCCTGCCGTCCTGCTCCACTCCGTTCTGAATCCATCCGTGCTCCAATCCCGGCCCTATGACCACCAGATCGTAATAGTCGAGCGTTTCTATCGAATCGCCCACTATGCGCTGACACCCTCTGCAATTGCTCACAAAGTTAAGCTCCACGTCGCCGTGACGGTGAATGGGGAAATCGAATCCTGCCTTAAATCGGTCAACCAGATAAAAGCAATCCTGATCTGACAAAGGCGTTATTTCGGTTATTATTTTTGACATGGCCGATTATTTTCACAAAGATACGAAATTTACTTCAACCTCTTATTGCATGGGAGATGCAATGGTTAACAAATGTGAATCGGAGCACCACTTTCATGCGATATTATTACCTTCGCGACCAAATAAAGTGAGCTATGATACGAAAGGTAAATCCCGAAACCGACGCGCCCTACATTGCGGCGATCAACGAACATTATGTGACGAACACCACCATATCATTTGCCACCACGCCGCTTTCGGTCGACGAGATGCGCAGCCACATAACCAACATTGCCGCCCAATTTCCTTATTTCGTATACGAAACCGACGGCAAAGTAGTGGGATATTGCTTTGTTCATAAATGGAAAGACCGCGCCGCCTACGACTGCACGCTCGAAACCACGATATACCTTTCGCCTGAATACACCGGCAAGGGAATTGCAATGAAACTGATGCAACGGCTCATCGAAGCCTGCCGCGAACAAGGCATCACGGCCCTGATAGCATGCATAACCGAGGGCAACGAACCCAGCTGCTCGTTTCACCGCAAACTCGGATTCAAACAGGTATCATCGTTCAAAAAGGTGGGCCGAAAATTCGGCAAGGTACTCGACGTGGTCGACTATGAACTGCTTCTATAATCCTTACTTACGCACGAACTCCACAAGCAGCACCGGCTGTCGGAGATCGCAACTGCGATGCCCCAGATCCATCACATCTTCCACTTTGTATGAGTCGCCGAAACGCTTCTGCCACGCGTCGAAGTCATGTTTTCCCACTATCATGATTCCATCCGACGGATTCGCGCGCTCAAACTCCCTCACGCTATCGTCGAGATAGAAATTAACCGTGTAAAAACGCACCATGCCCGAATCGACATACGAATAAACGGGCCCGGAAACCCAATGCCTTTCAATGGCTTCGGCCACCATTTTGTCGCTCTTGGCATTCAATATTGGCGGCAAGAACAGGAAGCCGATCATCCAGTAAGCCACTATGGTACTCATCATAAATCCGCTTATCATCGAATATGGCTTACGGCGCAATGAGGCGAAAGCATAGGCCGATATGCCCAATGCCACCACCATCACTATTATGCCACCCAAATCGGAGCATCGACGCGCCATCCTCACCACTTGGGCAGGCATGCTGCTGAACATTTCGGGGCAGGCCATGTCGGCCACGGCAAGCGTCAGGGCAAACAGCACCATCAATGCCACCACTACGTTTATCACCGAACCGTAAACCACCAGCGCCCGGCGATATTTCACGGCCATTACGTTTATCAACAACGCCACGTAATAAGCCAGAAACGGATATATGGGCAGCAAATACACGCTTCGCTTGCTTTTGGGAATGCAATAGAATATGAATATGACCAATGTCACCGTAAGAGCAAACAGTTGAAGCTTGTCGGCTTCGCGTATGCGACGTTTCAACGTCTCGAACCGGGCAAAACGCGCCGATTTGAACAAACGCCCGCGCTTCGCCGCCGCTACCCCGATCAGGCCCAACAACGCAAGCAACGTATATGGCAACATGCCGGCCACCACGGTGATGACATTGTAATATGCCGGATTTTCATGCGACTCATAGCCCATCTTGCCCATGAAACGACCGAAATTTTCCTCCATGGCAAGATTGAGAAACATATCACCACCTATATTATATGCCATTACATACCATATGGCGGGAACGACGCACGACAGCACTCCCGATGCCGCCAGACGAAGGAACAAAGGCCAAAAGCGATCGCCGCGAAGCAATCGGTAGATGCCCACCGACAGACACGGCAACAACATGCCCACCGGCCCTTTGGTGAGCACGGCACATGACATGAGCAATATGGCCCACGCGGGCAAGCCCCGACCTCGCTTGTCGAAGAAAATGTATAACCGATATATGGCTCCCACCATAAAAGCGGTGAGAAGCATATCGACCCTGCAAGCCCATCCGGCACGCCACACCTCTACCGAAGTCATGGCTATCAAAGCCGTGAGCAGCGCAAGATTGAGACCGATGCGCTTACGAAAAAAGAGAAACGTCGACACCACGAGACACATCACCGCAATCATCGATGGCAAGCGCGACGAAAACTCCGTAATGCCTCCGGTGAGCATCGACACGGCCGCAATGCACCATGCCAAAAAAGGCGGCTTAT
Source organism: Muribaculaceae bacterium (assembly GCA_017621225.1). GTDB lineage: Bacteria > Bacteroidota > Bacteroidia > Bacteroidales > Muribaculaceae > Paramuribaculum. Next base: position 31,498 of record JAGATN010000020.1, on the reverse strand, counting down.
ACGGTATTTCTTCTCCAAAGCTCATGGGAAGCACCCACTCGCCGCTTTGCAGCATCGACACCGCCACGATGGCTTCGCGCGGTTCACCTTTAGTATTAAACAACACATCCGATGTCCACGGTAGAAATGTCACGACGAGCAACAATATCAAAATGGGCATTGCCACTTTACTTATAATATGTTTCATATAAACATTATCGTAAATGAGCTACAAAATTACTACAATTTTATATGAATGCTATTTGATGCGCTACCAAATTTGAAGTAAATTTGCAATTGCGAGGATATAATCCCCCTCCGTCACCCAATGAAGGTATTGAAATGTCCGCATTGCAAAAATGCATTCACGGTCGACGATGAAATGTTTGAGTCGATTGCCAATCAGGTCAGAAACACGGCGTTTAACGAAGAAGTGGAACGCCGAGCCAACGAATTGCTCGACAAAGCGGCCGCCGAGTACAAGATGCAACGCCTTAATGACGAACAATCGTTTGAAACAAAATTTCACGATCAGGAGCGAAAGCTTGCCGAGCGCGATGCCGAGATAGCACTGCTGAAGGAGAATCTGGCCAATGCCGCCGAGAAGAAACAGCTCGAAATGGCCGACGAAATGGCCCGTAAAGATGCCCTGATAGCCAAAGTGCAGGAGCAACTGAATGCCGTGACCGCCACGAAACAGATGGAAATGGAATCGCAACTGCTGAAAAAAGAGCAGCAGCACAAGGATGCATTGGCCGAAAAAGACCGAACCATATACGACCTGAAATCGACGATAGCCCAAAGCGATGGCGCGCGGCGCGTTGCCATACTCGAGGAGCAGAAGAAGGCCGCAACGTTGATTCAGAAAAAAGAGGCCGAAATAGCCGACCTGCGCAATAAGATAGAGACCGAAAAGAAGGATGCCGCCACACAAATAGCGTCGCTGAAAGAGCGGCACATGATGATAGTGAGCGAAAAAGACAAGGAGATTCAATATCACAAGGATTTCAAAGCTCGACTGTCGACAAAGATGATCGGCGAAACGCTCGAAATTCACTGCCAGACGCTATTTAATCAGGCTCAAAGCATGGGCATGTTTCCCGATGCATATTTTGCGAAGGACAATGATGCCCGCACCGGATCGAAGGGCGACTTCATTTTCCGCGATTACGTGGATTCGCGCGAATACATTTCAATCATGTTTGAAATGAAAAACGAGTCTGACTCCGGCTCTACAAAGCACAAAAACGACGACTTCCTTGAAAAGCTCGACAAGGATCGCCGCGAAAAGAATTGTGAATATGCCGTGCTCGTATCGATGCTCGAACGCGACAACGAGCTGTACAACGACGGAATAGTCAATAAATCGCACCGCTATCCGAAAATGTACGTCATACGTCCGCAGATGTTCATGACGCTCATTGCGCTGCTGTGTCAGGCATCGCGAAAGAGCCTTGCCGAAATTCAGTCGCTCAGGGCCGAGCTCGAAGTGGCAAAGGCGCAGTCGATCGACGTGACGAATTTCGAGAAACGACGCGACCAGTTCGCCTTATCGTTCGGAAAGCTCGTCGAGGCGCATATAAAGAAGCACAACGATGCCATCGGAGGCATCGACAAGGTGATAGAATCGCTCGAAAAGCAAGTGGGCACATTGCGAAAGGTGAAGGAACTGTTCGAAACGTCGGAGCAGAAGCTGCTGCGCGCAAACGAATCGGTCGAAACCGACTTCACAATCAAGAAGCTTACCTATGGCAACCCCACGATGAAAGCCAAATTCGAAGAAGCCAAATCGGCCGATAAAACCGAATAGCCGGGCCCGCACCCGTCCACGCCAAAAACAGATTTGCCCCGCTAGCTTCCGACCATTCGGCATTGCTCGCGGGGCAAATGATTTATCGATTAACCGCTACGCTGTCATTTCTTTTCCTCGCTTTTGGAGGCCTTCTTTGCAGCAGGCTTCTTTGCGGCGGGTTTCTTGGCTGCGGCAGTCTTGCAAGCTTTCTTTTTTGCCGGTTCCTTTTCTGGCTCGGCTTTGGGCTTTTCGGTTTTCTTTTCGCGCAACAGATGCTCCTCGTTGAAGTGTTCGATGTTCTGACGCATCGATGCCACCTCTTTATTGAGCGTCTCTATTTCGCGCGCCTGATTACGAATGGTGGTCAGCAGCGAGTTGAGTTCCTCATTCTCAATCGAAAGCGGGTACTGCTCCTCTACGCGTACTATGAAGTCGGCAAGCACGTTCATATAGTTGGTGAAAGCCTGGAACGGCGTTTCGTACGGGCTGAAGTGCGAATGAACGGCTCCGTCAGCCATATGCTTGGTCGACATGTAGAAGAAATGGTCTGAAGCCTGAAGATAGTTCCAGTCCTGCTTCAAGCGGCGGTCGTCGCACAGGCGCACGCGTTCGGCAACGGAATAAAGCTTGTCGAACGCTTCGTTCTGCAACTTGTTTCCAAGCCATGCCGAGGTGTCACGAGCTTCATCGGCCCACGATATCGGGTGCAGTACCGACAATTCGCCGACGGGCTTGATTTTTGCAATGACTTCGGAGGGCGTCCAGAATTCGATGCCGCGTTCGTGCGCGAAACGAGGAAGCGCTTCGAGGAACTGGAATATGCCCGTACCGCGATTTTGCAACTCGCCAAACGTTTCGAGGTTCATGAACAGGTTCACTATCTGTTCCTGTTCGGGAGTCGATGCGATCCAGTCAATGTACTTGTCGGCGGTCAGAGGATATGCATCCCACTCCGGATTGCTGAAACGGAACGAAATGTCGTCGCTCAGCTTCGAATTTTTAAGAAGCATCTTGAGCTTGGGAGCGCCGGCGGCCGAATATACGTAGTTAGGCGATTTCCATCCGAGAATGTGCTTTGCACCTTCGGTTATCACCCCTTTATAGCCCATGGCAAGTATCTGCGGTGCCATTTCATCGCAATATATAAGCTCGGTGTTACGCATCACCGTCGGACGCACGCCGAACAATTCATGGATCTTGTCGTCATGCATCTTCACCTGATAGGCAAATTCTTCGGGGTCGACGAGCGACGATAGCGAATGTGCATATGTTTCGGCGAGGAATTCCACGCAACCGGTGTCGGCAAGTTTTTTAAGCAAATCGATGAATTCGGGCACGTATTGTTCGCACTGTTCGAGAGCTACGCCGGTTATTGAGAGTGCGCAACGGAACTTGCCCTTGCTTTCCTCTATCATTCGCAGCAAGCTTTCGGCTGCGGGAATGTAGCTATGCTGAGCTATGCGGGTCAATATGTCATCGTTGGCAAAATCATCATAGTAATAATGGTCGTTGCCTATGTCGAAGAAACGATACCTTTTAAGTCTGAATGGCTGATGAATCTGAAAATAAAAGCAAATGGCCTTCATGATTTTGACTATTTAATAAGGTTGATTTTTTTAATTGCTGAATATTATTTATCGGTTAATGACGTTTTTGTATATGTCAATAACCTTGGCTCCGGATTTATCCCAGGTGATGCGGTTGACCTCGTCAAGGCCATCTTCGCGCAACTGGTTATACATAGCCGGATAAGTTATTATCGAATTAATGGCGTCGGCCATTGCGTCTATGTCCCAATAATCGGTCTTTATCACGTTGGTGAGTATCTCGGCACAACCGCTCTGCTTCGAAATGATCGAGGGAACGCCCATCTGCATTGCCTCGAGAGGCGATATGCCGAAGGGCTCGGAAACCGATGGCATCACATACACGTCGCTGGCCTTGAGCATTTCATACACCTGCTTGCCCTTCTGGAAGCCCGGGAAGTGGAAGCGGTCGGCGATGCCTCGCTCGGCGGCAAGCGCTATCATCTTGTCCATCATGTCGCCGCTGCCGGCCATGACGAAACGTGCGTTATGATTATTCTTCAAGACCTTTGCGGCAGCCTCGACGAAATATTCGGGGCCTTTCTGCATAGTGATTCGACCTAAGAATGTAATGACCTTTTCTTTCGGCTTCGACACCTCTACGTTCAGCAATTCTTCGCTAAGCGGCGTAACTGCATTGTGAACCGTGGTGACTTTCGACGGATCTATGCCATATTTTTCTATTACGGTCTGACGGGTAAGGTTGCTCACCGTTATTATGTGGTCGGCATTGTTCATGCCATCTTTTTCGATGCCGAACACCGTGGGATTGACGTTGCCGCGCGAGCGGTCGAAGTCGGTGGCATGCACATGGATTACGAGAGGCTTTCCGGTAACTTGCTTTGCATGGATGCCGGCGGGGTATGTCAGCCAGTCATGCGAGTGTATCACGTCGAAGTCGAGCGTGCGCGCCACCACCCCTGCCATGATGGAGTAGTTGTTTATTTCCTCAAGCAGGTTGTCGGGATAACGGCCCGAAAATTCGAGGCATCCCAGGTCGTTGGTGCGCATATAGTTGAAATCGGCATAGATGTTCGACCGCAATCTGAAATACAGATCGGGATCCATCAGCTTGCCGATGCGCTGATCTACATATTCGCGGTCGACATCGCGCCATGCTATGGGCACTTGCGATGCGCCTATGATGTGAGCAAAGCTTTTGTCCTCATCGCCAAATGGCTTGGGTATGACAAACGTGATGTCCATATCGCCACACTCCCACATACCTTTTGTGAGCCCGTAGCTGGCCGTACCCAATCCGCCTAAGATGTGAGGTGGGAACTCCCACCCAAACATTAACGCTTTCATAGAGTGTGGAGATTTTATACGTTAAACTTTTTAAGTGTTGTAATGGTGCGAAGTATTTCGGCCACGTTGGTCACGTGGCTTATGGCGCCTCGGCCGCTGAATGGCGGATTGCCGTCGTAGAGCTGCGACAACGATCCGATGCAGCCCTGCGTCATCTCGTCTTCGTAGCCTATGAGCATGCGGTCAATGTAGCTAACGCCGCTCATGCCGAACACGCGCAGATATGCATCGGCGTAGAAGCCGAACAGCCACGGACGGGCCGGACCGTTATGCAGGGCAATCTCGCGTTCTTCGGGCGATCCGAGATAGAACGGACGATAGCCGAAGCTCTTGGGCGACAACGTGCGCAAGCCTTTTGGCGTGAGAAGTTCGCGGGTAACTACGTCGAGCACGCCTTTGCGCTGGCGACGGTCGAGCGGAGAGTAATCGAGGCCTATGGCGACGGCCATGTTGGGTCGTACCGACGGGTCGGCATACGTGCCGTTGACATAATCGTACAGATATCCGTATCCGTTGAGGAACGTATCGACAAACGCTCCCTTCAGCTTTTCGGCGATGCCGAGCCACTTTTCGCGGTTGGCCGCCTCGTCAGGCTGCTCCGACACGAGATTTGCGGCAAACATCAGGGCATTGTACCACAACGCATTGAACTCTACCAGATATCCCGTGCGAGGTATCAACGGATGTCCGTTTTGCGAGGCATTCATCCACGAAACCGGTATCGACGTGCCTATGGTGTAAAGCAAGCCGTTGTCTTCGAGACGAAGATTGGGGTGACGGTTTTCGATGATATATCCGATTATCTCGCGGATGAAAGGCAAGTACCGTTCGCGTGTTTCCTCCGCGCCGTAAGCCTTGGCATACTGCTGCAACGCCCACATGCACCACAACGGGATGTCTGGGAGGTCTATGCCGTGAATGCGCGGACTCAACTCGCCGGTGTTCATAAAATGAACCAGTGCGTGACGAGCCGTTTCCATCACTGCATTGTAGTCATCCTTGTGGTTTATGGCTATGGTAGCTCCCGGCAATGCCATAAACGTATTGCGGGCAAGCACCTTGCCCCACGGATAGCCCGACAGCAGGAACATGCCGTCCTTATCTCTCAGATAACACTGCTTGGCTGCATTTTTAAGGCAGTTGAAGAAGCTCGTGCGGCACGTGCGCGATGCTATTTCGTTTTCATACATCTTGGTAAGCATTCTCGGAGCTGCTTCCGATATGCCGGCCGAGAATATTATCGATTCGCCCTTCTTTATTGGCAATTCGAAATATCCGGGCACCCAAAGATCCTCGGTATACGGCACTCCGCGTTCCAGATCCTTGAGATATTCAAATCCCTTATACCAATGGGGGTCATAAACCCACGCGGGCTTATGATTGAACTGCATGTACAACGAAGGATATCCATTATACATACAGCATGACACTCCGTTAGGCACTTCCGGACAGTTGGTGTTGAGAGCGTCGTTGGCCACACAAAGGGCATTGGCCTCCCTGAATGCAAGCATAGGGCGGAAACGCAACGTTGTGGGCGAATGAGCCTCGACGAGAGTGTAACGAATCAAGATTCTGTTTTCGTGAGATATGAAAATCTTTTCCTTGGTAAGAATCACACCTCCCACGCGGTAAGTGGTACGAGGCACGCTTTCGCAATCGAATTCGCGAATATACTTGTGGCCGTTCGGACTATACACTCCACCGCTGTAACGGTGTAGCCCGAGATTAAAAGGTGCGCCGTGTTGTATTACGGTAACGTCGAGTGATGAAAGCAGCACATGGGACGTATTTCCCATCTCAGGGATAGGAATTACCAATAAACCATGCTGCTTGCGCGTATTGCAGTCCACCACCGAAGTACAGTGATAAGCACCGGCCTGATTAGTACGAAGCATCTCTTTCATCAGAGATTGCTCGAGATTAATCATAAGGTTTTTATCAAATTTCAGGTAACTCATGGCTGATTTATATTTATATAATTCAATGTTTTTTCTTTAAGTGACGAATGTATGCAAAAAATCGCTGTTGTGCAATTTTTTTATTAAATTAATGTCAAATTATGTTATAAAGCATATTATTTGCATCGTTTATGAGCTTTTTCACGGCATAATCACATCTTTCATTCTCTCCTCCGACACGTGGTTCAATTGTTTGAACTGCCACCATATCATGAGCGACGTGACCACCGTGGCCAGTATGTCGCTCGACGGAAACGACAGCCACACCCCGTCGAGGCCCAGTTGTCGCGGAAGGATGAGCAGCAACGGTATCAGAAACAGCACCTGACGGGTAAGACTAAGGAATATCGACTTGCCCGCCTTGCCGATCGACTGGAAAAACGTGGTCGAAATGATCTGAAAGCCCACTACCCAGAAGGCCAGCAACGACAGTGACAGCGACTTTGCGATGGCTTCGATCAAATCGACGTCAACAGTAAATGCGCGCGCAATGAGCCGGGGGAACAGCAATCCGAACGCGCAGCCAAACGTGCATATGGCCGTGGCCCACACCACGGCAAGCCAGTAGGCGCTCTTAAGACGGTCGAGCCTGCCGGCACCATAATTATAGCCTATGATGGGCTGCATGCCCTGGCATATGCCCACCACCACCATCGTAAGCAGCGACGTGTAGGTAGTGAATATGCCGGCGGCGGCTACCGCCGTATCGCTGCCGTAATGGTATAGCGACCTGTTGATTATGACATTTATCACGCTTCCGGCAAGGTTGATGAGCGACGGTGCCGCACCGATGCTCACTATGCCTATCACTATCGGCCATCTGAGCTTGTATATGCCGCGAGTGAAATGAAGCGTACTCTTTTCGTTGAAAAAATGGCCTATCACGAAGCAGGTCGAAAAGGTCATTGATATGTCGGTGGCTATGGCCGCGCCCTTTATGCCCCAGTCAAGCAAAAATATGAATATCGGCGCAAGCACCACATTGGCTCCCGCTCCTATGAACATGGTAATCATTGCCCTTACCGGATAGCCCGAAGCCCTCATTATATTATTGAAGCTAAAGGCTATGTTCATCATGAGCATACCCGGCAATATGTAGAGTATGAAGTCATGCGCATAAGGCAGCGTGGCCGCGCTGGCTCCGAACGCCAACAATATGTCGTCAAGAAATATCGCGAACAGCGACATATATATTATTGCGTTAATTATTATAAGCACCAACGAGTTGCCCAACACCATCTCCGCGCCGCGATGATCTTTGGCTCCAAGCATTATCGACACTCGCGCCGACGCGCCCGCGCCGATGAGCACTCCCAATGCCGCGCCGACGTTCATCACCGGAAACGTTATGGCCAAGCCGGCTATGGCCTCGGTGCCGACACCCTGACCGATGAATATGCGGTCGATAACATTGTAAAGCGACATCACCACCATACCCACCACTGCCGGCAGACTATAATCCCAAAGCAGGCGACCCAACTTGCCCGTTTCGAGTTCCTTCAGATTTCCGTTGACTTTCGTTTTCATAAAATTTAAATCATTACAAATATAGGCAAAAAAACGCTAACTTGCCACGCCTATAATAATTAAAAAATTCAACCGACTCATTTTCAACCCGTCTCGCCCTCGACAAACGCAAAACGCCGTCTGCGGAGCAAAAATTTAAATTTGCAATTAACGCCAATAGTGATTATATTCGCAGTTTGTACGACGAAACAACCCGACTAAACGAACATGGAACGATTCAAGCCCTTTTCGCTAAACCTGCATGGCCGGCTACTCGAATGCAACAGGCCGCAGGTCATGGGAATCATAAACGTGACTCCCGACTCATTTTTCGCCGGATCGCGCACCGTCGACAGCGACGACATCGAAGCGAGAGCGGCCAAAATGATCGACGAGGGGGCCGACATGCTCGACATTGGCGGATATTCGTCGCGCCCGGGAGCCGACGACGTGCCACCCGAAGTCGAAAAAGAGCGCATAGCCACCGGCATCAAAGCCATTCGCAGAGTATCGCCGTCGATACCCGTTTCGGTCGATACGTTCAGGGCCGACGTGGCAGAGTACGCCGTTTCGGAGTGCGGCGCCGACATAGTAAACGACATTTCGGGAGGCGACCTCGACCCTAATATGTTCGGCACGGTAGCCCGGTTGAAAGCGCCATACATACTGATGCACATGCGCGGCACGCCGGCTTCTATGTCGACAATGACCGATTACGTCAACGTGACAGCCGAAGTAATAGCCCGGCTGACCGAGAAAGTCGACGAATTGTCATTGCTCGGAGTGGCCGACGTGATAGTCGACCCCGGTTTCGGGTTCGCAAAGACCCTCGAGCAAAACTACGAGTTGCTGAAAAATCTGTCGCTGTTCACCGACGTGCTCCACAAGCCGTTGCTCGTGGGCATGTCGCGAAAATCGATGATAACGCGCGCTCTCGGCATCGATGCGTCGCAGGCGCTCAACGGCACCACCGTAGTCAACACCATAGCCCTGATGGAGGGCGCCGCGATATTGCGCGTCCATGACGTGCGGCAAGCCGCCGAAGCCGTAAAGCTGTGCGGGCTCACGGCCGGAGGCGCCGACAGCATCACTTTATGAAACCCATATACAGTCACCACATAACCCCAACCACCTACCCCATATGGAAGCATTCGGACTCAAAGATGCCTTAGACATAGCCATTGCAGCGCTGTTGCTGTTCTATCTTTACCGCATAATGAAGGAATCGGGCACCATCAACATTTTCTTCGGCGTGCTCGCATTCATAATAGTATGGCTTTTTGCATCTCAGATTCTTGAAATGAAACTGATAGGCACGATACTCGACAAATTCATGAGCATCGGTCTGCTCGTTCTCGTAATTCTGTTCCAGGATCAGATAAAACGCTTCCTTGTGGAATTGGGCGACCATAAGCGATGGCGATTTCTCAAAGACCTCTTTCACCATTCCAAGCACGACCGAGGTGCCGACGCGCGAAAATACGTGCTGCCGATAGTGTATGCATGCATGAGCATGTCGAAAACGAAAACGGGAGCCTTAATAGTAATAGAGCAAGACATTTCGCTTGAAAACTACGAAAAGTCAGGCGACATAATCGACGCCCTCATCAACGCACGCCTGATCGAAAACATATTCTTCAAAAACTCGCCGCTACACGACGGAGCAATGATAGTGGCGCATGACCGCATAAAATCGGCCGGATGCATACTCCCGGTGAGCCACGACCGCAACGTGCCGCGCGCGCTCGGACTTCGACACCGCTCGGCGCTCGGCATTTCGCAGGCCACCGACGCATTCGCCATCGTGGTGTCGGAAGAAACGGGCAACATATCGGTGGCCCATCGCGGCACCCTCTCGACGCGCCTCACCACCACCGAGCTTGAGCACCGGCTGTCGTCAGTGTTCCACAACGAATAAGAGTATGTTCGCCTCCACTACTCGCTTACTTATCAAAAATATGCTCATCTTTAGAAACTGTTTTAAATTTATTTGTCGAAGGAATTGAGAAGATTTGTCAAGTAGATTTTTGATATTTATGAAGGAGTTATGGGGTTCCATAATAACTGAATAAATATCAACAAGATGCTGACAAAGACCTCAATGACAAGACAAAATCAATTTTTAAACAGTTTCTTAGGGTTATGTGGAGGGAATTTTGTAATTTCGCCGTAGAAATTAACTATCAAAAACATATATGTTCAGAACTAACACTTGCGGTGAACTCCGCTTAAGCGATGCCGGCAAAACCGTGACATTGGCCGGCTGGGTGCAACGAACCCGCAAAATGGGCGGCATGACGTTCGTTGACCTTCGCGACCGATACGGCATTACACAAATTGTGTTTAACATCGATTCCGATCCCGCGCTTTGCGAGGCAGCAAACAAGTTGGGGCGCGAATACGTGCTGCAAATAAAAGGCTTGGTAGCCGAACGTTACAACAAGAACCACGACATACCCACAGGCGACATCGAAATAATAGCATCGGAGATGAAGGTGCTGAATAAGAGCGAAGTGCCGCCTTTCACCATCGAGGACGACACCGACGGTGGCGACGACCTGCGAATGCGTTACAGATATCTTGACCTGCGCCGCAACTGCGTGCGCCGCAACCTCGAGCTTCGTCACAAAATGGCATTCGAGATACGCCGATACCTCGACGACAAGGGCTTCATCGAAGTCGAAACCCCGGTTCTCATAAAATCGACTCCCGAAGGCGCGCGCGATTTCGTCGTACCCTCGCGAATGAATCCCGGCGAATTTTATGCGTTGCCCCAGTCGCCGCAAACGTTCAAGCAGTTGCTAATGGTCAGCGGATTCGACCGCTACTTCCAGATAGTGAAATGCTTCCGCGACGAAGACCTCAGAGCCGACCGCCAGCCCGAATTCACTCAGATTGACTGCGAAATGTCGTTCGTAGAGCAAGAAGATGTGCTGCAAATGTTTGAAGGATTGGTAAAACACATATTCAAATATGTGAAAAACATCGACTTTACCGATCCGTTCCCCCGTATGACCTGGGCCGACGCAATGCGACTTTACGGTAGCGACAAGCCCGACACCCGTTTCGGAATGGAATTCGTAGAGCTGAAGGATCTCACCGAAGGCCGAGGATTTTCCGTAATGGACGATGCCCAATACGTCGGAGCAATCGTGGCTCCCGGATGCGCCGAATACACCCGCAAGCAGCTCGACAAGCTCACCGACTTCGTTAAACGTCCGCAGGTGGGCGCTAAAGGCATGATGTGGGTGAAGGTTGAAGCCGACGGCTCGATAAAGAGCTCGGTAGGAAAATTCTATTCCGACGACGACATACGCAAATGGATCGACCGCGCCGGAGCAAAACCGGGCGACCTTATGCTCATACTCGCCGGCGAAACGATGAAAACGCGCAAGCAGCTATGCGAATTGCGTCTGGAGATGGGTTCGCAGCTCGGATTGCGCGACCCGCAGAAATTCTCTTGCTTGTGGGTAATCGACTTCCCGCTGTTTGAATGGGATGACGAAACGCAACGCTACTACGCCATGCACCACCCCTTCACCTCGCCCAACCCCGACGACATCCATCTGCTCGACTCCGACACCGGTTCGGTGCGCGCCACCGCTTACGACATGGTGGTGAACGGCAACGAGCTCGGAGGCGGTAGCATAAGAATACACGATGCCCGGTTGCAGGACAAGATGTTCAGACTGCTCGGCCTCGGCGAAGAGGAAGCTCAATACAAGTTCGGCTTCCTGATGAATGCATTCAAGTTCGGCGCGCCGCCCCACGGAGGTCTCGCTTTCGGTTTCGACCGCTTCGTGTCGATATTGGCCGGCCTCGATTCGATACGCGACGTGATAGCCTTCCCGAAAAACAACTCGGGACGCGACATGATGATCGATGCACCGTCGGAAATCGACGACAGCCAGCTCAAAGAACTGTCAATCGAGATAGCGCTGCCCGAACAACCCAAAGCATAACTTAAAATACGCCATATGCTCATAGGCGACATTATATCGGCAATAGAATCAAAAGCACCGACCCCCTTGCAGGAAGATTACGACAATTCAGGCCTGCAAGTAGGGTCGCGCGCTTCCGAGTGCACGGGAGTGCTGCTTTGCGTCGACGTGACTCCCGCCATAGTCGACGAAGCGATAAGCCTCGGATACAATCTGATAATATCGCATCATCCGTTGATATTCCACGGGCTGAAGCGCCTCACCGGCTCATCGGCCATAGAGGCATCTGTAATGAATGCCATAGCCGCCGGAATATCGATATACTCATCGCACACGTCGATGGACAACGCCGCCGGAGGAGTGTCGCACGAAATGGCCCGGAAACTGGGGCTGTCGTCATGGCGAGTGCTCGAACCGATGGAAGGACGGCTGCTCAAGCTCACCACGTTCGTGCCGCACGACCACCTCGAGCGAGTGCGACTGGCACTATTCGATGCCGGCGCCGGACGAATGGGCAATTACGATTCATGCAGCTTCACGGCGCAAGGCAACGGCTCGTATCGACCGCTAAAAGGGTCGAAGCCGTTCATCGGAGCCGAATACGAATTTCACATCGAGCCCGAAACGCGCCTCGAAGTGATGCTGCCGGCTTGGCTCAAGCACAAAGTGGAGGAAGCATTGCTGCTTACGCATCCTTACGAAGTGCCGGCCTATGAATTCGTACGCATCGACAACGCCATCCCCACCCTTGGGTCGGGAATAATAGGCAAGCTCCCCGTCGCGCTAAGGCGCAACGAACTTGCTGCAAAAGTGAAGGAAGCGTTCGGGTCGCCCATAACCCGATGCTCCGACTATCCGGCCGACATACCGATAAGCAGGGTGGCCGTTTGCGGCGGATCAGGCTCGTTTCTGCTAAAGCAAGCCATACATTCAGGTGCCCAGGCATTCATAACTTCCGACACAAAATATCACGATTTCGTAGATTATGCCTCGCGCATACTGATAGTCGACATCGGACATTTTGAATCGGAACAATGCTCTAAAGACATTTTTTATCGCACTATTACAGAAATTTTTCCTAACTTTGCAGTCCGATACTCTAAAGCAGAGTCAAACCCTATAATTTACTTGTAGCAATTATGGCTAATAATGACAATAAATCAGACCAGACTCTATCAGTGGAGTCGCGCCTAAAGTCGCTCTACGAGCTCCAGACGCTCCTTTCGCAAATCGACCGAATCAAAACCGTAAGAGGCGAGCTGCCCCTTGAAGTAAGAGATTTGGAAGACCACATCGAAGGGCTTCGCACGCGTATCGAAAATTACAAGATGGAAATCGAAGAACTTCGCAAAAAGTCAGTATCTGAAAAAGAGAAGATCAACGAAGCTCAGACTAAAATCGAAAAATACAAGACTCAGCTCGACAACGTGCGAAACAACCGCGAATTTGACCTTCTGTCGAAAGAAATCGAATTCCAGACCCTCGAAATAGAGCTCTGCGAAAAGCATATCAACGAATACGGACGCGCCATCGAAAACAAAACGCACGACATATCCGTAACCGAAGAGAACCTCTGTGACCAGAACCACATCCTGGCCGACAAAAAAGCGGAACTCGACGAAATAGTATCGGAAACGAAGCAAGACGAAGAACGCCTGCGCGAACAAGCCAAAGCAATCGAGCCGCGCATCGACGCGCGCACCCTCACCGCCTTCAAGCGCATACGCAAGAACGCGCGCAACGGCCTCGGCATCGTCTACATACAGCGTAACGCCTGTGGCTGATGCTTCAACCGAATCCCGCCGCAGAAGCAGATGGAAATCAAGATGCACAAAAAAATCATTGTGTGCGAATATTGCGGACGCATCATGATCGACCCCGAGTTGGCCGGCGTCACCGAATAACCCCAAGAAATTGTTTAAAAATTGATTTTGTCTTGTCATTGAGGTCTTTGTCAGCATCTTGTTGATATTTATTCAGTCATTATGGAACCCCATAACTCATTCATAAATATCAAAAATCTACTTGACAAATCATCTCAATTCCTTCGACAAATAAATTTAAACAGTTTCCAACAGGCAAAAACCATATAATAAGGCTCGAAATTTAGCATCGAGCCTTATTTTTTACAAAAAAGTTGCGCATGCTAACATCATTTGTGCAAAAAGCTCAAATAAAATGACATTTTTTCGCACTTTTTTATTACCTTTGCAGCCTGTTTGAATAAAAGCGATTCATACAGATAGTTAAAAAATTGTTGCGTATTAACTATGAAGCTATTACAAGCTAAATTATCAAAGTACACCGCTCCACAAGAAGCAAAAGCAGCCGGAATATATCCTTACTTCCGAGCAATATCAAGTGAACAAGACCCCGAAGTAATCATCAATGGCAAAAAAGTATTGATGTTTGGTTCGAATTGCTACACCGGCCTCGTCAACGATCCGCGAATAAAAGAAGCCGCCATCGCAGCAACACGCAAGTACGGCACCGGATGTGCAGGCTCACCGTTCCTCAACGGCACGCTCGATCTTCACAAGGAGCTTGAAGCCAAGATAGGCGAATACATCGGCAAAGAAGATGTAATGATTTACTCCACGGGGTTTGAGGTAAACCTCGGCGTAGTGTCGACCCTTACCGGCCGCGAAGATTACATATTGTGGGATGAACAGGATCACGCCTCCATCATCGAAGGGCGCCGTCTGTCGTTCTCGCAATCGATAAAGTACAAACACAACGACATGGAGTCGCTCGAAAAGCAACTGCAGAAGTGCGACGACGACAAAGTTAAGCTGATTGTCACCGACAGCGTATTCTCGATGGAAGGCGACGTGGCCAACGTGAAAGCCATAACCCAACTTGCCAAGAAATACAATGCCAGCGTGATGGTCGACGAAGCACACGGCATCGGCGTATTCGGCAAGGGGGGCAGAGGCGTATGCCACCACTACGGCGTGGCCGACGACGTAGACCTCATAATGGGCACGTTCTCCAAGTCATTTGCATCGCTCGGCGGATTCATAGCCACCGACAAGGAGATAACCAACTTCCTTCGCCACCACTCTCGCTCTTACATATTCACCGCAAGCATAACTCCGGCCTCTACCGCCGCCGCGCTCAAAGCGCTCGAGATAATGCAGCAGGAACCCGAACGTCAGGAACAGTTGTGGAAGCTCACCAACTACGCCCTCGACGGATTCCGCAACATGGGATGCGAGATAGGCAACACGTCGACGCCCATCATACCATTGTTCATACGCGACAACTTCAAGACTTTCGCCATCACGCGCGACCTTCTCGAAGAAGGCATATTCGTAAACCCCGTAGTGTCGCCGGCAGTTGCTCCGCATGACACCCTGATACGTTTCAGCCTCATGGCCACGCACTCGATGGAACAAGTCACCACCGCTCTCGAAAAAATTCAGAAGGTATTCAGAAATCACGGCATATTGAATTGATGCACTGCAAATTCAGTGGCCGGATACGACGTACCGACACAAACCAACATGTCTCCCGAATTATTTTTTAAATTTTTCGGGAGATTTTTCTTGCATAATACTTGTTTTAATATGATATTTGCAGAACGAATAT
Organism: Muribaculaceae bacterium; assembly: GCA_017621225.1. Taxonomy (GTDB): domain Bacteria; phylum Bacteroidota; class Bacteroidia; order Bacteroidales; family Muribaculaceae; genus Paramuribaculum. The sequence continues at coordinate 15,837 of JAGATN010000020.1, read as the reverse complement.
GCGCCGTGCGCAACAATTCGTTTTTTAAGTCAAACCGATAATTACAGACAATAAATTATGATATACAATTTTCGCATAGTATCCGATGAAGTCGACAACTTCAAGAGAGAAATTAACATTGATGCCGATGCCACATTCCTTGATCTGCGCAATGCCATTTGCGAGTCGGTTAACTACGACAAAGCCCAGATGAACTCATTCTTTCTATGTGAGGACGGATGGGAAAAAGGCAAAGAGATAACCCTTGAGGACATGGGATCTGATGCCGACGAGGATGTATATTTGATGGATGAATGCGTGCTGAGCGACTTCATCGAGGACGAAGGACAACGAATGATATTCGTGTTCGACTATATGACCGAACGCTCGTTTTTCATAGAACTGAAAAAGACCATTCCCGGCAAGACGCTTCACGATCCGGTATGCGCCGTAGCCATGGGCAACCCGCCGGCACAATTCATCGACCTCGACGACTTCGAAGCCAAAATCGACGCAAAGGCAGCCCTATCGGCCTCTGCCGACATCGACGAAGACTTCTATGGCACCGATGAGTTCAACGAGGACGAATTCGATGCACAGGGATTCGACGAAATGACCTTCGACGAATAATCAGGACATGCGCGCCACCAAAGCGCATAGACCAAACATTAATAAAAGGAGAGAGACAACACATCGTGCGGGTTATGCTTAAAAGTCAAAGCGTAATCCGCACGATGCCATTAAGAGTATGTTTGCCATATGGATACAAAAAAACGCATTCTCGTCGTAGACGATGAAGAAGCCTTGTGCGACACGTTAGGTTTCAATCTCGAAGCCGAAGGCTACGACGTCGACACCGCATACAGCGCGGAAGAAGCGCTTGCCCGCACGCTGTCGGACTACGACCTCATTCTGCTCGACATAATGATGGGAGAGATATCGGGCACTCAGCTTGCCCGCATATTGAAGTCGAACCCGGCCACGGCCTCCATACCCATAATATTCTGCACGGCAAAAGACTCGGAGGACGACATGATAAGCGGCCTCGACCTCGGCGCCGACGATTACATCACCAAGCCCTATTCGCTCAAGGCCCTACTTGCCAGAGTAAGAACGGTGCTCAAACGCACTTCGGCAACCAAAAGCAAGAGCCCCGACACTGCCGCCACGAAAACCGCCATATCGTACATGGGGCTAACGCTGTCGCCCGCAAACAAAACCTGCACCGTCGACGGCTCGTTGATCAAAATGCCCCGAAAGGAATTTGAAATTCTGCTCAAACTGCTGTCGAATCGCGGACGAATATTCTCGCGCCACGAATTGATAACTGAAATATGGCCCGACGAAGTGGTGGTGCTCGATCGCGTAATAGACGTGAACATAACCCGCATAAGGCAGAAAATAGGAACATACGGAAAACACATTGTCACACGTTCGGGATACGGCTATGGCTTCATTGAATAAACTTACATATCCGCAGCGCCTGTTTCTATGGCTGTTGGGCTATTCCATGCTACTCGTGGGCTGCTTCACGCTGTTTCAGTATCACAGAGAGAAGGAGTTTAAGGCGGCTGAAATCGACTCTCAGCTTCAGCTCATAAACACCTACATACTGTCGGAACTGCAAGATGGCATCAGGCCGGAAAAGATATCGCTTGCCGACTTCAAATCGTTCGACAACATACGAGTAAGCGTCATTTCAGGCGACGGCAAGCTGATTTACGACAACACCCTCGACTCGCTTTCGCAAAACAATCATTTGGGGCGCGAGGAGATAGTCTCGGCCATGAAGAGCGGCAAAGGATATGCCGTGCGCCGTCACAGCGAAAGTACCGGCGACTCATATTTCTATTCGGCACAAAAAGGGGATGACGGACAGATAGTGCGCACTGCGGTGCCATATACCGTTTCGCTCAACACGCTGCTCAAAGCCGACTATGGTTTTCTGTGGGTGATGGGCATCATCTCACTTATTATGTGCATCTTGGGCTATCTTGCCACACGCCGCGTGGGCACGCACATCATGCGTCTGAACAAATTTGCCGAGAGCGTGGAACGCGGAGCCACGATATCGGAGAACGAACCGTTTCCGAACGACGAACTGGGCAACATATCGAACCACATAGTGCGTCTGTATGCAAGGCTGCAACAGGCCAACCGGGAACGCGACAGCGAACATCGCGCGGCCCTGCATGAGCAGAAAGAGAAAGAACGCATAAAGAAGCAACTCACCAACAACATAAACCACGAGTTGAAAACCCCGGTAGCAACGATTCAGATATGCGTGGAGACATTGCTGTCGCATAAAAACCTGACCGAGGAGAATCGAAACATATTCTTAAAGCGGTGCCTGACGAACACCGAACGGCTGCGCAAGCTGCTAACCGACATATCGCTGATAACGCGCATGGACGACGGCGGAACGGCCATAATCAAGGAGCCGGTAAATCTGACCTCGATAATAGCCGAAGCGGTGGCCGAGCGCGAGGTCGCCGCGTCGGCGAAGGAGATAACGATACACGACAATGTGAAGCGCGACTTTAAGATGCACGGAAACGTGCAATTGCTGGAGTCGATTTTCACCAACCTCATCGACAATGCCATTGCATACAGCGGATGCTCGGAGATACGAATCGATGCCACCGACATAACCGACCATTCGATAACGCTGGAAGTGTCGGACAACGGAACCGGCATTTCGCATGAACATCTTCCACGGCTGTTCGAACGCTTCTACCGAATCGACAAAGGCCGCTCAAGGGCCGCCGGCGGCACCGGTCTCGGACTCGCCATCGTAAAGAATGCCGTGGCAATACACGGAGGCCACATAACGGTAGCAAACCGGACTAACGGAGGCCTGCTGTTCAGAATGACGCTGATGCGGCACTCTTGACAGAGCTATGGGAGGCCGTCATTTCATAAAAGATTAATAATTTTGAAACATTTATGAAATGTTATATCCATTACTTTGCATCACAACAATTAATGGATATTACAAATGGAAATATTGTTTCTTTGTATCGTAATTTTTCTGTTTCTCCTGGCAGTGTTCGATCTGTCGGTGGGAATCAGCAATGATGCCGTCAACTTTCTCAACTCGGCCATAGGCTCAAAGGCGGCATCGTTCAAGAGAGTGCTCATCGTAGCCTCGATAGGAGTATTCATAGGAGCGGCCATGAGCAACGGCATGATGGAGATAGCCCGGCACGGTATATTCCGTCCCGAGCATTTTTCGTTTTATGACCTCATATGCATATTCATGGCGGTGATGGTGACCGACATAATTCTACTCGACATATTCAACTCCATCGGAATGCCCACGTCGACCACCGTTTCGATGGTTTTCGAGCTTCTCGGAGCAACGTTCGTGGTGGCACTGATAAAAATGGCGGGAGGGAGTGATTTTGGATTCAACGACCTGCTCAACACCGAAAAGGCGCTGTCGGTGATACTCGGCATCTTTCTGTCGGTGGCCATAGCCTTCGTGTTCGGAACGATAGTGCAATTCCTGTCGCGAATGATATTCTCATTCAACTACCGCAGCAACCTGAAATGGAAGATAGGCATTTTCGGCGGCATCTGCTCCACGGCAATAGTCTATTTCCTGCTCATAAAAGGGATAAAGGACCTCTCGTTCATGACGCCCGAGCTAAAGGCGTGGATACAGGATAATACCGGCATGATAATAGCGTGTTGCCTCGTTGGCTTCACCGCACTGATGCAACTGCTTCACATATGCAAGGTAAACGTGCTTAAAGTAATAGTGCTGATGGGGACGTTTGCACTTGCCATGGCGTTTGCGGGCAACGACCTGGTCAACTTCATAGGAGTGCCCCTGAGCGGCCTCGCATCATATCAGGACTTCGTGACCAACGGCAACGGCGACGCCAACGGATTCATGATGCAATCGCTCAACGACCCGGCGAAAACGCCTATATACTTTCTGATAGGAGCCGGAGTGATAATGGTGGTGTCGCTGGCCACGTCGAAAAAAGCCAGAAACGTAGCCAAAACCGAAATAGGGCTTGGCAGTCAACAGGAAGGCGACGAAATGTTCGGCTCGTCGCGCATAGCCCGACGACTCGTTCGATGGGTGATATCACTGCTCGAATGGGTGAGAAGCGTAACGCCGGCAAACGTTCGCCGATGGTTCAACAAACGCTTCAATGTCGATGAAACCATAATGGATCAAGGCGCAGCCTTCGACCTCATAAGGGGTTCGATAAATCTGGTTCTTGCCGGAGCGCTGATAGCACTCGGCACGTCGCTCAAATTGCCGCTATCCACCACATTCGTCACTTTCATGGTGGCAATGGGCACATCGCTTGCCGACCGCGCCTGGGGCCGCGAGAGTGCAGTGTTTCGCATTACCGGCGTGATATCGGTAATAGGCGGCTGGTTTCTCACCGCCGGAGCCGCTTTCATCGGAGCCGGCATAATAGTGGCGGCAATGCATTATGGCGGACATTGGGTAATGCTGCTACTTGCCGTAACTACGATATTGATCATAATACGCAGCAACCGGCGGTTTGGCAACAAGAAAGATTTGGAAAACGGCGATGCGCTATTCCAAGCCATCATATCGTCGCCCGACAAAAATCAGACGTGGCCGTTACTGTTGATGTACATAACCGAACAGCAGCAAAGCTTTTTGGCCTATGCCGAAGAAAAATACCGCACCATAACGGCTGCATTCATCAACGAGAATGCAGGGGCACTGAGCAAAGCCGAATCGAGCCTGACTAAGCATAAAACGATACTGAAAAACGCACGTCGCAAAGAGACGCTTTGCCTGCGTCATCTCAAGCGCGAGATGGCAATAGAAAAGAGCACGTGGTTTTATCTGAGCAATAACCTGTGCATGAACATACTGTATAATCTAAGACGCATAAATGAGGTGTGCAAGGAGCACGTGGAAAACAACTTCATGCCACTGCCGGCGCATTATGCCAACGAATGCGAACTGCTGCGCACGCGCATCAGCACACTGTTTAACGATACGCTGCAGCTCATGAAATCGGGCGACGTGGAAGCCATAACCATACTTCGCCGTCATTGCGAGGAGATAAAAGATGTCGTATCGGATACTTATCATCGCGCGCACGATCATCTGCGCGACGGCGACACTTCGACCATGGCCGTGACGTACGTGTATGTCAACATGCTTCAGGAAACGCAAGAGATGGTATCGTCAATACGAAAATACCTGAGGGCCTTCGCCAAGCTGCGCGACTCGGAATTTCGCTCTCGCCCGGCACTAAAGGCCGGCATCGGGGTCAACGCAAGAACTTTGGAGCAAGCATGAATACGCCGAACGATATGCCGAAGTTCCAGTTACGCGCGGGATAGCTCGTGTAATTACCATAGGCGCTTACCGATGCGAACGGCAATGCTATGACAGCGGCCATCTCGCCAAAGAACTGAGGATCGCTGAACCAGTTGCCGTAACGGGCGGTATAGTCGGGGCACTCCACTATCTTGCGAAACGGCATAAATCCGTGGAACGAACCCCTTATCTGCACGGCATCGGTAATCTTTATTATCGGTGCCAATCCGGCAGTGACGAACTGATTGGCCCTGAGAGCCGGATTGAATGAGTTGTAACTTGATGCCGTGGGATTGAACGACGGAGCATCGACGATCGAGGCATTATAGGTGCCGAGCAGTTTTCGGGTAGATGCAAGCAGAGTGAATTCGGTGCCGAGAACGAATTTACGCGACAGTCCGAAATAATTTTTTGCCGAAGCCTCTATCTGGCCCCATCCTCGGTCGACGCGCTCGACAGCGAAGCCCGAATTTTCGGCCGACGGCTCATAGTGATAACGTCCGTACACACCCATCGCCGTAATCTTGTAGGCTGCACCGCCACACGGATTCAATCGGTTGTCGAGCGTATTGTAGTCATATCCGGCGTAGAGCTGCGCGAGATTCTGCGACGACACATCCCGATTGCTTGCCGAGAAATCGGCGTGATTGCTCGGGAAGAACTTATCAACGAGATGCCCGAATCCGATTGCCGCGTCAACTTTTCCGCGTCGGCCCGCCGCCATGCTGTAAAAGAATCGTCCGAAAAGCTCGCTATCGGTTATGAACGTCGGGGTATTGTCCTCAAAAAACAGCTTGTCGGTTTCATAAAACTTCTGACGGCTCGCCACTCCTTGAAAACGAATGGCCGAGGGCACGCCGGTGCGCAGATTGATGCGCGCGTTAACCGACGCGGCAAGATAGCTCTGCCCTATCCATCCGTTCACGCCAAGATCCATTGAGTTAAGGTTCATGGTGTTGTAACCGCCCGAGAGGAACAGCATGCTGCTCGTCGATGACGATATGTAACCGCCAAAGCCCACACGATAGTCATCCTTTATGGTGGCTTTGAGGTTAAGGTCGAACAATCCGTCGTCGGCATCGTACGTGGCCTTGGGCAACAAATTTTTAAGCTTGCCGGGAGTTATGGCTCGATAGTAGGCATCGCGAGCGCGCTCAACGCCAAACGTATCAGCGTCGTTGCGGGTAAACATGTAACGGATGTAATCGTTTTGCGATTGCGTGCCGCCGGTCACCGACACCGAGTCAAACCTCAGATAGGGCGTCTGCGACTTAAAGACCTCGCGCCGCAATCCTCGCGCGTCGGCAGAGATTCGCGACGTGACGCGACCACGAATCGAATCCATCATCGACATAGCCTTGTCGTATCCGGCCTGATATATGGCACGCGCCTTGCCGAAGTCGAGTAGCCCGAAATTTTCGACGTCGACCTTCACGCGTATGCCTTCATCGGCAGGCAGGTCGTAGTCGTTGTTTTGTATTATCATATCCTCAAGCTGCTCCATGATGTCGTTGCTCTTTGGCTTTCCGTCGGGAGCCGACACATCCACGCCTATCATTATGTCGGGGGCAAAATCCTCGCGCATCACGTCGACGGGGAAGTTATCGTATATGCCGCCATCGTACATCAGCACTCCGTCCATCTCGATGGGATGAAACACAAGAGGAAAACTCATTGAAGTGCGAATGGCATCGCCGAGCGACCCGTTGCGGCACACCACTTTGTGCTTGGCATAAATGTCGGAAGTGACGGTTCGCAACGGAACGAAAAGCTTATTGAAGTCGCCGCCGCACTGCGCCGTATAGGGCGCAAACAGATCCATAAACGCAAAATTCATCGGGAGCGGGTCGATGAGGCTCGTGGGGAGCAACGAAGTGGCCCGGAGCGAGTCGGATTCGCCCAAGTTGAAATGCACGAGGGCCGGCGTGGGATCGGGCTGCGCGAAATAATAGGTAAGCTTCTCGTCGATTTTTCCCGTCGACCAGTAAGCAAACCCCTTCGACTGTATGAGCTGCATCATTTCATCGGGAGTATATCCGGCGGCATACAATCCGCCCACAATGGCACCCATCGACGTTCCGGCCACGTAGTCGATGGGGATGTCGTTATCCTCCAACGCCTGTATCACCCCGATGTGGGCTATGCCTTTTGCACCTCCGCCACTGAGCACCAATCCTACCGACTGCGGCTTTTGGGCCATGGAAGCCGAAAACGCAACTAATAATGCAATGATCGATCCTACTATTTTTCTCATAAATAAATTTTTCACAAAAGTAATTATTTTCCGAAGCCCATAAAGCCTCAATCAAAAATAAAACAACCGACAGGCTCCATTTGTTAACTTTCCATCTCATTTATATAATGTGGCTGACGGCTTCATAAATCCTATTTTTTCGTATTTGTTTTAAAATTTTCACGAAAAACATGTATATTTGCAACAATAATAAATTAATAATCCACATTTTATAATATATCAACAATATAAGATAATATGGGACGTGTACAATTCGATGCATTGGATTGCAAAATCCTGAAAATGCTCTCAAACAATGCCCGAAAGCCGTTTCTCGAAATAGCTCGTGAATGCGGCGTGTCGGGTGCAGCCATTCATCAACGCATACAAAAACTTACGGCTCAAGGCGTAATAAACGGTTTCGAGTCGCTCATAAACCCTAATTCAGTAGGCTACGAAACGTGCGCCTTCATAGGAGTATTGCTCTCCGATCCATCGAAATTTGATTATGTGCTCGATGAGCTGAAGAAGATACCCGAAATTGTGGAATGCCATTTCACGACAGGAAAATACGACTTGTTCATGAAGCTTTATGCACGCAACAACGACCATCTGCTCCACATAATCCATGACCGCATACAGAGCATAAATCCGGGTCGCACCGAAACGCTGATTTCATTCAAGGAGTCGTACAAACACCCCATTCCCATAAACGAAGAAAATTTCAAGTAATACAAAAGAACCGATCAAAACGCAACTTAAACAATGTCAAACACACATACCGACATCGACAGCCTTCTGCTCAACGCTCTGAGCTGGGCGCGCGAAGCGGGAGCCATACATATGCGCTACTTCCGCAGCGACAACCTCGACATTAAATCGAAATTTAACGATAGCGACATAGTGACAGCGGCCGACAAAGCCGCTGAATCGCTATTAATAAGCCGAATCAAGGACACATACCCCGACCATTCGATACTATCGGAGGAATCGGGCGAAACGCATCACTCCGACGATTACCGATGGGTGATAGATCCGCTTGACGGAACCACCAACTTCAGCTCCGGCCTGCCTTTATTTTCCGTTTCGATAGGCATAGAGCATCGGGGCGAAACGATAATGGGCGTGGTGTTTGCCCCCTACCTCAACGAGATGTTTCACGCCGTAAAGGGCAAAGGAGCATACCTGAACGGCAACCCCATACACACGGCCGAAACCGACAACATGGCCCATGCCGTAGTGGCCACCGGATTTCCCGTCGACAAAAACATCAACCCCGACAACAACATGGACAATCTCGAGCGCGTTTTGCCATTGGTAAGAGGGGTGCGCCGTCTTGGCTCGGCAGCTATCGACCTTTGCTACGTGGCCGCAGGATTTCTCAGCGCATACTGGGAACTCAACCTGCACCCATGGGATGTTAGCGCCGGACTCCTGATAGTCAGCGAAGCGGGAGCGAAGTACACCCATTTCCGCAACGACCGAAACATTTCGGTGATAGCAGGGTGCCCCAAAATACATGACTGTATGGTTCCGCTCCTGTCCACCGAACCGCGCACCTGACCGTCGCCGCTAATGCGCGCAGCGTCACGGCGACTCTTTCATTTGAGAAAAAGGCACTCGAAGAAGCCTCTATACTCAGTTTTTTGTAAAAATCGCGGTTATAATCGCAAAAATTTGTACCTTCGTATTCTCTTAATCGTGATTTTTTTGTATGGCAGTAAAGGTTGACACCCAAAAAGAGATTATCTTCGGCTCATCTGATCCGAACATTTCCCGCGTGCTCAGCAAGAAGGAAAAGAATGGTGAGTTGCGAAAGGTAGCGCCACGAATATATACGACCAATCTGGTTGACAGTCTCGAAAATATCGTGCGCCGAAACCTTATAGATATACTTGTATATCGTTATCCCGATGCTCTTATAAGCCATCGTAGCGCCAAAGAGATGCGCCCGACAGCTACCGGGGATTTCTTCCTTACCAATTCGACGACAAGGAGAGTGACAGATTTACCGGGCATAATACTCAACTTTGTCAAAGGGCCAAAGGCATCGCCGCATGATATACCGTTCATGGGCATGCACATATCTGGCGAATACCGATATATGCTGGAGAATATGCAGGTGTCGAGAAAGTCAGGCGATGAATCGCGTGTTTTGCCTATAAGCGTGATAGAAAATAAACTTGAACAGATATTGTTGACAGGTGGAGAAGACCGATTGAATGAGTATCGTGATGAATTGAGATCGGTTGCCGAGGAATTGGGCATGCAGACTGAATTTGCCAAAATCAACAGTATCATATCGGCGTTGCTCTCAACCCACGACGCAAAAGTGCTTTCCACCGACTCGGCGAAGGCTCTTGCCGCTGGCAACCCTTTCGACAAAACGAGAGTAGAGCTGTTCGAGGTATTGTTCGACGCAATCAAAGACCGCTATTTTATCATACGCAACAACCGCAATACCGATGAAGAATCATTCCGCCTTTTCTCGTTCTTCGAGAGTTATTTTTCAAATTATATTGAAGGAACGGAATTTGAGGTAGACGAGGCCAAGGCAATTGTTGACTCCGGCATTCCTATGCCTCGACGTGACGAGGATTCACATGACATACTCGGGACATTCAAGGTGTTGTCAAACCGTGCCGAGATGACGAGAACGCCGACTTCACCAAAAGAGCTGCTTGCCATTTTGAGCCATAGGCACAGCATCCTGCTTGAAGGGCGACCGCATATGAATCCCGGCATTTTCAAAACGAAGAACAATCGTGCCGGAATGACGGAGTTTGTGGATTATCAGCTCGTAAAGGGTACGCTCTCGCAAGGCTTCAAGTATTATGCTGCGCTGACCGATCCGTTTGCCCGTGCGATATTCATGATGTTCATGATTAGCGAGGTGCATCCGTTCAATGACGGCAACGGTCGTGTGGCCCGTGTGATGATGAACGCCGAGCTTGTCCGTGCCGACCAGTCACGTATAATCGTTCCGACGGTGTTCCGCGAAGACTACATACTCGCCTTTCGGAAGCTGACTCGACACAAAGACCCGCTGGCATACATAAACGTAATGACGAAGCTCCATCAGTTCAGCGACACCCTTTACGGCACCGACTTTACAGAGCTGAAGAACTATCTTGCTGCCTGCAACGCCTACGAAGAACCATCGCAAGCTAAGCTGCAAATCATAGATAGGACAATCTTATGAGAAACGACTGACAACAAGTGTAGGTTGTGACGCTAATTATCAGAGTCATAGCCAAAACTATGTTGAGAGCAAGAAGCTTTTTGGCGACTTTTGAAACAATATTTTGCGCTTTCGAGATTTTTGTGTAATTTTGCGGGCGATTTAGCAATCTCTGGGAGGACATGCAGCCTCTTTAAATTGCAACTAATGTTAACATTTCAATTTTTACAGTAAAATGGATTTCATCAAGATTGTCGAAGAAGCTTACGCTACCGGCAAAAAACATCCCGACTTTGGCCCCGGCGACACCATCACAGTGGCTTATCGCATCAAGGAAGGCAATAAGGAACGTATCCAGCAGTATCGTGGCGTAGTAATTCGCATTTCGGGAGAAGGCGACAAGAAGCGTTTCACGGTTCGCAAAATGAGCGACAACATCGGTGTTGAACGTATCTTCCCCCTCGAATCTCCGTTCATCGACTCAATCGTAGTCAACAAGTACGGTAAAGTACGCCGCGCAAAGCTTTACTATCTGCGCAACCTCACCGGCAAAAAAGCTCGTATCAAAGAGCGCCGCGTAGTAAAGTAACACAGCGCCTAAAAAAGCACATTTTGCAACAGCAAAATAAAAAAAACGAACCACGTCGACATGAACGCGGTTCGTTTTTTTATCAGTTATCCGAAACGATTTACTCTACGCCTCATCGTCGTCGCCCCCGTTGCCCTTGCGGCCGAAAATGAGCGTGAACACCCACAAAAAGGCTATTGCGCCCACCAGCGCCGACAACAACGACAGCACCTCGTTGTAAGGCGAATCGTTGAAAAACGACAGGAAACACCAGCCGCCGACAAGCGAACCTACCATGCCGACAGCCACGTTAAGCACCACCGAATTGACACCGCCATTCAACAGACGGCCCGACATATATCCTGATATGAGCCCTATCAGAGCCCATACTATCCAGGTTACCACTCCTATGCTGCAAAGTATCATAACAACAGACCTTTAATTATGCTTACATTAGGCAACACCATTGCTGCCACGTCGGTATCGCCCCATAAATCGGCTATCGTAAGCCATATTATGAGCAATATTATCAATACTATTACCCCTACTACCAGCCATGCGCTGGGACGACTGATGCGTTGATTTTTCGATGACATGACTTAATTTTTTATTTTGTTACATATACTTAAACAACGTCATGCATTTAAATAATGTTTAATCATCCGACACATTATGAAGCATCAACAACGTCATTTTTTTTTCGATTTATTCAAATGTTTCATTGTTTTAGCCTAATTTTGCACAAACAAACAAAACGAAGTTAATTTTAGTCAATCATAATACCACATCATGGAACTTTTTGAGAAACTTACCGCCAACGCTAAAGCACATCGCCAGAGAATAGTGCTTCCCGAAGGTACCGAACCTCGTACCCTGACCGCTGCCGACCGTATAATAAACGACGGTCTGGCTGAAATAATACTCATCGGCGATCCTGCCGACATCCTTGCCATGGCTTCGGAACTGAAGCTCGACAACATCAAGAATGCCACCATCGTAAATCCGGCCGACGAAAAAGTCATCGACCGATATGCTCCCCTGTTCTACGCGCTTCGCAAAAGCAAGGGCATAACGATGGAAGAAGCCCGACTCACAACGGCCAATCCCCTATACCTCGGATGCCTCATGGTGAAGGCCGGTGATGCCGACGGACAGGTGGCAGGTGCCATGAACACTACCGGCAACGTGCTTCGCGCCGCATTCCAGGTAATCAAGACCCAGCCCGGCATAAGCGTGGTGTCGGGAGCATTCCTCATGCTGCTTCCGAAGGGATCGCCCTTCGGCACCGACGACATTCTCATATTTGCCGACTGCGCCGTAGTGCCCGACCCAACGGCAAGCGAACTGGCCCAGATAGCAGTGTCGGCCGGACAGACCGCACGCGACATAGCAGGCATAGAGCCGCGCGTGGCCATTCTCAGCTTCTCGACCAAGGGCAGCGCCAAGCATGATCGCGTGAACAAGGTGATCGAAGCCACCAAGATAGCAAAGGAAATGGCGCCCAACCTCATTCTCGACGGCGAACTGCAGGCCGATGCCGCAATAGTGCCCGGCGTATCGCAGACCAAGGCTCCCAACAGCCCTCTCAGCGGACGCGCAAACGTGCTCGTATTCCCGTCGCTCGAAGTTGGCAACATAGCCTATAAGCTCGTGCAGCGCCTCGGAGGCGTTCAGGCCGTAGGTCCGGTGCTCCAAGGCCTCGCCGCTCCGGTCAACGACCTTTCGCGCGGTTGCTTCCCCGAGGACATTTACAAGACCATAATCATGACCTGCAACCAGGCCATCGGTTTGAAGAATCATTAATCATAAACCACGATCACATTTCAAGCTTATGAAGATATTAGTTTTGAACTGCGGAAGCAGCTCCGTAAAATACAAGCTCATCGACACCGATACCGACAACACCATGGCCGAAGGCGGCGTTGAAAAGATAGGCCTCGACGACGGATTCCTGAAATTCAAACGTGCCGACGGATCAAAAGAGATAGTAAACCTCGGACTCACCGACCATAAAGGTGCCGTTCAGGCCATACTCAACAACCTCACTGACCCCAAGGAAGGCTGCATAAAGAGCTACGACGAAATTGACGCCGTAGGACACCGCGTGGTGCACGGAGCCGAAAAATTCAACTCAAGCGTGCTCATCACCGACGAAGTGATACAGCAGGTAAAGGATTGCTACGACCTCGCGCCGCTCCACAATCCGGCCAACATCACCGGCATCGAAGCCATTTCGGCCCTTATGCCCGAAGTGCCTCAGGTAGGCGTATTCGACACGGCATTCCATCAAACCATGCCGGCCAAGAGCTTCATGTACGCGCTCCCCTACCGCTTCTACAAAGAAGATGGCGTGCGCCGCTACGGATTCCACGGAACGAGCCACCGCTATGTGTCGCAGCGCGCGTGCGAATTCCTCGGCCTCGACATCACCAAGCAGAAGATAGTAACCTGCCACATAGGCAATGGCGGCTCAATCACGGCAGTGTGCGGCGGCAAGAGCATCGACACCTCGATGGGCCTCACCCCCACCGAAGGCCTCATGATGGGCACTCGTTCGGGCGACGTGGATCCGGGCATCATCACCTACCTCATGCTTAAGCACAACATGTCGGCCAACGACGTGCAGCGCATGATAAACAAGGAAAGCGGCATGGCCGGCGTTACGGAGATATCAAGCGACATGCGCGAAATCGAAACAGCCGTCAACGAAGGCAACGAACGCGCCAAGATGGCCCTCGACATGTACGAACAACGCATACTTAAATACGTAGGCGCATATGCAGCCGAAATGGGTGGCCTCGACGTGATAGTGTTTACCGGCGGCGTTGGCGAAAACCAGACCGGCGTGCGCGAAAACGTTTGCGCTCCCCTCGCTTTCATGGGCGTGGAAATCGACCGCGAACTCAACTCCCGCACTCGCGGCACCGAGACCGAGATATCCACTCCCGCCTCGCGCGTAAAAGTAGTGGTGATACCCACCGACGAGGAACTGATGATAGCTCGCGACACCCAGGAGATAGTAAGCAGAAACAAATAATCACAACTCATTAACAAACAAACCACAATCATGAACAAAATCAAAGCTGCCATAGTAGGATACGGCAACATAGGCCATTTCGTGCTCGAAGCGCTTCAAGAGGCACCCGACTTCGAAATAGCGGGAGTGGTGCGCCGCACTGCATCCGAAAAGCCTCTCGAATTAACGCCTTACAAAGTTACTACCGACATCAACGATCTCGGTAAGGTAGACGTGGCCATACTTTGCACTCCCACGCGCGAAGTCGAGAAATATGCCGGGGTGTTCCTTGCCCAGGGCATAAACACCGTCGACAGCTTCGACATTCATACATCGATTGTGGATTTGCGACGCAATCTCGACAAGATAGCCAAAGAGCACGGCACCGTAGCCATAATTTCGGCCGGATGGGATCCGGGCAGCGATTCGGTGGTGCGCACCCTCATGCAGGCTGCCGCTCCGAAGGGGCTTACGTACACCAACTTCGGCCCCGGAATGAGCATGGGCCACACCGTGTGCGTAAAGTCGAAGCCGGGCGTAAAAAACGCCTTGTCAATGACCATTCCGCTCGGCACGGGCATACACCGACGCATGGTGTACGTGGAGCTTGAAGATGGCGTACAGCTTGCCGACGTAGCCAAGGCCGTAAAGGAAGACCCTTACTTCGCTTCCGACGAAACCCACGTAATGCAGGTGGCTTCGGTAGATGAAGTAAAGGATATGGGACACGGTGTAAACATGGTGCGCAAAGGCGTTTCGGGCAAGACTCAGAACCAGCGGTTCGAGTTTAACATGTCGATCAACAATCCCGCGCTTACCGCACAGATGCTCGTCGGGGTGGCACGCGCTTCGATGAAGCAAGCTCCGGGCGCATACACCATGATCGAAATACCGGTCATCGACCTCCTGCCGGGCGACCGCGAAGATCTCGTGGCTCATCTCGTATAAGCCAAGGCCGACCATAAGTTCCGGCTCATACATTCCGATATATGCCTTGCCACGCCAACCATGGATAGTGGCAAGGCTTTTTGTTTTTGACGATTTTTTGCACTATATTTGCATCATTATGACAACAGACGAACGATTGAACATTGAAACCAAGGTGATCGAAATGCTCCGCACGGTGTACGACCCGGAGATTCCGGTCGACATATACAGCCTCGGGCTCATATACAAGATTGACCTCGATGACGACGGAAACCTGAAAATCGACATGACTCTCACCGCGCCAAACTGCCCTGCCGCCGATTTTCTCGTCGAAGACGCCCGCATAAAGCTCGAAAGCATCGAAGGGGTAAAGAGCGTCGACATACGCATCGTGTTCGAGCCTGAATGGAACAAAGACATGATGAGCGAGGAAGCCAAACTCGATCTCGGCTTTCTATAAGAAACCGTTTAAAAATTTATTTTGTCTTGTCATTGAGGTCTTTGTCAGCATCTTGTTGATATTTATTCAGTCATTATGGAACCCCATAACTCATTCATAAATATCAAAAATCTACTTGACAAATCCTCTCAATTCCTTCGACAAATA
>JAGATN010000003.1 GCA_017621225.1 Muribaculaceae bacterium | reverse complement strand
GCCGTTGACAACTGGATTCCTCTGCCTCCCCGCGACATCGACAAACCCTTCCTGATGCCCGTCGAAGACGTGTTCTCGATTACCGGCCGCGGCACCGTTGCTACCGGTCGTATCGAAACCGGCGTTGTGAAAGTCGGCGACGAAGTTCAGATCATGGGTCTCGGCGCAGACATGAAGTCGGTTGTAACCGGTGTTGAAATGTTCCGCAAACTCCTCGATCAGGGCGAAGCAGGCGACAACGTAGGTCTTCTTCTCCGTGGTATCGACAAGAAGGATATCAAGCGTGGTATGGTGATCTGCCACCCGGGAGTCGTTAAGCCCCACAGCAAGTTCAAAGCTTCTGTTTATATCTTGAAGAAGGAAGAAGGTGGTCGTCACACTCCGTTCCACAACCACTATCGTCCTCAGTTCTATATCCGTACACTCGACGTAACCGGTGAAATCACTCTTCCCGAAGGCGTTGAAATGGTAATGCCCGGTGACCACGTTGAAATCAACGTTGAGCTCATCAACCCGGTAGCTTGCGACCAAGGTCTGCGTTTCGCTATCCGTGAAGGTGGCCGTACCGTAGGTTCGGGTCAGATCACTGAAATCCTCGACTAATAAAGGTTGCTCTCAGGAGCGATTGAAAAGGATAAATAAAAACTGCGGCCGGACTCTCGGCCGAGACGAAAGCCGCAGTTTTAACATACAGGACTAGCTCAGTTGGTAGAGCACCGGTCTCCAAAACCGGGTGTCGGGAGTTCGAGCCTCTCGTCCTGTGCAAAAAAAGAGAATAAATGAAAAAATTGAAACTACTTACGGATATAGAGGAGTCATATGCCGAACTTCGGTATAAGACTTCTTGGCCAACTAAAGGTCAACTGATCAAAAGTGCGATTATCGTTTTGATTGCTTCCGTTATTATCGCTTTGATAATCTTCTGCATGGATCAGGTGGTCGATAATTTGATGCATTTAATCTACAGCTTGGGTAAGTAAGGAACGGGCATTCTCAGTAAAATAACTAACGGAAAAATCAATGTCTGAAGAAAAAAGAGCATGGTACGTGTTGCGTGCCATATCGGGTAAAGAAGCTAAGGTCAAGGAGGTGCTTGATGCCGCCATCCGCAATACTGACCTTGGCAAATACGTTTTTCAAGTATTGATACCGACGGAGAAAGTGCTGACCGTCCGCAACGGGAAAAAGGTTGTTAAAGAAAAGAACCTTTATTCCGGTTATGTATTTATCGAAGCCAATCTCCAAGGAGAGGTGATGCACGAACTTCGTAACACAACCAACGTAATCGACTTCCTCGGGGGCAAAGGAAAGGGCGCAGCGCCCGAACCCTTGCGTCAGAGCGAGGTGATGCGTATGCTCGGTACGGCCGACGAACTCGTCGACGTTACCGACTACGGCATTAACGATTATATGGTGGGCGAAACCGTCAAGGTCAATTATGGCCCGTTCAACGGTTTTACCGGTGAAATAGAAGAAGTGGATCGCGAGAAGAAAAAGCTCAAAGTTATGGTCAAGATATTTGGCCGCAAGACCCCCCTCGAGTTGGAAAATTCGCAAGTAGAGCGAGTGTGATGTTTCGCCGAGGCATTTGGTTACGCATGTTGCCTCCGATGAGCTTGGCTCGCACATAAACACCAATATCTAAAATTCAGATTTAAAATGGCTAAAGAAATTGCTGGACAGATCAAATTGCAGATTAAGGGTGGAGCAGCAAATCCATCCCCGCCAGTCGGCCCTGCTTTGGGTTCGAAGGGCATCAATATCATGGAGTTTTGCAAGCAATTCAATGCCCGCACCCAGGACAAGGCTGGCAAAGTGCTTCCTGTAGTAATCACGTATTACACAGACAAGAGCTTTGACTTCGTTGTTAAGACCCCTCCCGTGGCTATTCAGCTGCTCGAAGCTACCAAGCTCAAGAGCGGATCGGCACAGCCCAATCGTAACAAAGTTGGAGAAATCACTTGGGATCAGGTAAAGGCTATTGCAGAAGACAAAATGCCCGATTTGAACTGTTTTACTGTGGAATCGGCAATGCGCATGGTTGCAGGTACAGCCAGAAGTATGGGTATCACCGTAAAAGGTACATTCCCTGAAAATAACTAATAAACTTCAATTGAAATGGGAAAACTGACTAAAAATCAAAAGTTAGCTTTAGAAAAGATTGAAGCTGGGAAGGCCTACACTCTTGCGGAAGCTGCAGAAAAGGTAAAGGAAATTACCTATACCAAATTTGATGCTTCGCTTGACATTGATGTGCGTCTTGGCGTAGATCCCCGTAAAGCTAATCAAATGGTTCGCGGCGTCGTTACGTTGCCTCACGGAACCGGTAAGCAGGTTAAAGTGCTCGTGCTCTGTAACTCTGATGTCGAAAGTGCCGCAAAGGCAGCCGGAGCCGACTACGTTGGTCTTGACGAATATATCGAAAAGATTAAAGGCGGTTGGACTGACATCGACGTAATCATCACACAGCCCGCCATCATGGGTAAAATCGGTGCCCTTGGCCGTATCCTCGGTCCTCGTGGCTTGATGCCTAACCCCAAGAGCGGAACCGTGACCAATGACGTTGCCAAAGCTGTTGAAGAAGTTAAGAAGGGTAAGATCGACTTTAAAGTTGATAAAAACGGTATAGTGCATTCATCTATCGGCAAAGTGAGCTTCACCGCCGAGCAGATGCGCGAAAATGCTCGTGAATTTATCAGCACATTGATAAAGCTCAAACCCGCTACCGCAAAAGGCACCTATATTAAGAGTATTTATCTTTCAAGTACGATGAGTCCCGGCATTAAAGTTGACGCCAAGACTGTCGATGACTAATTAAAAAGATCAGAACAATGAAAAAGGAAGATAAGACTATTATTATAGACAAGATAGCTCAAACGCTCAAAGAGTACCCCAATTTCTACCTCGTAGAAACTGCCGGACTCAATGCCGAAAAGACCAGCGCGCTTCGTCGTGCTTGCTTTGCGGCCGACGTTAAGCTCATCGTGGTAAAGAATGCCCTTCTCCACAAAGCTCTCGAATCACTCGAAGGCGACTACACTGAACTGTATCCCGCACTTGCAGGTCCGACCTCTTTGATGTGCACTACGGTTGCCAACGCTCCCGCAAAGCTTATCAAAGACTTCGTGAAAAAGGATGAAACGCTTCCCCGCCTCAAGGCTGCGTATGTAGAAGAAACCGTATACCTTGGCGAAGATCAGCTCGACACCCTTGCCACCATCAAGAGCAAGAACGAACTTATCGCCGACGTTATGGCACTCTTGCAATCGCCCATCAAGAACGTTATGTCCGCCCTATCTTCAAGCGGCACAAAGATTCACGGTGTGCTTGAGACTCTTTCGAAGAAAGAAGACTAATATCATCATTCAATAGTAAAAATAATTAATAAAATCATACAAAAATGGCAGATACTAAAGCTATTGCTGAACAATTAGTAAACCTTACAGTTAAGGAAGTAAACGACCTTATGCAGATCCTCAAAGAGGAATATGGCATCGAACCCGCTGCTGCAGCCGTTGCAGTTGCAGCCGGTCCCGCAGCCGCTGCTCCCGCCGCTGAAGAAAAGACTTCATTCGACGTAGTTCTCAAATCGGCCGGTGCTAAGAAGCTCGATGTAGTTAAAGTTGTAAAGGTTCAGACCGGTCTTGGTTTGAAGGAAGCTAAGGAATTGGTTGACAACGCTCCCGGCGTAATCAAAGAAGGTCTTCCCAAAGCTGACGCTGAAGGTCTTAAGAAAGAACTCGAAGCAGCTGGCGCTGAAGTCGAACTTAAATAATAACGCCTGTTGATCAGGTACATAGGTTAAGTGCCACCATTAGGTGGATACTTAACCTTTTTGTGTTAGTATTTAATTTGAGTTCCTTTAACGTAATTTATTAGATGTCAGTCTCATTAGATAAACCCCGTGTAAACTTCGCGTCGGTTAAAAACCCTCTCCCGTATCCCGACTTTCTTGAGGTGCAATTGAAGTCTTTTAAAGATTTCCTTCAACTTGACACACCTCCTGAAAAAAGAAATAATGAGGGGCTATATAAGGTTTTCGCCGAGAATTTCCCCATTGCCGATACCCGCAATAATTTCGTGCTTGAATTTCTCGACTACTATATCGACCCACCTCGCTACACCATAGAAGAATGCCTGGAGCGTGGGCTTACATATAGCGTACCCCTCAAAGCAAAATTAAAACTTTATTGTACCGACCCTGACCACGAGGACTTCGACACCGTGATTCAAGACGTGTATCTCGGCCCTATCCCTTATATGACTGAGAAAGGAACGTTTGTAATCAATGGTGCCGAACGTGTTGTCGTTTCTCAGCTCCACCGTTCACCGGGCGTGTTCTTCGGACAGAGCACACATGCCAACGGTACCAAGCTATATTCGGCTCGTATCATACCGTTCCGTGGATCGTGGATCGAATTTGCAACCGACATCAATAACGTGATGTACGCTTATATCGACCGTAAGAAGAAATTGCCCGTGACAACGTTGTTGCGCGCCATCGGTCTGGAAAGCGATAAGGACATCATTGAAATTTTCGGTTTGGCCGAAGAACTCAAAGTTACCAAGGCTAATCTTAAGAAAGCCGTAGGCCGCAAGCTGGCTGCACGCTTGCTTAAGACTTGGGTTGAGGATTTCGTAGATGAAGATACCGGCGAGGTTGTGTCGATAGAGCGTAATGACGTCATCATCGACCGCGAGACGGTGCTCGAAGAAGATCACATCCAGGAGATACTCGACTCCGGACAGCAGACCATACTTCTGCACAAGGAAGATGTCAATACAAGTGATTACTCGATAATCTTCAACACACTCCAAAAAGATACTTCGAACTCTGAAAAAGAGGCTATACAATATATTTACAGACAGCTGCGCAACGCCGAGCCACCGGATGACGCAAGCGCCCGAGAAGTAATAACCAACCTGTTCTTCTCGGAAAAACGTTACGATCTCGGCGAAGTGGGCCGTTATCGTATCAACAAGAAGCTCGAACTGGGCACTTCGATGGATGTCAAGGTGCTTACCAAGGAAGATATAATAGCCATTATTAAATATCTCATCGAGCTTATCAATTCGAAAACCGATGTCGACGACATCGACCACTTGAGCAACCGTCGTGTACGCACCGTAGGCGAGCAGCTTTACAACCAATTCGGCGTTGGATTGGCTCGTATGTCTCGTACCATACGTGAACGAATGAACGTGCGCGATAACGAAGTGTTCACCCCCATCGACCTTATAAACGCCAAGACCATCTCGTCGGTGATAAACACTTTCTTCGGCACAAACGCATTGTCGCAGTTCATGGATCAGACCAACCCTCTGGCCGAAATGACTCACAAACGCCGTATGTCGGCCCTGGGCCCCGGTGGTTTGTCGCGCGACCGTGCCGGTTTCGAGGTTCGTGACGTTCACTATACGCATTACGGTCGTCTGTGCCCGATTGAAACGCCTGAAGGTCCTAACATCGGTCTTATATCGTCGCTGTGTGTGTATGCCAAGATAAATGATCTCGGATTCATCGAAACGCCTTACCGCAAGGTCGAGAATTCGAAGGTCAACCTCAATAACGATGAAATAATATACCTGACTGCCGAAATAGAAGAAGGCAAGGTGATAGCGCAGGGCAATGCTCCGCTCAATGACGACGGAACGTTCCAGCGCGACCGCGTGAAAGCGCGTCTCGATGCCGACTTCCCCATCGTGCCTCCTGAAGAAGTTGAATTGATGGACGTATCGCCCACTCAGATCGCTTCGATAGCAGCATCGCTCATCCCGTTCCTTGAACATGACGATGCTAACCGTGCGTTGATGGGTTCGAACATGATGCGTCAGGCCGTTCCGTTGCTTCGCAGCGAGTCGCCCATCGTGGGCACCGGCCTGGAAGGTCAGCTCATAAGCGATTCGCGTACTCAGATAACTGCCGAAGGCGAGGGCGTGATAGAATTTGTCGATGCCACCACCATACGCATCCGCTATGACCGCACTCCCGATGAAGACTTCGTGTCGTTCGAGGATTCCGTGAAGGAATATCACATACCTAAGTTCCGCAAAACGAACCAGAGCACTACCATCGACCTTCGTCCTATCTGCGAAAAGGGTCAGCGCGTAACGGCCGGAACCATCCTTACCGAAGGTTATTCGACCGAAAACGGCGAACTCGCACTCGGCCGCAACCTGAAAGTGGCATTCATGCCTTGGAAGGGTTACAACTATGAGGACGCAATCGTGCTCAACGAACGCGTGGTGCGTGAAGACATCCTTACTTCGGTGCACGTCGACGAATATTCGCTCGAAGTGCGCGAAACGAAGCGCGGCATGGAGGAACTTACCTCCGACATACCTAACGTGAGCGAGGATGCTACGAAGGATCTCGACGAACGAGGCATAATCAGAGTAGGTGCGCACGTAGTGCCCGGCGACATAATGATAGGTAAGATTACGCCGAAGGGCGAAAGCGATCCTACTCCTGAAGAAAAACTTCTTCGCGCCATATTCGGCGACAAGGCCGGCGACGTGAAGGATGCTTCGCTCAAGGCTTCGCCGTCGCTCAAGGGCGTGGTGATAGGCACCAATCTGTTCTCGCGCGCAGCAAAGAAAAAGAAGACCAAGAGCGCCAATGCTCAGCTTCCGAAGCTCGACGAGGAATACGAAGAAAAGCTCAACGAACTCAAGGATCGTCTGGTCGACAAGATAATGACGCTCACGGACGGAAAAGTGTCGCAAGGCGTCAAGGATTATCTGGGCACCGACATCGTGCCCAAGGGCTCGAAATTCTCGGCTGCGATACTCCGCTCGATCAACTACGATACCATCAACCTGAGCAAGTGGACCGCCGATGACCATAAGAACGATATGATACGCGCCACGATAGTGAACTATCTGCGCAAGTCGAAAGAAATCGATGCCGAGTTGCGTCGCAAGAAATTCGACATATCGATCGGCGACGAGCTCCCCTCGGGCATCATGCAGATGGCAAAGGTATACGTGGCAAAGAAGCGTAAGATAAGCGTGGGCGACAAGATGGCAGGCCGTCACGGTAACAAGGGTATCGTGTCGCGCATAGTGCGTCAGGAAGACATGCCTTTCTTGGCCGATGGTACTCCCGTCGACATAGTGCTTAACCCGCTTGGCGTGCCTTCGCGTATGAACCTTGGCCAGATATTCGAAACCGTGCTCGGATGGGCCGGTCGCGAACTCGGCGAGAAATTTGCCACTCCGATTTTCGACGGAGCTACGCTCGACGATCTTAACGAATGGACCGACAAGGCCGGTTTGCCCCGCTACGGCAAGACATATCTTTACGATGGCGGCACGGGCGAACGTTTCGACCAGCCGGCTACCGTGGGCGTGATTTACATGCTTAAGCTCGGCCATATGGTTGAAGATAAGATGCACGCGCGCTCGATAGGCCCGTATTCGTTGATTACTCAGCAACCTCTCGGTGGTAAAGCCCAGTTCGGTGGTCAGCGTTTTGGTGAGATGGAAGTTTGGGCGCTCGAGGCATTCGGCGCAGCCCACATACTCCAGGAAATACTTACCATAAAGAGTGATGACGTAACCGGACGAAGCAAGGCTTACGAAGCAATAGTGAAAGGCGATGCTATGCCGCCGGCCGGAATACCCGAATCGCTCAACGTATTGCTCCACGAATTGCGAGGCTTGGGATTGAGCATCAATCTCGAACAATAATAAAATTGATCTTCTCACCAATATAATAATATGGCTCCAAGAAAAGACAGTAGAATAAGAAACGGCTTCTCAAAAATTTCCATCGGCCTTGCTTCGCCCGAAGAAATTCTTGAGAAATCGAGCGGTGAAGTGCTGAAACCAGAAACCATCAACTACCGCACATATAAGCCCGAACGCGACGGCTTGTTCTGCGAACGCATTTTTGGTCCGGTAAAGGATTACGAATGCCATTGCGGAAAATACAAGCGCATACGCTATAAGGGCATCGTGTGCGACCGATGCGGCGTAGAGGTCACTGAGAAGAAGGTGCGCCGTGAGCGCATGGGACACATAAAGCTCGTGGTTCCCGTGGCTCACATATGGTACTTCCGCTCCCTGCCTAACAAAATAGGTTACCTTCTCGGTATACCCTCAAAGAAGCTCGACGCCATAATTTACTACGAACGCTACGTTGTGATACAGCCGGGCGTGGTAGAAAACGTTCAGCCTCTCGATTTGCTGACCGAGGAAGAATATTTCGACATCGTTGATAAGCTTCCCCGCGAAAATCAGCTTCTGGAGGATAGCGACCCCAATAAGTTCATTGCCAAGATGGGTGCTGAGGCCATATACGACCTTTTGCAGCGTCTTGATCTTGATGATCTGTCATATAAGTTGCGTCATCAGGCCGACACCGACGGCTCGCAGCAACGCAAAACCGAGGCCCTCAAGCGCCTTCAGGTCGTGGAATCGTTCCGCGCTTCACGTGGCCGCAACAAGCCCGAGTGGATGATTCTTCAGGCCGTTCCGGTGATTCCGCCCGAATTGCGTCCGTTGGTTCCTCTTGACGGTGGTCGATTTGCGACATCCGACCTTAACGACCTTTATCGTCGCGTGATAATCCGCAACAATCGTTTGAAGCGTCTTATCGAAATCAAGGCTCCCGAAGTGATATTGCGAAATGAAAAGCGTATGCTTCAGGAAGCTGTCGATTCACTGCTCGATAACTCGCGCAAGTCATCGGCAGTAAAGACCGAGGCCAACCGTCCGCTCAAGTCGTTGTCAGACAGCCTTAAGGGTAAGCAAGGACGATTCCGTCAGAACTTGCTCGGTAAGCGTGTCGACTACTCGGCTCGTTCGGTTATCGTCGTAGGTCCGGAGTTGAAGATGCACGAATGCGGTATCCCCAAGAACATGGCTGCCGAACTTTATAAGCCGTTCGTAATACGCAAGCTCATAGAGCGCGGCATCGTCAAGACCGTTAAGTCGGCCAAGAAGATCGTCGATCGCAAGGAGCCTGTGGTATGGGACATCCTCGAATACGTGATGAAGGGTCATCCCGTGTTGCTCAACCGTGCCCCGACGCTTCACCGACTCGGCATACAGGCATTCCAGCCCAAGATGATAGAAGGCAAGGCCATTCAGCTTCACCCGTTGGCATGTACGGCATTCAATGCCGACTTCGACGGCGACCAGATGGCAGTGCACCTCCCGCTTGGCAACGAGGCCATCCTCGAAGCTCAGATGCTGATGCTTGGCGCTCACAACATACTTAACCCCGCCAACGGCGCGCCTATCACCGTGCCTTCTCAGGACATGGTGCTTGGCCTCTACTACATAACCAAGCTTCGCAAGGGTGACAAGGGCGAAGGCTTGAAATTCTATGGTCCCGAAGAAGCCGAGATTGCCTACAACGAAGGTAAGGTTACGCTGCACGCTCCGGTGTCGGTGGTAGTAGACGACATTGATGCCGACGGCAACCCCATACAACATCTTGTTGAAAACACTTCGGTGGGCAGGGTATTGGTAAATCAATACGTGCCTAAGGAGATAGGTTATGTAAACGAAATACTTTCGAAGAAATCGTTGCGTACCATCATCAGCAAGGTGATAAAGAAATGTGGTATTCCGCGCTCGGCTCAGTTCCTCGACGACATTAAGAACCTCGGTTACCGCATGGCATTCAAGGGCGGTCTGTCGTTCAACCTCGGCGACGTGATTATTCCGGCCGAAAAGGAAGAATACGTACGCGAAGGCTACGAACAGGTTCAGGAAGTGATGAACAACTATTCGATGGGCTTCATCACCAACAACGAACGCTACAATCAGATAATCGATATATGGACGCACGTGAACTCTCGCTTGGCCGACACGCTTATGAAGCAGATTTCGGCCGACCAGCAGGGATTCAACCCGGTATATATGATGCTTGATTCAGGCGCTCGTGGTTCGAAGGACCAGATTCGTCAGCTCTCAGGTATGCGTGGCCTTATGGCGAAGCCGCAAAAGAGTGGTGCCGAAGGCGGTCAGATTATCGAAAACCCGATTTTGGCAAACTTCAAGGAAGGCCTGTCGGTGCT
The DNA here is from genome assembly GCA_017621225.1 of Muribaculaceae bacterium. Lineage (GTDB taxonomy): Bacteria > Bacteroidota > Bacteroidia > Bacteroidales > Muribaculaceae > Paramuribaculum. Next base: position 82,202 of record JAGATN010000003.1, on the reverse strand, counting down.
CGAATACTTCATCTCTACGCACGGTGCCCGTAAGGGTCTTGCCGATACGGCATTGAAGACTGCCGACGCAGGTTATTTGACTCGTCGACTCGTCGACGTGGCACATGACGTGATCATACACGAGGAAGACTGCGGTACGCTTCGCGGTTTGGTGTGCACGGAAATAAAGAACAACGACGAAGTTGTGGCATCGCTTGGCGAACGCATCCTTGGCCGCGTATCGGTCCATGACGTCATCGACCCCATAACGGGCGAAGTGATAGTGGCCGCCGGCGAAGAAATAAACGATGCAGCCGCCGAACGCATAAATGCGTCGCCGATTGAATCGGTTGAGATTCGTTCGGTGCTTACCTGCGAATCGAAGAAGGGCGTTTGTGCCAAGTGCTATGGCCGAAACTTGTCGAACAATCGTCTGGTACAGAAGGGCGAGGCCGTGGGCGTTATCGCTGCACAGTCAATCGGCGAACCGGGTACGCAGCTTACGCTCCGTACGTTCCACGTCGGTGGTGTGGCTTCGAACATCGCAGCCGTATCGTCGGTAACTTCCCGTTACGACGGTTTGCTCGAAATCGACGAGCTTCGTACCGTTAAAACCGACGAAGTTGATGCCAAGGGCCGCAACGTAGAAGTGGTAATAGGACGTTTGGCCGACATGCGTATCATCGATCCCAATACCAAGATGATGCTTACAAACGCCAACATACCCTATGGCTCGAAGCTTTACTTCAGCAATGGCGACACATTGAAGAAGGGTGACGTGATTTGTGAATGGGACCCGTTCAATGCCGTCATAGTAAGTGAAGTAGGTGGTAAGGTAGAGTATGTAAATCTTACTGAAAACATTACATATCGCGTTGATTCTGACGAACAGACAGGTCTCCGCGAAAAGATTATAATCGAATCGAAGGATAAAGGCAAAGTGCCCGAAGCCAACATCGTGGACGAAAACGGACAGATACTTAAAACGTATGCGTTGCCCGTGGGCGCTCACCTGATGGTGGACGAAGGCGTTACCCTGAAGCCCGGCGAAATATTCGTGAAAATTCCGCGCGCTACCGGAAGCGCCGGTGACATCACCGGTGGTCTGCCGCGTGTCACCGAGTTGTTCGAAGCCCGCAACCCGTCGAACCCGGCAATCGTTGCCGAAATCGATGGCGAGGTCAACTTCGGAAAGGTTAAGCGTGGTAATCGCGAAATAACCGTTACGTCGCGTCTCGGCGAAGTCAAAAAGTATCTCGTTCCTCTGTCGAAGCAGATACTTGTGCAGGAGAACGACTACGTTCGCGCCGGTACGCCTCTGTCGGATGGTGCCATCACCCCGGCCGACATCCTCAATATCATGGGTCCGACGGCCGTGCAGGAATACATCGTCAACGAAGTTCAGGATGTGTACCGCATGCAGGGCGTTAAGATCAACGATAAGCACTTTGAGGTTATCGTGCGCCAGATGATGCGCAAGGTCAACATCCTTGATCCGGGCGATACGTGCTTCCTCGAACAGCAGATTGTCGACAAGCGTGCGTTCATGGATGAAAACGATCGCATCTGGGGCAAAAAAGTTGTAACGGATGCCGGTGACTCTGAAAACGTGAAGCCGGGCATGATAATCACTGCCCGTCGTCTGCGTGACGAAAATTCGGCACTCAAACGTCGTGACCTTAAGCCGATTCAGGTGCGCGATGCCGTGCCCGCAACGTCGGAACAGATACTTCAGGGTATCACGCGCGCTGCCTTGCAGACATCAAGCTTCATGTCGGCCGCTTCGTTCCAGGAAACTACGAAGGTGCTTAACGAAGCAGCCATCAACGGAAAGGTTGATACGCTCGAAGGTATGAAGGAGAACGTGATTTGCGGTCACTTGATACCTGCCGGTACCGGTCTGCGCGAATATGACCGACTCATAGTCGGCGGCAAGGACGATATCGACGGAGTGTTTGGCAACGACATAATTGATGTCGAAGCCCAGGAAATGCAATAGAATTGTTTATATAAATATTTATATCCATTCCCTAACTCCCTGTGGGCCGTCGTCGGGATGACGATGGCTCACATATTTTTAATAAACAGTTGAAAATTATGCAGTCTATAAAGTTTACTTCCGCATATATGCGGCTTTTGCTCGTTTTGCTATTGTCGGTGTCGGTAAATGATTTGTCGGCAAAGAAGATTAATGGCACCAATCTGCTGAAAAACAATAATCTCGTGGGTCTGATTACCGATTCGTCTACGGGAAAGGGTATTCCGGGCGTTCCGGTGACCGATGGCTATTCATTTACGTTGACTGACAAAAACGGAGTGTATCAGATGTCGGCAAGCGATTCGTGTAGATTGGTATATTATACCTTGCCCGAAAATTATGAGGTGAACGTCGACCCGCAGTCGGGCTTGCCTTCGTTTTATTTTCCGGTGCAGATATCGGGCGACAAGGTGTGCCGTACCGACTTCATGCTTACGCCGCTGAAGCGCGCGGAGCGCAACGTCACGTTGCTGATGATCGGTGACCCGCAGTGCAAAACCGACGAAGACGTGAAGCGGTTTAAAGAGGAAACCGTTACCGACATAAAGTTGGAGCTGTCGCGCAAGTCGATGGCGGGGAGCGGACGCGTATATGCTTTTACTCTCGGCGACATAACGTTTGATAACGTGCTGAAATGGCCCGATATGCGTAAATCGATGTCGACTCTTGCAAGCTCGGAATTGGCCGTGTTCAACACAATAGGCAATCATGACCATGATGCCGCAATGGACAATGATTATGATGCCGTGCATAATTTCATTAAAAATTTCGGTCCTACCGATTATTCTCTCAATCGTGGGAATGTTCACATAGTGGTCATGGACGACATAATATGTACCGGCCGAAATCGTCCGGGTACATGGGATTATAAGGGAGGATTTACCGATCAGCAGGTGAAGTGGCTCGAGGATGACTTGAATAATGTGGCCGATAAGGCCGAAAAAGAAGTCGTGCTATGCGTGCATATCCCGTTTCGGCGCGACGAAGGGGGCAATCAGAAAAAGGTGCTCGAACTGTTGTCGCAATTCAAGAATGCGCACATAATGGCCGGTCATACGCACTATCCGCAGAATTACATACACGTTGATTATGCCGGACGTAGCGGCCTGCCCGTTTACGAACACGTACATGGCGCTGCATGCGGTGCCTGGTGGACTTGCAACAGCAACACGGATGGAAGCCCTAACGGATACAGCGTGTATGAATTTAATGAATCGGGCCTTAATAACTGGTATGCCAAAAGCACCGGCCGACCGTCTGATTATCAGATGAGAGTGTGGAACGGCAATGATACGTATGGCGAAACGTATACTTACACGTGGACCGAGGGCGGAACCGGTGGTAAAGCAAACATAAAGGTTGACGGTAACAAGGATTTTGCCGATTGCTTCGTGGTTCAGGTGTGGAATGATGACGGACCCGAATCGGGCGCCGGCAATTCTGACATTGAGAGCAACTGGAAGCTCGAGCTCATAACGGCCGATGGCAAAGCTTATCCATTGACCCGCGTAACGGCGAATACGGCCATGATTCCCGCCATTGCGTTTCTTTTCAACGACTTGAAGCGTAACACTACTACATACACCAAGAAGTTGCGTCATATATGGTACGTAAAAGCTCCTTCCGGCAATCCTGCCGACGAGAAGGGGTGGACCATACGTGCCACTCAGACCATTCCTTATAGCGGCGTTACGAATGTGTATGAATGTTCCGAATTCCAGACCGACAGCTCTTGTTTCTGAAGCGGCCTTTGGTATATGGGGCGGTCGTTAATCGTCGTGGAGCTTTCGGCGGTGGAAAAAGAATTGCGTTGATGTGAGAAACAGAGCCGTGCCCACGGCTTGCATGATGGCCGTGGCCCAAAAGGCAGCGGAGTAGCTGATGTATTCGGCTAAAAATCCACCCATGAGTATGCCTATGCCCATGCCCAGATCCCATGAAATAAGTATCGATGAGTTTGCCGTGCCCCTTTGGTCATGACGGGCCACTTTTATGAACATGTTCAAAAACGCCGGATACATACGTCCGTTGCCAAGCCCTATGAACATTGCTGAAAGATAAAATGTCCACTCTCCGAAAGCGCAGGCAAACAGCACGTAGCCTATCAGCGAACAGATTACTCCTTGTGCGCAGCTTTGCGTCAATCGGCCTTTTCTGAGTGCTTTCGACCCGAACAGGCGCGAGACGAACAGTCCCGTCGACAGTATCATAAAGAACAATCCCGTTCCGTCGGTTATTCCGAGCTTCTCTTGTCCGTATATTGCAACGTAGTTGCTCATTACGCCCCAACATAGCCCGAAAAAGCAAACGTTTATGGCCATCATCCATGCTCTTGACAAGAAGAAATGATCGAGGCTCAGCGCCGGCTTGCTTTTAATTATTTCGCGTTGCGGTATCTTGACCGACGATGCGCATATGAAACCTGCCAATGCCAGTATCAGGGCAATCCAAAACAGCAGTTCGAAGTTGTCGGTAGCCGAGTACACGTATATGCCAATCGAGGGCGCTATGGCCATGGCGAGATTGTTGCTCAATCCGTAAAATCCGATTCCTTCATTGCGCCTTGATGACGGAAGCACGTCGATGGCCACCGTGCTGTTTGCCACCGTGGCGGCTCCGAACGGAATGCCGTGCATGGTTCGTACGATTGCGAACATAAGCAGCGTTCCGGCTCCGATATATCCGGCAAAACATATGAAAAAGGTGAAAAAGCAGAGCATCAGAACCTTTTTTCGGTTGAAGCTGTCGACTATGAAGCCGCTGAAAGGGCGTATGAGTAGCGTGGCAATCACATATCCCGACAATACGAGCCCTATCAAATCTTTGTCGGCCTTGAATTGGGCGTTGAGATACAAAGGCAATAACGGAGCGAGAATATAGAAAGCAAAAAACAGCAGAAAGTTGCTGCACATCACTTTCAAATAATTGGAGTTCCAGAGCCGTTCCAATTTGTTTTCGGCAACGTTCGACGTTTCCATATCGATAAAATGCAAATATATTCGTATGAATTTATGAAAATGCAAGTCGCTGTACGTCAGCAATTATGCAATGAATCGTAAATGGCATAGAGGGAGGAGAATGACCATACCTGTGTCTTCGGATTGCAAATTTACGGCGTTTTGCTCTGAAAATCGACTAAAATCCATTATTTAACGTATCAGCGACGTTGGTGTCATTCCGCACTCATACGTTAAATGAACGTGTGAAAATGAAATTTTTCGCGTGAAATAAGATCCGGCGAATGGAGCATACTGAGGGGCTTGTAATAAGATTGTTTAACTTAAGTGTGCGACTTCATTGCCCGATGCTCCGCTAATTTTGCCTGTGAAAGTCACATTGGCTTCCTTTTAAAATCTAAATTCAGTCAGATATGTCGTTGATAATCATAGTTGTATGTATCTTCGGATGGCTCGGACAAGCTCTCAAAGATGGCGCAAATATAAAGTAACCGTGCTAAATTGATTTGTATATGATTGGAATAATTCTTTGGCTAATATTGATAATAATCATCGCCGAATGTGCCACCCCCGGTCTTATTTTGTTTACTCTTGGTGCTTTGGTTGCTTTGGTTGTCGTTTATGCCGGCATTATGTATCTTGTTAAAAAAATCAAGAACAAACGATAAACTGTCGCATTAAAATGTCGATAGACCTATTCTTTGCACCAAATGAGCCATCTTCGCGATTTCTTGATCAAGAGTAGAGGCGCTTATGCCAATTTCTTTTGCAATGGTATCCAATGTAATTTCTAGATTATGTGCCATAAGAGCTAATATTGCATTTTGACAAGATGTAATTTTGGCACCATTATTAACGCCATTATTAGCACCATTTAAACCGACACTTACACCGACATCGTTGATTTTTGACTTCGCGGGGCGGTGGAAACCGACTCTAATGTATTGATATGCCGGCGGTCGCGGACACGAAAAAGGGCCACCGATTGGTGACCCTTGGGTGATCCGGATGCGACTCGAACGCATGACCGTCTGCTTAGAAGGCAGATGCTCTATCCAGCTGAGCTACCGGACCCCGAAATTTAAATCTTTAAATTCGGCGACAAAGGTACGCAATTTAATTGAGAGTGTCAAGTACTCGGCGTATCTTTTCGTATGTGGTTATGCGCGTGGGTACCAATGGCAGGCGCAATTCGTTTTCGATGTAGCCCATTGCGTGCAGCAGGCATTTTACGCCGGCGGGGTTTCCGTCGACGAACAATAGGCTGAACAGCTCGGTAAATCGGTGGTGTATGGTGCGAGCGTTGTCGTAATCGCCGGCCAGTGCGAGGCGCACCATTTTGCTGAATTCCTTGGGGAAGGCGTTGCCTATTACCGAAATTACGCCGACGGCTCCGAGCGTTATCAAGGGGAACGTTATCCCGTCGTCGCCCGAAATCACCATAAAGTCGGGCGATTTGTGCTTGATTATGTCGTCCATTTGCGATATGTTGCCTGATGCCTCCTTTATGCCTATTATGTTTTCATGCTCAGCCGCGAGCCTGAGAGTGGTTTCGGCAGTCATATTCACACCCGTTCGTCCGGGAACGTTGTATAATATGATGGGTAGGGGCGATGCCTTTGCAATGGCGCTGTAGTGTTGGTATATGCCTTCTTGAGAGGGCTTGTTGTAATATGGAACTACTGACAATATTGCACTGTATGCCGATAAGTCGGAATTTTTCAGATCTTCTATCACACCCATGGTGTTGTTGCCGCCGCATCCCAGAACGAGAGGCACTCTTCCGGCCACTCTTTCTGCCACAAAACGTTTCACTTCGTTGCGTTCGTCGGCCGTCAGGGTAGCCGTTTCGGCCGTAGTGCCGAGCACCACCAGAAAGTCGACTCCGCTTTTCACCTGATATTCAAGTAGTCGAGCCAATGCGTCATAGTCCACTGATTTGTCTGAACGAAAAGGTGTTATTAGTGCCACCCCCATTCCGTGAAGATTTATTCGCGCCATATGATTGTCTTTTTTCTGACACAAAATTAGATATAATTCGTAACCCTGCAAAATCTAATGCTAAAAATACCTATTGAAAAGAAAAATGGTGCAAAAATTGTTATAACCAAAGAAATGATATAAATTTGCATTGGATTTGATATGGCATTATGCAAATTGTCTCGATTAAATCGACTATATTATTTATATCATAAAAGTTAACTCTTAATTTTATTTTAAACTGTTATCGCCGAGAGGCAGAATTATCATCAACGACTTAATTTACAACAAAAATGGACAGCAACGAGAAAAAAAGCAAACGACCTAGGATTGGTGGAGTGATAAACGTCACGCCTGATGCTCCGGAGCAGCGGCCTGCATTTTCATCGGATTTCGATTCTTCTAATAGCCATGCGAACCAAGATTTCAATGGACAGGGCCAGCAGAGAGGGTATTATCGTCAGAATAACGGACAGCAGCGTCAAGGCGGCTATTACCGTCAGCAGCAGGGTGGCTACAACAATCGTTACAACAACGAGGGATACTATGCGCAGCGTCAGCAGAGTGCATCGTCATTGACAACTGAAGGTGCTGCGGATAAGACTGAAACTTCTGAAACAACGGAGTCGACTGGATATCAGCCGCGTTATCAGCAAGAAGGCGGATATCGTCCTCGTCAGCAAGGATATGCACCTCGCCAAGGTGGCTACAACAACAATCGTCAGGGCGGTTACAACAACAATCGTCACGGTGGTTACAACAATCAAGGCGGGTATAACAACAATAATCGCCAGGGCGGCTACAACAACCAGCAGGGCGGTTACGGAAACAATCGTCAAGGCGGTTACGGCAACAATCGTCAAGGCGGCTACAACAACAATAACCGTCAGGGTGGGTATAACAACAATAATCGCCAGGGTGGCTACAACAACAATCGTCAAGGCGGCTACAATAACAATCGTCAGGGCGGTTACAACAACAATCGCCAGGGTGGCTACAACAATCAGCAGGGCGGTCGTCATCAGATGCCTCGCCAGAATCAGTTTGGCATGCCGCGTGGTGGCAAGAGCTTCACTCCGCGTCCCAAGCGCGTGGAATACGAAATGCCGATACCCGATCCGAACGAACAGATACGTCTCAATAAATTCATGGCCAATGCCGGAATTTGTTCGCGTCGCGAAGCCGACGAATTCATCCAGAAGGGCTTGGTAAAGGTAAACGGAAACGTAGTGACCGAACTCGGCACCAAGATTTCGCATAACGACACCGTTGAATACGACGAAAAGGTAGTGATGCTCGAACGCAAATGCTACATCCTTCTCAATAAGCCGAAGGATTGCGTCACCACGAGCGACGATCCCAACGGACGTCTCACGGTGATGGACATAGTTAAGGGTGCCTGCGACGAACGCATCTATCCGGTGGGTCGTCTCGACCGTAACACTACCGGCGTGCTGCTTCTAACCAACGACGGCGATTTGGCCTCGAAGCTTACGCATCCCAAATATGTCAAGAAGAAGATATATCACGTATGGTGCGACAAGGACATCTCGGAAGAAGACATGCAGCGCATAGCCGACGGCATAGAGCTTGACGACGGCCCCATACATGCCGACGCCATAAGCTACGCCACCGAAACCGACCGCAATCAGGCCGGCATCGAAATACACTCGGGCCGCAACAGAATAGTGCGCCGCATATTCGAAAGCCTCGGATATCACGTGACCAAGCTCGACCGTGTTTATTTTGCAGGCCTCACCAAGAAGAACCTTCCTCGCGGACGTTGGCGTTACCTGACTCAGGAAGAAGTTAACTTCTTGAAGATGGGTTCATTTGAATAATATTACGAGAAAAGAAATAAATGAAACGTACAAAAATAATCGAACTGCTGAATCCCGAAATGATAGGTCGGGATGTAACCGTGATGGGGTGGGTGCGCACTCGTCGCGGCAACAAGCATGTGCAATTCGTGGCGCTTAACGACGGCTCTACCATACGCAACATACAGATAGTGCTCGATATGGCCAAGTTTACCGACGAAGCTTTGAAACCGGTGACTACCGGTTCGAGCGTATGCGTTACGGGAAAATTGGTTGAGTCGATGGGAAAAGGGCAGACCTGTGAAGTGCAGGCCGATTCGATAGAGGTGCTCGGCTCGGCCGACCCCGAATCGTATCCCTTGCAGAAAAAAGGACACTCGCTCGAATTTTTGCGCGAGATAGCCCATCTGCGTCCACGCACAAATACATTCAGTGCCGTGCTTAGGGTGCGCAGCGCGCTGGCATTTGCCATACACAAATTTTTTAACGAACGCGGATTCGTATATCTGCACACTCCGCTCATCACGGCAAGCGACTGCGAAGGAGCCGGAGCAATGTTCCAGGTAACGACGCTCGATTTGAACAATCTTCCTAAAACCGAAGATGGCAAGGTGGATTTCTCGGCCGACTTTTTTGGAAAGCCCACGGCTCTTACCGTGAGCGGCCAGCTCGAAGGTGAGCTCGGCGCTACCGCTCTGGGTGCCATCTACACGTTTGGTCCGACTTTCCGCGCCGAAAATTCCAATACGCCCCGCCACTTGTCGGAATTCTGGATGATAGAACCTGAAGTGTCGTTCTTCGACAACAACGACAATATGGAACTTGCCGAGGATTTCGTGAAGTATTGCATAAATTATGCTCTCGAACACTGCGAGGACGACATCAACTTCTTGGCACAGATGTATGATCCGGAACTTGTCGACCGTCTGAAGTTCGTAACCCACAACGAATTCGTGCGTCTCACCTATACCGAAGGCGTTAAGATACTCGAACAGTCGGGCCGTAAATTCGAATTCCCCGTATATTGGGGTGCCGACCTCCAGAGCGAACATGAACGCTATCTCGTTGAGAAGCATTTCAAGAAGCCGGTAATCATGACCGACTATCCGAAGGAGATAAAGGCATTCTACATGAAGCTCAACGAAGATGGCCGCACGGTGCGCGGCATGGACGTGCTTTTCCCGAAGATCGGCGAGATAATCGGCGGTTCGGAGCGTGAAGCCGATTACGACAAGCTTCTCGCGCGCATCGAGGAGATGCACATACCTATGAAGGATATGTGGTGGTATCTCGATACGCGTCGCTTCGGAACGGTGCCTCATGCCGGCTTCGGCTTGGGCTTCGAACGTCTGGTGCTGTTCGTGACCGGAATGACCAACATACGCGACGTCATTCCGTTCCCGCGCACGCCAAACAATGCTGAATTTTAACGGCAATATCTACCATAAAGTATGTTGGAGCTGCTTCGACCGGCGCATAGCGCTTGGTAGGGGCAGCTCCTCTACATTGTGTGCGTGCCCAGATTTTATTGGTGCGCGCTATTGTTGTTTATTGGCTAATTTGTATTACCTTTGTATGAATCAATATCAAAAAGCTTTATCGATCAATGAAAAAACTAATCTTATTCCATCTGTTTGCGGTCGCGGCCGTTTTAGGGTGTGCCGCGCATGATTTCGATCGTTATTTCGAAAATAAAACTTTAAGACTCGACTATTTGTTTGGCGCTACACCTACATCGCGCACCATACAGCTTGACCGTCAAACCCGTCTGCCGGGATGGGCCGGCCGTCATCACCGTCTTAACGAAGTGCCTTACATAGGCAATGGCCAGATAACCGTGCGCGACGAAGCTTCGGGCGACACCATATATCGAACGTCGTTTTCGTCGTTGTATAACGAATGGCTTGCCACTCCCGAGGCAAAGACGACGCCGAGAGCGTTCGAAAACACTTTTCTCGTGCCTTACCCCAAGGCTCCGGCCATAATCGACATAGCCGTGCTCGACTATCGCCATGACCCCATAGCGACTATGTCGCACCGATTCGACCCCAAAGATGTGCTCGTAAGAGAAAAAGGCATTAGAAACATTACGCCACACAAATATATACATAAAGGTGCCGACCCCGATAATTCGATCGACGTGGCCTTGCTTGCCGAAGGATTCACGGAGCAGGAGATGGACAGCTTCTATCGCTCTGCCAAGACGGCCGTCGATGCCATATTGAGCCATGAGCCGTTTAAGTCGCGCGCCGATTGCTTCAACTTCGTGGCCGTGGCTTCGCCGTCGCTCGAGAGCGGAGTGAGCGTTCCCAAGAAAAACGACTGGCGCGACACTGCGTTCGGATCGCATTTCAGCACATTCTATTCCGACCGCTATCTTACAACTTCGAACGTCAAGGCCGTGCATGATGCTCTGGCGGGCATACCATACGAACACATCATCATATTGTCGAATAGCGATGAGTACGGCGGTGGCGGAATCTACAACAGCTATACGCTTTCCGACGTAGGCCACCCCACATTCCGTCCGGTGGTGGTGCATGAATTCGGTCATAGCTTCGGCGGGCTTGCCGACGAATATTTCTATGACGATGACGTGATGTCGGGCTCATATCCGCTCGACGTTGAGCCGTGGGAGCCAAACATAACCTCGCTCGTCGATTTTGATTCGAAGTGGAAGCCTCTGCTCAAAAAAAATACTCCCGTGCCAACTCTCGTGGCAAAGAGCGCGTCATATCCCGTAGGAGTGTACGAGGGTGCCGGCTATACATCGAAGGGATTGTATCGTCCGGCCGACAATTGCCGCATGCGCACGAACGAAAATCCTGAATTTTGCCCTGCTTGTCAGCGCGCGCTAAACTTGCTTATCGACTTTTACGTTAAGTGATAAGGCGCGAAGCCATAAAATCAACGAAGGCACTCGGTATGCGGACATATCCGGGTGCCTTCGCTTTTTTTATTGCAAATAAAAAAGTTTTTTGTCATCTTTGGATTTGTGAAAATTAAATGTTAACTTCGTGAATCATGATAGATGCGTTTCTTACATATCTTAAGCGGGAGCAAAACCTTGCTGATCTCACCGTCTCGGCATACAGGCGGGATCTTGAACAGTGGCGCGATTTTGCCACCGATGGAGGTTGCCGTCCGTTTATGCCCGAAGAAGCATCGGTTTCCGACCTCCGCCAATGGATGATGTCGGTGGCTTCGGGCGGTTTGTCGGGGCGCACCATAAGGCGGAAAGTACAATCACTGCGAGCATTTTATCGATATATGATGCGTGTAGGGAAAACGGATCGCAATCCGGCTCTCGATTTGGTATTGCCCAAGATCTCGAAAGATTTGCCGGTGTATGTGAAGCCTGCCGAGACGGCCGCGATGCTCGATGCCGAGCTCGATGCCGACGACTTCCGTTCATATCGCGACAGGCTCGTGCTCGAAACGTTTTATGCCACCGGAGTGCGCTGCTCGGAGCTCGTCGACCTGCTTGACGCAAATGTCGACACTGCAAAATGTGAACTAAAAGTGCGCGGAAAGCGTAATAAGGACAGAATAATTCCATTCGGAAAACGCCTTGCAGAGATGATCGACCATTATCGGACGCTTAGAACTGAAACCACCGGATACGTGACTGACAACTTTTTTGTCCGTCCTGACGGTCGTAAGCTTTACCGGCGTTTGGTGTACAGCATAGTACACGAGGCAATGGAGGGCGTAGTGCATGCCTCGCGCATGAGCCCGCACGTATTGCGCCATTCGTTTGCAACCGACATGCTAAACAACGGAGCCGATCTGAATGCCGTGCAGCAGTTATTGGGACATCAGTCGCTTGCCACGACGCAAGTGTACACACATATAACTTACCGTGATTTACAAAAAAATTATCAACACGCACATCCCCGTGCACTAAAAAAAGGAGGTTAACATGGACGTAAGAATTCAAGCCATCCATTTCGACATTGCCGAAAAGTTAGAAAATTTCATAAACAAGAAGGTGGAGCGCCTCGCGCGTCACAACGTGAATATAAGCGCAGTCGACGTAACCCTCAAAGTGGTTAAGCCCGAAACGGCCATGAACAAGGAAGCCGTGGTGAAGGTAATGGTTCCCCAGCAGGACGATCAGGTGGCCACCAAGGTGGCTGATTCGTTTGAAGAAGCCATCGATTTGTGCATGGAAGCCATCGAACGTCAGCTCGAAAAGAAAAAAGCAAAAAAGTAAGAAACTGTTTAAATTTATTTGTCGAAGGAATTGAGAGGATTTGTCAAGTAGATTTTTGATATTTATGAATGAGTTATGGGGTTCCATAATGACTGAATAAATATCAACAAGATGCCGACAAAGACCTCAATGACAAGACAAAATAAATTTTAAAACAGTTTCTAAGTTCGATTGTAGGGTTATGATCCTGCATATGAATTTTGAAATTTTTTTAAGCAGCGGTGTTGCATTTGCAGCATCGCTGCGTTTTTGAAGTGTAAGGGCTCTCAAAATGGAGTGCCATGGTAGAGCCCCGAGGATTATTAATGAAAGCAGAACTGTTCACATCGGTATTTTTGCGCTTGAAGCCTCGCCTTATGGCGAAGGCAAAAGGACTCGTAGGCGACGACGATGCCGCCGATGTGTTGCAGGACGTTTTCTTTAAGCTATGGCAAAAGCGCGACGATATGGCATCGGAGCGCGAAGCCGAAGGACTGGCAGTGATGGCCGTGCGCAATATGGGCATCGATTATCTGAGGCGTCGGTCGTCGCGCCGCGAAGATCCGGTGGGCGATTCCACCGACATAAGCGATGCTTCCATGGTCGACGACGATGACGAAAGCGCCAAGGCCGAGCGTCTGGCCGACGTGACTCGGATAATAGAGCGCGAGCTTACGGAGCGGCAATGCTCGATATTGTATATGCGCGATCGTTACGGATATTCGATAGAGGAGATAGCTTGCCATTACTCGCTATCCGAAGCCAACGTAAGGATGATTTTGAGCCGAGCTCGAAACACGGTAAGAGAATGTTACATAAAATATAGACAAAAATGAAAATTGATAACCACGACATAAACGAGCTTATCGACCGCTATTTTGAAGGCGCGACTTCGCTTGACGAGGAGCGGACGCTTCGCAGGCTGCTGTCGGATATGTCGCTTAGCGGCGATAAAATCGACGAAGCTCGGGCCGTAATGGGTTACTTGTCGTTCCCATCAGGTAAAGTGGCGGCTCGCGAGATTGCAATGCCTCGACGAAACCCGTTGTTGGGCCGGTTGGCGAGGGCGGCAGTGGTTACCGGACTTATTGCGGTGGTGGGCACCACGTTCATTGTCAAGCCCGAATATGGCGAATACATGGCATATGTGGGCGGCAAGGAAGTGTCGGATCGCAACGAGGTGATGGCCATGGTGGCTGACGAATTGGCAATGCTCGGCGTGGCGGCCAATGAGGTAAACGAAGAAGTGGCCGGACAGTTTTCGGAAGTATCGGATGTATTTAACGAACTAAACTGATATGGGTATGAGCGTAATGAACAGACAATTGATAACGTTCGTTTTGGTGGCGTTCGCCATTATTGCGGCAAAAGCCCAAGATGGTTTGAATGTGGCTGAATTGTATGACGGTCGGTACAGGGAGAATCCCAATGCCGTGGAAACGATAATTTCGGGTGACGGATTGTCGCAGTATGATCTTGACATTTACCATGGGTTGTCCATTAGGGGTTTGTCGGCCGATGAGCAGAAGAAGATAGAGCGCCTGGTGGCTAAGGACGGCTCGTCGGCGGTAGATAAAGAGGTGAATTATAAAGGCGGATACCTGTATTACGGCTTTTACTCGTTGCCTCCCAAAAACAAGAAAAATCGCTATCTGTTTTATCTGAACAATAACATGAAAAAGGGCGATAAGATAATAATATTGTATATGGAGGGCCGGGCCGGAGCTCGGAAAATAAAGAAAATGATAACCAAATGAAATTTGCTATGTGTGCAACTGTTAAATTGAGAGAATATATGAGAGCATTAGTTTTTGTGTCGCTTATTTTTGCGGGATGTCTTGCGGCCGGCGCCGTTAACGACAGCATACCGGCCGATACGGTGGTTTGCATCGAAAAGCCTCATAATGTGAAGGTGATAAAAAACGGCACTTCCGTTGAGGTGAAAGTGGAAGGTCGGGGAAATGACGAGCGGTTTAACTACTCGTATGTCATGGCCGACGATAAGTCGGACTATGAGTTGAAAGACTTGTCGTACGATATGAAGATTCCGTTCGTTAACCGGCCGTGGAAAAAGACTAAATGCGTGAGCAGCGATTTTTATGCCGGACCATTGTTTGTGCTCGAGGGTGGCGGCGCAATAAAAGACTCATGGCAATTCGGCATAGGCCGTCTGTTGGGCGTGGATTACACTCCGTGGTACAAAGGTCCGTCGTTTGGCGTAGGATTCGGAATAGCGTATCGTCAGATGTCGGTAGGCGCCGGATGGTCGCTTGACAAGCAGGGCGACAAGCTCGTTACCGTGCCCATCGATGCAGAAAATATCGACGAACATCACGGACGCATACGTTCATGGAGCGTTCAGGTGCCGTTTGTGATTACTCAAAAAATATACCGTTCGCTCGGATTTTCGCTTGGCGTAGTGATGGATTTGAATTTTTACACCAAGGCTTTTTACAACTATTGCATTGGCGACACGCGTTACAGCATCGACTTCAAGGGCCTGCATCAGCGCATGCTTACCCCCGAGCTGTATGCGGCGGTAGGTTCTGTTGACAACATAGGCGTTTATGTGCGATACGTACCTGTCAGTATGTTTAAGGCTCAGTATGGTCCGAGCTTCAAGACGCTCTCGATAGGCGTGACAATGGGTTTTTAAAGTGGAAAAAGAAAAAATTTAATGGATATGATGATCAGAAACATATTTATGGTCGCTTTGGCAATGGCATCCTCGATTTGTGCCAATGCAACGGCTACCGACCCCGACACCGTGCTCTCGGTAAACGGTGCACGCAATGTTATAATAAAGGAGAGCCCCGATGGCTTTGAATTGCAGATTAATGGCTCGAAAGGCGATTCGTTGGCCATGGTGACATATTCGGAGTCGTTCGACAGTGACGTGACGGTGAAATCGCGATTCTGGCGTTCGATACTGAAGGAAGACCGATACAATGTCGACAAATGGAGCTTGAGAATGGGCGGCCCCGGCATCGGTTGGACAAATGCCTGTGGCGCTCCCGATGGAATGGGCTTTGAGATGGGCAAATCGCTCGAAATTTCATGGCTCAACGCACTGAGCGTTTCGTACGATATTTTTAGCCTTAGAAGTTCCATATCGGTAGGCATCGGCTTCGATTGGCGCAACTATAAGATTACTACCGACCGCAGGCTGACGTTCGAAAACGGAGTAGTAGGCTCGGCTCCTTATCCCGAAGGCGCGGTGGCATATGATTCGCGATTGAAGGTGTTTAGCATGGGCTTTCCTGTGCTTTATCGTCAGAACCTAGGATTCAAGGTGCTTGGCGAAAATGCGCAACTAAGCATTGGCGCCATATTCAATTACAATGGCCATGCAAGCATCAAAACCCGGTGGCGCGATGCCATGGGGCATAAATCGAAAGAGAGTTACGACCATGTGGGGCAGCGCAAATTTTCCATCGACTACATTGTCATGGCGCGCTTGTGCGGATTTGTCGGCGTGTATGCGCGTTATTCTCCGATGACGGTGCTTCAGGGTGCCGGACAGCCCGAATTCAGGCCGTTTTCCACCGGTTTGATCTGTTTTTGGTAACTAAGAGGTTGTTTACATTTAACTTTATGAAGCATAAGTCAAAAGCAAACAACCTCTAATTGAAAGAAAAGTAATAACTTTGCAATTCCGATGACGTCGTTGCGCCATCACTGCATTTTGAAAACGATATACACGACTATGGAATTGCGAACCCCCAAGGAGATAACCGAAGCTACCGTTGCCGCCGGTTGCCGTAAAGTGGAAACTATGAACAGCATGGGCCGCTTCTTTATGCAGTCCGTCATGGCCGGATGTTACATATCGCTCGGCGGAATCCTGTCGGTGATAGTGGGTTTCGGATTTCCGGGTCTCACGGCTGAAAATCCGTCGCTTCAGCGATTGTTGAGCGGATGCATGTTCCCCGTGGGGCTGATACTGGTGGTAGTGCTCGGTGCCGAATTGTTTACCGGCAATAATGCCTTGCTCGTTCCGGCATATATGAAGGGGCATTACGGAGCATGGAAGATTGCTAAAAACTGGACGTTGGTTTATCTCGGCAATCTCGTAGGGGCATTGGCGTTTACGTATCTGTTTGTCTACTATGTGGGGCTCACGGCATCGTCGCCTTATCATGAGGCCGTAACCGGCATTGCCAAAGCCAAGATATCCATGCCGTGGCTCACGGTGCTTGTAAAGGGCATCGGGGCCAACTGGTGCGTATGCCTTGCCGTATGGCTTGCATTGTCGGGGCATACGCTGGTCGATAAGATAATGGGATGTTGGTGGCCCGTGATGGCGTTCGTGGTATTTGGATATGAGCACTCCATAGCCAATATGTTTTTCATACCGTGCGGCATGCTCGAGGGCGCTGAAGTGACGGTGGGCGACATGATATTGTCGAATCTCGTTCCGGCTACCATAGGCAACATTTTGGGCGGGGCTTTGTTTGTGGGCTGCGTTCAGGGCTACATTCATCTTAAAAAGTAGCAAAGCATGCGGTTACATTGTCAAAAGTTGAAAAATGGAGCGTCATAGCCCTCATTTGTCGATTATTTTGCTTAAATTTGTAGCGATATAAAAATATCAAAACATTATTCACTAAATAATAAAGCTAAATGGTAAGTTATAAAGACTTAGGCTTGGTGAACACACGTGAGATGTTTGCCAAAGCAATCAAAGGCGGTTATGCCATCCCGGCTTTCAACTTCAACAACATGGAGCAGCTTCAGGCCATAATCAAGGCTGCCGCTGAAGAAAAGTCGCCCGTGATTCTCCAAGTATCGAAAGGTGCCCGCAACTACGCAAACGCAACATTGTTGCGCTATATGGCTCAGGGTGCGGTAGCTTACGCTAAAGAGCTCGGTTGGGAACATCCTCAAATCGTGCTTCATCTTGACCATGGTGACAGCTTCGAACTTTGCAAGTCATGCATCGACAACGGTTTCTCATCGGTTATGATTGACGGTTCTCATCTTCCTTACGAAGAAAACGTAGCCCTCACTAAGAAGGTTGTTGATTACGCTCACCAATATGACGTAACCGTAGAGGGTGAACTTGGTGTGCTTGCCGGCGTGGAAGACGAAGTTTCTGCCGATCACCACACATACACCGACCCCGCCGAAGTAGTTGATTTCGCTACTCGTACCGGTTGCGATAGCCTCGCAATTTCAATTGGTACTTCGCACGGTGCTTACAAATTCACTCCCGAACAGTGCACTCGCAACGCTGAAGGACGTCTTGTTCCCCCGCCATTGGCATTCAACGTGCTTGACGACGTTATGAAGGAACTCCCCGGATTCCCCATCGTGCTTCACGGTTCTTCGTCAGTTCCCCAGGAATACGTTGACACCATCAATCAGTATGGTGGCAAGTTGCCCGATGCCATCGGCATACCTGAAGAAGAATTGCGCAAGGCTGCAAAGAGCGCCGTTTGCAAGATCAACATCGACTCTGACAGCCGTCTCGCCATGACTGCTGCCGTTCGTAAGGTATTTGCTGAAAAACCCGGTGAATTTGACCCGCGCAAATATCTCGGCCCGGCTCGCGACGAAATGGAAAAACTTTACAAGCACAAAATCGAAAACGTGCTTGGAAGCGCCGGCAAAGCCGAATAAAAAAAGAATTCAAATAAAGTTTTGATTGATATGGAAGTCGTCAACCTTGGTTGGCGACTTCCTATCATTATATAGGGATGATTGTGCCGGTGCCTGTTGCGGCAACGTATCAATGTATGTGCGTTTGTCCGATCGACATTACGCTTTCCTCGAAGGTGTCGCGGTCAATGGCTCTCGAGCGCATTTTGTTGCGGTAGGTGTAGATGGTGTTGAGCGACAGGTTAAGGAATCGTGCTATCTGTGCGCTGTCGTCGATGCCCAGTCGGGTAAACGCAAATATTCTTAGCTCCGTGGTGAGGTGCTTCGGCGATGTTACGATTATCTGCTTGTCTTTTTGCAGCAGGGCGTTTACCTCGTCGATGAACGTGGGGTATACGTGTAGAAATGCGTTGTCGAATATTTCGTAAAACAGAGTGCTCTGTTCGTCGAGCATCTTGCCCGATTTCAACAGGGCATACAGGTCGTCGATTTGCCCGGCCGTGATTTTTCGTCGGGCCACACGGTTGAATTCCTCGAGCTTTTCCATGTATATCGAGCAGAGATTGAGAAATTGGCTTATGTACGTGCCCTTCATATAATCGGCATCCGAAACTATTTCCTTCATTTCTTCGATTTTCGAACGAGCTTTTTGGAGTCGGCGCACCAGCAATATAACGCCGGTTGTCGACAGCAACAGCAGCGCGACGCATACCGATATCCATATTATCAGCTTTTTGCTCTTTTTGTTGAATCCGTTAGTGAGCATCGGCACATATTCGCCCGACTGCATGGTGCGTATCTTTTCGCCGCTGCGCACCGAGTTTTCCAGTGCCAGCGATATGCAGAGCTGACCACGCTCAATGTTGCCCTGCTCGAGCATCATCATTCCGAGCTTATATAGCGCCGATCCCTTCAGCTGACCTGACTTTAGCTCGTGTATTGCCGCCAATGTCATATAATATAAGGCGTCCGGATAGTCTTTCGTCCGGTAGTAATGATTGCCGAGCATCCATGCCGCAAATCCGAAATATGGCGTGTTTTGCGGCGTGTAGTCGAGAATGTCGTTGAGCATAGCCTCTACGAGCGCACTCTTTCCCTGATAGAAATAGAGATGGGCAAGCACTATGTCGGTCAGCGTAGAATCCTCCGGCAGGTAGTTGATAAGTTTTTTGGCATATTCGATGCCGTTGCGAATGTGATTGTTGCGCATCTCGCTGTCGGAGTAGTATCCGGCAAGCGTAAAATGTATGTTTGCGCCCGATTGCAGATATATGGCGGTGTCGGAACTCGATTTCAGCATGCCGGTGTCGATGAGCATATAGTTCGATATGCTCTCGAACCCTTCGCCGAGCAGTGGCAGCTGGGTGCATCTCAATGCTTCGAATTTGGCGTACTGCGACGAATCGTTGAGCGATAAGGCCATATCGCGTCCGATGGTGAAATATCTTAATGCGGAGTCGATCTGCACGCCGCGATAGCTTCGGCCCACCGTTTCAATCAGGTTGAGTCGCAGCGAGTCGGTTTCCGCTTTTTCGATTAATCGTTTCATCGAATCTATTCGATTGAAATTTGCAGATTCGTACTCAAAGCGGTTGTTTACGGCCCTGTCGAATTCGCTCAATGCTTCCGACAGGCTCGTGGGCTGTTTATTGCGATCGTTATGTTCGGCATGAACGTATGCTGACATCCAAAGTATACACAATAATAGGAAAGATTTAAAGTACTTCACGGCTAAAAATATTGTAATGTGTAGAGAGGTAACATGCTAACTATGCAAAGATACGGATTTTTGCTGATTTTCATCGGTTTTATTCACAAATATTTATATTGACATGGGGTTGAGACTCGTTTGAATCAAAATTGAACCGTCATTTTGTCTATATGGCAAGCGTTTAGCACTATATTTATTGGTTTGCAACGGATTGATTTTTAATTAAATATTTTTTCGCACAACTATATTTTGCCATATTTCGTCTAAATGCTGTTGCAAAAACTGTGATGCGATTTTACTTTTGCAATCCCGATTAATGATAATATTGGAAGCGCGTGAGCGTGGTCCATAAATCTTAAAGTAAGAAGTGCATAATAGTAATGTGTTTTATGTTAGGTTTGGAAGCCGTTTAATAACGGCAAAGGAATAAGCTGCTCTGGGTTAGAGCGGCTTATTCCTTTTATGGACGTTTCCTTTGGCGCTATTCGGCTGTCGACGATAGTATGTCGAGCAGTTCGCGTCGGGAGTTTACTCGTATTTCGTTTTGGTCATATTCCATGAGTCCGCGCGTGCGCATGTTTTCGAGCGTAGACAGGAACGACGTGCGCTGAACGCCAAACAGTGCGTAAAGGTCACGTTGCTTGCACGAGAGCGTGATTTCGCTGCCGCCGCGCTGGGTAAGTGCTATGATCCAGAATGCTATTCGTTCTTCGAGCGATCCGGTGGTCACGGCCAATATTCCGTCGATGGCTTTCTGCGCGTTCATCGACAGCGTGTTCAGGAAGTTGAACAGAAATATGTGGTCGGAGTTGAGGATGCTTACGTAATCCTGTTTCGATATTTGTAGTATTCCGGTGTCGGTGCGCGCAATTACCGAGCAGGGATATTTGGTGGCTTTGCCGAACAGATAGTCGGGGGCTATGACGTCGGGGGCCGTTAATGTCTGCGATACGCGAAATCGGCCGTCGGCGTTGGTTATCGAAGCTCTGGCCGAACCTGAAATTATGAATTTTATGTGGGTGCAGGGTTCGCCTGCCGTTATGATCTGTTCGCCCGAGAGGTATTTTAGAAAGTGGAATTTTGCGCTTCCGACTATTTCTGATATTCGGTCGAAGCTCACGCCCTTGAATAGCGGCAATTCCATTAATATTTCGTACATGCTGTCCATTGTTATGGTATATTTATATTTACTAACGAATTATGCGTGAATATGGTTTGATTTAAAATTAAGTTAATATGTTTTTATCTCCTTTTTTTGATGCAAATAGAGCTGTATGGAGTTTATGGTGTTTTGCCACGCCACGTAGGCGGCCGGCCCGATCGACGATATGGGGTTGAGATAGGTTAGCGCCATCCATATGGCAAGTACGGTGTTTTTTTGCCCGAGCCCCTGAGCGCCGGCTATCTTGTCGCCGCAGGCACGGCCTATGCGTCGTCCGTAATAGAACTGCAGGCAGCAGGCCACAAGCGAGCATAGCGCTATCACTATCATTTCGGGAACCTTTTCCCACGGCTCGTTCATCACGAAGCTTACGGCTCGGCCCACCACGATGAATAGCGACAGGGCCCATATGTAGAACGACAGCGATTGCCGCGTGGCCACGGCCGCATGGACTTTTGGCGCAATGCGTCGGAGCGCGAGTGCGGTTATCAGCGGGACGAGTATCAGCGGCATCACCTTCATGGCTATGGTGGCTATCGACGTGGCTATGGGCATGTCGGTGCTCCCTATCAGTGAGAATAGGAACGGTGCCGTTATGGCCACCATTATGTTGCTTATGAGTGAAAATGTGGCCAGTCGCGGTACGCTGCCTCCGAGCATTCCCGTTATGACCGGGGCGGCGGTGGCGGTTGGACAAAATATGCATATGAAAGTGCCTTGGGCTACGTCGACGCTCAACGGCGATATGGCGAAAAACAGGGCCAGCGCGCCGAACAGCTGTATGGATATCAGTGAAAGCGACAGGTTGGAGACTCGCAGTTCGTTGGGGTTGATACGACAAAACGTTATGAACAGCATTATGAAAATAAGATACGGTGCCATAAACTCCACCTTGTCCATGAAATTGTGGAATAACATCCCAAATAGCATGGCAATTGGCAATATCCAGGGCTTGATCTGTGTACGGAAATTTGATTTTGTCATAAATCAGAACGAATGATGTTTCTTTTTCGCAGTGCAAAATTACAAAAACATATTCAAAACGGGGTTATAAAAAAATTGTCCGCTGCCCCCTTCAAACAGGGAGCAACAGGACTAAAGCCAAAAGGCATTTGTGATTCTAAAAAGTTGTTGTCTTACAGCAAACTTTAGTGTAGAGATTATATCATACTTACATTACACCATGAAAATCAATGGGTGTCTCACGACAATCACGTCATATCTGTTGCCTTAGTCCTTAGTCCAAATATATTATGCGTAAAATTTTGAATCAGTCCAAGAATTTATGCAACCGGTGTATTTGATGCAAAGGTATGCATTATTTTTCGTTTCGCAAAATGTAAGGTAAAGTTTGTTAACATTCATTCCGCTTTTTATGATTTTAATTATAAATTAGTTAAAATTATGCCATAAATATTTATGGTTTTGAATTGCATGATGCGGTCCGGCGGCCCGCTTTTGCTTATAAATTTAAGCTACGTTAACTTCGATTGTGATTTATTTGCCGTAGCTGACGTAAAAGTACGATTAATCAAAAATTGAAGTGGTTTTGGGTTGTGATGTTCGTGAAATCATCTAAAAAATTTGCCACGGGAGTCGGGCAAAGGTACTTTTGCGACGCAAATATCTGAAAATTAATTTGAAATGAAATCTACTGCATTGTTTTTTATGATAACTGTTTTCCTGACGGGTCATGCGCAGCAGAAGTGGAGTTATGGCGATTGCGTGGAGTATGCGCGCAAGCATAACATCTCATTGCAGCAGTCGCGTCTTGCCGTCGAGAACAGTCGGTTGGCTCTTGAGGAGGCTAAAGCCCAATATGAGCCTACGCTGAGTGCGTCGACTACGCACGGGCTTACGAATGCGCCGTGGAAATCGGATGACGACAATACGTCGTATGCCGCTAACGTGGGGCTTAATGCCGGATGGACCATATGGAATGGCGGTGAACGGAGCAACACCATACGCCGCAAGGAGTTACAGACTAAAATAGATGCCTTCAGCGAGAATAGTCTGATGAACACCCTCGAACAGAATATTTTGAATCTGTATGTCAACATTCTGTATGCCAAGGAGTCGATCGACATTAGCCGTGAAGCGGCCGAGGTGAGCGCGGCGCAGGCCAAACGTGCCCGGCAGCTGATGGAAGGCGGAACCATGTCGAAGGTCGATTATGCACAGCTGGCGGCATTGGCCGAGCAGGATCGGTATGGCGTGGTAAGCGCCGAGGCCGCGTACAACACCCAACGGATGGAGCTGAAGCGATTGCTTGAACTGAAGCTTGACGACGATTTGGCGCTCAAGGAGGTGGAATGGTCGAGCGAAGATGTGCTGATGCCCCTGCCTGACAAAAACGAAAGCTATGAGTTGGCTTTGACGGTCGACGACCTGCTGCATGCCGATAAATTGCAGCTTGAGGCATCGGCTTACGATGAAAAAATAGCCAAAGCGTCGGGGCTGCCTTCGCTGAGCTTGAACGCGGGCGTAGGCACGAGCTATTCGTCGCTCGGAGGTGGCGTAGGCTCTCAGCTTAAGCGCTCGTTTAATGAAAACGTGGGCCTGACCGTCAACGTGCCGATATTGAATCAGCGGCGCACCAAGGTGGCCGTTGCGCAGGCTAAGATACAGCAGCTGAATGCGTCGCTCGACGTGCAGTCGCGCGAAAACGAGTTGTCGCAGGCCGTAGAGTCGGTGTATGTCGACATATTGTCGGCCCAGTCGCGTTACGAAGCGGGCGTTGCTCAGGTGGAGTCGGCTCGGTTGAGCGACGAACTGGTCAGTGCCAGGTTCGAGCTGGGAAGGGTGGAACCGGTGGAGTTGCTTACCGCCCATAATAATCTTACGAAGGCGCGCCGCGAGTTGCTTCAGGCAAAATATATGGCCATGCTTGGCAAGAAGCAGCTTGAATTCTTGCGCACGAATACGGTTGACATGCCGTGAATTACTGAATGTTAAACAACCTCTAAAAATGATGATATGAAGAAGATTGATTATCTGCTTACGGCTATCGTGGTTTCATTTGCGTTGGCTATGTCGGGCTGCAAGGATGAGAGCCGCATATCGTTGCAGACGGTGCATCCGCAAAAGGGTGATATAAGCCAGTCGGTGACGGCTACGGGTACGGTTGAATCAAAAACGCAAGTCGATGTGGGCACTCAGGTGACCGGTATCATATCGGAGCTGTATGTCGACTATAACTCGCACGTTACCAAGGGGCAGCTGATAGCCGAAATAGAAAAGACGTTGCTCGACAGCGAGCTTAAAAGCGCTAATGCGTCGATGGAGTCGGCGCGCGCCACGTATGAGTACAATAAGAAAAATTACGAACGCGACGAGCAGCTACATGCCAAGCAACTCATAAGCGATTATGAGTTCGAAACGTCGCGCAAGGATTATATGGTGTCGAAAAATGCATACGAAAAATCGAAGGCCGACAGGGTAAGGGCTGCCAAAAACCTGAATTATGCCGAGATATATTCGCCCATCGACGGCATAGTGATATCGCGCGAGGTTGAAGTGGGACAGACGGTGGTGTCGAATATGAACGTGGCAAACCTGTATGTGATAGCCGATCTGGAGAATATGCAGGTGGTGGGCGATGTCGACGAAGCCGACATAGGCCAGGTAAAAGTGGGGCAGTCGGTATCGTTTACGGTCGACGCGTATCCCGATGATAAATTTCACGGCACGGTGACGCAGGTGCGCCTCAACCCCACGACGGAGAGCAACGTGGTGACGTATGAAGTGGTGGTAGATGCGCCTAACCCCGACATGAAGCTGATACCCGGACTTACCGCCAACCTGATAATTGACGTGATGAACGAAAAAGATGTCACCACGTTGCCGGTGAAGGCTCTGAAATTCACGCCTCATGATTATCCCGAAGCCAAAAATCTGCCTTTAATGGCCGACGGTGTTGACATGTCGCCGATTAATAACGACGACAACCGCCGCCGCGTGTGGGTGGTTCGCGACAATAAGCTCTATCCCGCCGACGTGACCGTTGGTGTGACTAATGGCACGAGCGTGGCCATATTGTCGGGCTTGAATCCGGCCGACGAAGTGGCTTTGGGCTATTCGAGCGACATGCCGTCGCCGGGCGATGCGTCGTCGGCCGAACGGAGTCCTTTCGCTCCCGGACCTCCCGGAAAGAAGAAAAAGTGATGAGGCGCTGATCGATTGTCGTAGTAAGAAAATCATGCAAATGAAACGAGAAATAATCAAGGTGAGCGACTTGCGTCGTGAATTCATTGTCGGCGGCGAACGGGTAAAAGCGTTGCGCGGGGTTTCGTTTTCGATATACGAGGGCGAATTCGTGACGATAATGGGCACTTCCGGGTCGGGAAAATCGACGTTGCTCAACATACTGGGCTGTCTCGACACTCCTACGTCGGGCGAGTATGTGCTCGATGGGACGAGCGTGCGCGAAATGAGCAAGAACGCGCGTGCCATGTTTCGCAACCGTAAAATAGGATTCGTGTTTCAGAATTACAATCTGTTGCCTAAAACCACCGCAATTGAAAATGTGGAGCTGCCGTTGCTGTACAACTCATCGGTAAATGCATCGGAGCGTCGCGAAAAGGCCATTGCGGCGTTAAAGGCCGTGGAGCTGGGCGACAGACTGATGCACAAGAGCAATCAGATGTCGGGCGGCCAGCAGCAGAGAGTGGCCATAGCGCGGGCACTGGTGAATGATCCGGTGCTCATATTGGCCGACGAGGCAACCGGAAATCTCGACACGCGAACCTCGTATAGCATTCTGGTGCTGTTTCAGCAATTGTATGCGCGCGGGCGCACCATAATATTCGTCACTCACAATCCTGATTTGGCTGCATATTCGTCGCGCAACATAGTGCTGCGCGACGGCAAAGTGGTGTCAGATACGCTAAATCCCAATCCGGCGTCGGCTAAAGAAATGTACGACTCCCTCCCTGTGCCGGATTGATAATAACATAGCATTATGAATATAGCCAATTTAATGAAAATAGCTCTGAAAGCATTGAACAATAACAAAATGCGATGCTTTCTCACGATGCTCGGCATAATAATAGGCGTGGCTTCGGTGATAACTATGCTTGCCATAGGGCAAGGCTCGAAGGATAGCATCAAGTCGCAAATCTCGGAAATGGGATCGAATATGATAATGATACATCCCGGCAACATGCAGCGCGGGGGCGTGCGCCAAAGTTCGGACGACATGCAGACTCTGCGCGTGGAGGATTATGAGGCTTTGCAGTCGCAGACGAGCTATGTCGATGCCATATCGCCGAGTGTCAACAGTGCCGGTCAGTTCATCAACGGAAACAATAATTATCCGTCGTCGATTTATGGCGTCGCGCCCGATTACCTTGACATACGAAAGGTAAAGGTGCAGGATGGCGAGATGTTTACGGAGCAGGACATACGGTCGGCCGCAAAGGTGTGTCTTTTGGGCAAAACCGTTGTCGACAACCTTTTCGGCGATGGCGACAGCCCGATAGGCAAGGTCATAAGGTTTAACAAGATACCCTTCACGGTGATAGGCACGTTGGAGCCAAAGGGGTCGAACTCGATGGGGCAGGATCAGGACGACGTGGTGTTGGTGCCTTACACCACCGTCATGAAGCGCATATTGGCAATTGACTACATACAGAGCCTGTTTTGCTCGGCTCTCAGCGAGGACATGACGGACAGGGCCATCGACGAGATAACTGAAGTGTTGCGCACTAACCATAAGCTTAAGGATGGCGAAGATGATGACTTTACCATCCGTTCGCAGCAGGAACTGAGCGAAATGATGAATTCGACGTCGGACATGATGACCGTATTGCTTGCCTGCATTGCCGGAATATCGCTGTTGGTGGGTGGCATCGGTATCATGAACATCATGTATGTGTCGGTGACGGAGCGCACTCGTGAGATAGGGTTGCGAATGAGCATCGGGGCCCGAGGCCGCGACATACTTGCGCAATTTCTCATCGAAGCCATAATAATAAGCGTCACCGGAGGCGTGTTGGGCGTGATATTGGGTTCGCTTGCGTCATGGCTCGTCAATTTAATTGCCCATTGGCCGGTGTCTATTCAGATTTATTCGGTAATTTTGTCGTTTGTGGTATGTACGGTTACCGGCGTGTTCTTCGGCTGGTATCCGGCCAAGAAAGCAGCTAATTTAGATCCGATTGAGGCCATAAGATATGAATGACAAGGATAACAACGGAAACGGCGCCGATGGGCTCGATGCATTGGGCGGCATCAAAGCAAAGCGAAAGCAGCGTTTGATACATTTTTTCGTTCATCTGCTGTGCATATCGATAATGTTCGTGCTCCCCGAAGTGTTGCTCTCCATGGCGCGACCGAGATATGTCGACCCCAACTTCGCGTTCTGGCTCAAAGCGTTGGTCTACATAGTGGTGTTTTACATAAATTACTACTACGTAATCGATTCGTCGTTCGGGCGTCAGAGGGGAGTGGTGCGGTTTCTGGTGATCAATGTCGTCATTGTGATATCCATGCTGATTCTCCTGTATTTCATTGCCGACAGATACGGGCCTCCTCATAAGCCGATGTCTCTGCACGGTTATAGGTTCGAGCTGATAAAGGCATCGTCGTTTGTGTTGCGCGATTTCGTGATGATGGTGCTCACCATATCGCTGAGCGTGGCGCTGAAGCTTAGTGACCGATGGCTGAAGCTCGAGCGCCGTCAGCATGAATTGGCCATATCGCGCCGAAATGAGGAGCTGCAAAATCTGAAAAGTCAGATTAACCCGCATTTCTTGTTCAACACGCTTAACAGCATATATGCGTTGATCGACATCAGTTCGGAGAGCGCAAAACGGGCCGTGCACGAGTTGAGCAAGCTGTTGCGGTATGTCCTGTATGAAAATCCCGAAACGGTGACGGTGCGTCAGGAGCTTGACTTCGTTGACAATTACGTCAGGCTGATGCGGCTCCGATTATCGGACCGAATGCCGCTGTCGGTGACGCTCGATTGCGGGAACTGCGGAGATGCGCTCATAGCTCCGCTGCTTTTCGTTAATCTGATAGAGAATGCATTTAAATATGGCAACACAGGACTGCCCGACAAGGGGATAGAAATTTCGATAGTGGCCAATGACAATGTGGTGCGATGCAAGACGTCAAACTATCACGCCGACAGCTTTGGCGTCAAGAAGGGCTCCGGCATAGGCATCGTCAATCTGCGGCGAAGATTATTCTTGCTGTATGGCGATGACGCCACTATCCACATAGTCGACAATGAACGTTTCGAGGTGGAAATGGTGGTCAATCTCGACGCTCTTAAATTGCATTGATAATAAAAAGAAAACTAATAATTCAAACTGATATGTTGACACTTCGTTGCTGCGTCATTGACGATGAACCGTTAGCGGCAAAATTAATAGCGGGTTACGTTGAAAAAACGCCGTATTTAGAGTTGGTGGGAAGCTTCGCTTCGGCTCAGGAAGCCGTGAAATGCGTGCTTGAGGATAATATCGACCTTGTGTTTCTCGACATAAACATGCCCCAGCTTAACGGCATGGAGTTTGCCAAGATAATACCGTCGGAATGTAAAATAGTATTCACTACCGCTTACGACAATTATGCCATAGAGGGATTTAAGGTCAATGCCGTTGACTATCTCCTGAAGCCGGTGAGCTACGAGGAGTTCGTACTGGCTTCAAACAAGGCCCTGCGTCAGGTCGAGATGAGCCGACAGGTCTCAGACATAAGCATCAGTCGCGACTTCATAATTATAAAGAGCGAATATAAGCTCGTGCAGATTCACGTGCCCGACATACTGTACATAGAGGGCTTGAAGGACTATGTGAAGATATACGTGGAGTCAGACAGCAAGTGCATTATGACGCTTATGAGCATGCGTACGCTCGAGCGCTCGCTGCCCTCGCCAATGTTTTTGCGCGTTCATCGCTCGTTTATAGTGAACACGTCAAAAATAAAGATCATAGAGCGCAATCGCATAATCTTTGGCAAAACCTACATTCCAATAAGCGAAACCTACAAGCAGGCTTTTTCCGATTTGATCGAGTCGCGCCTGCTGTCGTCGGGGCGAAACGATGAATAAGTCGGCCCGTGTGTAGGCCGACGTTTGTGGAAGGGGTCGATTGCCTGTGCGGCGTTTGGGTTAATGTAATCGGCGGTGATTACTCCTCGATTCGTATTTTTGCCACTCTGCGCGCGTGACGTCCGCCTTCGAACGGTGTGGCGAAAAACGCATCAACCACTTCGAGCGCCTTGTCGACCGTGATGAAGCGCGCCGGCAATACGAGTACGTTGGCATCGTTGTGCTCTCGTGCCAATTTTGCCAATTCCACATCCCAGCATAAGGCGGCTCTGATGCCCTGGTGCTTGTTGAGTGTCATGCCTATGCCGTTGCCTGTGCCGCATATGGCAATGCCGGGGTAGCATTCGCCGCTTTCCACCGCGCGCGCGCACGGATGCGCATAGTCGGGATAATCGCAGCTGTCACTGCTGTGCGTGCCGAAATCCTTGCATTTTATGCCTTTGTTTGCCAGATGCTCGATGATGGCGTTTTTTAACTCGTAACCGGCGTGGTCGCTGCAAATTGCCACCGTTTTGTCGTTGCTTATGATAGTCATTTGATACTGCTTATTGGTTTCGTAGTGCAAATATACAACGAATTTACCAATTAAGCTCGATATGACGCCATACACATTGCGGTATCAATCGCCAAATTCCCGTGACGAGGCTCCATCGCCAGTCGATGGTTGCTATTCGTTTGCGCTTGATAATGGCTTCTTCGATCAGTGGAGCGGCATGGTCGATGCTCATTATCATCGGATATTGCTTATCCTCTTTCAGTATGGGAGTGCGCACGAATCCGGGGCGGATGTCAGTGATTTTTACGTTTACGTGCTGTTGATGCGCAAGCTGGTCGAGGGAGTCGAGAAACATTTGCTGAAAGCGTTTCGACGAGCTGTAAGCAGCCGATATGCCGATGCCTTTGGTGGCGGCCACCGACGTTATGGCCGCAATCTGTCCGGGCGTGTTGTTGGCCGTGCGTCGAAAATATTTGTATGCTTCGGCCACTATGCGCGCAAACCCCACTACGTTTGTTTGCAGCGTGTCGGTAAGTATGCTCTGCGACAGCTCCGGATCGCAAAATCCTATTCCGGATGCAAACAGCAGCACATCCATGCCGTCGGTCTGCTCTATCAGTAGGTTGAATCGTTCCACCGCATCAGTGGCCGTCACGTCGATGGTGCGGTATTCCACGTTTTCGGGATAAAATTCCTTGATGGCCTTTAATGCCGACTCGCGGCGGGCGGCTATGCCCACGCGCCATCCCATCTTGGCGAAATCCATTGCCAACCGTTGTCCGAGGCCCGACGAAGCTCCTATGATCAGTATCTTTTTCATACGTATGAGTTTTTGTGTTGTTGGATTGTGCTGCATTCGGCAATCAGTCGGCCTTCGGCTTTGTGCGGTCAATCGGGCCGTTTAATTGCTTTTTGCTTCCGTGTCAACGGTTTCGGCCACTTTTTTGTTCAACGGCAAGGTGTACATTATTGAAAATTCGCCCGAAAGCGCATTTCCGCGTTTCCCGAATCCGGGTATGTACATGGGTTTGCCGTATGTCGGCGACCCCTCATTGGCAATTGAATGGTATTTGAGAGTCCACCCCAACGATATGTTGCGTATTATCTTTACTTTTATGCCGGCGGTTATTTCGATGTAGCCTGCGGTGGTAGATTGCGACGGGATGTCGAAATGCGCCGGATCTTTCCAGTATTCGTCGGGTATGGTTATGTCGGTTACTTCGTATGAAAACGATGAAAATCCGTAACGCAATCCCACGCACAGCTGATAGTCGGGGCTTGAGTTGTAGAATACGTTGTAGTTCATTCCGAGCTTGAAGTATGGGGCCATTTTGCTCTTGAATGTAAAGTTTGACGCATCAGGCGAATAGTCGCACGAACCCATACCAAACACAAATATCGGCTTGAAGCGATTGTGAAGGCTGAGTTCGCCCCAGAAGTCGATGCCTCCATATTTCTGTCCGAGCAGCCTCATTGCCGGATCCCATACGTTTACGCCTATCGTCACGGCGTGAAACAGCGGATATATGTTTCGGGTGTCGGGCTTCAGTGCCGTCGAATCGACATATTCCAGTCCGGTAACGGTGTCGACGAGCACTATGTTGCCTTGCGCATCGAGCCTTTCGGCCAAACGCGATTTGTCGAGCTCTATCTTTTTGTTCGGATCGATTTTCTTTTCCGTGCGATGCTGCTTTATCGGCGTTATGCGGCGCTGTGCATCGATGTTTATGCTCCCGACAATGACCAGTATGACCATTAGCATCGCTTTGATTATGCGTCGTGTCATTCCGTGTCTCCCTCCCCGGAGTCAGTCTTGAAGTATATGCCCAGTCGTTTGATGTCGGTGTTGGTTATCAGCGAGTCGATTATCACCACCGAATCGATGAGGTGCGTGGTGTTTTCGAGCTTGGTTATTTTGTAGAAAAACATTGCACCGCACTCCTCCGACACGAATGTGGGCTGCGACGTGTAGTCGAACGTTATGGTGTCGTTGTAGATCGTGGAGTCGATGCCTTCCTGCTTGTAATGGAAATAGAACGAGGTGGTTTGCTTCGTCGACCTGAACGGCAGGTAGATT
Source organism: Muribaculaceae bacterium (assembly GCA_017621225.1). Classification (GTDB taxonomy): domain Bacteria; phylum Bacteroidota; class Bacteroidia; order Bacteroidales; family Muribaculaceae; genus Paramuribaculum. The sequence continues at coordinate 50,127 of JAGATN010000003.1, read as the reverse complement.
TGCGATATGGCGCTTCGGCCATTGCTCAGCAAGGAGTCGTGGGGCGCGCCCACGCCACCTATTTCCACGTTGGTAAGCGATATCACGTCGCCGGTTTCGGAAGCGTAAAATTCGGCCAACGGCACGCTGCTCTGATTTTCGGTGCACCCCGACGTATTGCATCCGGCAGCGATGCAAATCATCAGCAATGTCGATATGGCGATCAATATTTTCCCCATTTCACTATCTGATCCATTTCTTTGCGATTTTTCGGCGCCACGGCCGAATCGGGCATTCTGTATCCTAACGGTATTATGGCTATCGGCTCCATGCCTTCAGGCATATTCAGGGCTGCCGAAAGCATCTTTTCGTCGAAGTTGCACACCCAGCAGGTTTCGAATCCGAGTGCCGAGGCAGCGAGACATATGTGCTCTACGGCTATGGCCACGTCGATGTCGGTATGGTCTTTTCCGTCGGCTCTATGCCATGCTTCGGCGTGATTGCCGCATGCTATTATGTAGACGGGTGCAAACTTCATCCAATTTCGGTCGTAGCATTTCGCTACTTCGTCGTGCAGTTCGGGGGTGTCGACTACCACGAATTGCCATGGCTGTTTGTTGCATGCCGATGGGGCGAGGCGCGCGGCATTGATTATGTCGAGTATTTTGTCGCGTGATACCGGCTCGTCCGAGTATTTCCGGCATGAATAGCGATTGTTTACCAACTCATAGAAGTCGGCGTAGGCGTTGATTTGTTTCATTGCTTTTCGATTACTTCTTCTATTTCGTATTTATTTCGGTCGGGTGAGTTGCGCACTATGAGTTCTCCGAGAAATCCCGTCAGGAACAATTGAGTGCCCAATATCATCATAACCAGCGATATGTAAAAATATGGCGAGGAGGTGACGAGTATGTACGGTTGGCCGGTGTGCATATGGTAAAGCTTCAGGGCGCCCACTATTATAGTGGAAATGAATCCGAGCAGAAACATGAGGCTTCCGAGCAATCCGAAAAAGTGCATCGGCTTGACTCCGAATTTGTTAGTGAACCAGAGCGTGGCCAGGTCGAGATATCCGTTTACAAATCTGTCGAGCCCGAATTTGGTCTTTCCGTATTTTCGAGCCTGATGATGCACTACTTTTTCGCCTATTTTTGTGAATCCGGCATTTTTCGCGAGGTAGGGTATGTAGCGGTGCATGTCGCCGTAAACCTCTATGTGCTTCACTACCTTCTTTTTATAAGCTTTCAGGCCGCAGTTGAAGTCATGCAGGTTTTTGATTCCGCTAACCTTTCGTGCCGTGGCGTTGAATAGCTTCGTGGGGATGGTTTTCGACAGCGGGTCGTAGCGTTTCTGTTTCCATCCGCTTACGAGGTCGTAGCCGTCCGACACTATCATACGGTATAATTCGGGTATTTCGTCGGGACTGTCCTGCAAGTCGGCATCCATGGTTATCACCACGTTGCCTTGGGCCTTTTCGAATCCGGTGTTCAGCGCCGGAGATTTACCGTAATTTCTTCTGAAGCAAACGCCTTTTACCGAGGGGTTCTTCTCGCTCAGTTCTTTTATCACGCTCCAGGAGTCGTCGGTGCTTCCGTCGTTTATGAACAGAATTTCATAAGAGAATCCGTTTTCCTCCATCACCCGTCGTATCCAGGCTTCGAGTTCGGGAAGCGATTCAGCTTCGTTGTATAGGGGTACTACTACCGAAATATCCATTTTGTCGAGTCGATTTTATTCCTGATTTTATTTTTTTTGCATTCTGTCGGGCCGAACGGCGCGCGCACGCACTATCAGTCCTATTATCAGAGAGAGTATTGAACCTGTCGAAATCGAGAGCCATATTATTTCGACTACTATCGATATGGCCGACGGAACAAGGCCGTTGTCGATGATGCGTTGCATCACTTCGGCCATTTGTTTGCCCGATTCCCATCCCGAATCCTTATATAGGGTTATTGCCGTTTTCATTTGATTGATTATGAAGTCGGGATCGATCCATTTCAGATATATTATTTCGGCCACCGCTCCTATGAGCGATCCGCATATGAATATCATTATGCCGTGCATCCATAGCAGTGACAATGGCGACAGCCCTTTGTCGTTGATGTAAGCCTTTCGAAGAAAGTAATATATTACGACTGGAACGGCTATGGCCATTGCAAAGGATATCAGGCTCAAAATCGGCATCTTAACCGATATGAACGACAACAGAAAAAATATGCTAAGGTAGATTCCGAAAAAGAATCCGTCGTCTGCGCCTCTGCGGTATGGTGATTTTATTTCTTCTGTCATATATATTAATGTGGCTGTTATTGAATGCAAATATACAACTTTTTTGGCTATGTGATTATAATGTGGCTATCATTTAATTTTTGAGGCATTGAAGTGTATCGACAAAAAAAATGGCACCTTCTCACGAAGGCACCAAATCGTGCTAACATAAAACAAATATTATATCCTAAAATTTCCTCTTCCTATTTGCACTGCAAAGTTAGTCATAATTTTTTGAATATAACAAGATATAAAGTTATAATATAAATTAAAATTAGTTTATATTAACGTTAACTGATTGGTATATAGGATTGTTAAAAATGCAATTATTTGCATTTGTATAAATGAAAAATATGAAATATATATTAACTCATAAAGTGATACAGCGAGGCAGAAAGTGGCATACGCTATGCTCGTAATTGCGCATAATATCCCGAATGTCATATTTTATATTTGATTTTGCGTTTCCTGAAATATGGCGTAATTTGCTGATTTATTTATGTTTGTAATTTAGATGGGATATAAAGTATTTATATCCCGATTGAACGTATGATAAAACAAGACGTGGTAGGATTAATTTTGCGCTGTGTAAAATTTTAATCAGTCAAGGATTAGGTACAATTAAGGTAAGAGATCTTTAGAAATTATATTTAGGGTTGAAAAGATGTGATTTTTAATCGGGATGTATGGGCGACGGTTGTTTTTGGGGAAACGTCGCGACAAGATGTTAATTTGAATAGAAATAAAAATGCTCCGACTCTTTTTGTGATGAAAGGTGTCGGAGCTTTTTTGATTTGTTTCTTGATGATTCGAATGCGTCATTCGCTGTATGTGCAGATGTGTCGTTGTTTCTTTTCTTCGAATATCTCGGAGATGGCGAAAAATATGCCTGATTCTTCTACGTTGCCGAATTCGTCGTTAATGGCCGTGCCAAACATGCGCATCGTGGGCGAGAGGCTCATATAGGCATTGACGAGCGGTGGAATGTTGTATCCGTGGCTTCGTATGGCCTTGTTGAGAATCTTGTAGTCTTCGGCAAACGATGAGCCGCAGAACAGTTGCTGCATATATGCTTGGTCGATGTCGGTTTTCAACGGATTGAACGGTTCGACGAGCCTATCGGGGTCGGGAAAGTGCTTTGAGAGAAAATACAATATCATGTCGCGACACTCGTGCGGGTATCTTGGGTACATGGTTACTTTTCCGAAAAGATACTTTATCTCCTTATGCACTACCGTAAGAGCGCCCAGCCCATCCCAAAGATTGTCTAATACGTAGAGCGCCTTCGACCCGGCTTTCGACGATTGGTATTCGGTGCGTACGAACGATCGTCCGAGCTCGATGGTCTGTGGGAGAAGTTCGTCGATGAAGCGTTTCGAAAACCTGAACATGTGCGACGTGGCAATGCGAGGCGTTCCGTCGGCCTGAAGACGTATGTTGCTGCCTGTGATGTAACGATAACCGCCAAGTATCTGCCGTGACATGGGATCCCATACTATGAGCTGCTTGCAAGGCGGATTCATTGTGTCGTAACAATCGATGTCGCAGTCTTTTCCGGTGCCGCCGCCTGCCGCGCGGAACGCAATTTCGCGCAGTCGTCCAATCTCGCGCATCGCGTTCGGTGCCGTGTGGGCTTCAACCACGTATATCAGATTGTTGCCCTTGTTGGTGTGGCGCAACAATCGATCCGGAGTGAGCTCGGCTTCAATGAGCTCGGTTGGTATGGGGTTGATTATTATATCTTCTTCCATATGCCGTGGCTTTTTCAAGTGTCGTATTGCGGGATGACGGTTTATTTTCGAAATTCTCTAAGTTTGTATACGCGATTTTTGATGCTTTCGGCTTCAGATGATGCGTATGGGCCGCCTCTTAACGAATTGAAATCGATTGGTTCGCCTGTTATTATGCTGAAGTTTGAATCCTTGCATCTGAACACTTCGCGCGGTAAATAAATCATTTCGATGTTGAACTTTAATCCCGTTCTGGCTCTTAATCTTGCAAAATTATAAAAAAACTTTGAGTTTTCGCCACTAAAATATGTCGGAATTATGTTGCGCTTGTGTTTGATGCATTTGTTTACGAACATTTTGTGCCAGTCGAGGTCGCGAATCTCATTGCCTTGCCTCCTCGACACCAGTCCGGCCGGAAATACTATTATAGGGTCTTCGCCGGCAAAGGCTTCGTCGATTGCCGAAGATGAGCTTCTTGATTGTTTGCCGTGTTTGTTGATGGGGAGAAACACTCCCTTCAGTGGCTCGATGGCCGTAAGCAGGTCGTTTACCACGAATTTTACGGGGCGATTGAACCGTCTGCTTACGAAGTCGATCATTGCAATGCCGTCGAGCGCGCCCAAGGGATGATTACATGCAAATACCACCCGGCTGTCGGATGTGGATATGGGCTGTCGGGATATCACGTCGTAGCTAACGTTCAGATCCGACAATACGCCGTGGCAAAAGTCGTCATCGGTTTTGCCGGCATTGCTTTCGAGGAGAGCATTCAATCCGTCTTGGCATATGGTTCGTTCGAGCCATCGTATCAATCTCTTGGGTATGAGGTGGTAGTAGCGACGCAATCGTTGCTGCAATACTGCGTCGACGTTTATTTTATTGAATGATGCTCGTTGCATAACCATTGTCTTGATGCTGTGCTTATGGCGTTAATGAGGCGCAAAATTACGCAAAAACCGCGATATATTAGAGGTTGTTTAAAAACAAATGTGGAAACCGCGTGCCGATATGTCGTATTTGGATTGTTGGTGCGTGGTGGAATTACGTGATTTGCAGGCGCTCTGCGAAATTTTTTGAAAATACGATGGGAAAGAAGTAACTTTGCATCTTTAGCGATTCGGCATGTCACGTATGGCCGATAGCGCGCTAAGAAATTGTTTAAACAGTTTCGTAAAATCAGTAATAAACTATATGTCGTCAACATCGTCGTTAAAAGAACGTACCGCCAAGGGCCTGTTGTGGGGCGGATTCAGCAATGGAATAGTGCAATTGCTGAATCTCGTTTTCGGCATATGCCTGCTTCGGATGCTCACCGACACCGACTATGGTATGGTGCAGGTGTTGGCGGTGTTTACGGCCATTGCCGGAGCTTTGCAGGACAGCGGTTTTATGACCGCATTGATAAATAAAAAAGATGCTTCGGCCGACGACTATAACTCGGTGTTCTGGTTTAATGTGCTTACCGGCTTGTTGATGTATGTCATATTGTTTTTATGTGCACCGCTCATAGCCGATTTTTATCACTCCGACGAGCTTGTGGCTCTTTCGCGATTCTTGTTTTTGAGCTTCCTGTTCTCGGGGTGGGGCATAGCCCAGAGGGCATATCTCTATGGCCATTTGATGGTGCGTGAGAGCTCTCTTATATTAATTGTGTCGTTGGCCATATCGGGCATCGTTTCGGTGACAATGGCATATTACGGATTTGCCTATTGGGGCCTCGCCGCGCAAACAGTGGTGTACACCGGAATGACTACGCTGCTCAACTGGGTGGTTTCGCCTTGGCGGCCTACGTTTCGAATCGATTTCGGTCCGGTGCGCCGTATGTTCCGATTTAGCAGCAAGCTGTTGGTGGCAACGATATTCATGCAGATCAACCGCAATGTGTTTTCGTTGCTGCTTGGCCGATTTTACACCAAGGCGCTTGCCGGACAGTATGGTAATGCCGCAAAATGGAACGATATGGGCACAACGCTCATAAATGGAATGCTTAACGGCGTTGCGCTTCCGGTGCTTGCAAGGGTTAAGGATGATCGCGACCGTTACAGGGCCGTGTTTCGAAAAATGCTGCGCTTCACGAGCTTCGTGTCGTTTCCGGCTATGCTCGGGCTTGGGCTGATATCTCCCGAATTCATATTGCTCGTGGCCGGCGAAAAGTGGTTGCCGAGCGTGGGCATGTTGCAGATACTAAGCATATATGGTGCGTTTTATCCCATCATAACGCTATACTCCAATTTGGTGATAAGCCAGGAGCATACGTCGATAAATCTATATAACACGGTGGCTCTTAGCGTGGTTACGTGCGGCATACTTGTAGGCATGCATCCTTTTGGCATATACCCCATGATAGTGGCTTTCGTGACGGTAAACATATTGTGGCTGTTCGTGTGGCAGCATTTCGCCTTCGAAATGATAGGACTGCGCATCATCGATGCCTTGCGTGACATGTTGCCGTTTCTCGGCCTTGCGCTACTGTCGATGCTGGTGGCGTGGGTGGTTTCGGTAGGCATACCTCATGCGTCGGTTCGCCTTGCGCTGAAAGTGGCGATTGCCGCCGTCGTGTACGTGGGCTCGCTTTATGCGTCAGGATCGGTGATGTTGCGCGAAAGTATCGCGTTTTTACGTAAGCGCGGGCACATTGTCGATGAAAATGAAGAAATTTGAATGAAAAGAGAAAAGAAACAATGAGTAAGGTAGATGATATTTCAACGGCGTTTGAAGCATTGGGCAATACGCTTAAGAGTGTGGCAAAGGTGTTGTTGCAGAGCCGTCGATGCGACGTCGGCGCCGAAGCCCGGCCCGAAAACGATAGCATAATAATAATGGGCAACGGACCGTCGTTGTCGGACACGATTGCCACGTATGGCGACGTGCTGCGCACTCACACCACTCTTGCCGTGAACTATGCCGCCAATGCCGAGGAATTTTTTGACTTGAAGCCTCGATATTATGTCATGGTCGATCCGGCTTTTTTCGATCCCAATCCGGGCGAAAACCTCAAACGGTTGCGCGAAACCTTTGCCAAGCGTGTCGATTGGCCCATGACCATTTTCGTGCCTGCCGTGAATCGCGGCAGCTTCGACTTGCAAGGCAATCCCAATGTGACGGTGCGAACCATCAACAGCGTAGGGCTTGAGGGGTTCGGATGGTTTGAGCGTATGGCATATGGCCGCCGTTGGGGCACTCCTCGTCCGCGAAATGTGCTCATCCCGTCGATAATGGTCGCAATATGGCTGGGCTTCAAGAAAATATATCTCGTTGGAGCCGATCACTCGTGGATGCGCACTCTCGAGGTCAACGAGCAAAACGAGGTGGTTTCGGTGCAGCCGCATTTTTACAAAGATAATGAGAGTGCCCGAAAATGGAATGCCGCCATATTCAAGACCGTGCGTCTGCACGAAGTGGTGCATAGCTATTACGTGGCGTTCAAGGCTTATTTTTCGATAAAAAAGTTTGCCGACTCAAAAAATGTCATGATTTATAACAGTACGCCCGGAAGTTTCATTGATGCTTTCCCGCGAAAGTCGTTGGCCGACCTTCCCGTTGGCTGATAGGCGCGTCGCATGTCATTTTCGCGACGGTTAGCATGCGCCCCGACGCGATTCCATGCGTGCGGGCTGAAAACAGTTTGTCGGGATTGCAATGCGAACAAGCCGTAGGACCGATTATCGACGATTCCGGAACGCCGGCTTCGACGAGCGTATGCTTTATTGCCGCCGCGAGGTCGATGTGGCTGCGGGGTGTTCGTGGAATTATTATTTCGCCGGCATCGGGAAACTCGGTGGCAAATGCCTCGACCACTTCATCGCCTACTTCAAAGCACTCCGGGCATATGCAAGGCCCCATTGCTACGATTATGTCGTGGGGCGATGCCCCGAGCCTCGTCATGGCTTCAACCGTGCGCGCGGCGATGCGACCAACGGTGCCTCTCCATCCCGAGTGGGCCACGGCTATCACGCGGGCATTGGCATCTGACATCACTACGGGCACGCAATCGGCCGTGTTTATGCATAATGCCACGTCGGTGCGTCGGGTGACCAATGCATCTACATTTTCGAGCATCGGTTTCTCATAGCCAATCGTAGCCACGTTTGTTGAGTGGGTCTGTCGGGGGATTATCAGTTGGCATTCCGATATTCCAAGTTCTTTGCACAATGCGCTACGGCACGCTTTTACGTGACGTGGATCGTCGCCGGTATAATGGCAGGCGTTGAATCCGGAATAGGGCGAATCGTCTGACGTGCAGCCTCTCAGGGTGCTGAAGGCCGTTATTCCCGGGCCTGCGTCAAGGCTGATCAGGCTCAAAGTATTCATCGTCGTCATATTCCTCGTCCCAGCCTTCTTCATCCCAGTCTTCTTCCCCGTCAACGTCGGGTTGCGGCACGTTTTCGAATATGAATTCGTCTTCTTCTCTAACTCTATGATGTCCGTCGAGCGGTCGGTGCGTAATGGCGGGAGTGGCTATTTGGTTGCGTTCGTCGTTTATCGCGCTCCAAAGCATGTCCTTCAGCTCCGTAAGTCCTTGCTGGGCTACGGCCGAAATGAACACGTGCGGCACGTCGTCGGGTAGCATGGTCGCTATCTCCTCCTTCAATTCGTCGTCGAGCATGTCGCTTTTCGATATGGCCAGGATGCGTTGCTTGTCCATCAATTGCGGATTGAATGTCTCGAGCTCTTTCAGCAGAACTTCATATTCATGGCGAATGTCGTCTGCATCGGCCGGAACCATGAACAGCAGCACGGCGTTTCGCTCTATGTGTCGCAGAAAGCGTAGTCCGAGCCCTCGGCCTTCGCTTGCGCCCTCGATTATACCAGGTATGTCGGCCATTACGAACGAGCGACTGTCGCGATAAGGCACGATGCCCAGTTGCGGCTCCATGGTGGTGAACGGATAGTCGGCTATTTTGGGGCGCGCGGCCGACAATGCCGAAAGCAGCGTCGATTTGCCTGCATTGGGAAATCCTACGAGGCCTACGTCGGCAAGTAGCTTCAATTCAAGTATCACGCTCTTTTCTATTGCCGGTTCGCCCGGTTGGGCATAACGCGGAGTGCGGTTGGTGGCGCTCTTGAAATGCCAGTTGCCCAATCCTCCTCGTCCGCCTCTGAGAAGCTTCACTTCCTCGCCGTCGTATGTCACTTCACATAGAAATTCGCCCGTCTCGGCATCAAACACCACCGTGCCGCACGGTACGTCGACAATCACGTCGTCGCCATCCTTTCCGAAGCTGCGTCCGCCCGATCCGCTTTGGCCGTTTCCGGCAAAAATGTGTCGGCGATAGCGAAGTGGAAGCAACGTCCACATATGGCTGTTCCCCTTTAATATGATATGTCCGCCTCGCCCGCCGTCGCCGCCGTCGGGGCCCCCTTTGGGAACGTATTTGGCTCGATGGAAGTGTCGAGATCCTGCGCCTCCTTTGCCTGAGCGGCAAAGTATCTTTACGTAATCTATGAAATTGGAATCAGCCATTTTGTGCTTCGTTTTTTATTGTGCAAAAGTACGTTAAATCATTGATAAATCCAAATTGCCTTCTGAGTGGCCTCACGATGCGCTTGATTGAGCCTGCGCCACGAGATACACGGTGTAGGCCACGTATGCGGCCACAAGAATGAGTCCTTCCGCGCGCGTTATCGTGCGCACCTTAAACAGCCATCCGAACGCCAAAAACAGTATCGACGCTCCGAGGAGCACGAGAAGGTCTACGTTGTTGATGCTTCCGAATGCAAGCGGACGAATGGTCGCCGCCGATCCGAGCACCAGCAATGCGTTGAATATGTTGCTGCCTATCACGTTGCCTATGGCGATGCCCGGCTTCCCCTTCAGGGCTGCTGCCACCGACGTGGCCAGCTCGGGGAGCGATGTGCCGGCGGCTACGATGGTCAGGCCTATTATTGCCTCGCTAACGCCTAGCCCGGCGGCTATTCCCGATGCCCCGGCTACAAAGCGGTCGCCTCCGAATATTAGAGCTGCAAGCCCACCGATGACCCACACCACGGCTTTGCCCGTTTTCATGGCCGGCGTGGCCGATGCGTTACCGGCCGTCGGGTCGTCGGCCGACGTGTCTTTTGCCTGTGCAAACGTGTAGCGCATGAACAGAATGAAGAATATGAGCAACATGAGCCCGTCGACTCTGTTTATCATCGATGTCGGGGCGCCGTCGAGCAGCACCGAATTGCCCATTATCAGCAGTATTACCGACGACAGTATGACCATCGGTATTTCGTTGGTCATTATGCTTCGCTTTATCACTATCGGGGCTGCCGTTGCGGTTACGCCTATTATTACCAGAATGTTGAAGATGTTGCTCCCCACTACGTTGCCTATCGACAGCTCGGAGCTGCCTTTTATTGCCGATGTTATGCTTATTACCAGCTCAGGCGCCGAGGTGCCGAAAGCCACTACCGTGAGGCCTACCACGAGATCAGATATGCCGAATCGCTTGGCTATGGCCGAGGCTCCGTCGGTCAGCGCATTTGCCCCCATCAGTATTAAAATCAAGCCTATTATGAGATATGCTACGTTGAGTATCATTGTGTCGGAATATTTGTCTGATTCATCCGTTTTGAAGCGGACCTTCATTGTTATAACGCACAAAATTAATAAAGTTTTCGGTGCTTTTTAGCGTCACGAGCCGGTGTAGGCACATTAAATTCTATTAATTTATTGGCAATGTGCAATGTAATATATGCAAAAATGCGTAAATTTGTAGCAATAAACAAAACTACAATCATTATCATGGGAAATAAGATGTTTGCCGCGCTGACGGCATTCGCGCTAATGTCCGTGAGCGTCATTGCCTCTGCTGCCGATAAGGTTATAAAAATACCGACGGCCGTAGGAAATGAAAATAAATTCGGACAGCCCGACGGCTCTTTCGATATGGAACATAAGGCCGAGTCTGCTAATCTGGTTATATTTTGGGATAAATCGTTTGGCACTGATCCGACGCAGTATGCCGATGAATCGCGACGGTTCGATCCGAAAGCCATTCTTGCGGAGGGCGAACGCTTTTATAATTTTTATATCGACAATCTGCATTTTGCCGACAGGGAAAACTCCGAATCGTCAAAATACAAGATGATAATATGGATGCACAACGATGACGACGGCACCGCTTACGGCTGGGGCGACGAGGGCGTTGGCATGATGTGGTTTCGTCCGGTAAGAGCCAAGGCATATCCTTATTGCACTCTCGCCCACGAGATGGGTCACTCCTTTCAATGCATAGTGAGCGCCGACGGGGGTAGGGGATTCCCCGGAAGTCCGATAGTGGAATATACTTCGCAATGGATGCTTTGGCAAGTGTATCCCGACTGGACCGAGTACGAGAAATTTCATCTCGACGCATATATGGATCTAACGCACCATTCGCTGTTTCATCCGGCCAATATGTATCATGCCCCGCAATTTATGGAATATTGGTCAAATAAGCACGGACAGGAGATAGTGGGACGTATGTGGCGTGAATCGAAAGAGGGCGAAGACCCCGTGGCCACGTATAAGCGATTGGCCGGGCTCGACCAGCAGGCTTTCAACGATGAGATATATGAGGCTGCATCGCATTTCGTGGCATGGGACATTCCGCGCGTGAAGGAGAAATGCCATAAATACATAAATCAGCATAAATGTAGTTTGGAGCCTGCCGATGCAAAAGGGCGTTATCGTATTTCGGCATCGCACGCGCCGCAGAACTATGGATACAACGCCATTCGTCTTGATGCCGAAAAAGGCAAAAAGATTGTGGTGGATTTCGAGGGGCTTGCCGGAGCCGAAGGATATAATTCGGTGCGCACCGATTTGGCCGGATGGCGATACGGTCTGGTAACGGTCGATAAAGCTGGTAATTGTACGTATGGCCCTATGTCGAAAGCGCGCAATGGCAAGAACAAATCTTTGAAATTCAAGGTGCCGGCCGATGCCGAGTATGTGTGGCTCGTGGTGACGGGCGCTCCCGCCGACCATTCGTCCGACCTTCTCGGACAGGATGGCATGAACGCGCAGTGGCCCTACGCCCTGAAGCTGAAGAATGCAACGGTTCATCAGTCGATGATTGCCGATGCAAAATAATCAATCGGATATTTAAGTTACATATTATTTAAAAATGAATAAAGCTCTTGTTTTTGTAATGGGATTGTCGGTGGTTTCCGGCATTTCAGAGGCTAAAGATTATTTGATTTCCACTCCTAAAACCTCGATGCTGATAACGGCGACTCCCGGCGAGAAGTCGAAATTTCAATATTACGGCAGCAGGATAGAGGAAGCCGATATTCCCGGAATATATGCAAGCGGATTGGCTTTCGACAAGGAAAGCTATCCGGTGTTCGGATTGAATACCCCGGGCGAAAAGGCCATGGCGGTGTCGCACCCCGATGGCAATATGACGCTTGACCTCGTGGTCGACCGGGTAAAGCAGTACTCGGTTGACGATGGTGATGTTACTGAAATAGTGATGAAAGATCAGGTGTATCCGTTCGTGTTGCGTCAATATTTCAAGACATATTCGGGTAGCGACGTGATGACCACCTGGGTTGAAGTCGACAATGACAACAAAAAACCGATAACGCTATATCGTTTCGCATCGGCGTTTCTGCCAATGCGTCGCAACGACAACTGGTTGACGCACTTCCATGGCTTTTGGGGCGGCGAAAGCACTCAGGAGCAGGAACGACTCACAAACGGACAGAAGGTCGTGGCAAATAAGGACGGACTGGTAAATACCGAGAGCGATAACCCCTCGTTTATGCTGTCGATGGATGGCGAACCGACCGAAGATGCCGGCCATGTGTTTGGTGGCGCGCTCGCGTGGACGGGCAATTATTTGATAAAGATGGATGTGCATAGCACGAAATTCGATATGTCGGCCGGAATAAACGAGGAAACGTCGCATTACGTGCTCGACCCTAAAAGTACTTTCCGCACGCCTGAGTTTGCAATGACTTACAGCACCGAAGGAAAAGGTGGCGTAAGCCGTGCGTTTCATCGTTGGGCGCGCGACCATAAATTGCACGACGGCAACAAGGAGCATGACATATTGCTCAACAGTTGGGAAGGTGTCTATTTCAAGGTCAACCAAAAGGGAATGGACGAAATGATGCAGGCCTTCTCGGCAATGGGCGGAGAACTGTTCGTCATGGACGACGGTTGGTTTGGCAACAAATATCCGCGCAATAGCGGAAGCAGCAGTCTCGGCGACTGGGAGGTGTGCCGCGAAAAATTGCCCGAAGGCATCGAAGGCCTCATAGCCTCGGCACGCAAGAACAACATAAAGTTCGGCATATGGATCGAGCCTGAAATGGCGAATACCAAAAGTGAGATATTCGAAAAGCATCCCGATTGGATAATGAGAGTCAACAATCGTCCGCTCTCGACCGGACGCGGGGGCACGCAGATAGTGCTCGACTTGACCAACCCCAAGGTGCAGGACTTTGTGTTTGGAGTGGTCGACGGCCTTATGACCAAGCACCCCGAAATAGCTTATATGAAGTGGGATGACAATTGCAGCGTACTCGACTACGGATCGCAATATCTTCCGGCCGACAAGCAGTCGAACCTCTACATCGACTATCAGTTGGGGCTTAAGAAGGTGCTTGAGCGCATACGCGCCAAATATCCCGATCTGGTCATGCAGGCGTGTGCCGGTGGCGGCGGCCGCGTGAACTACGGAATGTTGCCCTATTTCAATGAATTCTGGACCAGCGACAATACCGATGCGTTGCAGCGCATATATTTGCAGTGGGGCATATCGAATTTCTATCCCGCAGTGGCGATGGCATCGCATGTCAGTGCCGACAAAAATCATCAAACGGGCCGTACCGTGCCTTTGAAGTTCAGGTTTGACGTGGCCATGTCGGGCCGTCTGGGAATGGAAATACAGCCCAAGGACATGAATGATGCCGACAAGGCATTCGCGTCGCGCGCCATAGCCGCTTATAAGGGCATTCGCCCGGTAGTGCAATTTGGCGACCTGTATCGATTGATGTCGCCTTACGACAACAAGGGCGTGGCTTCGCTCATGTACGTGGTTCCCGATAAAAAACGTGCGGTATTTTATGCATATAAGATGAATCACCTTATAAATATGGTGGTGCCCACGGTAAGGATGAACGGTCTTGACCCCGATAAAATGTATAAGATAAAAGACCTTACGCCTGTCGACGAAAAGCGTCCTTGCGCCCTTGACGGAAAGACTATCAGCGGCAAGGTGTTGATGAACGAAGGGTTGCCTATGGCTTCGTTGCTCAATAAGGAATATTCGAGCCTCGCGTTGGAGCTCGAAGCCGCTGAGTGATACGTTTGTCAAATCAGTTTATTTACGAATAATCAATTAACACATACAAATGAACAAATTAAAAAATCTTATCCTGTTAGTGGCAATGGCCGTTTGTGCGCTAATGTCGTATGCCGCCAAGTCGCCGGTGGCTCTAACGTCGCCTAACGGCAAAATAGCGGCCGACATATGGATTGAGGGTCAATTGTCGTATTCATTGAAATATGACGGCACCGTATTGCTCGATAAAAGCCCTATTGGCTTGATTGTGGCCGGACGCGAAATAGGCAGTGGCATAAAATCCACGCGCGTTATCCGCCGCAACAATGTGGAGGAACACATAGTGTCGCCCTTATATCGAGTGAAACAATTTGATGTAAAGTACAATGAGGTCACAGTTAATCTAAAGAACGGTTACGGAGTGACTTTCCGCGCTTACGACGACGGATTGGCATATCGATTCAATACCACCGAAAAGGGTGCCACGGTTGTCGACAACGAAATAGTGGATCTCAACTTCCCGGCCGACTTCACAACCTATATGGCATATTCGACCTCGAAGCCGGGCGTCGATCCGTATGCAATGGCGTTTCAGAATCTTTATACCGAAGCAAAGATCACCGAAGTGAATACTGAAAACATTGCTTTTCTGCCCATTACCGTCGATTGCGGTTCGGGCGTGAAAATGACATTGCTCGAATCGGATCTTGAAGCTTATCCCGGCATGTTTATCAAGGGCGACGGAAAGTCGACGAGCCTTCAAGGAACGTTTGCCAAATACCCTACCGAAATGACCATGACGAAAGGTCGCGCAATGACTAAAGTGGCCAAACGTGCCGACTATATAGCAAAGACCGAAGGCGCAAGAACCTATCCGTGGCGCATATGGGCCGTGACTACCGACGATACTCAGATGCCGTTGAACAATCTGGTTTATGCGTTGGCTTCGCCGAGTCGCGTAAGTGATACGTCGTGGATCAAGCCCGGTCGTGTGGCTTGGGATTGGTGGAACAACTGGGGCGTATATAATGTAGATTTTAAGGCCGGAATAAATATGGATACATATAAGCATTATATCGACTTCGCAGCCGAAAACGGACTCGAGTTCGTAGTGCTTGACGAAGGATGGTATGCTCCGGCATCGGGCGACATGCTTACCGTGATTCCCGAACTCAACTTGCCCGAATTGATAGCCTACGGAAAAAGCAAGGGCGTGGATTTGATATTGTGGACCGTATTCAACGTGCTCGACGATCAGCTTGAGGCCGCTTGTAAGAAATACTCCGAAATGGGCATTGCCGGCTTTAAGGTCGACTTCCTCGATCGCGACGATCAGACCGCTGTCGAAATGGCATACCGAATAGCCGATGCTGCCGCGCGTCACAATCTTACGCTCGACTATCATGGTTTCTATAAGCCTACCGGATTGAATCGCACATATCCCAACCTCATCAACTATGAGTCGGTGTTTGGAATGGAGGAAGTGAAGTGGAGCACCGTCGAAAAAGACATGATGAAATATGACGTAATGATGCCGTATATCAGAATGATGGCTGGCCCCGTCGACTATACTCCGGGCGCAATGCGCAATGCTACCCGCAAGGACTTCAAGCCTGTATATTACAACCCGATGAGTCAGGGAACGCGTTGCCACCAGCTTGCTGCATACGTGGTGCATGACTCTCCGCTTACCATGTTGGCCGACAATCCTACCATTTATCGTCGCGAACAGGAATGCACCGACTTCATTGCAAGCATTCCTAACTCCGATATCGACGAAACCCGCGTGCTTCAGGGCAAGCTTGGCGAATCGATAGTGGTGGCTCGTCGAGTAGGTGACAATTGGTATGTGGGAGGTCTTACCGATTGGAATCCGCGTGACCTTTCAATTGACTTCTCGTTCCTTGGCGACGGCAATTATGACGTCGTGCTGTTCACCGACGGCGTAAATGCCGACACTCAGGCCGAAGATTATCGTAAGGAACTGTTCTCGGCAAATTCAAAGACCGTTAAGCCGATTCATCTGGCATCGGGCGGCGGCTTTGCAATGACAATAACCAAGAAGTAATTAAAATTTAGTATCTTTACCGGATGAATTGCCGGTAAAGCTGCTGACAGATGCGTAAATTATTGTCAATAAGATATATTATATTGTTTTCACTGGCTCTTGCATCATCGTATGCAAGAGCCGGTGATACTATTGTATATAAGGCTTCGCTTACGGCAACGGGTGCAAGCGGTAAATTCGCACCATATTTTCTTGCTTCCAATCGGCATGGCAAAATCACTCAGGCATGGAATGGCGTGGCCGAGTTGAACATGCATAAGGCCTTGAATGTCGGCTCGCGGTTCAGCTATGGCTACGGCGTGGGGGTGGAGGCCGGGTATTCGTCGTCGGTTCCTTATGAACGGTTCGACGTTCAGTCGTCGACATGGCACTCCGTCGATCGCCATCCGTCGCGGGTGATGCTCGGAAGCTTGTATGGCGAAGTAAAGTATCGCTCTATCGAGGCTTGCGTCGGTATGAAAGAGACCGGCTCGGCCATGCTTTCCGACCGATTGTCGAGCGGCGACCTCGTGCATAGCGCCAACGCTCGGCCGGTGCCGGGGGTGAAAGTCGGATTTCATGATTTTCAGGACGTTCCTTTTACGAACGGATGGTTGCAGATTGACGGTGAATTGTTTTACGGACGGTTTGCCGACGATGGGTGGTGGCGAAAGTATTACAACTATTATAACTATCACATAGCCGATGGCGTATGGCTTGTGTATCGAAGGGCTTATTTTCGCAGCAAAGCGTCGAAGCCGCTTAGAGTGACCGTGGGCGCGCAGTGCGCCACGCAGTTTGGCGGTTCCACTACGACGTATGCGGGCGGATTGGTGCAGTCGGTGCAGCATCGAGGCACTTCGTTTCGCGATTTTTTCAAGGCATTTCTTCCGATAAGCAACGGTAGCGAAGATTTTCGCATTGGCAATACCCTCGGCTCTTGGGATATGAGAGCCGATTATGCCTTGCGCGGCATCGACATCGGCGCATATTTTCAGTGGCCGTGGGAAGATGGCTCCGGAATGGCGAAGCGCAATGGGTTTGACGGTCTGTGGGGGCTTGAGATCAGACTGAAGTCATTCAAGCCGGTGTCGGGCCTGGTGATCGAATATCTCGATATGACCAATCAGAGCGGTCCGGTGCATTGGGCTCCCGATTACGTGCCGGGAACCACGCTGACATCTCCGGCCACCGGTGCCGACGACTATTATAATAATGTGCTGTATAATTCATATGCCAATTATGGAATGGTGATGGGGACCCCTATGGTCATGAGCCCCATCTACAATGTCGACGGATATCCCGCCGTGGCATTCAATAGGCTTCGCGGCATTCATCTCGGCATTGAAGGACGCATTACGCCACAAATGGAATACAGGGCTCTTTTCAATCATCGCAAAGCGTGGGGAAGCGGTTACATTCCGTTGTTGAATCCCGTTAGTTCCACGTCGGTAATGGTAGAAGCGGCCTTGCGCTCGATATTCGGTTCTGGGCTAAATCTTAAAATTTCTTTAGCCGGTGATTGCGGAAAAATGCCCGGCGACACCTTCGGAACGATGGTAACATTGTCATATAACGGCTCGTTAACTCAATTTAGGTTATGAGGACTATTATTCACATAATGGGGTGTTTGCTGCTCTCGGCCATGCTGTCGGGCTGCACTCATAACGATGGCGACATAGGGCCTCTGTTTGGCACATGGCGGATAACGGAGATTACAGTCGATGGCAAACGCGATACTTGCTATGCCGGTAACGTGGTATGGAAATTTCAGAGCGGAGTGCTTATGATTCAGCTTGTTGCCGATCATCACGATGTGGTCGACTATTGGAATTCGTGGTCGGTTGAGGACGATGTCATGACGTTGTCGGGCAACCATCACGACTCAAATGTGTCGACTTCGTATGGCTTTCCGCCTCAGATGCATCTTGACTGTAATGAGCCGAATGTTAAATTTCAAATCGTCGATATGGACGATAAAAACATCGAATTATGCCATCATTGCATCGATTCGGGTAGTGTGGCATATAAATTGCATAAGCTGATATGAGCGTTGATTGACGAATAATTACTACCTTTGGGTCCTAACTTAACTAATGCTCAAACGTTATATTGAAACATTAACTAAACTAAACACGATGAAACTGACTTCTAAGATTTTATTTTTAATTGGATTACCTGTGGCATTATTAGTATCGTCATGTGGCCCGTCGCATTATTATGGCCCGGGTGACAGCGGTGATGACGAAATGCCAAGCTACGCATCATCGCCCGGTATGGTCACCGACCTGAAATATGATAAGGACGGGGCATGGAGCGAATGCTACAAGGTTAATCCTCCGGCAATTATGACCATCCTTAACGTTAACTATTCGCACTATGCGGCGCTCGATAGCGAAAACAATGTGGAATGGCACGGTTTCTCTCCGTCAAATAGCACCGATGGCCTGATATCGAAGTATAATCTCTGGGGCAATCCTACCGGACACGGCTATTACAGAACTCCGTTCATGATGGCTAAGTGGGATCCCAACGAATCGCTCGACGAAATTCCGATGTCGCCTGCTTGCGCCATCCGATTGACCACGGGCGTAGGATGCAATCCTTACTGCATATACGTGACGAATGCATGTACTACCCTTGGTGCCGTAAAATTCGGAACCGATACATCAGAGCCGTTCAAAAACGACGATTATCTGACGCTTGTGGTGAACATCGTAAGAGGCCGTGAGCGCATAGGCACCGTCGAACAGCCTCTTGTGCTTTCAGGAAAATTGCCGCTCGCCAACTGGATTGCAGTGGATCTGAGAGATTACGAAAATATCGATATGATCTATTTCCAGCTTAAATCGAACAGAAAGAACAAAGAGGGCGTGATTGACGTGCCGCCTTACTTCTGCGTCGATTACTTCATGTTCGATATTTGACGAAATGTAGGTTTTAAAGCATAGAGGCTGATGGAAGAATCGTTATCGCTTTCACAGAATCAACGGCTACAACAAACGCTTGCGCCGCTTCAAGTTCAGTATGTCAGGGTGCTCGAAATGAATGCCCCTGAGATAGAGGACGAGCTTAAGCGCACGCTTGACGAAAACCCGGCGCTTGAGGCGGTTCCTGCCGACGATAGCGCCGGTGATTTATCGTCGGGTGCCGACGATGATTTCAATGAAAGCGCCGAGCAGATGCAGCTGGCCGATTATCGACACGAGGACGACATTCCTTACTATCGGCTTGAGGCGCGCAACTACTCGTCCGACGATTCATACTACGAACCGGTGGCTGTGGCAAAAAGCGAGTCGCTAATAGAGTCGCTCATGTCGCAACTGTCAGTGTCGAAACTATCGCCTCGTCAGCTTTCCATCGCCGACATAATCGTCGGCAGCATTGACAGCAACGGATACCTTACGCGTACGCTCCCCTCGCTCATCGACGACGTGGCCATACAAGGTGGCATCGATGCTTCCGATCAGGAAGTGCGCGAGGTGTGGCGCAAAGTGCGGTCGCTCGACCCGCCGGGCGTGGGCGCATACGATTTGCGCGACTGCCTGCTGTTGCAGCTTAAACGAATGGGCAACGACCGCGCCGTGTCGGATGCAAGAGAGATCGTTGCCGACTATTTCGACTTGTTTTCGCGCATGCACTTCGACAAGCTCTCGTCGATGCTCAACATCGACGAATCGCGCATTCGCGCCGCCTTGAATGTCATTCGGTCGCTCGACCCCAAGCCCGGCTCGGCCATTAGCGGCGGGTTGGATCAGGACGACGATCGCTTTTCGCACATAACTCCCGATTTTTTGGTCGATGTCGATTCCGAGGGCAACATAACCTTGTCGCAACCCGACAACTTGCCCGGATTGCGCATCGAATCGACGTTTGCCGCCGATGAAGACATCAACGTTTCGCGCAAAATGTCGCGATCGGAACTCGAAGCAATGACATTCATAAAACGCAAGCGCGACGAGGCCGTAGATTTCATAAAGGCCCTGCAGATGCGCCGCGAAACGCTTAACCGGGTCATGACGGCGATAATAAAGCTGCAACGCCGATTTTTCCTCTCTGGCGACGAGTTGCAGCTCCGGCCCATGATATTGAAAGATGTATCGAAGCTTACCGGCGATGATGTGTCGGTGATAAGCCGCGCCACTTCGGGCAAATACGTAAGTACGCAGTATGGAGTGTATCCGTTGAAATTCTTTTTCAACGAGCGGCCCAAGGAGGATACCGATGCATCGACCATCGAAATAACCAATGCGCTCCGCCGATTGATTGACAATGAGGACAAGGCGCATCCGCTCAAGGATGACGCGCTGATGACGGCCCTAGAAGCGCAAGGCTACAAATTGGCACGGCGAACCGTGGCAAAATACAGAGAAAAACTTGGCATTCCGGTTGCGCGATTGCGCCGCAGCGTGTAGCCGTGTTGCCATAACCATAAAAATAGTGACGATGAAAAGATTGGCCCAGTTTATATCATTTGTTTTCAGTCCGCTGCTGATTCCTACTTACGGAGTGTGGTTGGCATTGTGGACCACCGTGCTCGTTCTGATTCCGGTCAATCTGCGATGGGGCGTTACCGCCGTAGTTTTCATCCTTACTTGCCTCTTGCCGTTGGCGGCAATATTCGTCTTGCTGAAGTTGAAGCTCGTGACCGATCCCGGCCTCAACAAGCAGAATGAGCGCTTCATTCCCTATCTTATCACTTCGTTGTGTTATGCAGGCTGCGCGCTCTATCTCTATTTTGTCCATGCTCCATTGTGGATGTCCATGTTCATGGTGGGCGGTCTGCTGGCATCGATAGTGTCGTTGGTGGTTAACCACTGGTGGAAGATAAGCGCCCATATGGCTGCCGTAGGCGGTCTGGCCGCTCTTATGTTTCGCATCATGACCGATCATTACGGACTGCCTTTCGACATATGGGTGCTGATAGGCGTGGTAATGATAGTGGGGCTCGTGGGCACGTCGAGGCTGTTGCTCGAACGGCATACGCTCGGGCAGGTGGCGGCAGGAACGCTCAACGGCTTTTTGTGCGTATATCTTATGTCGGCCATATGACAATGGCTCAACCGAAATAAATCAAAGTAACATTTCTAACATATAAAAGGTAATTTATGCAACCCCTCGTTAGTATTATCATGGGAAGTACGTCAGATCTTCCCATATTGAAGAAAGCGGCCGATTTCCTCGATCAAATGGAGGTGCCGTTTGAAATGAATGCACTGTCGGCGCACCGCACGCCTCTCGATGTCGAAAAATTTGCGCGCGAAGCTGATGGACGTGGCATAAAGGTGATAATTGCCGCCGCCGGAATGGCTGCCGCTCTGCCCGGCGTAATAGCTGCAATGACTCCGCTGCCCGTCATTGGATTGCCGATAAATTCCACGCTCGACGGCCGCGATGCCTTGCTGTCGATCGTGCAGATGCCTCCGGGCGTGGCCGTGGCTACCGTAGGCATAAACGCAGGTCTGAATGCCGCCGTGCTGGCCGTGCAGATGCTGGCGTTGAGCGATGAGGCCATACGTGCCCGCTACGACGAATATCGTGCCGGTCTTTCGGCCAAAATCGTAAAGGCTAACGCCGAGCTTAAAGAGGTGAAATATAAGTTCAAGACAAACTGATATCTGAGTTTTTATATGGGCGATTTTGACTATCGCCGTCGAGTTACGAATCCCGTGAATGTGGGAGGCGTTATGCTCGGTGGCGATTATCCGATACGCATACAGTCGATGACTTCTACCTCGACGATGGATGCCGACGGTAGTGTGGAGCAATGCAAACGTTTGGCCGAGGCGGGCGCCGAATATGTGCGGCTTACGGCCCAGGGCGTGCGCGAAGCGGCTAATCTCGACGTCATAAAGTCGCGTCTCAGGGCTTGCGGATGCAACGTGCCATTGGTGGCCGACATACATTTTAATCCTAAAGCTGCGTTCGAGGCTGCCCGGCACGTGGAGAAAGTGCGCATAAATCCGGGTAACTTCATCGACCCCGGACGCACGTTCAAGAAGCTCGACTTCACCGACGAGGAATATGCTGCCGAAATAAAGAAAATCGAAAGCGCGCTGGTTCCGTTTCTCGATCTGTGTCGCGAAAACGGCACTGCAATTCGAATTGGAGTGAATCACGGGTCGCTGTCCGATAGAATCATGAGCCGATATGGCGACACGCCGCAAGGCATGGCCGAGAGCGCTATGGAATTTCTTCGGGTGTGCGTGGCGCATGATTTCAACGACGTGGTGATATCGGTGAAAGCATCGAACGTGTCGGTGATGATTGAAACGGTGCGCCGTTTGGTTGCGGCCATGGATGCCGAGAATATGCACTTTCCGCTGCATCTTGGCGTTACGGAGGCCGGCGATGGCGACGACGGACGCATAAAGTCGGCCGTGGGCATAGGCACGCTGCTTGCCGAGGGGTTGGGCGATACCATAAGGGTTTCGCTGAGCGAAGATCCCGTATGCGAGATACCGGTGGCTAAGATGCTCGTTGATTATGTGGCTACGTTTGCTTCGGCGCCCGAAATACCATATGGCTTAAGCGAAGGATTCAATCGCTTGACGCCGCGTAGGCGCGAGTCGGATGCCGTCGGCATTATTGGCGGCACCAATCGTCCGGTGGTGTTGGTAGAAGATGGCGATGGAGCCTATTCGGGCGATGAGAAGCCTGATGCCGCTTTGGCCGATTTGAAAGATTACATTGAGGTCGATGCGGCATTGCTCTATGACGAATGGCCCGCGATAACGCCCGGCAAAGTGGTGGTTATGACCTCTACGTCGGCCAATTATCCCGCCTCGGTGCAGGGCGCATTGCATAAGATGATAAGCGAGGGCTTGACGAATCCGGTAATTCTAAAGGCTTCGTATGCCGGTGTTACGCCCGACGAGGTGACCGTAAGGGCTTCGGTCGACTTGGGCGCTCCGCTGATGAACGGATTTGTCGACGGCATCATGATAGAGTCGGATGCCATGTCGACGGCCGATGCCGTG
Source organism: Muribaculaceae bacterium (assembly GCA_017621225.1). Classification (GTDB taxonomy): domain Bacteria; phylum Bacteroidota; class Bacteroidia; order Bacteroidales; family Muribaculaceae; genus Paramuribaculum. The sequence continues at coordinate 26,858 of JAGATN010000003.1, read as the reverse complement.
AAGCTGGCCTTCGGCATATTGCAGGCTACGCGCCTGCGCATCACCCGTACCGATTACATCGCTTGCCCCGGATGCGGACGTACGTTGTTCGACCTTCAGTCTACGCTCAAAATGGTGAAGTCGCGCACTTCGCACCTGAAAGGGTTGAAGATAGGGGTGATGGGCTGCATTGTCAATGGTCCCGGCGAAATGGCCGATGCCGACTACGGATATGTAGGTGCCGGAGTGGGAAAAGTGAGCCTGTATAAAGGTAAGGTGTGCGTCGAAAAAAACATACCTGCCGGAGCGGAGGCCGTCGATCGGTTGCTCGACCTTATAAAAAGTGACGGGAATTGGAAGTAGACGAGAAATATATGCGCAGAGCCTTGCAATTGGCTCGTTGTGGCGAGGCATATGCCTCGCCCAACCCCATGGTGGGGGCGGTGATAGTGCACGACGGGCTGATAATAGGCGAAGGGTTTCATCGTCGTTGCGGCGAAGGGCATGCCGAGGTGAATGCCGTGGCATCGGTGGCCCACAAGGATTTGCTTGCGCATTCAACCATGTATGTGACCCTTGAGCCATGTTCGCATTATGGCAAGACTCCGCCGTGCGCCAAGCTTATAATCGACAGCCGCATACCGCGTGTGGTGGTGGGCTGTCTCGACCCGTTTCACAAAGTGTCGGGTCGGGGAGTGGAACTGTTGAGAAATGCCGGAGTAGAGGTGAAAGTGGGCGTTCTTGAACAGGAATGCCTGAAGCTCAACGACCGGTTTGTGACGGCGCATCGCCGTCATAGGCCGTATGTCACGCTGAAATGGGCGCAGAGCTACGACGGATTTCTCGATTCGCGCCGATTGGCTCCGGGGCAATTACCCATGCTGTTTTCGTCGGCTGAGTCGACTCTCGAGGTGCATAGGCTGAGGGCGCTGCATGACGCCGTGATGGTGGGAAGCGGCACGGTGATGGTCGATGACCCGCGACTCGATGTGCGCAATGTGTCGGGACGCCAGCCGGCGAAGGTGGTGATCGATCGCCGCGCGCGCGTGGCTCCGACGGCTCGGGTTTTCGCGCGCGGACGAATTATTTATTTCAGTGCGGTTGAGCGTGCCGATTTGCCGGCCAACGTGGAGTGCATCACGGTCGACCGCGATGCTTCGCTCGATGTCATATTGTCGCGGCTTTATGAGTGCGGCATCACTTCGGTGCTCGTGGAGGGGGGCAGCGAGATCATAAACGCGCTCGTCAGCTCGTCGACTTACGATTCGGCGCGCATCGAAGTCGCTCCGTTTTCACTGGGGCAAAATGGCGTGGCGCATGTCGACATGCCGCCGCAATCGCCTTATAAAATCAGAAAGTTGGCCGAAAATATGATAATCGGAGTTAAAAATGACGTATAAAGCGGTGTAAACGTTTGAAATGTCGAGAGGATGTAGCTTGATAATCACTCTAATACTAACTTTGACGCAACGTTAAAGATTGCTTTATTACTAATTTTAACTATATCGCGTGACGAGTTAATGAAATTGTTGTTAACTTTGCACGTTGAAAAATAATGTTTTATGAATCGAAAATTATCATTCTATATAGTGATGGCATCGCTGCTGTTCAGCTTTGCCGCATGTAACTCAACCGTTGAGGATGAAGAACTTGAGGACACCACCATCTCCAATGTGATGGTTACGGAGTTCTCGTTGGAGAAGAACGACAAGATATTGCAAAATCTTGATTCCGTGTTCTTTTCGATAGATTTGGCCTCGTCGCGCATATATAATGCCGATTCGCTGCCAAAGGGCACTGTGCTTGGCAAAGTGCCCGTTAAGATTACCTCTCCTTACGTTTCGGTTGCTGAAATAAGGGTGCCGGGTGTCACTACTTCCGATTCATTGATAAACTATCTTGATGACCCGAAGGATTCCGTCGACTTCTCGCACGGCCCCGTGTCGCTTAAGTTGGTGGCACTTGACGGCGTGACGACGAAAACCTACACCATACAGATCAACGTGCATCGTATGGAGCCCGATTCGCTCTATTGGAATCAGTTGGCCATGCGCCGCTTGCCCGACGTGTTCGCCGCTCCGCGCAGCCAGCGTACGGTAGAGTTTGACGGAGCGTTCTATTGTATGATGTCGAACGGTTCGGAAACGGCTCTCGTCAAGAGCGAAACGCCCGATTTCGCCTCATACGCACTTGCCGACGGCACTATTCCGGCAAACATCAACGTGAACACCCTTACCGTAGGTGCTGATGCCCTTTATGTTCTCGATATTGACAACAACCTGTATGAATATAAGTCGGGGCAGTGGAGCGATACCGGCGCGGAAATGTCGCATATCTACGGATATTATTCCGACAAGCTGTTGGGCGTCCGCAGAGATGCCGAAGGCATTTTCCAACATACTACCTATCCGTTTACCGAGGAGTCGCCGGTAGCCGACGATTGCCCGATAACCGGCACGAGCGTTTCGATGCTTTACTCTACGCCGTGGGCCGCTGAGCCGTGGATGCTCGTGGTGGGAGGCGCTACCGCATCGGGTTCTCTTACCGGTTCTACCTGGGCTTATGACGGAAAACGATGGGCCAATGTGTCGATTACGCAAATGGAGCCGCGCTCAAACGTGACTTTGTTCTCATACTATACGTATAGCACTAATTCAAATTGGGTCACCAAGCAATATCCTACGCTGTTTGCACTCGGTGGACTGGACAAGAACGGCCGTTGCGACAACACTGTATATGTGTCGCGCGACAGAGGCGTGCACTGGACAAAGGGCGACGAGCTATTGCAGCTTCCCTCATACATACAGAAGGTCAACAACGCGCAGGCATTGGTGGTGAATACCGTTATGGGAGCGTCGCGCTCGGCATCGGGATGGACCGAATATCCCTCTTTGCGCTTGCCGGCATGGTGGCAGATTGAAACCTTTGCCGACAGCCGCATTTCGCATCTCGATACTCAGTGGAACTGCCCGTTCATCTACCTTTATGGCGGTTATACGGCTTCAGGCTCTCTTAGCGACACCATTTGGCGTGGCGTTATAAACCGACTCTCATTTAAGCCATTGCAGTAATAGAATCTAAAACACTTTGAAACCATACATTGTCATATCGATGATTACGTTCGCTCTCACAACCATTGTTTCGCCTTCGGAGGTAAAGGCCGAAGACCCATATATGTGGGATGCGGGAGCCGTATTGGGTATGAGCGGTTATCTGGGCGATGCCGGCGGATCGAATCCGTTTCGTCGTCCGGGCGTGATGTTTGGCGGTTTGGCACGATATAATTTCAATGAGCGCTGGGCCATGCGTGGGCAGATGTCGGTTTCCACGTTGTCGGGCAACACGGCCGATTTCGACAATGTGTATCCTGATAATGCCGAATATTCGTTCCGCTCAACCGTGGGCGAGTTCAGCGTGCGGGGCGAATGCAATTTTTTGCCATATGGCATGGGCGAGGCTTATAAGTCGCTTAGCCGATGGTCGCCTTTCGTGTCGGTAGGCGTAGGTGTTTCGATGATAAACTGCGACGGGGCATCCTCTTTTTCGCCGGTGATACCGTTGTCGGCAGGCGTTAAGTATAAGATGACTCGTCGATTGAACTTGTCGGTAGAGTTTTCGATGACGAAAACGTTTAGCGACAAAATCGACGGTGAAAGCCTCGATGATCCGTACGGAATTAAAAGTTCGTTCATTAAGAATACCGACTGGTATTCGGCGCTGTCCGTATCGCTTTCGTATGAATTCGGACAACGGTGTTCGGTTTGCAATAGAATTAACTGACTTTTTAATGCGGCACTGAGATATGACAACCACACTGATCGAAGAAATTGACAAGGCAAGGCTCCCCAAGCACGTGGCCATAATAATGGATGGCAACGGGCGTTGGGCAAAAATGCGCAATATGGAGCGCTCGGCCGGTCATGTCGAGGGAGTCAATACGGTGCGTAAGATAACCGAAATAGCATCGCAGGTAGGCATCGACTATCTGACGCTGTATGCATTCTCTACCGAAAACTGGAATCGTCCGCAAGCCGAGGTCGATATGCTCATGCACCTGATAGTGGTGGCTATCGAGCGTGAAACGGCCGATTTGATAAAAAACAATGTCAGACTGAACATGATAGGCGACTTCAGCCGTATGCCGGCTGCCGCTTATGAGCGTCTGACACGGTGCATGGATGACACGGCCCATTGCACCGGTCTGGTATTGACTTTGGCTCTCAGTTATTCATCCCGTTGGGAAATAACCGAGGCTTGTCGGCGCATCGCCGCCGATGCCGTGGCAAATGAAATATCGGTTGCCGACATCAATGACGAAACGGTCGGCCGTTACCTCTCTACGGCGGGCATGCCCGATCCGGATTTGCTGATACGTACCGGAGGCGACGTGCGCGTGAGCAATTTTCTGCTATGGCAGATCGCTTATGCCGAAATTTATGTTACACAGACCTTTTGGCCCGACTTTGACAAAGATCAATTTTGTAGGGCTATCATAGAATATCAATCGAGGGAGCGACGTTTCGGCCGAACTTCCGAGCAATTAACCCAATGAAATCATTCGACTACGTTATGCGTCATAAACTACTTCTAACATTATCGGTTTTGGTGCTTGCATCGTGTATCACGACGGTTGCACAGACCCCTGTCGACACTATCTATAATCCTAAAATAATGTTTTCGGGCTTTCCGCGTACTTACGAAATAGCAGGTATAAACGTGAAAGGTGCCGATAATTATGAGGATGAACTGATAGTAAATTATTCGGGATTGCATGTCGGCGACAAGGTCGAAATTCCCGGCGATGAAATCAAATATGCGTCCAAGCGTCTGTGGTCGCAAGGTTTGTTTGCCAACGTGGCGATATCGGTCGATAAGATTGCGGGCGACAAGGTGTGGCTCACCATCACGGTGCGCAACTCGCCGCGAATATCCGAAATAAACTATAACGGCATGCGCAAAAGCGAGCGCGACGATCTCAAGGAGATGCTACGGTCGCAGCTGTTTCCCGGCAACCAGATAACGCAAAATCTTCAGAACCGCGCCGTGGCCATCGTCAAGAAGTATTTTAAGGATAAGGGCTTCGGAAATGCCGACGTAAACATCGTGTTGCGCGAAAACCTGTCGGCACACAATGAAGTGATCGTTGACATTAACGTCGACAAGCACGACAAGGTAAAAGTGCACAAGATTTACATTGACGGAAACGAGGTGATGAGCGACGGTGCCATTAAAAAGGCAATGAAGAAAACCAACGAAAAAGGTAAGCTCGCCAACCTTTTCAAGCAGAAGAAATTCGTAGAGTCGGATTATGAAGATGACAAGAAGCGCATAATCGAAAAATATAACGAAAAAGGTTATCGCGATGCCAAGATACTTAAAGACAGCGTGGTGCCCTATGATGAAAAATCGGTCGACGTATATCTCGATCTCGAAGAAGGCCGCAAATATTTCATAAGCGACATTTCGTGGGTGGGCAACACGGTGTTCCCCACTGAAACGCTGAACACGCTCCTCGACATGAAGCCGGGCGATCCGTACAATCAGAAATTGCTCGACAAGCGTCTTGAGGATGATGATGACGGCGTAAAGAGCGCTTATCAGGATAACGGATATATGTTCGCGCAGGTGATTCCGTTCGAAACGCGAATCGACGGCGACTCGATCGACCTTGAAATTCGATTGTCGGAAGGCCCATTGACTTATATCAACAACATAATCATCAACGGAAATGACCGCCTGTATGAAAATGTGATACGTCGTGAATTGCATGTGCGCCCCGGACAGCTGTTCAACAAGAGCGACCTCGTTCGTTCGGTACGTGAAATAGCGCAGACCGGTCACTTTAATCCCGAAAACCTCGACGTGCATCCCGAACTCGACGACAATAACGGAACAGTCGACATTATATTCAACCTCGAATCGAAGGCTAACGACCAGATCGAGTTCTCGATGGGTTGGGGCCAGACAGGTATCATCGGAAAACTCGCGTTGAAGTTTACCAACTTCTCCATAAAGAATTTGCTTCATCCGAGCTCTTACAAAGGTTTGATACCGCAAGGCGAAGGACAGACATTCACCATATCGGCGCAGACCAATGCCCGATACTATCAGGCTTACAGCGTGTCGTTCCTCGATCCGTGGTTTGGCGGCAAGCGACCCAACTCGCTTTCGTTGTCGGCTTATTATAGCCGTCAGACCGGTGTGAACTCATCGTACTACAACAACAACTGGATGAATTCGGCATGGGATTACGGTTATGGCTCGGCTTACGGATATGGCTCGGGTCTCGGTTATAATTTCCAGAATGCATATGACCCCAACAAGGTGTTGCAGATGGTGGGCATAACGGCCGGATTCGGAAAACGTTTGAATTGGCCTGACGACTACTTCACGTTCCAGACAGAATTGTCGTACAACTTGTATTATCTGAAAAACTGGGATTACCTGTTTGAAATGAGCAACGGTTCGGCAAATTCGCTCGTGCTCGGATTCACGCTCTCGCGCAACAGTACCGACAACCCGCTCTACACTCGTCGCGGTTCGGTGTTCTCGTTGAGCTTGCACGCAACGCCCCCGGCTTCGCTGTTCGGCAAGAAGAATTGGAAGAAGCTCTCGGAAGAAAACACCACCGAATCAAAGAAGCAGATGTATCGTTGGATCGAATACTGGAAACTCCGATTCAATTCGCGCACGTACACTCCGCTCACCAATCCGTATGCCGATTACACGCTCGTGCTCATGACCCGTGCCGACTTCGGTTTGCTCGGCAGCTACAACAAGTATCTCCGTTCGCCGTTCGAAACGTTCTACGTAGGTGGCGACGGTATGAGCGGATCATACACATATGCAACCGAAACCATTGCATTGCGCGGATATGACAACGGCGCATTGACCCCATATCGTCGTGAAGGTTATGCTTACACCCGATTTGGCGCCGAGCTTCACTTCCCGTTCCTGTTGCAGCCCACCACCACCATCTATGGTCTGGCATTCATGGAAGGCGGTAATGCATGGACTTCGGTGAAGAATTTTGCTCCGTTCGACCTCAAGCGTAGTGCCGGCGTCGGTGTCCGCATCTTCCTCCCGATGGTGGGTATGATGGGTATTGACTGGGCATATGGTTTCGACCGCGTTTATGGCGAACGTGGCGGCAGTCACTTCCACTTCATCCTCGGTCAGGAGTTCTAACAATAATTAATATATTGGTATTAAACTTTTTTGGCCGCTCAGTGTCGTATAATTAAACAATAAAAGCAAAGAGTTATGAAAAAAACGGCAATATTATTGGTAGCGTTAGTAATGTCGGCATTTGCCATGTCGGCTCAGAAGTTTGCCCTCGTTGACATGGAATATGTGTTGGGCAACATCCCTGCATACGAGATAGCCAACGAACAGCTTGATCAGATGTCGCAGAAATGGCAGAAGGAAGTCGAAGCCGTGTCGCAGGAAGCTCAGAATATGTATAAGGACTATCAGGCCAACATGGTGTTCCTGACTGACGAACAGAAGAAAAAGCGCGAAGCCGACGTAGTGGCCAAGGAAAAGGCTGCCGTTGAATTGCGCAATAAATATTTTGGCCCCGAAGGCGAACTGTATAAAAAGAGAGTGGCGTTGATGCAACCCATTCAGGACGATGTCTACAATGCCATAAAGGCCGTAGCCGAACGTTATCAGTATCAGTGCATATTTGACAGGGCATCGTCGGTCGACATTATTTTCGCATCGCCCACAATTGATATAAGCAATGAGGTGCTAAAGATTTTAGGATATTCCAATTAAATGAATTATCTTTGCACTTGTAATTAAAATTAATTAATTCACATCGAAATTTTAAACATTTGATCATATGATTAAAAAGCTACTTCTCGCAATATTGATTGCGATTCCCTCTTTTGGCTTTGCGCAAGCTAAATTTGGTGTAATACACACTGAAACCCTTATGAGCGAAATGCCTGAAATCAAAGAAGTGCAGGCCGCGCTTGAGGCTTCGTCTAAAAAGTATGAGGACGAATTCAATGTGCTTCGCGAAGAATTCGACAAACTTTATGCCGAACTTCAGAAACTTGATGAAACGACACCCCAAACCATAAAGGATCGTCGCATCGCCGAACTTCAGGACAAGGATACGCGCATTCAGCAATTCCGTAAGACTTCGATGGAAGATCTTCAGCGTCAGGAAATGCAGTTGATGGCTCCGATCAGAGAAAAAATCAATCAGGCCATACAGGCTGTTGGTAAAGAAGGCGGATTCACTTTCTTGTTTGAAGATACGATGCCTATCTATGTAGGCACTGACGTTACTGACGTTACCTCTCTCGTAAAGGCTAAATTGGGCATGAAATAATACGGTTGCCCGGTTTTAACTGAAAGAATTTATATGGAACCCGGTCTTATTTTAAAGATCCGGGTTCTTTTGTTTACCGATATATAACTGAACTTCATCGGCACAATGCCGGTTATCAATCATATGATGGATGAATATAGCGACCAGTGCGGCCCCATCGGAGTGTTCGACTCCGGTTACGGTGGTCTGACGATATTGCGTGAGATAAGGCGCAGGCTCCCCGAGTACGATTATCTTTATCTCGGCGACAACGCGCGCGCTCCTTATGGCACGCGCTCGTTTGACGTGGTGTATCGATTTACGCTCGAAGCCGTGCAATATCTGTTTTCGCGCGGATGCAGGCTCGTGATACTGGCTTGCAACACGGCATCGGCAAAGGCATTGCGAACCATACAGCAGAATGATTTGCCTGCCATCGATCCGTCGCGTAGGGTGCTGGGCGTTATTCGCCCCACGGTCGAAGCGATAGGCTCCATTTCGAAATCGGGAAAAGTGGGCGTACTGGGCACGTCGGGTACGGTGTCGAGCCGGAGTTACGACATGGAAATATCCAAGCTCTATCCGCAGTTCTCAACCGTTTCGCAGGCTTGCCCGATGTGGGTGCCCTTAGTAGAAAATCACGAGGCCGAAAAGCCCGGAGCCGACTATTTCGTCGAAAAGTATGTGTCGGAACTGCTGGAAAAGTCGCCCGACATCGACACGATTGTTCTCGCGTGCACGCACTATCCCATACTTTATCCAAAGATACGCAAGTCGGTGCCCGAAGCAATCCGCGTGGTGACCCAAGGCGACATAGTGGCCGAGAGCCTGGCCGACTATCTTCGCCGACATCCCGAAATGGCTTCAAGATGTTCGCGGGGAGGCGAATGTCGTTATCTTACCACCGAAAATCCTGAAAAATTCACCGACCTCGCCAATGTGTTCCTCTCGGAATCGGTGAAAGTTGACCATATAGATCTTTAAACTATCGTAACTATGAAACTCAACGGACGACGTCAAAGCAGCAATGTGGACGATAGACGCGGCAGTCGAGGACGGCGTACAACCACATTGGCCGGAGGCATAGGCGGCATAATAATAGCCGCTCTGATAGCCTGGATATCGGGTGGCAATCCGCTCGACGTGTTAACCCAAGGAGCCGGAAATATGTTGACCTCCGGCACTCAGGGCGCCGATTACGTGCCTACCCCCGAGGATGAGGAGCTGGCACGATTCTCAAGTCAGATACTCGCGGGCACCGAGGATGTATGGACCGAACAGTTCAACCGCATGGGCATGGAGTACGAACCACCCAAACTGGTGCTCTATACCGGCTCTACTCCCACGGCGTGCGGCAACGGGCAGGCCGCGATGGGGCCGTTTTATTGTTCGGCCGATCAGACGGTATATCTCGATCTCTCGTTTTTCAAGGACATGCGGCGCACTCTCGGCGCCGACGGCGACTTTGCCTATGCTTACGTGATAGCCCACGAAGTGGGGCACCACGTGCAGTATCTGCTCGGCATACTCGACGACGCCCATACGCAGATGAGCCGGCTGCCGGAAGCGCAGTCCAATCGCATCAGCGTGCGTCTCGAATTGCAGGCCGATTATCTTGCCGGCGTGTGGGCCAAACATGATAACGAACGGTTCGGGTCGCTCGAGGAGGGCGACATAGAGGAGGCCGTGCAGACGGCTCAGAAGATAGGCGACGATTATTTGCAGCGCAAGGCTCAAGGCTATGCCATACCCGAATCGTTCAACCACGGCACCTCGGAGCAGCGGCAGCGTTGGCTGTTGAAAGGGTTGCGGTCGGGCGACGTTTCGAACGGCGATACTTTTTCCGTATCTTACGAAAGTCTGTAAGAGGGTCGGAGGGCTAACACTCCCGTTATCTGAGATGAGTCACTCCGAGCGTCAGTACGCTCACGCGCGCGGAGGGAAATGCTTCGCTTATCACCCTTGCGCACGCCAATAGCGTGGCGCCGGTAGTCAGCACGTCGTCCACTATCAGCACGTGGCCGGCTTCGGGCAATGACGCGTCGGGGGCCAAGCCATAGCTCTCGGTGGCATTAAGCCATCGTTCGTAAGCGCCTTTGGTGGTTTGCGACGAATGCCGCCGCGTGGCGCGCAGCGCTTCGCTGACGGCTATTCCGGTAGCTTTTGATATACCCTCGGCTATGTGAAGGCTTTGGTTGAATCCTCGACTCCACAGTTTCAGCTTATGCATCGGCACCGGTATTATGGCATCTATCCCGTCGAAAAATCCCGAATCTTTTATTTCGTTCGCATATTCGTAGCCCAGTTGTCGGGCTATGTAGGGGCGGCCGTTGTATTTGGCATTCTGTATGAGTCGGGCATACGGATTGTCGCGGTAATAATAAAAGTATCCGGCCGCGCGGCATATGTTTACGTCGGTCGAAACCAGCCGTTGGTGCATGACGGTGAACGAGTCGGTATGTATTCCGGTGCGGGGCATGTCGATGCGGCATTGCGTGCATAGTAGCTTCTCGCCTCTGACAAGCGGCGTGTTGCATATCTCGCATACGTTGGGATATATGACGCCCAGCAGATCGTCGATCCACTCTCGGAGGCTCGATTTCAGTCCCATGTTCTCGTCTCCTTTATTATCTTTGACACGAGCGATGCCTCATAGCCCTTTGCAATTCCGGCTCTGAACAGACGTGTGCGTCCTTCGTATGTATCTACATCCTTTATGCTTCTTGCTTTTGATTTCAGGGCCGCCGCTGCCAGTCGGGCGTATTCGTCGGGGTCTATTTCGTCAAGGGCATTGTCGATCTTCTGCCTGTCGACGCGCTTGGCTATGAGTCCGGCCACTATCTTGGCTCGGCCCCAATAGTTGAATCGGTATTTGTCGCGAACGTACGACGCTGCAAATCGGGCATCGTCGACGAAGTGCCGTGCCGCGAGGCTCTCGATTATCTTATTGCTCTCGTCGGTCGCAATGCCCCATTGGGTCAACTTTCGGCGCAAATCGTACGTGCATTGTTCGCTTCGTGCGCACAATGATTCGAGTCGGTCGAGGGCTGCCTTGGGCGATATCGGCTTCTTCATGGATTGGGATGCGTCAGTATGGTTGTTTTATGGCTGTCAGAAATCTGTATTTGCCCGATATGTCGCGCAGCAATGTCACGTCGCCCCATCCGGCCGAGTTCATGTCGCGTTTAAGAGCGTCGGCATAGAGCGGATTTATTTCGAAATATATCTTTCCGGCATTGCGTAGCGCCTTTAAGGCATAGTTTGATATGGCGTGATAGAATTTCAGCGGATCGCTGTCGGGCACGAATAGGGCGCCGTGAGGCTCGTATTCGAGCACGTTCGGAGCCATGGCCGCTTTCTCGCTTGTGGCTATGTAGGGCGGGTTGCTAACTATGATGTCGTACAGGTCGGCATCGTCGGAGGCGGGCATCGACATAATGTCGCATAGCTTGAACTTTACGTCGGTTTTGAGCGAGGTGGCATTTGCGCGCGCCACTTCGAGAGCGTCGGCCGAAATGTCGGTGGCGCATACCGATGCAAACGGCAGATTGCGCGCGAGTGCTATCGCTATGCATCCCGAGCCGGTTGCTATGTCGAGCACGTTCAGGTCGCTGCGACCGGAGTAATACTTTACGATGAAGTCGACGAGTTCTTCCGTTTCGGGCCGTGGTATGAGAGTATGGGAGTTGACCTTTAGCGTGAGGCCGTAAAACTGAGTGTCGCCGAATATGTATTGAATCGGTTCGTCATTAAGAAGTCGCTTTACTATGGCATCCACCTTCCCCGATATGAAGTCGCTCACCTCATCGTCGGCTTTTATTATCAGGTCGACGGGGGTATATCCTTTGAGATGCGCCATGATTATGCGCACCATTTCCCGAGCTTCGCCCGGGGGATAGTGCGTTTCGAGTTTCGACTGTGCATCGCGGCAGCAATTTCCTAATGTCATGCGTCAGAGGGGTTGGGGCTTGATTAATATTCGTCCCACGACTTTATTTCGATGTTGTCGAGAGGCAGCGTGGTAAATGCGTTGATGAATGCCGATGCCAGTCGGGCGTTGGTGAGCAGCGGAATGTTGAGGTCGATGGCCGCTCTGCGAATCTTGTGCCCGTTGCCCAATTCGGTAGGCGTAAGGTTTTTCGGTATGTTTACCACGAGGTCAATCTCTTTGTCGTGGAGCAGTTGCAGCGCCTGCGGGTACATGTCGGCCTGGCTCGGCCAGTAAACCCTTATGGCCGGAATGCCATTGTCGTTGAGGAACTGGTGCGTGCCGCCGGTGGCATATATGCGATATCCCTTGTTGTGTAGCTGATGGGCGGCATCGAGCATGTCGGTTTTCTGTTTGGCCGATCCGGTTGACAGCAAAACGCCTTTTTGCGGTATGCGCATGCCCACCGAGAGCATTGCTTTGAGCACGGCTTCCGACGTGTCTACGCCGATGCATCCCACTTCGCCCGTCGACGACATGTCGACGCCAAGCACCGGGTCGGCGCCCTGAAGACGCGAAAAGCTGAATTGCGATGCTTTTACGCCCACGTAGTCGAGGTCGAATGCATTTTTGTGCGGCTTTTCAACCGGTATTCCGAGCATCACTTTCGTGGCAAGGTCGATGAAGTTTATTTTAAGCACCTTCGACACGAACGGGAAGCTTCGCGAGGCGCGCAGATTGCATTCGATTACCTTTATGTCGTTGTTTTTTGCAAGGAACTGGATGTTGAACGGGCCTGATATGTTGAGCGCCGAGGCAATCTGTGACGACACTTTCTTGATGCGTCGCATCGTTTCGACATACAGCTTCTGAGGCGGGAACTGAATGGTGGCATCGCCCGAATGCACTCCGGCATATTCGATGTGCTCGGAAATTGCGTATACCTTTATCTCGCCGTTCTGGGCCACGGCATCCATTTCGATCTCTTTTGCGTTCTGTATGAACTCGGTCACCACTACCGGATGCTGTTTCGACACGTTGGCGGCGAGGCGCAGGAAGCGATGCAGTTCGTCGGTATTCGAGCATACGTTCATGGCGGCTCCCGACAACACATAGCTCGGACGAACCAGAACGGGGAATCCCACCTCGTCGATAAACTTGTTTATGTCGTCGAAGTTCGTCAGCTCTCGCCATCTGGGCTGATCTATTCCGAGGCGGTCGAGCATTGCCGAGAATTTGTTTCGGTCTTCGGCGTTGTCGATGCTTTTGGCCGAGGTGCCAAGTATGTTTATGTGCTGTTCGTCGAGCCTCGTGGCAAGATTGTTCGGAATCTGTCCACCTACCGACAATATGGTTCCGTGTGGCTGCTCGAGCTCCATTATGTCCATTACGCGTTCGAATGTGAGTTCGTCGAAGTACAGGCGATCGCACATGTCGTAGTCGGTCGACACCGTTTCGGGGTTGTAGTTGATCATTACCGATCTCCAGCCCTCTTTTTTCACGGTCAGCAGTGCGTTTACCGAGCACCAGTCAAATTCCACCGAGCTGCCTATGCGGTATGCACCCGATCCGAGCACCACTATCGAACGATGGTCGTGCAGATACTCCACATCGTTGGTCGATCCGTTGTACGTCAGGTACAGATAGTTGGTCTGTGCGGGATATTCGGCTGCGAGAGTGTCAATCTGCTTCACCACCGGCAATATGCCGAGCTTCTTGCGGCGCATGCGTATGGCTTGGCTCGACGATTCGGGGTTGGTCATATTCTGTTTGAACACCTCGCGGGCTATCTGGAAGTCGGAAAATCCTTGCTGTTTAGCCGTTCTGAGCAGCTGTTCGGGGATGTGTTCCACCGAGTCGAATTCAGTCAGGGACTTGGCCGTGTCCATTATGTTTTTCAGTCGGTACAGGAACCACTTGTCTATTTTCGTGAGGTCATGTATCCTGTCGACGGTGTAGCCGGCCTTCATGGCGGTGGCAATGACGAAAATGCGCTTGTCGGTGGGCTCTTTGAGCGCTTTGTCGATGTCGGCCACCGGAATTTCTTTGTTTCCTACGAATCCGTGCATGCCCTGTCCGATCATTCGCAGACCCTTCTGAATGACTTCCTCGAAAGTGCGACCGATGGCCATCACTTCGCCAACCGATTTCATCGACGAGCCGATTTCGCGACGCACGCCATGGAATTTTCCCAAATCCCAACGCGGTATCTTGCACACCACGTAGTCGAGTGCCGGTTCGAAGAACGCCGAGGTCTCTTTTGTCACTGAATTTTTAAGGTCGAACAGTCCGTAGCCCAAGCCGAGCTTCGCGGCTACGAATGCCAGCGGATAGCCGGTGGCTTTCGACGCGAGGGCACTCGAACGGCTCAAACGGGCGTTCACTTCTATTACGCGGTAGTCCATCGACATGGGGTCGAACGCATACTGTACGTTGCATTCTCCCACTATGCCTATGTGGCGAATTATCTTTATGGCGAGTTTTCGCAGATAATGGTAGTCTTCGTTCGAGAGGGTTTGCGAGGGGGCCACCACGATGCTTTCGCCGGTATGTATGCCGAGCGGGTCGAAGTTTTCCATATTGCACACCGTTATGCAGTTGTCGTAACGGTCGCGCACCACTTCGTATTCCACCTCTTTCCATCCCTTGAGCGATTTCTCCACGAGCACCTGGGGTGAGAACGACAAGGCTTTTTCCGTGAGGGCCACGAGTTCTTCCTCGTTGTCGCAGAATCCGCTTCCCAATCCGCCGAGAGCATACGCGGCGCGCACTATCACGGGATAGCCGAGGTCGTTTGCGGCCTGTATGGCATCATGTATGGTGTTTACGGCTTCGCTTTTTATGGTCTTTACATCTATTTCATCGAGCTTTTTCACGAATAGTTCGCGGTCT
The DNA here is from genome assembly GCA_017621225.1 of Muribaculaceae bacterium. Classification (GTDB taxonomy): domain Bacteria; phylum Bacteroidota; class Bacteroidia; order Bacteroidales; family Muribaculaceae; genus Paramuribaculum. Next base: position 11,736 of record JAGATN010000003.1, on the reverse strand, counting down.
TCCGTGTCCATTATGGCTTGCACGGGAGTGCCGAGAACTTTTACGTTGTATTTTTCAAGTACGCCCGATTCGTAAAGCTTCACGCCGCAGTTGAGGGCCGTTTGACCTCCGAATGCCAGCAAAATGCCTTCGGGCCTCTCTTTCTCTATCACTTTCTCGACGAAATAGGGCGTTACCGGCAAGAAATATATTTTGTCGGCAAATCCGTCTGATGTCTGTACGGTGGCAATGTTGGGGTTGATCAGCACGGTGGTGATGCCTTCTTCTTTCAGAGCTTTCAGAGCCTGTGAGCCTGAATAGTCGAATTCGCCCGCTTCGCCTATTTTCAGGGCGCCGCTACCAAGCAGCAATACTTTTTTTATGTCTCGTTCGTGGGTCATGATCTGGATGGTGATGGAAAGTGACTACAATAGGTTGATGAATTCGTCGAAAATAAATTCCGTATCCTTGGGGCCGCTACTTGCTTCGGGATGGAACTGTGCCGAGAAAAACGGTTTCGTCTTGTGGCGTATCCCTTCGTTCGTTCCGTCGTTCATGTTTATGAACAGCGGTTCCCAGTCGGGAGGAAGCGTCGCCGAGTCGACGGCAAAGCCGTGATTTTGCGATGTCACGTAGCAGTTGTCGGTGCCCGCCTTGCGCACGGGCTGATTATGGCTGCGATGACCGTATTTCAGCTTGAACGTGCGTGCTCCGGCTGCTTTCGAAAGCAGTTGGTTGCCCATGCATATGCCGCATATGGGTTTGCCTATTTCGATGGCCTTACGTATGTTCTTTACCGTTTCTTCGGCCATGTCGGGGTTTCCCGGTCCGTTCGAGATGAACAGCCCGTCGTAATTCATCGTGGTGAAGTCGTAGTTCCATGGCACGAGCACCACTTTTACGCCTCGGCGAGTAAGACAGCGTATTATGTTGTGCTTTACTCCGCAGTCAACCAATACCACCGTTTTTTCTCCGCTGCCGAATTCTTCTATTTTCGTGCAGCTCACTTTGGCCACGAGGTTTTCTTTGTTTGGATCGTAAAAAGGTATGTCGTCACATCCGTCTACGATTATTTTTCCGAGCATCGAGCCTTTTTCGCGCAGATGCTTTGTCAGCGCGCGCGTGTCGATGCCGTATATTCCGGGTATTTTTTCTTCATTGAGCCATTGGGCCAACGAGCGGTCGGCCTGCCAGTGCGAATGATCGAATGAGTAGTCCTGGGCTATTATTGCGCGACAATGTATGTGGTCGCTTTCATAATATTCGCTTACTGCGTCTTTTTCCCTTCGGGGAGGCACTCCGTAATTACCAAGAAGAGGATATGTGGTGACGAGAATCTGACCCTCATATGATGGGTCGGTAAGGCTTTCCGGATAACCTGTCATCGCGGTGTTGAACACTACTTCGCCGGCCGTTGCCGTTTCGTATCCGAATGATTTCCCTTCAAATCTGGTGCCGTCTTCAAGAATCAGAACGGCTCGCTTTGTATTTCGCATTCGATAGATATATGAAATATGTGATATTTGTTGGTCTCCAATATTTCTATCGTGAAAACCGTGCAAAGTTAATTAAAAAATCTGTATCGTATGCATTTTGCGATGCATTTAACGGAAAACATGAAAAAATGTCACTCTCGCCGGCTTTGCGCGCCGGCAAAAAAATGAGGTGCACCTAAATACGCATTCCGGTGCACCTCCGTTGTCTATGAAGGAATTTAAAAATAGATGAAATCAGATGTAGTCGGTTATTCGATGGCGTCGAACCCGCGTTGACGCAGAGCTTCGAGCAGACGATACGACATGGCCTGATGGTAATAGTCGACTATGTGCGAGGCCCAGTCGTTGTCGGTCTTGCTTCCGGAGCGGGTGGCGTTGAATCGGGTTATTTCTTCGTCGTATGCCGTAAGGTCGGGTAGCAAGTCGTCGTCGCGATAACGGTTCTGGTGTATTATCAGCGACAATGGTTGCTTTGGCTTCAGGTCGGGCATTTCGCGCGGCACTCCGATGGCCAGTCCGCATACGGGATAGGTGTATTTGGGCAGATTCAGCAATATCGATACTGCTTCGGGCGCTGCCGTTCGGGCGTAGCCTATGCAGCAGGTGCCGAGGCCGAATGACTCGGCGGCTACCACCGCGCTCATCATTGCCAATGCGGCATCGACGGTGCCCACTATTATGCCGTCGAGCGTTTTTGTGAATTCAGACATGTTTATCCCTTTCGCTTCGGCTATGGTGGCTATCTTGTTGAAGTCGGCGCAAAACAGCAGGAAGTGGCTGCATGTCTTGATCTGTTTCTGCCCCACTATTTCGTACAGCTGTTCCTTTATGGCCTGATCGGATACGTCGATGACCGAAAACTGCTGCCCGTTGTAACTCGTAGGGGTGTTACGTATGGCTTCGTATATGGTGTCGAGAGCTTCGGCAGGAATGCATTCGCGTTCGTAGCGGCGTATGCTTCTGCGTCCAAACAATGTTTCTTTTATGCTTTTCATTCGTTATTGTGTTTTATTCGACAGTATAAGTATGTATATATGTAACGCCGTCTGACGGCATATCGTTCGGTGGATGCGGATGTTTTTTAGTTCCTGTTTTGGAACGTACCGACCACCGCAGGCTGCGTGGCTTTTTTGATTGCCGAAAACTCGGTTTTGGCTTTCGACAGTTGTCGGGAAAACGCATCGTCGTTTTCAAGCCGCTCCACGATGCTTCGGGCCGACAGCCTTTGTGAATCGGACATTTCGCGCCGTTCGAGGTTTTCATCGCCGTTTGGCGGGCTGCTTAGCGCATATCCTCGTGCGAGTATCTCACGGCTGTTGTCGGGGTTTATTTCGGCAAGTATCAATGCCGTGGCCCAACTCACATCGGTGTGCTGACGCAATATGGCTATGAGCTTGAATATCTCGGGCGTGGCTTCTTGTGTCAGATCATATCCGAATGAATGCTTGAAGTTGTTGCATTCGGCATCGATGCCGTCGTACGGCATGCCTGACATTGCGACTACGCCTATCAAGGCAGCTATCGCGGCCTTGCATGAATGGCGTAGGGCTGAGAATATGATGCTATGCATGATTGAAACGACTGTTTAAATGATTGTTTACAATTGAAACGCACATCGTTGCCGGCTTGTTTTCGTCACGTATGTTAATTAACGCGCCTTCGCTCAATCATCGTCATTGCCCATGTCGGTATATGACAAAAGAGGTCGCATCGGAAATGAATGGCCGATGCAACCTCTTTGGCTGTTAAATTTGTGTGTAGATCATTTCTTGAAGAAACGGTTGTACAGACCTTCGAATCCCTGACCGTGACGAGCTTCGTCTTTTGCCATTTCGTGAACGGTGTCGTGGATGGCGTCGAGATTCAATTCCTTGGCACGACGTGCTATGCGCATCTTGTCGGCATTTGCGCCTGCTTCGGCTGCCATGCGCTTTTCGAGGTTGGTCTTGGTATCCCATACGCATTCGCCAAGCAGTTCAGCGAATTTTGCAGCATGTTCAGCTTCTTCCCAAGCGTAGCGCTTGAAGGCTTCGGCGATTTCGGGATAGCCTTCGCGGTCGGCCTGACGCGACATTGCGAGATACATGCCTACTTCGCCGCATTCGCCGTTGAAGTGTGCGGTAAGGTCGGCTATCATTTCGGCATCGGTGCCTTTGGCAACGCCTATTTCGTGCTCGGTTACGAAATTGAGGGCTTCAGTTTCGTTGAGTTCTTTGAACTTGCTCTTGGGAGCGCCGCAGATAGGGCATTTTTCGGGAGCTTCGTTACCTTCGTGTACGTAACCGCAAACGGTGCAGATAAATTTCTTTGACATAGTGATTTTTGTTTTAATGATTATACTTAATGTTGATTATTTTGAATTTTGATTTTCGAATTTGGGTTGAAGCACTTTTTGCAGGTGCCTGTGTAATATACGTTTATTGAATCGACGTGAAACCTCGCATCTGATAGTCCGACACACGTATGGGTGAGCGGTATGTCGTATATGGCGCCGCATTTGTTGCATCTGAAGTGCGCGTGCGGACATTCGGCATAGTCGAAGTGGGTGTTTCCGCGCTCAATGTCGAGGCTCAGGATGGCTCCGCGTTCGGCAAGAAGCCACAGGGTGTTGTAGACCGTTGTGCGCGACAGCGACGGCATTTCCACTGAAAGCGACCGATATATGTCGTCGACGGTGGGATGGCATCTGTTTTCCAGCAAATATCGCAACACGGCGATGCGCTGAACCGAAGGCTTTATGTCGGCCTTTGCGAGTATGGCGGATATGTCGGTTGCTGAATGCTGCATATACTTAGATTTTAAACTTTGTAATGATTACAAATTTGTAACCATTGCAAAGGTATGCATAAAAAACATATCTACCAAATTAATCTTGAAAAAAATCGCTTAATTTTCGAAAAAAAATTTGAGTGCGTATTTTTGCTTATTAAATGAATCCTCCGATGGGGGCTCTGAATGCATCGGCATAGTGAGTTATGGTGTGTTCTCCCTCGGGAGTGCCTATTACCACAATTACGTCAAATTGAATTTCGTGCGGTATGTTGTAGGCTCTTACGTATGAGTCGGCGGCGCGCGTGAGATGACGTATCTTTGCAGTATCGAGGGCATTTAGCGGATCGTCGAAGTCGTCGCTGCGCGTTTTCACTTCCACGAAAACGATGCGGTCGTCCTTCATTGCCACGATGTCGAGCTCGTTTTTGCCTATGGATATGTTTGTGCCCACGATGGCATATCCTTTTGTTATCAGCAAATCGCGGGCAAGGCTTTCGCCCCAGGCTCCGATTTCGTTGTGTTTGGCCATGTTTTAATGCGGTTTTAGTTGTTTGCGGCAAATGTATGAAAATCATTTCACGGGTCAAACAAATTGATGGCAAAAGAAAAATGCGATGTGCGAAAAAATAGCTAAATTTGCGTACTTATTCAACTACTATATCTATTTTGCTAATGTTAGACACCGTTCATCATAGAGGAAGAATCGTTGATATTATGTCCGGGCGTATGTCTGTGAAAATATATGATGCTGTGAAATGTGAAGGATGTGCAGCGTCGGGCTTATGTGGCATTGATGCCGGCGACAATACGATTTTGGTCGCCACCGATGCGGTAGAGCAATTTAAAGTGGGCGACGACGTCGTGGTGCGTCCGATTGGCGGTACGCAATGGAGGGCCGTGCTGTTGGCATTGGTCGTGCCGTGCGTGTTGGCCATATTGGTGGCGCTCGTGGCGCTTGCCTGCGGATTGAGCGAGTCGGTTGCCGCATTGGCATTGCTGGTGTCGGTAGTGGCGTATTACATTGTGCTGTATTTGTCGAGAAGGAAAGTCGAGGGCGGTCTTAAATGGCATGTTGAGTCGCTCCCCGGCATCTGAACCGAAGTTTTGTTAATTATTAAGGTGTCGAAATGCAGGTTATATTGATTACCGTATTGGTTTTGGGTGCGATAGGTGTCGTGGGCGCGGCATTGCTTTATGTCGTTGCAAAAAAATTTCATACGCATGAAGATCCTCGCATAGGGGAGGTGGAGTCGTTGCTCCCCGGTGCCAATTGTGGCGCTTGCGGACGTAGCGGTTGCCATGACTTCGCTACGGCATGCGTTGCGGCCGATTCGTTGGAGTCGCTTGTATGTCCCGGCGCGGGAGATGCAGCCATGAAGCGTATTGCAGCTCTGTTGGGGCTTGAGGCTTCAGTGGCGACACCGCAGATAGCCGTGGTGAAGTGCGGAGGCTCTTGCGAGATGCGCCCGCGCAGGGTGCGTTACGATGGCATCAGGCTTTGCAGCGCGGAGAATGCCGTTGGAGCCGGCGAGTCGATGTGCGGATACGGATGCCTGGGATGTGGCGATTGCGTGTCGGCATGCCGATTTGACGCAATCCATATCGATGAGGCCACCGGCCTGCCGGTGGTGGACGAGTCGAAGTGCACCGGTTGTGGCGCGTGCGCGGATGCCTGCCCGCGAAAGGTGATAATGATACGGAGCAAGGGGCCGCGCGGAATGCGCGTATGGGTGGCCTGCTCGAGTCGCGATAAGGGCGCGTACACCATGAAGGTGTGCAAGGCCGGATGCATAGGGTGCCGGAAATGTGCGGGCGTGTGCAGCCACGATGCGATAACCGTAAACGGCAACCTTGCCGTGATAGACCCCGAAAAATGCAAATTGTGCCGAAAGTGCGAAGCCGTATGTCCGACCGGGGCCATACGCACGTCGAACTTTCCGGTGCGTAAGTCAGATTGTTCAGTTTGATGTGAAACGATATAGAGCCTGAATGGGAACGACATTTAATAAAGGAGGAATTCATCCGGCGGAAAACAAAACGGCAGCCGACATCGAAGATGTAGAGTTGCCGAATGAGGTTACGCTTTTGCTGTCGCAGCATATTGGTGCGCCCGCAAAGGCGGCAGTGTCAAAAGGCGACAGGGTGAGGCGTGGCGATATGGTGGCCACCGCTTGCGGCGTGGTGTCGGCGTGCGTGCACACTCCTATAAGCGGTGTGGTTACGAAGGTTGACAGATCATTGACGCCATACGGATATATGGCCGACAGCATAACGGTGAAGGCCGACGAGGCCGATCATTGCGACGACGAGGTTAGGCGTAAAAACGTGGAGCCTTGTCGCAGCATTGACGAACTCGATGGCCTCGACGGGGAGCGGATACGAGCCATGGTGGCCGATGCCGGCATAGTGGGATTGGGCGGTGCCGCATTTCCCACGCACGTGAAACTCGCGGTGCCGAAAGGCTTGAAAGCCGACGTGCTCATAGTAAACGGGGCGGAATGCGAACCGTATCTTACGGCCGACGACGCCATAATGCGCTTATGCCCCGACGAGATAATGGGAGGCATAAAGTTGCTCATGCGGGCCGTGGACGTGAAAAGGGCCATAGTGGGCATAGAGGAGAATAAGCCTGATGCCATCGTGGCCATGAAGCGCGCGGCTGCCTGCTGCGGTGTCGACGTGACCGTCGTGCCGCTTAAGGTGAAATATCCGCAAGGTGGCGAAAAGCAGTTGATATTCGCTCTTACCGGTCGCGAAGTGCCTTCGGGCGGACTGCCCGTGTCGGTGGGTGCCGTAGTGCAGAATGTGGCCACGGCGCGCGCCGTGTATCGTGCCGCCCTGTATGGCGAACCGCTGATGGAGCGCGTGGTCACCGTGGCCGGAACCGCGCGTCCGGGAAACTATCGGGTGCCGGTGGGCATGGGCATAAATGAGCTGTTGAAGGTGGCCGGGGGAATTCCCGCCGACACCGGAAAGATAGTGATTGGCGGCCCGATGATGGGGAAGGCCATCGAGACGATATATGCGCCGTTGACCAAGGGCTCGTCGGGCATATTGGTGATTTTGGAGCGGGAGGCGTCGCGACAGGCCGTGATGCCGTGCATACGTTGTGGCGCGTGCGTGGAGGCATGCCCCATGGGGCTCGAGCCTTATCTCATCAGCACGTTGTCGAGGTTCAGGATGTTTGACGAGGCGGAGGAGCAGAAAGTGACGAACTGCATAGAGTGCGGCTCGTGCAGCTATGTGTGTCCGGCGGCTCGTCCGTTGCTCGATTACGTGCGTTATGGAAAAGCTACGGTTGCAGAACGAATAAGGCAACGCAAGAAAAAATGTGAAGATAAATGATTGTATGGAAAACATGTTGATTATATCGGGTTCGCCGCACGTGCATACTTCGCGCACCGTTCGAAGCTGTATGTGGCATGTGGTGGCGGCGCTTGTTCCGGCATTAGGGTGCGCGCTGTTTTATTTCGGGCTTGGCGCACTGGCGGTGGTTTCGGTTTCCGTGTTGTCGTGCATGGCGTTTGAATGTCTAATTGAGCGCTATATGCTGGGGCGCAGGCCGCAGCTGTCGAATGGCTCGGCCATTCTGACGGGGTTGCTGCTTGCTCTCAACTTGCCGAGCAACCTTCCGGCATGGATAGTGGTGATTGGCGCGTTGGTGGCCATAGGCATCGGCAAGATGTCGTTTGGCGGCCTCGGCTGCAACATATTCAATCCCGCGCTCGTGGGGCGCGTTTTCTTGCTGCTCTCGTTTCCGGCGCAGATGACGTCGTGGCCGTTGCCGCTGGCCGACAGGCTGGAGTATGTCGATGCCGCTACCGGGGCCACGCTGCTGAGCCGCATCAAGATGGGCGAGGTGTCGGCCGACGACATTGATTTGGTCGATAACGCGTTGGGGCTTGTCGGCGGATCGCTCGGCGAGGTCGGGTCGATTGCGCTGCTGCTGGGCATGATTTATCTGCTTGCCACTCGTATAATCAGTTGGCACATACCATTGTCGATAATGGGCACGGTGGCTCTGTTTGCCCTGTGCATAGGCTCGAACGTGGGCGTGGAGTTGCTGTCGGGCGGTCTGTTGCTCGGAGCCATATTCATGGCCACCGACTATGTCACTTCGCCGATGTGCCATAAAGGCATGGTGGTGTATGGCGTTATGATAGGCCTGATAACGATGGTGATTCGGCACTGGGGTGCTTATCCCGAGGGCGTATCGTTTGCCATATTGCTTATGAACGGATTTACGCCGCTCATAAACCGATATATAAAACCGCGCAAATTTGGTGAAAGGAGGATGGCGAAATGAGCAATTCGGAGAAGAAAGAGTCGTCGCTGCTGTCGATGGTGGCGACGTTGGGCATAATAACCTCGTTGGCCGGCCTGCTGCTTGCGTGGGTCAACGTGATTACTGCCGGGCCCGTGGCCGAAGCCAACCGCCAAGGGCGCATATCGGCCATAGAGTCGGTGGCCCCGAAGTTCGACAACGATCCGCTGTCGGAGGCCGTCGTAGTGGCCGTAGGGGGCGATTCGGTCAAGGTATATCCCGCCAAAGAGGGCGACAGGTTGGTGGGCGCGGCCGTTGAAGGATTTTCGATGAACGGTTTTTCGGGGCGCATAGATGTGATGTTCGGTTTCGATGCCGATGGCACGGTGACCGGATATGAAGTGCTCTCGCACGCGGAGACTCCGGGTCTCGGAGCCAAGATGAACGAATGGTTTCGTTCGCCCGAAGGAAATCGGTCGGTGATAGGGCGCTCGCCGGCGCGGGCGAATATGACGGTGGCAAAAGATGCCGGCGATGTCGACGGCATCACGGCGGCCACGATTACTTCGCGCGCGTTTCTCGAAGCCCTGCGCACGGCGTACGATGCCTTTCATCAAATTGAAACAGCAAATTGAACTGATATGGCAATGAATAACAAACTTCGCATAATATACGACGGATTGATTGCAAATAATCCGACGTTCGTACTGCTGCTGGGTATGTGTCCTACGCTCGGCACCACGGGCAGCGCCATTACCGGCATGAGCATGGGGCTTGCCACGATGGGTGTGCTGGTGTGCTCCAATATGGCCATATCGGCCATAAAGGGCTTCGTGCCCTCAAAGGTGCGCATTCCGGCATACATAATAGTCATAGCCACGTTTGTAACCGTGCTGCAGATGCTGATGCAGGCTTATCTGCCGTCGCTCAACGCATTGCTGGGCATCTTCATTCCGCTCATAGTGGTGAACTGCATATTGCTCGGCCGCGCCGAAGCGTTTGCGTCGAAGCATTCGGTGGTCGATTCTATGTGCGATGGAATAGGTACGGGCCTCGGGTTCACGCTGGCTCTTACGATGCTTGGTGCCGTGCGCGAATTTTTGGGCACGGGTAGGGTGTTTGGCCTCGACGTCTATCCCGAGAGGTTCGGGTCGTTGGTGTTTGTTCTCGCTCCCGGCGCATTCATCGTGCTGGGGCTTATGATAGCTTTGTTTAACCGCATTAATCGACGATAAATTCATATGCTCACTTACATTTCGATAATAGTTACGGCTATATTTGTCAACAATATAGTGTTTTCGCAGTTTCTCGGCATATGCCCCTTCATTGGTGTGTCGAAGCGGCTTGAGTCGGCCGTGGGAATGGGCGCGGCGGTGATGTTTGTCATGGCGTTGGCCACGAGCGTTACGTGGATATTGCAGACGGCGGTGCTTGAGCCTCTCGGCTTGCAATTCATACAGACCATTGCGTTCATACTTGTCATAGCGTCGTTGGTGCAGATGCTTGAAATAGTGCTGAAAAAAGTGGCTCAGTCGCTCTATCAGGCGTTGGGGGTGTTTCTGCCGCTCATCACCACCAACTGCGCGGTGCTCGGTGTGGCCATTCTCGTTACGCAGCGCGGCTTCGGGTTTATGGAGAGTCTGGTCTATTCGGTGTCGACGGCCATTGGCTTCACGCTTGCGCTCGTGATATTTGCGGGCATAAGGGAGCAATTGCAGCTCGTCGACGTTCCGTGCTCGATGAGGGGAGTGCCGATAGCCCTGATATGCGCCGGATTGCTGGCTATGGCGTTCATGGGATTTTCAGGCATAAAGATAGGCTGACGGCGTATGTGGCGCTCGGTTATGGCGTGTGAGGCATACTATGACCGAATCAAGGGAAATGATAGGCCGAATGCCCGATTGCGGGGTTGGGGAGCGTGATTTAGTGTGAGATTTCGCCGTGAATAGACGGGAATGCGTTTCGAATCGAGATGATTCGGCACGGATTCGAGATGGACTCGGCACGGATTTAAAATAGATTTAAAATAAATGCAAAAATATTTGGCTATTAGTAAATTAGTTAGTAATTTTGCAACGCTTTTGAAGCGTAAAGTGCGCCTAATCGCGGATAACTATTTGAAAAATAGCGCGATACTTGGTGCGCGTGTGCGTGACGAAGCAATGCGTTAGAAACGAAAAAACAGAGATAATTTAATAAACGAAAGTAAAAACAAGAACTAAGATGCCTACTATTCAGCAATTAGTAAGAAAAGGACGAGTGGCCCTCGAGGACAAGAGCAAGTCGCCGGCATTGGATTCGTGCCCGCAGCGTCGTGGCGTGTGCGTTCGCGTGTACACCACCACCCCCAAGAAGCCTAATTCGGCAATGCGTAAGGTTGCCCGTGTGAGATTGACCAACGGTAAGGAAGTGAACAGCTACATACCGGGCGAAGGCCACAATCTTCAGGAACACTCGATCGTACTTGTTCGCGGCGGCCGTGTAAAGGACCTGCCCGGTGTGCGTTATCACATCGTTCGCGGAACTTTGGATACCAGCGGTGTAAAAGATCGCACCCAGCGTCGCTCGAAGTACGGTGCCAAGCGTCCGAAAGCAGCCAAGAAGTAATTTTGTCGGAAGCTGCAAAATCTTACAAAACAAAAGAGATCAATAAGAAAACAAGTTTTAAACTTCGTTTTTGATTTATTGGAAGGCTGATTCGCCGGTTGAGTAAATGGTGTTAGAGAACGCCGTTGAAGAAAAAAGCAAAAAGCAACCAAGCAAACAAAAACAAAATTTCGAAAACAATCAATGAGAAAGGCAAAACCTAAGAAACGGGTTGTATTACCTGATCCCGTTTTTAATGATGTAAGAGTGTCGAAATTCGTTAACCATCTTATGTATGATGGTAAGAAGAATACCGCTTACACGATTTTTTACAGCGCTCTTGAAACTGTGAAGTCCAAACTTCCCAACGAGGAAAAAACAGCGCTCGAGATTTGGAAAAAAGCCCTTGAAAACGTCACTCCGCAAGTGGAAGTGAAATCGCGCAGAGTAGGTGGCGCAACATTCCAGGTGCCTACCGAAATTCGCCCCGATCGCAAGGAGTCGATATCAATGAAAAACCTTATCCTTTATGCCCGCAAACGTGGTGGCAAGACGATGGCCGACAAATTGGCAGCAGAAATCGTCGATGCATTCAATGACCAGGGCGGTGCTTTCAAGCGTAAAGAAGACATGCACAAG